>NZ_JAIUHW010000027.1:0-9901 GCF_020165315.1 Mesorhizobium sp. BR115XR7A
AGGGGCGGGTCGCTTCAACATGACCCAGTGAATCAAAAACCCCCGGCAAAAGCCAGGGGTTTGTCAGCAATCTGAGGCGGGATAAATCCCGCCTTCCCATTTCGGTAGCCTGATTGGGAGCATCCGGTCCGGGCTGGCAGCTATCTGCTGTTCCAGCTTGTCGGCTCTTTCCGCTCCGGCGCGCTTCTCGCGCGACCGTCAGTACATCCGTGACTTGCCGCGCGCCCCGAACTCTCGTCCGGCGCGCGCCATTTTCAAAATCAGGCTGCCTTGCTCAGAGAACCAGCGGACGACTTGCCAGTGCGGCGGTCCTGCTCGATCTCGAAGTTGATCTTCTGGCCTTCGACCAGGGTCGACAGTCCAGCGCGCTCAACAGCCGAGATGTGGACGAAAACGTCCGCGCCGCCGCTGTCAGGCTGGATGAAGCCGAAACCCTTGGTGGCGTTGAACCACTTGACCGTTCCAGTTGCCATAAAAATAGTCCTTCACATTTGCTTTGGTATGACCGGACCGAAGTCCAGCCGGTGTGCATCGAGATTTTGGAGATAGACGTCAGCAAACGCGAAGATCGCGAGGCCCGGATCGATCGGCCGAAATATCAATGGGGCTGATATAGGCTGCTTTCGCACAAAAAACAAGACTGCGTGAAAACGTCGTGATCCGGGGCCGCCCAACGGCCGCCCCAATCTGGTGAAACCGTGGCGCAAGATCGTGCCGTCCCGGGCGGCGGATCGAGGGGAGAGCGACCATGAAAACCATCCTGCTTGCCGCCTGCCTCACGCTGGTGGCCGCCCAGGCGCAAGCGATCTCGCGCTACGACCCGACACATCTGAGCTGCGGCAAGGTCCAGTCGACGATCGCGCGCCAAGGTGCGGTTATCCTTCGCTATCAGTCGAAGCGGGTGCCGGGGCTGCCGCTCTATGACCGCTATGTGCAGAGCCAGCAGTTCTGCACCATGGGCGAGGTGCGGACACGCGCCTATGTGCCGAGCGCCGACACCAAGTCCTGCCCGGTGTACAACTGCAAGCGGCCGGACAATGAGCATTTCAGGCATCGATTCATCCGGCGCCATTAGCACCCGGGAGCGGCTTACTGCTGTCAGAAGCCGAAGGACACCTGCGCCGGCGGCGGAGGGCCGACATGCACGCCTTCCATGGCCAGCATTTTTTCCTTGGTGGTCGAGCCGCCGGGCGCCGAGAAGCCGCCGATCTTGCCGCCGGCGGCAAGGATGCGATGGCACGGGATGACCAGCGGCACCGGATTGGCGCCAAGGGCCGCCCCTGTTTCGCGCGGCAGGCCGGCATGGCCGGCGCGCTTGGCGAGTTCGCCATAGGTGGTGGTTTCGCCGTAGCCGAGCTTTCGTGCCGCGTCGTAGATGGCGAGACGGAAATCGTCGATGCCGTCGAGGTCGACGGGAAAGCCGGTGAAATCGACGTCCTCGCCCGCGGCGTAAGCCTTGATCGAGGCGATCAGTTCGACCACCCATGACGGCTGGGCCGTGGAGGCGGAAATACCGGCATGGCGCATCAGCCGCCGCTCCACCGCTTCGCGGCTGCGTTCGGGCAGGCAAAGCCGGATCAGGCCCTTTTCGCTCCAGGCGATGCCCATGAAACCGATCACTGTTTCTAACACTGCGTGGCCGGCCGTGATCGAAGATGTCGTTTCCATGCTGCGCTCCTTTCCGCAAAGCGGCGAAATCCGGGATTCCTGCCGGTACATATCAGGAACAATATGGCATCGCTGCCTGCATCCCGCCACCCGAAAACCACCAGATGGCCCCGATTGCTACCCAGGAATCGCTGGTGTAAGGAAAATCTTAACACCCGACAAACCGGACACCGAACGCGGCTTGCCAGCAAAACAAACCCTTATCGCCATCGGCATGATCGTGGCGGCTGCCGGCATCAGCGGCTGCACCTCGACCTCGCAGATGAAGGCCGCGCCGTCGCTGACCGAAACCGCGACCGTCGCCGGTAGCGATGCCGGCTTCACCATCCCCTTGCCGGAGACGGTTTCGGTGCTGCCGCAATCCTCCGGAATCAGCCCCGTCCAGACCGCCGAGTCGACCCCCAGCCCGGCCACGCCTGCCCTCGATGCCGTCGCCCAGCCGGCCGCGGCGACCGCGGCCTTTGCCGGGGCGACCCCAACCGCGCCTGCCGTGCCCGCCGTGATGGCCGCCAATGCCTGGCAGGCGCCGGCCCCGGCGAAAGCCGGCCGGCCGATCCAGTCGGCGGAGACCTATACGACCGCCGGGCTCATCGTGCCGGCGGTTGCCAAGGGCGGCCAGAAACTGCCTGGCGTGCAGCAGGTGGCCTATGTCGTGCCGCAGAACCCTGCCGCCCTGGTGCAGTTCCCGTCGGAGCCGGTCGAGCCGGAGCAGCATGCGACCGGCATGCGCGGCGACGTCGACCGGCTGATCGTCAAATACGCCGCCTTCTACCAGGTGCCGGTGGATCTGGTGCGCCATGTCGTCAACCGCGAAAGCACCTACAATCCCAAGGCCTACAATAACGGCCATTGGGGGCTGATGCAGATCAAGCACGCGACGGCGCGCGGCATGGGCTATGATGGGCCGGCCAAGGGCCTGTTCGACGCGGAGACCAACCTCAAATACGCGGTCAAATATCTGCGCGGCGCCTGGCTGGTGTCCAACGGCAACGCCAAGAAGGCCGACTGGCTCTACCAGACCGGCTATTATTTCGACGCCAAGCGCAAGGGCCTGCTCGAGGCGACCGGCCTCGGCGTCGACCGCAAGCGCGGGCGCCTTCAGCCCGACGCCTGAGCGCGATGCCCGAACCGCGCCCGCCGGCTCCGAACGACATCCGGCTGCGCAAGATCCTCGACGAGACACTCGTTCCACCGCATTGGCCGGACGGCTTCGTCATGCGCTCGTTCGAGCGCGGCGACGCGCTGCCCCTGCATGCGTTGCTGGGCGAAGTGTTCGACGACGGCACGGACGGCCCCTTCGACGAATGGTGGCCGCGCATATCCGAAGATCCCCAATTCGACCCGGCGCTGTGTTTCCTCGTCATCGACGCCAAGGGCAGGCTGGCGGCGGCTGCACTGTGCTGGAGCTCGGCGTTCGTCAAGGATCTGGCCGTTCATCCAGAAGCGCGCGGCAAGGGTGTCGGCGAAGCGCTGATGTGGCACGCCTTCGCTATTTTTCGCGACCGGGGCGCCGCCCATGTCGACCTCAAGACCAATACGCTCGAGAACCCCGCCGCCGTGCGGCTCTACGAGCGGCTGGGCATGAGGCCCGTCGCCTGGGAAGGCTGACTGGCGGCGATGGCTGTTCGGGAACCCAAGGCGCTGCTCCGCATTCAATGAACGGTGGGGTCTGACCGGCTGCCGGTGCCGTGCGCCGCCGGCTGCCAAGGGAGATCCGCCGCGATGAAGCTTTTCCACGCATGGCTGGCGTTGAGCGTCGTTGTCGTGCTCGCGGCGGGTCCGGCGCGCGCGGTCGAGCTGTCGATCGTGTCGGGCGACACCGGCAACGGCCTCAAGGTGCTGCGCGAGATCCTCGACCGCTATGAGAAGGAGAGCGGCGACACGGTCACCATCGTCGCCATGCCGTCGTCGGGGACCGACCAGTTCGGCCAGTACAGGCTGTGGCTCGCTGCCGGCAACAGCGACGTCGACGTCTACCAGACCGATGTCATCTGGGCGCCGCAGCTCGCCAGCCAGTTCGTCGACCTGACCCAGGCGACCAGGGATGTCGTGGCCAGGCATTTCCCGTCGATCATCCAGTCGCAGACCGTCGACGGCAGGCTGGTGGCGCTGCCGATCTTCACCGATGCGCCGGCGCTCTATTACCGCAAGGACCTGCTCGACAAATACGGCGCCAAGGTGCCGGCCACCTGGAAGGAGCTGGGTGACACCGCCAGGCTGGTGATGGACAAGGAGCGGGCGTCGGGCAACAGGGATATCTGGGGTTTCGTCTTCCAGGGCAACGCCTATGAGGGGCTGACCTGCGACGCGTTCGAATGGGTGGTGTCGAATGGCGGCGGCCATATCGTCGAGCCGGATGGCGCGATTTCAATCAACAACCCCCAGGCGGCGGCCGCGCTCGACATGGCCAAGGCCTGGATCGGCACCATCGCGCCGCCCGGCGTGCTCGCCTACCAGGAAGAGGAGGCGCGCGGCGTGTGGCAGACCGGCAATGCGGTCTTCATGCGCAGCTGGCCCTATGCCTATGCGCTGGGCAACAGCCAGGGGTCGCCGATCAAGGGCAAGTTCGATGTCGCACCGCTGCCGGCGGGCACGGGCGAGGGCGCCCGGCCGGCGGCGACGCTCGGCGGCTGGAACCTCGCGGTCTCGAAATATTCCAAGCACCCGGATGCGGCGATCGAGCTGGTCAAGTTCATCGCCTCGCCGGCAATGCAGAAATACCGCACGCTCAAGACCGCCAACCTGCCGACCATCCAGGCGCTCTATGACGATGCCGACATCGCCCGGCAACAGCCGATCATTCCACACTGGAAGGAGGTCTTCCTCAATGCCGAGCCACGGCCCTCGGCGGTGACCAGGAACAAGTACAACGAGGCGTCGAGCCAGTTCTGGAACGCCGTCCACAAGACCTTGTCCGGCGAGGGCAGCGCCGCCGACAATCTGGCCGACCTCGAAGCGACGCTGACCCGGCTGAAAGGCAAGGGCTGGTGAGCGCGCACCCGGCCGATGCGCGCTCTGGTTCGAGCCTGACGCGCCAGCGTGTGCGCTCGGCATGGCTGTTTCTGGCGCCGATGCTTGTGGTGCTCGCCGCCGCTGCCGGCTGGCCGCTGGCGCGCACGGTCTATTTCAGCTTCACCGACGCCTCGCTGTCAGACCTCGACGCCCGGCAATGGGTCGGCTTGGCCAATTACGTCTCGGTGCTGCGCATGCCGAGCGGGCGGGTCATCTATGACGGGCTGCTTCTCGACCCGGTCTGGTGGGGCGCCGTTTGGAACACGGTGCGGTTCGCGGTGGTTTCGGTGACCTGCGAGACGATCCTCGGCATGGTCGTCGCCCTGGTGCTCAACGCCGAATTCCCCGGCCGCGGCATCGTCAGGGCGGCGATCCTCATCCCCTGGGCGATCCCGACCATCGTCTCGGCGAAGATGTGGCAGTGGATGCTGAACGACCAGTTCGGCATCATCAATGTCATGCTCGTCAACCTCGGGCTGATCGACCACAAGATCGCCTGGACCGCCAGCGCCGACACGGCGATGGCGGCGGTGCTGATCGTCGACATCTGGAAGACGACGCCCTTCATGGCGCTGCTGATCCTTGCCGCGCTGCAGATGCTGCCGCGCGAGATCATCGAGGTCGCCAGGCTGGACGGCGCCAATCCCTGGCAGATCTTCTGGCGCGTGACCTTGCCGCTGATCCGCCCGGCGGTGATGGTGGCGGTGATCTTCCGCGCGCTCGATGCGCTGCGCATCTTCGACCTGATCTATGTGCTGACGCCCAACAATGCGCACACCAAGTCGATGTCGGTGTTCGCCCGCGAGAACCTGTTCGAGTTCGACAAGTTCGCCTATGGCTCGGCCGCCTCGACCCTGCTCTTCCTCATTCTCGCTCTGCTTACCATGCTCACCATCCGCATCGGCCGGCTAAGCCTGGACGGAGGCCGCTGAGATGTGGCTGCTGAAGCGCATGGGCTTTTATCTGCTGGTCGGAGCAATCGTGCTCATCGCGGTGTTCCCGTTCTATTACGCCATCGTCACCAGCCTGAAATCGGGGACCGAGCTGTTCCATGCCGACCTGTGGCCGAAGGCGCCCAGCCTCGGCAATTACCGCAACGTGCTGGCCGAAGGCGCCTTCCTGCGCAACCTGCTGAACTCGCTGGTGGTTTCGGGTGCGGTGGTGGCGCTGTCGCTGTTCCTCGGCGTCACCGCGGCCTACGCGCTGGCGCGTATCCGTTTTCGCGGCCGCCCGGCATTGCTGTTCGCCATCCTGTCGGTCTCGATGTTCCCGCAGGTGGCGGTGCTGGCCGGGCTGTTCGAGCTGGTGCGGCTGTTCGGCCTCTACAATTCCCTCCTCGCGCTGATCTTCTCCTACATGATCTTCACGCTGCCGTTCACCGTCTGGGTGCTCACCGCTTTCGTGCGCGACCTGCCGGTGGAGGTCGAGGAGGCGGCGATCCTCGATGGCGCGACGCCGTGGATCATCATCACGCGCATCTTCCTGCCGCTGATGTGGCCGGCGCTGGCGACCACCGGGCTGCTGGCCTTCATCGGTGCCTGGAACGAGTTCCTGTTTGCGCTGACCTTCACCTCCAACGACGCGCGGCGGACCGTGCCGGTGGCGATCGCGCTGCTTTCGGGCAATTCGCAGTTCGAAATCCCCTGGGGCAACATCATGGCCGCCTCGGTGATCGTCACGGTGCCGCTGGTGGTGCTGGTGCTGATCTTCCAGCGCAAGATCGTCTCCGGCCTCACTGCCGGCGGGGTCAAGGGGTGAGGAGTGGTCGGCGAAGCCGATCAATCGACAACGATTTGTCGATTGAAGCGACGAACGCCCGAAGCCATAGCGGAGGGCAGGGCATCCTCAGATATCGGGCGCGTTGCCGATTTTCTGCTTGATCTCCAGCGCCCAGGCGCGGCCCTCGTCGCCACCCCATAAGAGCCAGGCGATGGTGCCGGCCGAAGGGTTTTCCTCATTGCCGTAATTCTTGCCGCGCTTGTCGACCTCGTGGCGGGCGAAGTAGCTGACGATGCGGCGGATGGTGGAAGGCGCCAGCTTCTCCCGGTTCTTCAGCTCCGTCGCCCGCGCCACGCCGATCTCGGTGCCGCCACGGCCGAACTGCTTGCGCAGCCGCAGGCCCTTGGCGGCATTGTTGGCCACCACTTGCGGGCAGCGCAGGTCGATCTCGTCGGCTTCGTGCATTCTTCTCTCCACTCGCAGCTGTAGCCGATAACGGGTATGTGGCAAGGCCGGGCCTGTCCCGATGCGAAATGTCGGGACCGGTTCCGGCCAAACGTCCTTGGGTCGCAGAGCAACCGCGCCGGGACGCCGGCGCGCGGAACCAAGGAGCCGATCATGATCACCTTTCCCAACGAATCCGCCAGATACCGCACCGCGCGCGAAAGGCTGCTGAAGAAGGAAATCGAGCTGCGCCGGGCCATGGAAGCCGTGGCCGAGGCGCGCCGCGCGCTGCCGCCGGGCGGGCTGGTGCCGCAGGATTATGTATTCGACGGCCTCGATGAAGCCGGCAAGCCCGCCAGGATAAAACTGTCGGAGCTGTTCGCGCCCGGCAAGAACACGCTGATCCTCTACAACATGATGTTCCCGCGCCATCCGCGGGAGACACGCGACGTCGCGACCAGCGGCGGTACCGCGAAGCTCGCCCGGCCCGACCAGCCATGCCCGTCCTGCACCGCCCTGCTCGACCAGTTCGACGGCGCGGTCGGCCATCTCGAAGCGGCCGGCTTCAACTTCGCCGTGGTGGCCAAGACGGCGCTGGAAAACCTCGTCACGCTCGGCCGCGATCGCGGCTGGCGCAACATGCGGCTGGTGTCGTCGGCCAACAACAGCTTCAAGCGCGACTACAATGCCGAGGACGCGGACGGCGCGCAGATCCCGCTGCTGTCGGTGTTCCACCGCGATGCTGACGGCATCAGGCATTTCTGGTCGTCGGAACTCGGCTTCGCGCCGACCGAACCCGGCCAGGACCCGCGCGCCATCGGCACCTGCGAGATCCTGTGGAACCTGATGGATTTCACGCCGGAAGGCCGGCCGAATTTCGGCGAGCAACTGCAATATGGCGAGGCGTGCTGCCACTGAAGTCGCTCAGTCCGCACGCTTCGTTCCGAGTGGCTCTTCAGCACATGGTCGCCATCGGCCTGTTCGATGAGGCAGGCGTGGTCGTCGGGCGATGCCTTGTGTTTGACCCGTGTCCTTGATCCGCGCATCACGTGGCTGCTGGAACTCTCACTCAAGTCGGCCGGAACATCGGAACATCCGCTGCATTGATAGGAGACGGTTTGCGACCCGCTTCACGGATTAGACGTGCGCCCTGCAGTTAAAGACGTATGGGACTTGGTGCGAGAAAGCGTGGTTGGCTTTGTCAACGACAATGCCCTTAGCCATGGCGCGGCGATGGCGTTTTATGCCGCCACGTCTCTGGCCCCGGTCCTGATAATCGTCGTTGCGATTGCCGGCATCGCTTTTGGTCATGACGCGGCACAGTTGGCCTTGTCTGCTCAGATATCGGGGCTGATGGGCCGGGAAAGCGCGGCGCTGCTTCAGACGGCGCTCGAAGGGGCATCCAGCAAATCATCGGGGACCCTGGCCGCCCTCATCGGCGTGGCCACTCTGCTCGTCACCGCCTCCGCGGTGTTCGGCGAGATGCAGCAGGCTCTGAATGCAATATGGAAGGTTGAAGCGAAAGGGGATTCGCTGTCGCGTCTCTTGCGCGCGCGTGCGGCAAGTCTGGGCCTGGTCGCCGCCCTCGGCTTTATGTTGCTGGTATCCCTGGCGGCGAGCGCGGCGATCTCGGCTCTGGGCAGCGTGATCAGCGCTTATCTGCCGTTCGGCCAATTTGTTCTGAGCGCCATCAACACCCTGATTTCCTTTTCCCTGATCTCGGTGATGTTTGCCGCGATCTACAAAGTGCTGCCGGACCGTGCCTTGCAGTGGCGGGATGTCGGGATCGGTGCCGTGGTGACCGCCGCGCTGTTCACGTTGGGAAAGTCGCTTATCGGCTGGTATATCGGCACGAGTGCGATCGCATCGTCCTATGGTGCGGCCGGAGGGCTGCTCGTCATACTGCTCTGGGTCTATTATTCATCGGAAATCTTTCTGCTCGGTGCGGAGTTGACGCGCGCCTATTCCGTTCGACGGGGGAGCAGATCCGACCTGGACGGGTTGGTTCAAAATGCTCCGGCTCCGGAAAGCCTTGTTCCAATGCACCGAAGCCCCGGCTCTTCGGGCTTCGTCCCCTTGTTGGCGGTGGCGTGCGTGAGCGCGACGATGACAGCCTTTCTGCTGGGGCCTCGTCGTCCGTAGATCCTGCCGCGGTCGCAAGGCTGCTTTCCCTTCTACGGCGCGACGAGAAGGGATACGGCTGGCAACCTCGCCGCATCTGCGGCGTTGGACTCCTCGAGGGAACCATTCCGATCGGAGACGCCAGATGAAAATGCTCCTGACCATGGCCGCCGTCGCGCTGACCGCCGTCGCGCCCGCCGCCCTTGCCCAGACGAACGGCACCAATTCGAACGCCGTCGCGCCCATGTTGCCCGACAGCAAGGTCGACACCCCGACCTTTGTCGGCACCGTGCCCAGTGCCAATGAATTCGAGATCCAGTCGAGCCGGCTCGCCGAACAGAAATCCGCCTCGGCGGACGTCAAGGCCTTCGCCGGCCAGATGATCAAGGACCACACCAAGGCCGGCGAGGACTTCAAGCAGGCGCTGAGCAAGGGGCAGACCACCGCCTCGATCAAGCCCGCCGGACCCGCGCTGCAGCCCAAGGACCAGCAGATGCTGGACCAGCTGAAAGCCGCCAGCGGCAAGGCGTTCGATGAGAAATACGTCATGATGCAGACTGAGGCCCACAAGCAGGCGGTCGCCCTGTTCAGCACCTATGCGAAATCGGGCGACGACCCCGCGCTGAAGGAATTCGCGAAGAAGACGCTGCCCGTGTTGAAGATGCACGAGAAGCACGTGAAGGAGCTCGGCGCGGCGCATTAGGGGCTGGGCTGGATCAAGCTGGCGCCCTACGGCGCCCCCCCTCTGTCCTGCCGGACATCTCCCCCACGAGGGGGGAGATTGGCTGTCATCGCTGCCTTCGCCAATTTTCAACATTGCCAGGAAGAGAGCCGGCGCCAAAGCTGCCAATCTCCCCACCCGTGGGGGAGATGTCCGGCAGGACAGAGGGGGGCGCCGTAGGGCGCTACGTCGGTACGCCCAGGCAAAACGCGCAAC
>NZ_JAIUHW010000028.1:0-5328 GCF_020165315.1 Mesorhizobium sp. BR115XR7A
GATCGCGATGGGATCCTCGACTGGATCGATGGCGACAGTCGGGCGGCTGCTTTACCAGGTGTCGCCGAGGTCAAATTCTATGTTGAACCCAAGACGCCGATCATCAGGAAAGGCGACTACCGAGACTGTATCGGACATGTCGTCGCCGTTTCACCCAGTCTTGCTCAGACCGAGATCGCACTTCAGCGTGCCGTCGACTCGATCAGTTGGTCGATCACACCATTTCCGACCCTTGGCGAATAGGAACAATATGTGGCCCTTACCTCTGCGCAGCGGCGCTAGGTAAGAGGTTATAGTCGTCGCGGTACGACCGACTGGTGGAGCTTCGATCAGTTCGCAGCCAAACCCCGTTCGGGGCACCTTCCCGACGAGCAAAAGTGATGAACCACCAAAGCAACTGCTGATGTTACTATGATTGCACAGAATAGGATGCAATTCAATTTATACTTGAGACGTTTCTGAAAGGAGATGGTGTGCCCGAGCCCCCTAAAATCCTTTACGCTAGCGAGCCGGACCTCGATGCCGCTGAGTTCTGCCGAGTGTTGGTGGAATCCGGCTTCGGGGGAGGCCATGGAGAGCTGCGGCTGAAGGCGATGCTTAGCCATGCCGATCTAGTGCTGACGGCGCGGCTCGACCGGCGCGACCGGAAACTGGTCGGAGTTCTCCGCGGCGTCACCGACTTCTTTTGGGTCTGCTATATCTCCGAGCTCGCCGTCTCGAAATCGGCGCAAGGGCTTGGCATCGGCAAGGGCCTGGTTGGCGACGCGCGCCGGCAGCTCGGACCTGTCGTCGCAATGGCGTTGATTTCCGAGCCCGACGCTGTAGGCTTCTATGAAAGGATCGGCATGACGCGCATACCAGCCGCGTTCTGGTTTTCGCGTGAGTGTTAGCCTGAAAAATTCACGGCGGGTTGGCGGATGTGGTTCAAGCCATTGAAATGACCTAGGGTTTGGTTGGTAAGGCCGATCCGAATCATTTCCGGAGACCACACCCGCCATGAATGGTCTTACGCTGCCACTGAGCGGCTTGTCATCTGTCGGCGGCAATTCCGTCGTAGCCCGTTTCGACGGCGGCATGCTGTGGTCAGACAGTGGCGTTCTGTCTCCTAGCGAGGCTCGCGGAAAAGCACCCAACAGCTGCCACATCGCCGTTTCAGGCCGCCAAAACCTCATCGCCGTCGATCTTGAGCCTTCGGGCGACGTCATAGCCCGAAACCAAGCCTGCAAGGCGCCACGGAGTTCCGGCTGTGCGTCCGATCGGTAATGTTTACCCAGGTGGTGCGGATGACGCTCGCTTCAATCGGCCAGAACCGTCTCGATCAGGTTCACCCAATACCCGATGCCGTAGGGAAGGCTTCGTCGTTGAAATCATATGCCGGGTGGTGCACTGAAGCCGTCGGTCCATTCCCAAGGAAAACGAGAGCGCACGGCCGCGCCTCAAGCATGTAGGGGAGTTCCTTCCCTCCCATGCTTGGTCTCAACTTATCGTTCACGGCTTCAGACCCGACGATGCTGCATGCCGCCTTGACCGCCAATTTTGTCGTGTCGACGACCACGGCACAGGCCGGCCCAGTTTACCGACACATGGAGTTCGCGCGGCAATGCCTTTGGCCTGGACGTCCAGTTGATTTCGACCACCGACGCTTGGGCCAGTTCTCCGTGGTAGGGCCGAATGCGCGCAAGCTGATCGAACGCGTTGTCGACCGCTTCGATCACTTCAAAGCTTAGATCTGGTCCTCGGTGGTCGCGTACAATCTCGCCTTCACCCCGTCTCAGACCGGGCTGACGCCACTGATCGGGCCGTGCTCAGGGTACGCCGGCGAGTGCCGGGCGATAACCTATGCTCGCGTCACCGCGGCAAGTACTCGGGCGCGCCACCTGACGAAGACGAAGAACGCCCTGACCGCCCTGCCAAAGGCCGACGGCGTCCACCGACACGGACGGTGCGCATGGTGATGGATGATCTCCGCATCTTCGATCCGATCTTCTGCGGATAACATCACCTCCATCATAGCCTGGCGATCTACGACACGCTGTTCGCAAGCGAAGCTTATGACCCAGCCGCAAATGGTGGGGAAGTAGCTGCGGCAACCCCATAGCCTACCCAGCGCCCAGTGGCATATGTATCGATTGTTTCCGCAGGCCGAGAGCTTGCCACACGCAGGGCGATTTGTATCCGAGCGCGATTGCAGCCATTGTCTCAGAGGTCGACGCCCACTCCCAGGCGGCGGGAATAACGCCTGCGCCGGCGTGGCCCTCCGCGCCGCGGTGACCTTCGTCGATATCCAGCGCTCTCGCTGCAGCGCTATTTGCCATCGCGGCGCCGACGACACTAGAGTGTTCGTCTATCAACCACATGGTTACGGAACCTTCGCCGTAAGCATCCAGTGCTGGACCTTATGGCTGCATTGGCCAACGGTGATCGCAGGCTCGCAGCGGCAGCGCACAATGAGCGCGGCAATTCCACAAGTTGCAAGACAACCGTTAAGCCGGCTCACAGCGTAGGCGCCGCCAAATGATGTGATCACAAATTGGTCATGCCCCAAATTGGGTCAGCAAACGAATGCCAGACCGGCGAGCGCATCGCCCGAAAGGAATTGGTGACGTGAATTGTCTTCAGTCTTGTCTGGATACTCCGCTCATTTGCCAAAGTGCTTGAACGAACTGCCTCGCAGCGGTCAGGATCTACACGCCCTGCATACATTCTCGAGAATGAGGGCGATCCCGAAGAGCTGGGAATCGGAGCCGGGCGATCCAACAATCTGCACAGCGACGGGTAGGCCGCCGCTCGGCGAGGCGACCGGCAACACTAGTGCCGGCGCACCTACCAGATTGAAGAAAGAAGTGAACAGCGTCAGCGCGTTGCCAAGCGGAATAGTCTGCCCCGCAATGTCTACGTCGACGGTCCCGACCTGCGGCGCCATGATCGGACACGCCGGCGTCAGCAGGACATCAAACATCTGCATGGCCTGCGCAAACGCTCGCCTGTAAGTTCCCAGCATGCGCTTACACTGGATGTAGCTTTCTGCAGATAGGAACTGCCCCAACACCATGCCGCCGCGCATGTCAGCACCGAATCGATCGCGGGCGCGGGCGCGATTGGGGCCGTGATAGGTAAGTGTCTCGGCGAGCTGAATTGTCAGCGAGACCGTGCGGGCTACGGACTGGTCTGGGAGTTCGATCGCGCCAAACATTGCCCCCAAACGTCGCATGTGCCCCTTCGTCGCGAGGAACGCGTCTTGCACCGGCTCCTCGCATTTTTCCTCGAAGCCCTCGACCAGCGCAACCCTCAGCGCCGCACTGGGTTGCGTCGCCGGCGGGAGCTTCGCGATGTGCCTGACGACAAGCTCCAGGTCCTCAACTGATGTCGCGAGTACGCCCGCATGGTCCAACGACCAGCAATAGGGGATGACGCCATCGAGACTGATCAGGCCATAGCTCGGTTTGTACCCGGCGATGCCGCAGAGCGCGGCCGGAACGCGAACCGAGCCGCCGGTATCCGTGCCGAGCGCGAACGGCACGATGCCGGCCGCCACGGCCGCTGCGGAGCCGCTGCTCGAGCCGCCAGCGAGCCTTGTCTCGTCATGGGGGTTGACGACCGTTCCGGCCCAGCGGTTCTCGCCGGTCGCGCCATAGGCGAATTCGTGGAGGTTCGTTTTCCCGATCAGGGCCGCCCCCGCCGCGTCGAGCATGCAAATGGCTGCCGCCGACGTGTCCGGCACATTGTTCTCTAGCACCCTGCTGCCACCGGTGGTTCGGATGCCGCGCGTTTCGAACATGTCCTTCGCGGCGTAAGGAATTCCGTCAAGCGGGCCTAGGACGCGGCCCGCCCTTCGGCGTGCATCGGACTTCCCTGCTTGTTTTAGCGCGTGGTCAGCGGCCACCGTAATGAAGCTGCGCAACGAGGAATTGGTCCGTTCGGCCGCAGCGATGCATTCTCTGACAATCTCCACCGCGGACCGGTTGCCGCCCTCGAGTGCGGCGACGATCGTCTTGATTGACCTTGAATCAGTCATGACCAGAGTGTGATGCTTGCGCTACGCCGTCCGGCGCGATATGACCCAGGTCCCTGGCGACGATACTGCGCAAATCCGAGAGCAAGCTCTCGAAGCTGGAGACGATCCCGAAAGGAGACGTCGCCAACTGCTCAAGATCGCCGTCAACCCATTGGTTGCCAAGAAACTCGGCGTTGATGGACTTCAAGGTCTCCAGACGCGGTTTTGCCATCGTTCCTCTCTCACACCACGGCAAGGTCGTGACCCACATCATACCGACATCGATCGCCCGCTTGAGTTGCGGCGCCTCTGGGAAGGGCTGACCAACCGGCTGCCCGGTGTGGTAGCCGACGGAGAATGACCTCCTCGGCTGCCGTGGACTGCCTCGCACGTGAGGCCGGCCCTGATCGCCGCCAGCGCCGGCCGGCGGCGCCGCCACGGCGGTCTAATAGCCCCACACTTGCCGGTCACGTCGCCGATGATTTGCAGATTGTAGCTCATCGGCGACGCGAACCAGCGGGCGTTGTCGTCCGGAAGCGACGCGGCTTTGCGCGTGTCGGCCGCCATAGCCGCAAGCGCGACCTTGGGGCCTTTTCATTTCGGTCCTACTTCTGGTAATGAAACGCTACGGTGTTTCGCTCAGTTGCTCGAACTAAGGTGCGGAGCATCATGGGGCATTTCCTCTGTGCTTTCTCCACGGTCGATGTGATGCCGATGGGCATTTAGTACCTAAATCACCTTGCCGCCTTTTGATCTGAACCAGAGCAACACCCCACCTTGGGCAATCTGGGCAGGGATTGCGTTGCGCTGGCAACACACGACCGCATCGAAGCCCGATGAGCTTAAACCTAGTGGCCGGAAGCGCCAACGCGAGCGATCAGTCGGACGTCACGACCGCCGTATATTCGCCGACGCTCGCCGCATAAGCGCCGCCTCATTCCGCGGATCAAGCGCCACCTCCGGGATTCTGCACGGGCAGCTGAGGTATCACCATCGACCTGTGTCTCTCTCCTGCTCTCAATTGAACCAAGTTCGGCGAACATCATTCCCTAATCAGGCCTTACGTGCGCCGGTGCAGCGGAGGAAGGGACGCAGTTACCTGAGGCCGGAAAAGGTGCGATCGACCAACTTATTAAGTCGACGGCATGCTGAAGTATAGCCGCAGTCTGAGCACGGCCGGGTGAAGTGGCAATGACATGTCCGATGCGGTCTCGGAAGTCGCCCTTCCTGACGATCGGCGTCTTGGGTTTAATGTACAATTTCACCTCGGCGACACCTGGTACAGCAGCGGCCCGACCGTCGCCATGGATCCAATCGAGTACGCCATCGCGATC
>NZ_JAIUHW010000029.1:0-5035 GCF_020165315.1 Mesorhizobium sp. BR115XR7A
AACACCGGAGCTACTGGCTCAACTGGTGCAACCGGATCGACTGGCTCGACCGGGGCCACTGGTGCCACCGGCTCGACTGGTGCCACAGGCTCGACCGGAGCGACTGGCTCGACCGGGGCGACAGGTGCCACCGGCTCGACAGGTGCCACAGGCTCGACTGGTGCCACAGGCTCGACCGGGGCAACAGGTGCGACCGGCTCGACCGGGGCCACCGGCTCGACCGGGGCGACTGGTGCAACCGGAGCGACTGGCTCGACCGGGGCCACCGGCTCGACCGGGGCGACTGGTGCAACCGGAGCGACTGGCTCGACCGGCGCCACTGGCTCGACTGGTGCAACCGGCTCGACTGGTGCCACGGGCTCAACCGGTGCCACTGGTGCAACCGGATCGACTGGAGCGCCGGGCTCGACCGGTGCCACGGGTAACACCGGAGCTACCGGATCGACTGGCTCGACTGGCTCGACGGGGGCGACCGGCTCGACTGGAGCTACCGGTGCCACAGGCTCGACCGGAGCGACTGGCTCGACCGGAGCAACAGGCTCGACCGGGGCGACAGGTGCCACCGGCTCGACTGGTGCCACAGGCTCGACCGGTGCCACTGGTGCAACCGGATCGACTGGAGCGACTGGCTCGACCGGTGCCACGGGTAACACCGGAGCTACTGGCTCAACTGGTGCAACCGGATCGACTGGCTCGACCGGGGCCACTGGTGCCACCGGCTCGACGGGTGCCACAGGCTCGACCGGAGCGACTGGCTCGACTGGTGCGACCGGATCAACCGGATCAACAGGTGCCACAGGCTCGACAGGCTCGCAAGGTCCGACCGGCCCGACCGGAGGAACCGGTTCGGGTGGTGGTGACACTGGTCATGCCAACAACGGCCACGGCAACGGAGAACAGCCCGCGCCGGGTAATTCCGGGGACCATAACAATGCCGATAACAGCTCACACCAGGGACAGGGCAACTCCGGCAACGGAAACGGCGGTCACAATGCCAACCTCACCGCCAGCACGCTGGGCCTCAAGGACTCGCCGCAATTCCTGCCGTCGAGCTCGGCCGGCAACGGCAGTGACCCCGGAGGTCAAGCGTCGTTCCGCAACCTGATCGGGCTTGCAGCCACATCGGTCACGACAGACCTGCTCAACGTCCTCAAGACGATCAGCGGATCTGGTCAGAACCACAACAAGCCGACGGGGGCGAGCACGGATCTTACTTCCGACCAGACCAAGCCTGGCGCCGGCTACGCCAGCAACGACCATACCGTCAAGACGACCCTGAAGGATCTCTTGAAGCCACATGAGTGAGCGGCGAACGGACTGGACGGTAACTGGTCTAGGTTGAAAAAAAAAGGACGCGCGGGCTTCGCTGGAGGCCCGCGCGTTGATCATTCTTCCTTGTCGGCTCGTGCAGCGTTCCTGTAGCGGGACGATAGCGGTCAGCACGAACTGGCACCCGGCAAGCTCCGCAGCTGGCGCCCTGCCAGGCGATTATTCGCAGAGTTACAGCAACTGAACGGAAGCCGGCAAGTATTCGGTTTTCAGGAACAATTTGAGCTAAGCCGACGCCTCCTATTGATCGAGGTCTGCTGCCTGGTTCTCTGAAATTTACCAATTCCTTACTTAATAGTTTACAAATCCCTAATTTTCGACTTTACTAATATGCGGGTATGGAGGGTGCCCGCAGATCGCACGGTCGGTGGCCGCAAGGTCTGCGCAGGTGGGTTGGACAGGGATCGGGTAGCAAGGCAGTTTCGCGCATGAAGAAGGGGCGTCTACAGGGCGCACCGTGACATGTCGCGTCCATGCCTATGCTTCGGCGGAAGGCAGACGGTTTCCCATTCCGGAGTTCACTCGCGAGTTTGCCGTCGAAACATCGGCGGCATGGGTGTCAGGAGTGGGGTGGGTTGAGTCAAATGTTGTCGCGTGTGCCCCGTGGGGGCGTTGGTGCATCCCCGCGGTTCGACGGGCGCCGGATCGATCCGCTGCCGGATGCTGCGACTGATCGCCCGAATGCGCCCCGGGCCTCCGAACTCCTTTTCGTCGATCCCTCCGTATCCGATATCGGCACGATCCTCGCCAACTTGAGGCAGGAGGTCGAGCCGATCCTGCTCGACGCCGAGCGCCCGGCAGCGCGGCAGATGGCGATGGCCCTCGAAGGGCGCGAGGGCCTCGACGCGGTGCACGTCATCGCGCACGGCGCGCCAGGGCGGGTGAGCTTCGCGTCGGGCGAGTGGTCGGCGCGGACGCTGGGCGACGATGAGCTCGACCTCGCCACCATCGGACGAGTCCTGGGCGGAATTGGCGAGCTGCTTCTGTGGAGCTGCAACGCCGGCACCGGCGCGGCCGGAACCGCCTTTATCAATGCGCTGTCACGCGCGGTGGCAACACCGGTTGCGGCCGCCGACGACCTGGTCGGCTCGTCGGCGTTCGGCGGCGACTGGAAACTGAACGTACGGACAAGCAAGGCCGCGATGCGGCCGCCACTGACGGAGGTTGGTATGGGAATCTACGCGGGAATTCTAATCGCCGAGGTGATGGTCACCGGCACCTTGCCGGTCGGCGCCATGGGCGGAGCGGTCACCTATTACATCGTCGACATCGAGCGGAAAACCATTGTTGGCCAGGTCATTCTGCCCAGCGCCATGCCGCAGGAAACGCCGGTGTCCATGGCGGTCAAGGTGCCGAACGCGACGGCCCCGCTCGCAATCGGCACGTACGACGCCACCGGCAATTTTCAACCTTCCAGCATCCTGAGCGTGAACGCCCCGGCCAAGCCGACCGGGGCGGTGGGACCATCCGGCACATGATTGCCGGATCCTTCCGCACCTCGTCATTCGCCGCGCCGGCCATGCCGGCTTTCGTCGTTTCCTCAAGCTGAATTCTAGGACCTCGCTATGGGCCGCGTCTCCGAAATTCTCTTTGTCGACCGCTCCGCTCCCGATCTGGGCACGATTCTGGGTAACCTGCGACCGCGGGTCGAGGCGATCGTGCTCGACGGCAGTCGGCCGGCGGCAAGCCAGATCGCCGAGGCGCTCGAAGGGCGAAGCGGGCTCGATGCCGTCCACGTCATCGCGCACGGCTCGCCGGGGCGAGTCCATTTCGGCGCCGGCGCATGGACGATCGAAACACTGGCAGCACAGTCTGACGACCTCGCCGCGATCGGCAGGGCGCTGAGCGCCGACGGCGATCTCAGGCTGTGGAGCTGCGAGACGGGCAAGGGCAAGGCGGGCGAGGCATTTGTCGAGGCGCTGGAAGAAGCCGCGGGAACTTTTGTCGGAGCGGCTGACGGACTTATCGGTTCCACCATCTTAGGCGGTAGATGGGAACTCAAGTCCTCCAAATCCGGTGTCGCTGAGCGCCCCCTCACCGCTGATGGGGCCGAGCAATATCGCGGCGTTCTCCCAGATAATTTCGTCGAGATAACTGGACACTACGGCCCATCTGCTGGGGGCATCCTCGATCCCACCGTGGGCGGGGTATTTTACCTAATGTCCGGTGGTGCGATCGTCGGTACCTTCGTCTTGCCACCAAGAAGTATCGTCGGCAACAATGCGAATTTCGATTTGATAGTTCCGGTATCGGCGGCGGTCGGTTCTACCATTACTCTATTCAATCAGGCTGGAACCAATGTCACCACTTCGAACGGGTTCACTGTGACCGCTGTTCAAGGCGGTTCAACCGGCCCGACGGGTCCGACGGGTGCGACTGGTTCGACGGGAGCGACAGGTTCAACGGGCGCAACGGGTTCGACCGGCGCTACGGGTTCAACGGGCGCCACAGGTGCGACTGGCGCCACGGGAACAACAGGTGCCACAGGTTCAACGGGCGCAACGGGTTCGACCGGCGCTACGGGTTCAACGGGCGCCACAGGTGCGACTGGCGCCACGGGAACAACAGGTGCCACAGGTTCAACTGGTGCCACGGGTTCGACCGGTGCCACAGGCGCCACAGGTTCAACTGGTGCCACAGGCGCCACAGGTTCAACAGGCGCCACGGGCGCGACGGGTGCAACCGGCGCCACAGGTGCAACCGGTGATACCGGAGCCACGGGTTCAACAGGACCTACAGGTGCCACCGGCGCGACCGGCGATACGGGTGCCACGGGTTCGACCGGTGCAACCGGAGCCACAGGCGCAACTGGTGATACAGGCGCCACGGGCTCGACCGGTGCAACCGGCGCCACAGGCGCAACTGGAGCAACCGGAGCCACAGGTGCGACTGGTGATACCGGCGCCACGGGCTCGACTGGAGCAACAGGTGCAACCGGAACCACAGGCGCGACCGGCGATACAGGTGCCACTGGTTCGACTGGTGCCACCGGCGCCACCGGCGCGACTGGTGATACCGGCGCCACGGGTTCGACCGGAGCCACAGGCGCGACCGGCGATACAGGCGCCACCGGTTCAACTGGTGCCACCGGCGATACCGGTGCCACTGGCTCGACCGGTGCCACCGGTTCGACCGGCGCAACGGGAGCCACAGGCGCGACTGGCGATACAGGCGCCACCGGCTCGACCGGAGCAACTGGCTCGACCGGAGCAACCGGCGACACGGGCGCCACAGGCTCGACTGGAGCCACCGGTGCGACGGGCTCGACTGGAGCAACCGGAGCCACAGGTGCGACCGGCGATACGGGCGCCACGGGTTCGACTGGCGATACAGGCGCCACCGGCTCGACCGGAGCAACCGGAGCGACCGGCGCGACCGGCGACACGGGCGCCACAGGCTCGACTGGAGCAACTGGAGCCACCGGTGCGACGGGCTCGACTGGAGCAACCGGAGCCACAGGTGCGACCGGCGACACGGGCGCAACGGGCTCGACTGGAGCAACCGGAGCCACAGGTGCGACCGGTGATACGGGCGCCACGGGTTCGACTGGTGCAACCGGAGCCACAGGCGCAACCGGCGATACGGGTGCCACGGGATCGACCGGAGCAACCGGAGCCACAGGTGCGACCGGCGATACGGGTGCAACAGGTTCGACTGGAGCAACTGGAGCCACAGGTGCGACCGGCGATACAGGTGCCACGGGTTC
>NZ_JAIUHW010000003.1:0-507937 GCF_020165315.1 Mesorhizobium sp. BR115XR7A
GGGGAGGGATATCGGCGCCCAGTTCTTCAATCGATCATCCTAAGCACTTCACGCACATGGTCGATCAGTTCGTTGATCTGGCCCTTGGTGATGATCAGCGGCGGCGACAGTGCGATGATGTCGCCGGTGGTGCGGATCAGCGCGCCGCGCTCGAACGCCTTGACGAAGGCCGAGAAGGCCCGCTTTGTCGGACTGCCGGCGATCGGCGCCAGTTCGATCGCACCGATCAGGCCGATGTTCCTGATGTCGATGACATGCGGTTCGCCCTTCAGCGAATGCAGCGCATCTTCCCAGTAAGGCGCCAGTTCGTCGCCGCGCGTCAGCAGGCCCTCTTCCTTGTAGGTGTCGAGCGTGCCGAGTGCGGCCGCACAGGCGATCGGGTTGCCCGAATAGGTGTAGCCGTGGAAGAACTCGATCATGTGCTCGGGGCCGGTCATGAAGGCGTCGTGGATTTCCTTCTTCACGAACACCGCGCCCATCGGGATGACGCCGTTGGAGACGCCCTTGGCGGTGGTCATGATGTCGGGCGTGACGCCGAAATAGTCGGCCGCGAACGGCGCGCCGAGACGGCCGAAGCCGGTGATGACCTCGTCGAAGATCAACAGGATGCCGTGCTTGGTGCAGATTTCGCGCAGCTTCTCGAGATAGCCCTTCGGCGGCAGGATGACGCCCGTGGAACCCGCGACCGGCTCGACGATGACGGCGGCGATGGTCGAGGCGTCATGCAGGGCGACGATACGCTCGAGTTCGTTGGCGAGCTCCGCGCCATACTCCGGCACGCCTTTGGAGAAGGCGTTCTTCTCCGGCAGATGCGTGTGCGGCATGTGGTCGACGCCGCCCAGCAACGTGCCGAACATCTTGCGGTTGGTGACGATGCCGCCGACCGAGATGCCGCCGAAATTGACGCCGTGATAACCGCGCTCGCGGCCGATGAGCCGGGTGCGCGACCCTTCGCCCTTCACGCGGTGATAGGCGATCGCCATCTTCAGCGCCGTTTCGACAGATTCCGAACCGGAATTGGTGAAGAAAACATGGTCCATGCCCTTGGGCGCGAGGTCGACCAGGCGGTTCGCCAGTTCGAACACGATCGGATGGCCCATCTGGAAGGCGGGTGCATAGTCGAGTTCGGCGGCCTGGTGCTGGATCGCCTCGGTGATCTTGGGGCGGCAATGGCCGGCGTTGACGCACCACAGGCCAGCGGTGCCGTCCAATACCTTGCGGCCATCGCTGGTTGTGTAATGCATGTCCTTGGCGGACACGAACATGCGCGGCGCCTGCTTGAACTGCCGGTTTGCCGTGAACGGCATCCAGAATGCGCTGAGATCGTTCGGCGTGACTTTCAGCCGGTTGGACATGACCAAGACTTCCCCTTGTAACCTGTTTCGCTGCGTCCAACGCTTGGTCTTTGCCGCGCTTTCATGCTACGCAAATTTTGACCGATTGGACAAACGTTTAGCACCGCCATGTCGGCGGTCAATGGATTACTAGCGGAAATGCGGCTCCTGAAGTGCGTTCCACAGCCTGGGGAAAAACTGGTCCAGAGAATTGGTCCAGATGTCCTTGAATGCGAGATTTGGCAATACGAGAGTCCGCAACGGTGATCACGAGCACGCAAGCCCCTCGCCGCACCCGCATCCAGCAGGAAAAGCGCGAACTGATCCTGGAGGCCGCGCTCGAAGTGTTTTCCACCAACGGCTTCCGCGGTTCGACCATCGACCAGATCGCCGAAGCCGCCGGCATGTCGAAGCCGAACCTGCTCTACTATTTCCGCCGCAAGGAAGACATTCACGAGACATTGATGGAACGGCTGCTCGAAACCTGGCTGGCGCCGCTGCGGGAACTCGATGACATCGGCGATCCGATGACTGAACTCAGGAGTTACATCAGGCGCAAGCTGGAAATGGCGCGCGACTTTCCGCGCGAGAGCCGCCTGTTCGCCAACGAGATCCTGCAAGGCGCGCCGCGCATCATGCCGCTGCTGGCGGGCGAGTTGAAGACGCTGGTCGACGAGAAAGCCGCCGTCATCAAGGGCTGGATGCGCGCCGGCAAGATCGCCCGGACCGATCCCTGGCATCTGATCTTCTCGATCTGGGCGACGACGCAGCATTACGCCGATTTCGATGTCCAGGTCCGCGCCGTGCTGGGGCCGAACCGTGGCGGCGACGGCCGCTTCGAGGACGCTGCCCGCTTCCTGGAGCAATTGTTCCTCGATGGGCTGAAGCCGAAAGGGTAACAGGCGAAATCATGTCTAGATTGGCCGAAGCGCACATTGGCTTCGTCATTCTAGGGCGAAGCAAGGAGCGAAGCGACGCGGCGCAGACCCTAGAATCCATGCCGCGACACATGAGCGCCGCTACGGTCCAGAATTCTGCTCCGCTGCACTATACTGTCAAGGTAACGGCATGGATCCTCGGGTCTGCGCGTCCGCTTCGCTTCCGCTCCGCCCGTGGATGACGAAGTTGAGAGCGCGCCGGCAGATAACTTCACGCGCTGCGCCGTTCGGCCGGCATCGCCTCCAGCAATCTTTGAAGTTTGGAGATCGAGTTCTGCTCGGCGAGCGGCGTGTAGACGATCAGCCGCATGTCCGAGCCGTCGTCGATCGACAGGCTCATATGCTCGAAGGCCATCAAGCCCACCATGGGATGCCGGACATGCTTCACGCCGCTCAGCCTGCGCGCCACGTCGCGCCGGGGCCACCAGTCACGGAACTCGGGACTTGAACTCATCATCAGCGCGATCAGCCGTTCGAAATCCAGATCGCCGACATATTTGGCGCTTTCGGCACGAAACGAAGCAAGCACCACGCGGGCAAGTTCTTCCCAGTCGACCAGCAGGCGGCGATGGTGCGGGTTGGTGAACACCATGTGGACGATGTTTCTGCTATCGCCCTCGAGCAAGCCATAGTCGCCGAACACCGCCACGGCCGCGTCGTTCCAGGCAAGTACGTCCCAACGGCGGCCGACGACATAGGCGGGCTGCAGCACCAGGCTTTGCAGCATGTGCAACAGCGTAGCGTCGACCTTTTCAGGCGCCGCCAAACGACGCTCCGGCTGCTGGCGGCCTGCCAGGATGAACAGATGCCGCTTCTCGACGGCGTCGAGGCGCAAGGCCTCACAGAGCGCCGCCAGCACTTCCACCGAGGGCCGCACGTCCCTGCCCTGCTCGAGCCAGGTGTACCAAGTGGTGCCGACACCGGCGATCATCGCCACTTCCTCCCGCCGCAGACCCGGCGTGCGCCGTCGCGGACCTGTCGCGATGCCGGTGGCCGATGGCGCCAGCCTTTCCCGGCGCGACCGCAGGAAGGCGCCGAGTTCGCGCCGGCGGCTCTCGTCGGCTGATCGGGTGGAGGCAACGGGAGCGTTCATACCGGCTATTATAGCAGTATTGATACCAGGATAAAGTTTGAACTGTTTGACATGGGCGAAGCGCTCCATCTTGCGTTCAGAGCAACAACAGGAGGCTCTGAACATGGAATTGAAAGACAAGACCATTCTCATTACCGGCTCGACCGACGGCGTCGGCCGCGTGGTGGCGCAAAGGCTGGGTTCCGCCGGCGCACGGGTGCTGGTGCATGGCCGCGATTCCACACGCGGCGACGCCACTGTAGCCGCCATCGAAGCGGCCGGCGGCAAGGCCGAATTTTTCGCGGCCGATCTCGCTTCGCTGGCGGAGGTACGACGCCTCGCCGAAGCCGTTCGCACCAGCACGAGCCGCCTCGACATCCTCATCAACAACGCCGGCGTCGGCACCGCTGGCGACAAACGACAGACAAGCGCCGATGGCTACGAGTTGCGCTTTGCCGTCAATTATCTCGCCGGCTTCCTGCTGACCTCGGAGCTTCTGCCGCTGCTGAAGGCGAGCGCCCCGGTACGCATCGTCAATGTCGCGTCCGCCGGCCAGCAGGCGATCGATTTCGGAGACGTCATGCTGACCCGCGGTTACAGCGGCGTGCGCGCCTATTGCCAGAGCAAGCTGGCGCAGATCCTGTTCACCGTCGATCTGGCCGGGCAGTTGGAAGGCAGCGGCGTCACCGTCAACGCGCTGCATCCGGCGAGCTACATGAACACCACCATGGTCCGTCAGGCCGGCGTGACGCCGTGGAGCTCCGTTGAAACCGGCGCCGAGGCTATCTTGAATCTCGCCACCTCGCCCGCGCTGGAAGGGCGCAGCGGCCTCTATTTCGACGACCTGCGCGAATCCCGCGCCGACGCCCAGGCTTACGATGCCAAGGCAAGACAACAATTGCGAAGCCTGAGCCTCGACCTCGTCGGGCTGGCTTTCCCTAAAACGAAGGAACAGCATTCATGACCAACAGAACCGAACACACGGTGATCATCGGCGGCTCATCCGGCATCGGCCTGGCGACGGCGCGCAAACTGCTCGGCCCGGGCATGAAGGTCACGATCACCGGGCGCAACCAGGACAAGCTCATCAGCGCCTGGAAAAGCCTTGGCGGAGCGGCCGACAAGGCGGCCTTCGACGCTTCGAAACCGGATGAAGTCCGCCAATTTTTCGAGCGCCTCGGCTCGTTCGACCACCTCGTTCTGGCGGCGAGCGGCGGCAAGGGCCTCGGTCCGTTCGAAACCCTCGACCTCACCGATATCGGCGGGGGCGTCGACGAGAAGGTGCGGCCGCAACTCTCCTGCCTGCAGGCCGCCTTGCCGACGCTGAACAAATCGGGGTCGGTCACCTTCATCTCGGCGGTATCGGCCCAGCTCGCCACGCCGGGCGTCGCCGGCATCGGCGCCATCAATGGCATGCTCCTGACCGTGGCTCCGATCCTGGCCATCGAGCTGAAGCCGCTGCGCGTCAACGTCGTGGCGCCGGGTGTCATCGACACGCCATGGTGGGACTTTTTGCCCGCAGAGCAGCGGCAGGCGGTCTTTGCAGACTATGCGGGGAAAACGCCGGTCGGCCGCATCGGCCGCGCCGAGGACGTCGCCTCGGCGATAGCCTTCCTCGTCTCCAACGGCTTCGTGACCGGCCAGGTGCTGACCTGCGATGGCGGCCTGCGGTTCGCGGCGTAAAACGTTGGAGAGTTAAAGCGACTGCGCGATCAGCGACAAAAACCTCCGCTCAGTGCGACATTGCCGACGAAGCCATTGATGCGGGATGCACGCTCCGGACCTGATGATCCCAGAAATTGTGGAACATCGGCGTCGCCACGATCAGGAACAGCACCAGCACCACGCAGGCAATCGCGGTCCAGAGGCCGACCATCACCAGCACTCCCGCGATGATCTGCGCGACAATGCCAGCCCACAACGCCAGCCGGGCCTGGGGCACGCCACGCGCGGCCACCAACCTGGTCAGGAAATCCGCGTTCTGGATGTTGCGCAGGCCGGCGAAGACAAAGGCACCGCCGAGCAGCAGGCGACCGAGAAACAGCAAGGTCGAAGGCAAATCGACAGGCATTGAACTCCCCCTTTGAAACAGTAGGGGCGCCGCCTTTCCCCGGCGGCGCCCCCAACAGATGTCCGGACTGTCAGGCCGCCTTGGCGGCCGGCATCGGATGGATGGCGTGGAACGGAATGCAAAGTCGGTTCCAGGTGTTGATCATGCCGACCGCGACGGACAGCTTGACCAACTCTTCTTCCGAGAAATGCTCCAGCGTGCGCGCATAGAGTTCGTCCGGCACGCCGTTGTTGGCGATCAGCGTCACCGCCTCGGTCCAGGCCAGTCCGGCGCGTTCGCGCTCGGAGAACAGCGGCGATTCCTTCCAGGCGGCGACGAGATAGAGCCGCTGCTCGGTCTCGCCGTCGCGCCTGGCTTCGCGGCTGTGCATCTCCACGCAGAAGGAACAGCCATTGATCTGCGAGGCCCTGAGCTTGACCAGGTGCAGCAGGCTCACCTCCAGTCCACATTCGTCGACCGCCTTGTTGAGTGCCGACACGGCCTTCATGATCTCGGGCGCCTTGGCGAAGAACTGCAGCCTCTGTTTCATCGTCTTTCCTTTCGCATCCTTGGGGAGGTTAATTTAGGCTTGTTTGGTTGAACTGGGTTTTTGCCGCCGTTGATGGCGCTCGACAAAGGCGCAGCTCGCGGCAAATGATCTGGGGTCGCCTTCCGCGGCGTAATCCGCCACGATATCGGACAACTTCACCTCGGCGAGGGCTGCCCGGTAGGCGCGCTCCGCCTTCAGCATCGCGGCATTGATGCCGCAAGGTTTGACATAAGCAGAGGCATCGAGCTTGACCGGACCGTTGCGGCGGATCTCGCCGCAGCGAAAAGCCGGCTCGCGCCCTTCGATGGCCAGCACGATGTTGAGCAGCGTGATGCGTTCGGCAGCCCGCGCCAGCCGGTAGCCGCCGGCCGGGCCCGGCACCGATTCCAGAATGCCGGACGCCGTCAGCATGTTGAGGTGCTTCAGCAAATAGCTCGGCGACAGGCCAAAGGATTCCGCCAGCGCCGCGCCCGGCATGGTGCTGTTGCCGTCGACGCTCGCCAGTGTCGCCGCGCAGTGGATGGCCGCCTCAACACCCTCGCCCAGCTTCATAATGCTAGTCTCCAATTCATAGACACAGAATATCCTGGATAATATTTATCTGCAATAGGAAAATGAAAAAGCGACGTCCGCAGACGCCGCTTTTGAAGGTTGCCCCTACTCCGCCGCCACCTTGGCCATCGGGTTGTTCGGGTGCGTGGTCCAGTTGGCATAGACCGGCGACACAGGTCTGCCGGTGCGCTGGTCCAACGCGCCGGCCGCAAGCGGCTCCATGGTGATGCAATTGTCCACCGGGCAGACATTGACGCACAGATTGCAGCCGACGCATTCGGCCTCGATCACCTCGAAATGCCTGACGCCGTTGACCATGCTGGTGATCGCCTGGTGCGAGGTGTCCTCGCAGGCGATGTGGCAGCGGCCGCATTTGATGCAGGCATCCTGGTCGATATGCGCCTTGGCGACATAGTTGAGGTTGAGATACTGCCAGTCGGTGACGTTGGGCGTGGCGCGGCCGATAATGTCGTCGAGCGAGCGGTGGCCCTTCTCGTCCATCCAGTTTTCGAGGCCGGCGATCATCTCCTGCACGATCTTGAAGCCGTAGGTCATCGCCGCCGTGCAGACCTGCACATTGCCGGCGCCCAGCGCCATGAATTCGGCGGCGTCGCGCCACGTGGTGATGCCGCCAATGCCCGAGATCGGCAGGCCGCGGGTTTCGGGGTCGCGGGCGATCTCGGCCACCATGTTCATGGCGATCGGCTTCACCGCCGGGCCGCAATAGCCGCCATGCGAACCCTTGCCGTCGATGGTCGGCATCGGCGCGAAACTGTCGAGGTCGACGCCGGTGATCGAATTGATGGTGTTGATCAGCGACACCGCGTCGGTGCCGCCGGCATGCGCTGCCCGCGCCGGCTTGCGGATATCGGCGATGTTGGGCGTCAGCTTGGTGATGACGGGCATGCGCGTATATTGCTTGCACCAGCGCACCACCATTTCGATATATTCCGGCACCTGGCCGACGGCCGCACCCATGCCGCGTTCCGACATGCCGTGCGGACAGCCGAAATTGAGCTCGATGCCGTCGGCGCCGGTCTCCTCGACCAGCGGCAGGATCGATTTCCAGCTCTCCTCGACGCAGGGCACCATGATCGAGGCGATCAGCGCACGGTCGGGCCAATCCATCTTGACCTGCTTCATCTCGCGCAGATTGGTGTGCAAATCGCGGTCGGTGATCAGTTCGATGTTGTTGAGGCCGAGCAGGCGCCGGTCGGCGCCCCAGATCGCGCCGTAGCGCGGGCCGTTGACGTTGACCACCGGCGGCCCCTCTTCGCCCAGCGTCTTCCAGACGACACCGCCCCAACCCGCCTTGAAAGCGCGGATGACGTTGTAGGCCTTGTCGGTCGGCGGCGCCGAGGCCAGCCAGAACGGATTGGGCGATTTGATGCCGACGAAATTGTTTCTGATGTCAGCCATGACAGGTCCCTTTCAACGGAGACGAAGGAGCATTTCCACGGGTGCAAGAATGCCGCCTTCAAGCGCGGCGGTGAGATTAGCGATCTTGGTGCGGGCATCCTCGCCCATGATCAGGGCGACGCCGGGCGGCGGCTTTTTGCCCTCGGCCTGCGCGGCAGCCATGCGGGCACGCATGGTGGCGAAGAATTCGATGGCGAAAGCGCCGCGCGGGCGCTCGGCGATTACTGAAAAGCCGCAGGCGGTGGCGGCGGCTCGATAATCAGCAGGCGTGGCGACGAACGACATGGTCGCGTCGGAGGCCCATGGCAGCGGATAGGCCAGTGCTCCATCCTTGAGCCGCATCACGTCATAGACGGCAAAGACGCCGCCGGGCTTCAGCACGCGGGCGGCCTCGCTCATCAGCTTGGCCTTGTCGGGAAGGTTCATGCCGACATGCAGGATCATTGCCGCATCGAAGCTGGCCTTGGCGAACGGCATGTCCAGCGCGCTGCCTTGCACGAAGCGCGTCTTGCCGGCCATTCCCACCCGTTTCGACAGGCTGGTCGCGATATCGACATAGCTTTGGGTCAGGTCGATGCCGGTGACATCGGCGCCGGCATTGTTCGCGGCAAAACGGGCCGGGCCGCCGATGCCTGAACCAATGTCGAGAAGCCGGGCTCCAGGCTTCAGCCCCATCTGATCGATGAGTTCCCTGGTGGCGGCCACGCCGCCAATGTGGAATTCGTCGACCACTGCGAGATCGTCGGCGCTCAGATGGGCAATTTCCACGCCGGTGTCGGCAAGCGCGGCAAGAATCCGCTCCTCCAGGCCTGAAATCTCATAGTGACGGGCAATGCCCGGTTCCACCGTGGCCATGATCCTTATCCCTGGGTCAGGCTCCTGTGGATGCTTTCCGCCGCGTCGCGCCCTTGCGCCACGGCCGAAACGGTCAGGTCGTCGCCACCAAAAATGCAGTCGCCGCCGGCCCAGACCTTGGCCAGCGATGTGCGCCCTTCCGCGTCGACCTTGATACGGCCGGCTTCGAGATCGATCGACCCCCCGCTGCCGTTGAGTGCAGCCGGCACGAAACTCTGGCCGATGGCCTTGAACACCTGGTCGGCAACCAGCGTCAGCGTCTCGCCGGTGCCGGCAAGCCGGTCGCCGTCGAGTGCCGTGTATTCGAGTTCGATGGCACTGACCTTGCCGCCTTCGGCAATCACCCGCTTTGGCTGCAGCCAGTGACGGATGGTGACGCCATTGGCGGCGGCCAGGTCCTGTTCGAATTCGGAGGCGTTCATATGCTCCTGGCCGCGCCGGTAGCAGATAGTCACCTCCTCGGCGCCAAGAAGCTTCGACTGCACGGCGGCGTCGATCGCCGTCATGCCGCCGCCGATGACGACGACGCGGCGGCCGACCGGCAACCCTGAGAGGTCGCTGGCCTGGCGCAGTTCGGCAATGAATTCGACCGCATTGGTGACGCCGGCGGCATCCTCGCCATCGGCGCGCAGCGCGTTGACACCGCCAAGTCCCATGCCGAGGAACACCGCATCGTAATTGCGGATCAGGTCGGAGAGCTGGTAGTCGCGGCCGAGCGCCTTGCCGTTCTGAATGTCGATGCCGCCGATCGCGGTGACATAGTCGACCTCGGCCTGGGCAAAGTTGTCGACGCTCTTGTAGGCGGCGATGCCATATTCGTTGAGGCCGCCCGCCTTCGGGCGCGCCTCCAGGATGGTCACGTCATGGCCATGGCGGGCGAGCCGGTGCGCCGCGGCAAGACCGGCCGGGCCGGCGCCGACGACGGCTACGGTCTTTCCTGTCGGCTCGGCACGCGGATAAAACTGCCTGCTCTCGCTCATCGCGACATCGGTAGCGTAGCGCTGCAGACGACCGATCTGGACCGGCTTGCCTTCCGCAACCTCGCGCACGCAAACCTCCTCGCACAGCGTCTCGGTGGGGCAGACGCGGGCGCACATGCCGCCCAAAATGTTCTGGTCGAAGATGGTCTTGGCCGAGCCGATCGGGTTACCGGTCGAGATCTGGCGGATGAACAGCGGAATGTCGATCGAGGTCGGGCATGCGTTCATGCACGGCGCGTCGTAGCAGAAATAGCAGCGGTCGCATTCGACCAGCGCCTCGTGATGATCGAGCGGGGGATGCAGGTCGGAAAAATTATCCGTGTATTGGTCGGGCAGAAGTCGGCCGCCGACAATACCCTCTTTGAACTGGCCTTCTGGCATTCTCAGTTCCCCATGTTTTCGTTTTGGGGAAGGCTAGCACGTTTTATTTTTTTATCAATTGGTCAATTTTTGGCACAAACCGTTGAAAAGACTGGAAGAAAATATGATAATTGTATTCATGTTATGATGACGGTGACACTGGGATAAGGCCGCCACCCCTGCCGTTGCCGTGGATAGACCTGATCTCGTCGGCGACCAATTGCTGCAACGTCCAAAGATTGCGGTCGCGAATGCCGAATTCCTCGAGGTGGCTGACCGTGTTGTAAAGATATTCCGCCCCGGAGCCGACATGGCCGCAGGCGCGCGCCAGCACCCGTGCCACTGTCTCCAGCGGCTGCCCGAGCGAAGTGCCCCTGCCCGTCACCCCGACCCAGAAACCCAGCGCCCGCAGATGCCCTTGCGCCGTACGCACCGGGACCCACCTGACCGAAGCGACGCTCTCATGATCGTCGATCTCGCGCCGCAACAGCCTTTCGATCTGAGCAGCCTTCTCCCCTTCCGGCAAACGGTAGATCACACCATCGCACCGCCCGCCGCGTTCGAGCGCCATCATCAGTCCAGGCTGCGCGACGCTGCCGCGCCAGCGAACCATGTCGATGCAGAACGAGCGGTGCCAGCCATGGGCGGTGGCACGCTGGCGTTCGACGGACTCGAAAGCCGGCTTCCAGATCAGCGAGCCATAGGCGAACACCCATAGCGGCCCCGCATCTGCTTCATGGGCGAGCCGCGCGGAAAGGACCCGGAAATCCTCGTCGCTCAGTTGCGTCCAGCCGCCGCTGGGCCCGGGATCGGCCTCGTCGCGATGGCACAGTGCGACAAGCTCGGCGGTAAGTGACATCTGCCGCATGGAACGACGACCTCCTCCTCGAGGCCAAGCAAAGGCGAAAATCGCAAGACACGCAAGATTGCCAAGAGGGTGCGCCTTGCCGTTCCCGATTTCCAGCCCAGATGTCGGATTTCCGTCGTCAAGATCGTCCTAGGATGGATCGAACGACGATCGGCGCACAAAGGTGAGGAGACCGACCATGCCACAATCCCCGATGCCCTTCTTCTGGTACGAACTGATGACGTCAGACCTCGACGCCGCCGAGGCTTTCTACCCCGCCGTGGTGGGCTGGAAGGCCGAGCCCTTCGATAAGGCCCCAGGCATGCCGCGCTATGTCGTCATGAATGCCGGCGAGCGTGGCGTCGGCGGCCTGATGACGATGCCTCAGGATGCCGCCAAGATGGGCATGCCGCCCGCCTGGCTGGGCTACATCCACGCCAGGGATGTCGACGCGGCAACAGCGTCGCTGGAAAAGGCGGGGGGCGCCGTTCACCGCCAGCCCGACGACATTCCAGGCGTCGGCCGCTTTGCCGTCGTGGCCGATCCGCAAGGCGCGACCTTCATGCTCCTGCAGCCGAACGGCCCCGACCAGCCCGTCGTGCCGGCCAGCACGCCGGGCCATATCGGCTGGCATGAGCTTTATACGAGCGACTGGAAGGCCGCGTTTGACTTCTATTCCAGCCAGTTCGGCTGGGCCAATGCCGGCGAATTCGACATGGGGCCGATGGGCACTTACCAGACCTTTACCGCCGGCCCCGAATCCGGCGGTGGCATCATGAACAAGCCCGAGCAGATTCCGGTGCCGGTCTGGCAGTTCTATTTTAACGTCACCGGGATCGACGCGGCCGCAAAACGCGTCACCGACAATGGCGGCAAGATCCTGATGGGACCGATGGAGGTCCCCGGAGGCAGCTGGGTCGTGCAATGCCAGGATCCGCAAGGCGCGCACTTCGCTTTGATGGCGCCGGTGCGATAAGCGCCCGCGTCAACCGCTGATATCACGCTTGCTGGCGTCGGCTTATTCCGGTGCCAGCACCGCGACCTTGAGGGTCTCTTTCCTGGCACCGCTGAACTGGACGGTGGCCTGGCCGGCCGCGAGTTTGAAGCGCACGCTTTTGCGGATGCCGGGACACGTCTTGACGCCGCTATAGCCGGACGATTTCACGGCTTTGCCGTCCTGGATAACATCGACCCAGGCCTCGCCCGACAGGCTGATCTGGATGGTCCCCTCCGGCGGCACCGCCACACTGGCGACAGCGCCGAACGTGCCTTCCGCAGGTGCGCGTTCGGGCGGCACCGCAAAGCCGGCCTTCTCGGCCGGCACCAGCGCCAGATCCGCGGCCGCCCCTACTGCCAGTGTCGCTCCGGACGGCGTTGAGGGTGCCGTTGCAAACAGCGCCTGTTCGCGCGTCACCGGCCATCTGAAGGCCTCGCAGCCGGCGTCCTCGGCCATGGCTAAACTGGTACTCACAAGGATTGCGAACAGGCTGATGGCGACTTTTTTCATGGCAAGGGGACCCACATGTGAAGAGCATCCAAATCGACGCCTACAACCAATACAACCAAACAGACAAAAATGCAACCTTTACGAGAACATGAAAGGCGGGGAACATTTCCAATCACCAATTGTTGATGGCTGGCCATGGGATGTGAATGGTCCACTGCCGGGCAATAACCTATGGCCGGTCCGAGAAGCCAAACGGAGTTTTGGATGAAGCTTTTCGATGGCCTTGCCAGATACCAGCCGCAGGCGCTTGGCGTTCTGCGCATCATGACCGCGCTGCAGTTCATCGAGCACGGCACGCAGAAACTGTTCAATTTCCCCGCCAGCGACCACGCAGCCACCGCGTTGAGCGGACTGCCGCTAGCAGCGGGCATCCTCGAATTCGCTGGTGGCATTCTGCTGGCGCTGGGCCTTTTCACCCGCCCGGTCGCATTCCTTCTGGCCGGCGAAATGGCGATTGCCTATTTCATGGCTCACATGCCGCGCGACTTCTTCCCCGTCAACAACAGCGGCGATTCGGCGATCTCGTTCTGCTTCATCTTCCTCTATCTGGTCTTTGCCGGCGCCGGCGCCTTCGCGCTCGACAACCGCCGCGGCGCATGATCCCATGCGGGGGGTCACCCCCGCATCCGTTCGAAATTCGCATCGAACAGCGGCGCCGCCTGAATGCGCGCCGCATGCCGTTTGCCCAGCAATTCGATTTCGAAGCCGTCGCTCTCCTCTGCGATCTCCTTCGGCACATAGCCGACAGCGACCGACTTCTTCGAATGATGGGCATAGCCGCCCGACGTCACCCAGCCGCGCACCGCGCCACCGAACCAGATCGGTTCGTCGCCGATGACATCGGCATCGTCGGCATCGACGATGAAGGCGCGCAGCCGCAACTTGCCGCCCTGTTTGCGCTCGGCCAGAGCCGCCGCCTTGCCGATGAAATCTGCGTCCTTGCCGTAGGCGACGAAACGATCGATGCCGGCTTCCAGCGGCCCATAGATCGGCCGGTATTCGCGCCCCCATGAGCCGTAGTTCTTCTCCAGCCGCAGCGCGTTGAGCGCGCGCGAGCCGAACAGACCGATGCCGAATTCCGCCCCCGCCGCCATCAGCGCCTGATAGGCGGCACGCTGATATTCCGGCACCACCCAGATCTCGTAGCCGAGATCGCCGGTGTAGCTGACGCGGCCGACCAGGCATGGCGCCATGCCGACATCCATCTTGCCGACGGCCATGAAGGGAAATGCCGCGTTCGAGATGTCGGAGCGCGTGGCTTTCGCCAGCACGTCCCTGGCCTTGGGGCCGGCAATCGACAGGCCGGTAAGCTTTTGTCCCAGCGCTTCTATATGGACCGAGCCATCATCGGGCAGATGCTGCTCGAACCAGCGCATGTGATATTGCTCGGCAATGCCGGAGCCGGCCAGGAACCAGCCCCCTTCTTCCCGACCTTGGGGGCTGAGATTGGCCAGCGTGAAGTCGCCGATCAGCCTGCCGTCATCCTTCAGCATCGGGGCGAGCGTCATGCGACCGGGCTTCGGCAGCTTGCAGGCGAGCATCCGGTCGAGCCAGGCAGCGGCCCCCTCGCCCGTCACCTTGTATTTGGCGAAGCTCGATATCTCCGACAGGCCGACGCCTGCGCGAACCGTCGCGACTTCGGCCGCGACATGGCTGAAGTCGCTCGAGCGCCGCCATGAGAATTCGTCCTTGACCCCTTCCGGCGCGTACCAGAGCGGCACTTCCAGCCCGTAGGCGACGCCCCACTGCGCACCCTTGGCCGACAACAGGTCGTAGACGGGCGTCGTCTTTAGCGGCCGCCCGGCCGGCAGTTCCTCGTTGGGGAAGCGGATCGAAAAACGCCGGGAATAGTTTTCGCGCACCTTGGCGTTGGTGTAGGCCATCGTCGCCCAGTCGCCGTAGCGCGCAACATCCATCGCCCAGATATCGGCGCCGGGATCGCCCTCGATCATCCAGTTGGATAGCGCCAGACCAACGCCACCGCCCTGGCTGAAGCCGGCCATGACGCCGCAGGCGACCCAGAAGCCCGGCAGGCCGCGCACCGGCCCGACCAGCGGGTTGCCGTCGGGCGCGAAAGTGAAGGGCCCATTGATGATCTGCTTGATGCCGGTGTTCTGGAAAGCCGGGAAATGCCGGAACCCGACCTCGAGCGACGGCGCGATGCGGTCGATATCCGGCGCCAGCAATTCATGGCCGAAATTCCACGGCGTCTGGTATTCTGACCACGGTTTGTTGGCCTTCTCATAAGTGCCCATCAGCATGCCGCCGCGCTCCTGGCGCAGATAGAGTTCGCCGTCGAAATCGACCGCATGGATGATTTCGGTGCCGGTTTTCTGGTTCCAGGCGGCAACCTCCGGCATGTCCTCGGTGATCAGGTACATGTGCTCCATCGCCAGTACTGGCAGTTCGAGCCCAACCATGCGGCCGACCTCGCGCGCCCACAGGCCGCCGGCATTGACGACATGCTCGGCCACCACCTCGCCCTTGTTGGTGATGACGCGCCACAGCCCGTCGGGACGGCGCACGATATCCTCGACCTTGGTGAAGCGCTCCACCTCGGCGCCGAGTTTTCGTGCCGCCTTGGCATAGGCGTGGGTGACACCGGAGGGATCGAGGTGGCCGTCCTCCTTGTTGCGGACGGCGCCGACGAACTGCTTGGGATCGAGCAGCGGCATCAGTTCGGCCGCCTCTTTCGGGGAGATTTCCTCCAGCTCGATGCCGAGATAACGGCCCTTGGCGACCACCCCGCGCAGCCAGTCGAGCCGCGCCTCGGTGGCCGCCAGAAGCACGCCGCCGGTCAGGTGGACGCCGGTTGCCTGGCCCGACAGCTCCTCGATCTCCTTGTAGAGGTTGATGGTGTATTTCTGCAGCTTGGCGACGTTGGGATCGCCATTGATCGTGTGCATGCCGCCGGCCGCGTGCCAGGTCGAGCCCGAGGTCAGCTCGTCGCGCTCCAGCAGCACGACGTCGGTCCAGCCATGACGGGCGAGATGGAACAGCACCGAACATCCGACGACGCCACCGCCGATGACCACGACCTTTGCATGCGATTTCATGGTTTCTTCTCTGATATCAGTTAGTTGGATGGGTGGGATGATTCAAAACGGGACGTTCGTGGCGCATCACGGCTCGCCCTGTCCGATCGCTTCCTTGCGCTTGGCCACGTAGGCCTCGAGCGCTTCGCGTACGGCGATGTCCATCACCGGCTCGACATAATCCTCCAGCGCCTTCTTCCACAGCCGCGTCGCGCGCGCGGTTGCGTCGAGGCCGCCGGCCTCCTGCCAGGCTTCGTAATTCTGCCAGTTGGAGAGCATCGGCTGGTAGAAGGCGGTGGCGTAGCGCTCCAGCGTGTGCGGCTCGCCGAAGAAATGGCCGCCGGTCGGCACCGCGCCCAGCGCCTCGACGGCAAGTTCGGCCTCATCGACCACGATCGGGCGCAAAAACTCCATCATGTGCTGGATCATCTCGACGTCGATGATGAATTTCTCGAACGAAGCCGTCAGCCCGCCCTCCTGCCAGCCGGCGGCGTGGTAGACGAGATTGCCATGGCCAAGCACCGCGCCCCACAACGCCATCAGCGTCTCATAGGCGCCTTGCGCGTCGGCGGCGTTGGAAGCCGAACCGGGCGTCGTCCGGTATGGCAGGCCATAGCGGCGCGCCAATTGACCCGAAGCGATGTTGGCCTTGGTGTTTTCAGGCGTGCCGAAGGCCGGCGCGCCCGACTTCATGTCGACATTGGAGGTGAAGGCGCCGTACATCACGGGCGCGCCTGGCCGCACCAGCTGCGTCAGCACGACGCCGAACAGCGCCTCGGCATTCTGCTGCGCCAGCGCCCCGGCCAGCGTCACCGGGCTCATCGCTCCCATCAACGTGAACGGTGTCACCGCCACCGACTGGCCGTACTCGGCCATGGTCATCAGCCCCTCGGCCATCATCTCGTCGAAGCGACGCGGCGAGTTGACCGAGATGATGGTGGCAATGCCGGCATCATCAGCCATCTGGGCCAGCGTCATCCCACGCGCGATCGCCATCATCTCGATGCCGTCCAGCGCCCTGCCCCGGCCGATCGCCGAGACATGAAAACTCTTGTCGGTCAGCGTCAGATTGGTGAAGTACGTATCGAGATGGCGTGAGTTGGCCGGCAGTTCGACCGGCGCGCAGACCTGGTTGCCAAGCATGTGGACGCAGTTGAAATGCTGCGCCAGCCTGGTCAGATCAGCATAGTCGCGCAGATTGCCGGCACGGCGGCCCCGCTCCATGTCATGCACATTGGGAGGACCCGCAACCAGCGTGAAATTGATGGTGTTGCCGCCGAGATGGATTGTGTTGGCCGGATTGCGTGGGGTCAGCGTATAGCCGGACCGCGTCGTCTTCAGCGCCTCGTCGATCATGCCGCGATCGACGCGCACATTGGCCGAAGCGTGATCGACCTTGGCGCCGGCCTTCTCGAACAGCGACAGCGCACGCGGGCTCATCACCTCGATGCCGAAATTCTCCAATATGTGCATCGACGCCTGATGGATCGCCTCGATCTGGTCTGGTGACAGCAAGGCCATCGGCGGATAGGGATTGATCACCCGCCTGGGCCGCAGCTGTGCGATGGGCGCTGGCCCCCGGTTGCTGGTACGCTCGGCGCCGCGCTTGCGTCTTGGTTCGGTCATGCCGGCATCAAAGCTTCGGTAAACCGCGCAAGCTGTCAGAAATGCGCCGTTTACGGGCGTGATTTTAGCCAAGGCGGCATATGCTCAGCACGACTTTATAAAAGGCGACAATTGGCGTCGGAATACAGCTATGGCATTTTCTCACCTGACCGTGCCGACGAGGCGTTAACAGCGGCAGCAAGATTCCCTTTATGATTTCGGCCTATTGCTCATCCAATGCGTAGGTCGAGTTTTAGTAAAATTGTAGCGGTTGGCGTGCTGCTGGCACTTTCGGCCTGCGCCACGGCACCCAGTCACATCAACAATGTCTGCGCCGTCTTCGATCAGAACGATGGCTGGTTCGACAATTGGCAGTCGGGTGCCGAGCGCGCCTCACAGAAATATGGCGTGCCGGTGCCGGTGCTGATGGCGACGGTGCGCAAGGAATCCGGCTTCAAGAGCAACGCCCGGCCGCCGCGCACCAAACTGCTCGGCTTCATTCCGTGGAAACATGTCTCCTCGGCCACCGGCTTCTCGCAGGCGCTGGACGGCACCTGGTCGCAATATCAGCGCGAAACCGGCAACTGGGCGGCGCGGCGCACGAGATTCGCCGACGCCGTCGACTTCGTCGGCTGGTATCATTCCAAGACAGCCGACACATATGGCGTCGCGCGCAACGACACCTACAACCTCTACCTCGCCTATTACCTAGGCTGGACCGCCTATGGCCGCGGCAATCGTGGCGATGCCGGCGTCCAGGGCTACGCACGGGCCACCGACAAGATGGCCCGCGACTATGCTGTTCAGCTGCAGCAATGCGGGAGCTGATGTCCTGTCCGCGCTAGTGCGGCTTTGTCGTGTCTTTCGGTTTTGAATCACCGGTTTCCGACACCTCGTCGCGGACTTCGTGGCGACGGGCCCGCGAAACGGCGTCCGCCTCCTCGGCGGCCTCCCCGATCGCGTCGGCCTCAGCACCTGCCACCTTGCCATGTGGCCGCTTTGGCGGCTCGCCGGCAAAGCCCGGACCTTCGCCATGCGGCGCGTCGTCAGGCACGCCTTCATGGGCGGCATGTTCCCTGTCGAACTTGATCACCGGCTCCATGGTCTTGAGCACGTCGTCGGAGAGCCAGCACAGGCTCATATGGCCATCGCCGAGGTTCTTGACCGGCGGCACCTTGGTCTCGCACAGATTGTCAGGCACCAGCTTCTTGTAGCCGCAGCGTGTCTGGAACGGACAGCCGGACGGCGGGTTCATCGCCGAGGGGATGTCACCTTCCAGCACGATGTGCTTCTTGACCACGCTGGTGTCGGCAATCGGGATCGCCGAGAGCAGCGCCTCGGTATAGGGATGATAGGGCGGCGCGAAGATCTGGTCTGTCGTGCCTTGCTCGACGATATAGCCGAGATACATGACGACGACGCGGTCGGCGATGTAGCGCACGACCGAGAGATCGTGGCTGATGAACAGCATCGTCGTCTTGTTCTTGCGCTGGATGTCCATCAGCAGTTCCGTCACCGCCGCCTGCACCGAGACATCGAGCGCCGAAACCGGCTCGTCGGCCACCACCACCTTGGCGTCGCCGGCGAAGGCTCGCGCCACGCCGATACGCTGCTTCTGGCCGCCGGAAAGCTGGCGCGGCTTGCGGGTTTCGAACGCCCGCGGCAGTTTCACCAGGTCGAGCAGTTCCAGCATGCGCTTGCGCCGGTCGGCAACGGTCTTGCCGACGTTGAATTTTTCCAGCGTCCGGATGATCTGCGACCCGACCGAATGGCTGGGGTTCAGCGTGTCGAACGGGTTCTGGAACACCATCTGGATCGACGACACGGTGTCGACGCTGCGCTTCTCGATGCCGGTCGACTGGATTTCCTTGTTGCCGAGCGTGACGCTGCCGGAGCTGGCGGTTTCCAGCCCGAGCAATACCTTGGCAAGCGTCGACTTTCCGCAGCCGGATTCGCCGACGATGGCCACGGTCTCGGATTCGCGTGCCATGAACGAGATCGTCTCGTTGGCCTTGACGACGCGGCCTTCGCTCGAGCCGAACACCTCGCTGCCGCCGACCTTGTAGTATTTCCGCAGGTCCTCGATCTTGAGTACTGGCGCACCGGGCACGACGCGCTCATTCACCTTCTTGGCGCCGGGCGGCAATGCCTCCCAATCGATCTCGTTGAAGCGCACGCAGCGCGAGAAATGGCCCTCGTGTCCGGCGACTTCGATCATCGGGATTTCGGCGGCGTTGCAGACGCCCTCGACGAAATGGTGGCAGCGCGGGCCGAAATTGCAGCCTTTGGGCCGTTCGTGCGGCAGTGGCAATTGCCCCGGGATCGAGATCAGCGGCCGCGAGTTCTTGTCGGCGCCAGGCAGCGGGATCGAACGGAACAGCCCCTGCGTATAGGGGTGGCGCATCCGGTCGAAGACGTCCTTGATCTTGCCGGTCTCGACTGCCTCGCCCGAATACATCACCGTGATGCGGTCGCAGGTTTCCAGGATGAGGCCGAGATTGTGCGACACGAAGATCATCGAGGTGCCGAACTTCTCGCCCAACCCCTTGACCAGATCGACAATGCCCGCTTCCACGGTTACGTCGAGCGCCGTCGTCGGCTCGTCGAGCAGAAGCAGCGCCGGCTTCGACAGCAGCGCCATGGCGATAACGATGCGCTGCTGCTGGCCGCCGGAAAGCTGGTGCGGATAGGAGCGCATCATGCGCTCGGGATCGGGAAGCTTGACCGAGCGCACCATTTCGAGCGCCCTGGAGTAGGCCTCTTTCGTCGACACCTTGTCGTGGATCAACGGCACTTCCATCAGCTGCTGGCCGATCTTCATCGCCGGATTGAGGCTGGCCATCGGCTCCTGGTAGATCATGGCGATCTTGTTGCCGCGGATGGCGCGCAGCTCCTCGTCGGAGAGCTCGCCCATGTCCTTGCCCTGGAACTTGATCTTGCCGCCAACGATCTTTCCGATGTTGGAGAGGTCGCGCATGATGCCGAGCGACACGGTCGACTTGCCGCAACCGGATTCGCCGACGATGCCCATCGCCTCACCCGGCATGACCGTGCAGGAAAAGTCCATGACGGCCGGTATCTCGCCCTTGCGGGTGAAGAAGGAGATCGAAAGGTTCTCGATCTCGATGATCGGCTGTGCCGGATTTCGAACTGCCTCGTTCATGGTCGCTCCAATCCTTATTCTTGGCCAAGTGGGATCTGAGACCCCGCCGTCAATCCTTCATCGATTGCTCACGCAGTGAGTCGGCGAGCAGGTTGAGACCCAGCACGAACGACATCAACGCGATCGTCGGCGGCAGCGCCGGGTGAATAAAGGACCGCAGCAATCGGCTGGCATCCTTGATCGCCGTACCCCAGTCCGGGCTCTCGGGCGCGAGGCCCAGGCCGAAGTAACCCAGCGTGCCGAGCAGTATGGTGGTGTAGCCGATGCGCAGGCAGGCATCGACAATCAGCGGCCCGCGCGCATTGGGCAGGATCTCCCACAGCATGATGTACCAAGGCGATTCACCGCGCGTCTGCGCCGCCGCCACATAGTCGCGCGTCTTGATGTCCATCACCAGGCCGCGCACGATGCGGAACACGCCCGGGCTGGAGGCGAACACCACCGCCACGAAGATATTGAGCTGGTTGGGATCGATGTGGACGATGTGCAGCGGATCCCTGTCGAAGACAAGGCCGAGATAGATCCAGCCGCCGATGATCAGTGTCAGGCCGAGCAGGATATAAATCCGGTCGGGCCGGTTCTTGTAGCGTGTCCAGAACAGCACGCTGAAGAAAATGATCGGAAACAGGAAGAAGACGCCGGCCAGCGCATAGGGGATCGGCGTGTCCATGATGCCGGGCGTCACCAGCAGGTAGAACAGGAGGATCACCGGGAAGGCCAGCACGAGGTTGGCCAGGAACGACAGGATGGAATCGATCTTGCCGCCGTAGTAGCCGGCCGGCAGGCCAAGCGTGATGCCGACCATCAGCGCGAAACCGGTCGCGGCGGGTGCGATGATCAACACGATCTGGCTGCCATAGACCATGCGCGAGAACACGTCGCGGGCGAGCTTGTCGCCGCCGAAGAGGTAGACGAGCCCCGATTGCGGTTCGATGGCGCCCGGCAGCGTGTCCTTCATGATCGGGATCTGGCCGAGCGGATCGAAAGGCGAGATGGTCGAGGCGAAAATCGCCGTGAACAGCCAGAACAGGCAGATGAACACGCCCGCTATGCCGACGCCGCTGTCGAACAACTGGCCGTAGAGCGCCAGCTTCTTCTTGTAGAGAAAGCTCGCACCCATGACGATGGCGAGCGCGGCCCAGACCGGCCAGAAGCGCCAGAGCACTTCGAGGATGATGGTGGAGGCGCCGATATATTGAGCTTGCATGCGCCTTCTCCCTACTGAACGCGGATGCGCGGATTGAGGAATGCGTAGCCGACGTCGGAAATGAGCTGGGTGATCAGCACGATGAACACCGAGACCAGCGAACAGCCGAGCAGAAGATCGATGTCGTTGTTGCCGGCGGCCTCGACCAGCGTGTAGCCGAAGCCCTGGTAGCGGAACATCACCTCGACGATGACGACGCCGGTGAGCAGCCAGGGGAACTGCAGCATGATGACGGTGAACGGTGCGATCAAGGCGTTGCGCAGCGCGTGCTTGACCACGACGCTTTTGAAGGAAAGCCCCTTCAGGCGTGCCGTGCGGATATATTGCTGCGTCATCACCTCGACCATCGAGGCGCGTGTCATGCGTGCGATATAGCCGATGCCGTAGATCGCCAGCGTGATCACCGGCAGGGTGAAATTGTAAAAGGTGATGCCCTGGCTCGCGGACGCGGCCGACCCGTTCAGCCAGCCGAGCCACGAAGCGAAGATGACGGTGAAGATGACACCCGACACATATTCAGGCGTCGCCGTCGAGGCGATCGAGGCGATCGACAGCACGCGATCGGTGCGCGACCCCTCCCGCATGCCGGCAAGGATGCCAACCAGCAGCGACACCGGCACCATTACGCCCAGCACGCAGAGCATCAGAATGCCGGTAGCGCCCAGCGCAGGGAACAGCTTGGCCGCGACCGTGGTCTTGAACTTGGTCGAGCAGCCGAAATCGCCCTCGATCACGCCGGAGAATGTCGGCACGGCCGGGTCATTGCAGAAGGAGAAGCGCTGCGTGGTCTTTCCGGTCGCCGGATCCGTGATCGGCTGCTTGGGCACGACGCCGAGCCACTGGCCATAGCGAACGAAGAAATTCTGGCGATAGCCGTGATTGACCAGCCAGCTTTCGAGTTGCTCCGCCGATGTGTGCATTTCGGTCTGGCTGATCGCCAGCTTTTTCAGATTGGGTTCGAGATTGACGAGGAAGAAGACGACCAGCGTCAGGCACAGCATCGTGAGCAGTATCGTGCCGATGCGTCTGATGATGAATGAGAACATTGTGCCCCCCTGCCGGCCGGGTTGGGGTCAGATATGGTCAACCCTGTGACGAAAACCTTGTAGCGTCCCGCCGCCGCTGCATCCAATGCAACGGCGACGATCCTGCGAATATGAGGGGCAGGCGCCCCTCATATCCATCAAGCAGCGGTCACGCCTGATCGAGCCAGACCTTGCCGAAATCGTGCTCGTAGGTGGGGTGCATCGAGTGGTTCTTCACCTCGGGCTTGATGTTGATGTAGAGCTTGCGCCAGTAAGGCTGGATGATGATGCCGGAATCCTGCAGCATCTGCTCGATGTCCTTCATCACCACCTTGCGCTTCTCCGCATCGGCGATGCCGAGCGCCTCGTTGACCTTCTTGTCGAAGTCCGGATTGGCATAGGCCGTCTCGTTCCAGGCTTCGCCCGAGCGGTAGGCGATGGCGATGACCTGGATGCCAAGCGGACGCATGTTCCAGTTGGTCTCCGAGAATGGATACTTCGTCCAGTCGTTCCAAAAGGTCGAGCTCGGCAGCACGGTGCGCTTCACCTTGATGCCGGCCTCGCGCAGCTGGGCCGCGATCGCGTCCGTGGTGTTCTTGTGGTAGTCCTCGTCGTTGCTGATCAGCTCGTGTTCGAAATCGATCACGCCGGCTTCCGTCAGCATCTGCTTGGCCTTGGCGACGTCGCGCTTGATCTTCGGCAGTTCGACATATTCCGGATGGATCGGCGCGACATGGTGGTTTTCGGCCGGCGTGCCGGCATTGCCGTAGCCGAGCTGCAGGACCACCGAATTGTCGACGGCCAGGCACATCGCCTGACGCACCTTCTGGTCGCCATAAGGCTTGGCGTTGACGTTGAAGCGCGACACCACGGTAGCCGCGGTCACCACTTCCGAAGGCGGCGCGCCGACGTCCGCGATGATCTTGACGTAGTCGGCGGTCGTTTCGTGGTTGGTCTGCACTTCGCCCGATTCGAAGGCCGAAACGGTCGCGGCGGGATCGGTGCCGTAGTCGATGAACTCGACGCCGTCGAGGAAGGCTTCGCCCTGCCACCACTTGCCGGTCGTGCGGCGCTTGTAGACCACCTTCTGGCCGACATCATAGGAGACGAGCTCGAACGGACCAGTGCCGATCGGGCAGTTCTTGAAGTTGGCGCCCTTCTCGTCGAAGCTCTTGTGGACGACGAGGCCGGGATAGTCGCACAGGTTCGGGATGATGGCGATGTCGGGCTTCGACAGCTTCAGTTTGACGGTCATGTCGTCGACCTTAACGATCGACCCTTCGCGCAACTTCTTGGTCTTTTCGTCAACGAGGCTGCCGAGACGTCCAGGCATCGAGTTGCCTTCGGCTGATTTGTCGGCCCAGCGGGTGAAATTGTAGATCACGTCATCGGCGGTGAACTTGTCGCCATTGTTCCATTCGACGCCAGGCCGCACATGCAGCGTGTACTCGGTGGCGTCGTCGTTGATGTCCCAGCTTGCCAGCAGATATGGAGCGAATGTGTACTCCTTGGTGTATTTCACCAGCGGCTCGAGGGCCTGGCGCTCGGCGTTGGAAATCTCGGACCAGTCGGCGGTACGCGGATCCTTGGGATCCTTGACCGACATCGCCACTTTCAGCACGCCGCCCTTCTTGCCCTGGACGTCCTCGGCCTTGGCCGGAGTCGGAGCGGCAAGGCCGAGCAGGCCGTAGGCCATGGCGGTCGAGGCACCGAAGACGCTGGCGAGCGCGAGGAATTCGCGGCGATCGACTTTGCCCGACTTGGCTTCTTCGGCCATCGCCAGGATGTGATCCGGAACGCTGTCGCCGTTGCTCTTATAGATTGTCATGACTAACTCCCATTGTTGGCTTTCCGCCGATTAACATTCCGCATCCGGGCCATGATGTCAAAGACGGCATGGATTGGGAACATGTTAGCGAATGTGCAACTTTGGAAGGGGGGCAGTTCGCGTGATAGCGACAGTCTTGGCGCAAAATTGCTAGTGCGCCCAGATTTCGCCAAAATCTCTTCGGGCGATTAAATGAGACATTCGCACTGGTTACGACAGCGCCAGTTGCGGCCAGGATGAAGGCCAGGCCCTCAATATTCCTTCTCGTAGAAGATGCCGCCCTTGGCTTCGCCGGCGTCCGTCGCCTCGCCGCGCAATTTGACGCCGCGCCCGACATTGAGATCGATGGTCGCCTTGCCGGAACCCGGCTTGTCGCCCTTCTGGATGGTCACATAGGTGCGGTCGTTCAGGTACTTGCCGGCTGAGACCGCCGTGCCGCCCTTATCATCGGTGGTCACGTCGAGGTCGTCAACGCCGATGGCGCTGCGCAGGTTTTCCAGAAGCGACGTCGAACCGCCGACGCCGGCCAATTGTCCGGCGGCCTCGGCCAGCTGTGCGATCTGCAGCGGCGACAGGTTCGACATCGACCGCCCGAAGATCAGCTGCGCCAGCACCTCGTCCTCCGGCAGCGCAGGCACCGAACTGAAGGTGAATTTGGGATTGGTCGCCTCGCCCGACACCACGATGGTGACGGTCGCGCCGGTCGTGGTCGTCGTCGCCGTCAGATTGAGGTAAGGCACCAGCGAACCCGAGAACCCGACCGTGCCTTCGGTGAAGGTCAGCCGCTTGCCAAGGATCGACAGCCGGCCGCGCTGCAAGGTGAAGGTGCCGACGGCTTGCGGCGACGAGGCCGGGCCGGTTAGCTTGAGCGAGCCACCGAATTCGGCGTCGACACCCCTGCCCTGGATGAAGATCTGGTTCGGCGCGTTGACCGTGACGTCGAGTGCAAGGCCGCTGCCACCGCTCTTGCCGCTGGTCGTCGCCGGGCGCAGCGCCTTGTCCTGCGCCCTGACCGGACCCGGCGCATTCTTGTGCTTGACGTCGAGCGCCGAGAGCGAGCCCGGCAATTTGTCCGGGACCGTGATGACGGTCTTGGCCAGGTTGACGGTGCCGGCAATCGCCGGTGCCGAAGTCAGCGGCCCCTTGATCGTCAGGTCGCCGCCAAGGTTGGCGGTCACCACGCGACCGTCCGTATAACGACCGTCCGTGAGCTTGATCGACAGGTCGGCCGGGAATCCTTGCGCCGGATTGATGCCGACCGTGCCACTGGCCGACAGGCTGCCGCGCGTCGACAGGGTTCCGGTCAACCGATTGACCCTGGCAACGCCATTGCCGACCGAGACATCGGCCGCGATATCGTTGATGGCAAGGCCCGAGCGTGCATCGACCAGCCGCGCGCCGGAGGTTTTGACGCTGCCGCCGATCACCGGAGATGTCGCCGGACCACGCACCTGGACATTGACGTTGGCGTTGCCGGTCAGCGACAAGCCCTGCGCGGCAAGTTTCTCGCTGAGAAGGCCGAATGGCACCGCACCGTTGAAGTCGAGCGCCAGCGCCGGAGTGCCCACCGTCGTCACCGTGCCGCCGCCCTTGAGCCCAAGGCCGGCCCCGTCGCTGATATTGGCGTTGAAGGCCAGCTTGTTGCCGGCAAAGGTGCCGGACGAAGAAACGCTCACCGCGCCGACGCCCGCGCCACGGGTCTGCGATGTCTGCACGCCGGCCGCGTCTATGTTGAAGGCAACCGCGGGGCTCGCCGGTGCGCCCGTCACCTTCACCGTGCCGGAAATGGAACCCGCGGCATCGAGCCCGGGCGAAAAACTGTTGGCGAGCGACATCGGCACGCGTGCCAGCACCGCATTGATGTCGAGCGCCTGCCCGACCTTGCCGGTCACCGTCGCGGTGCCGCCGCCAAGGTTGAGCACCAGCCTGTCCAACGTCGTCGTGCCATTGGCGATGCTGACGGTCGAGGCCTGGGCGATGGCCGCCTTGATGCCCTGGACGGTCGCCTGGCCTGAAGCAAGCTCGATGGTGGTCGTCCCGTTGGCTACCTTCACCCGGCCTGCCGCCTGCGCCGGAATGCCCTTGACCGTCGCTCCACCGGAAAAGCCGGTCCAGTCGCCATCGCGCTTCAAATCGACATTGATGCCGCTGATCACCGTACCGCCCGAGGTGACGGTGTCGGCGCGGATCTTGCCTGAAATCACGGGAGCGGCGAGATAATTGGCGATCAGCGCATCGACCGAGACGGCCTTCGCCTGCAGGTCGCCGCGTATGATCGAGCCGGTCGTCGCCTTGATGGCGACCTGCGGCGCCGCGCCATTCCTGGAGAAGGCGATCGTGCCGCGAACGTCGCCTTCGGCCTTTTCCAGTGCCAGTGCGGCAAGCGGCCCGATGTCGGGGAGGTCGAGCGAAATGATGCCTTCAGGCACGAACTTGTCGTCCAGCGCCAGATCGCCCGAGATCCGGTTCTTGCCCAGCGACAGCAGCAGGCCGTTGACGGCGCTCTTGCCGTTCGCCGTTGCCAGCACGGCACTCCCCTGCAGCGCCTGCCCGGCGACATTGCCGGTGAGTTGGACATTGGCCGCCGGATTGGCGGCATCGGCCTTGCCGGTAGCCGTGAGCTTCAATCCGGTGATCTCGCGCGATGCCACCGACAGTCTGTCGCTGTTGACGGTAAGCGACAGGTCGGGCGCCATGGCCGGCCCTTGCGCGCTCAGCGCGAAGGCGATGGCGCCCGTGGCATCCTTCGACAATGGCGAGATGTCGCTCAGCGTCCCCTTGACGTCGGCGGTCACCTTGTTGTCGGCAAGGCTTGCCTGTCCGTCGGCGCTCAGCGCGCCGGAAGTCAGCTTCAATCCACCGATGTGGAGATTGCCGTTGGGTTCGCGCTTCAGCATGGCGCTTATCTGGGCGCGGTCGCCAAGCATGCCGCGCGCCGCCGCCGGCAAGGCCGACGATGGCGCATCCGCCTTCAGGTTGAGATCGATGGCACCGTCACGCAGCGATACCTGACCGGCCACCTGGCTGCTCAGCGCATCGCTTTTCAGCGAGCCGCTGTCGATAGCCACAGTGTCGGCGCTCAGCCGGGCGCTGAGCGCGGCCGTGACCTTGCCGGCGATAAGCGGCGCGATCGTTGGATTGTCGAGCCCAACCTTGTCCACCGATACCGTTCCGGAAACCGGCCCGGCGCGATTCCGGAGATCGAATGCGTCCGAGTGCAGTGCCAAGGTCAGTCCGTCCACCTTCGCCGGGCTGGTAACGACCGAGGGCAGGATCACGGAAAGGTCCAGTCGGGCATGCGTGCTTTCGCCCGCGATTTTAGCCGATACTGATCGGACCTCGATCTTGACGGGGCTCTCGGCGCTGCCGACCGTCAGCGGCAGGCTGGGACCCGACGAGGTCAGATCGATCGCAAAATCGCTCGCCCCGTTCGGATTGATGGTGCCTGTGGCCTGCCCAGAGACCTTGTCGCCGGACAGGGTTGCATGGTCGAGGGCGACGCCGCCGGCGATCGTGTAGCTGCCGGCCGCATCGACGGCGAGCGGTCCGAGCCCTGCCTGGCGGGTCTGGCTGGTCTCGGCACCGGCCAGTTTCGCGTTGAACCGGATATCGGGAGTTGCCGGCGCTCCGCTCACTTCAGCGATACCGTGAAGCGTTCCCGTGGCATCCAGGCCAGGCGAAAACGCATTGGCAAGCGCCGCCGGCAAGGCGGAGACCTGCGCCGCCAGATCGAGCGTCTCGCCGGCGCTGCCCGACAGCGCCACCTTGCCGCCGCCAATATCGAGCGCCAGCTTCTCGATCTTGGCCGCACCGTCGGCGATGGTCAGAGCCGAAGGTTCGGCGACCGCCGCCTTGATGCCGCGAACGGTGGCCTCGCCCGAGGCGATCTCGACGCTGGTCGTGCCCTCGGCGATCTTCACCCGGCCGGCAGCGGTTGCAGGAATGCCCGCTATGGTCGCGCCACCAGTGAAATCGGTCCAGTCGCCGTCGCGCTTGAGGTCGACGCCGATGCCGCTGATTTCCGTGCTTCCCGAAGTGACCGCATCGGCCTTGATGGTGCCCGAGATCGCCGGCGCCTTGAGATAATTGGCGACCAGCGCATTGATGGCGATCGCTTTGGCCGTCACCTCGCCACGCGCGACCGAGGTGCTCTTGGCATCGATGGCAATGGACGGTGCATCGCCGTCCTTGGCGAACAGGATGGTGCCGTTGATATCGCCGGTCACCGCCTGGCCGGCGAGCGCGGCCAACTGGTCGATGGCAGGTGCGGCGAGCGTCAGCGTGCCCAGGGGCATGAACTTGTCGTCGAGCGCCAGGTCGCCTGAGACCTTGTTGTCGCCCAGCGATACCAGGAAGCCATTGATCGAACGCTTGCCCTCGCTGGTCACCAGGGCCGCCTTGATGTCGAGCGGCTGGTCGTTGACGGCGCCGGTCAGCGAGACGTTGGCGGAAGGGTTCGTTATGTCGGCCTTGCCGCTCGCGGTCAGCTTGATGGCCTTCACCGTGCGGCCCGAAGCGGTCAGGCTGTCGCTGTTGGCGCTAACGGTGAAATCCGGCGCGGTCATCGCGCCGCTTGCCGACAGCGCGAAATCGGCCCCGCCGGCAACCGGCACGCCGACCGTCGGCGACAACACCGAAACGTCGCCTAATTTGCCCTTGATGTCGGCCTGGATGTCAGTGCCTTGCATGCTGGCCGTACCGCTGGCGCTGAGCGATCCCGAAGTGAGTTCGATCGAGTTTGCGGCGAAAGAGCCCTGCGGATCGCGCGATGCCGTGGCCGAGAATTTCACCCGCCCGCCGAGCACCGAGGCGATCTGCTGGGGAAACGCGGTCGCCACGGCATCGGCATTCATTTTGAGCTGCATCGACATGTCGGCGAGCGCCACCGTCGCGGTCAGCGAGGCATTGACCGCATCGGAGCGCAGCGTACCCTGATCGATGGCAATAACGGCGTCCTTGCTGATCGAACCGGCCAGATCGACATTGACCTTGCCGGTGATCAGCGGCGCCAACGTCGCGATGTCGGTTTTCAGGCCGCCCGCCTCCAGCTTGACGGCAACCGGGCCGGCGCGGTTCTGGATATCGAAACCATCGGAATGGATTTGCGCCGCCAGATCGTCCAGCCGCGTGCCGCCGGCGACGATCGAAACGAAGGAGGCGCCGATGTCGACGATCGGCGCCTTGCCGTCGCCGAAGGCGCGCGCTGTGGCGTTCTTGATCGCGAGCGTGATCGGCTGCGCCTTGCTGCCGACGCTGATCACCACGGGCGGGCCCTTGGCGGCGAGTTCGACCGACAGGTCGCTGGCGCCGGCAGGATCGGCAATGCCGGACGCGGTGCCGTGCACCGCATCGCTCTCGATGCTGGCCCGGTCGATGCTGATGCCGCCCACCGACGTGGCGGTGCCCGCGACATCGAAGCTGGTCTTGCCGGCAAACAACGGCTTCAGGTTTTCCGGCAGGAAGCGGGCAAAATCGCCGTCGCCCTTTGCCTCGACATGATTGCCCTTGTCGGTGAGCTGGTGACGGCCGGTGAGCTGGGTGACGATCCGATGGTCGACGAGGAAGGTGCCGACACCGCTCCAGTTGGCAAGCGGCCCACTGCCCGAAACCACGATATCTACTGGTGGCGCATCCGGCAGCTTGAGCAGGTTGGCAATGATGCCGCCGGCCGGCTCCGATGCCTTGAGGTCGAGGTCCAGCTTGTTATCGGCGGGTGCGAAATGGATCTTGGCGTCGACATTGCCCTGTTTGCCGTCATGACGGGTGACATTGAGCACCGTCTGGACCGCCAGTGGCGCGGCATCGGCCTTGAGCATTCCCTTGGCCGCGAGCTCGGCGATGCCGCTGCCGGCCAGTTGCTGGCCAAGCGCGATTTCCGGCAGCTCGATCTGCTTGATGTCGATGGAGACCGGCAGCGTCGTCGTGCCGCTCTGCGCGGGCGGCTGCGTACCGGCCACCGGCAGGCGTGCCAGTTCGACGCGATCGGCGGCGATGCGATCGGCGCTGAAGCTTTTGGACAGAAGTGCCGTCGGCGACCAGTCGACGGCCACCTTGCGCGCCACCAGCCAGGCGCCCTCACGGTCCTCAAGCACGACATGGTCGACGCTGAGATTACCCGACCAGATGCCGTTGATGCCGCTGACGGTGACCTTGCGGTCGGCGCTCGAACCCAGCCGCGAAATGATGCCGGCGAGGTTGTCGCGCCCGCGCTCGGTCTTGGTCAGCACGACCAGCGCGCCGATCGCACCCGCGACCACGATCAGCAGCGTGTAAAGGACAATGCGAAGGATGCGCCAGACCGTTTTCATCGTCAGAACGCCTGTCCGATGCCGGCATAGATGCCGAAATGCGGATCACCTGGATCGCGGTTGAGCGGCACGGCCGCGTCGATGCGCAGCGGCCCGAACGGCGTGACGTAGCGCAGGCCGACACCGGCGCCGACCTTGACGTCGGAGAAGTTGGGAACCGACTTGGTCGACACGGTGCCGGCATCGACGAACGGCACGATGCCGATCGTGTCGGTGACGGCGATGCGCATCTCGACCGAAGTCTCGAAGAAGGACAGGCCGCCGATCGGCTGGCCGGTGAAGTCCTTCGGGCCGATGCCCTGATAGGCATAGCCGCGCACCGAACCGCCGCCGCCGGAATAAAAACGCCGGTCGGCCGGGACGTTCTGCAGCCCGGTACCGACGATCGAGCCTACCGCGACACGTTCGGCCAGCACGAACTTCGAGGCCGTGTCCAGCGATTGATAGGCCGACCCTTCGCCCTTCAGCTTGAGGAAGGCCGCACCGCTCAAAATGTCGTAGCTCGGCTCGGCATAGGCCAGCAAACGGAAGCCGGTGGTCGGATTGAGCCGGTTGTCTCTGTTGTCATAGACATACTGCAGCGGAATGCTGGCGATCAGGTATTTGTGCTTGCCGAAGGCGTCGTGAATGCGCGAATAATCGAGCGCGACCTCGGCCGACACGGTCTGCTTCTTGTCGAGTTCATAAGACAGGCCGGTGCTGCCCTTGACCGAGAAATGGTCGTAGGCGTCGGGATGTTCCAGCACCGTCTTGACGCTGGCGAAAAACTTCGACGCCGGCCCGATGACGCCGGGTTTCTCGAACATGACGCCGGCGTTGTAGTTCAGTTCGGACAGATTGTTGCTGCCGATGCCGCTGATGGCACCGTCGATGCGCAGCTTTTCGGCACGGCCAAACAGGTTGCGATGGCCCCAGTAGCCCTCCAAGCCAAGCCCCTCGGTGTTCGAGAATGTGCCGCCCAGCCCGAAATAACGCGGCTTGCGCTCGCTGACCTGAACGCCGATCGGGATGTTGCCGTCGGCATCGAGCTTGTCGGCTTCCTTGAAGGTGACACTGTTGAACACCTCGAGCGCCAGCAGCCTGTCGCGCGCGTCGCTGATTTCCTGCGGCGAGTACTGCTTGCCGCGCTTCAGCCCAGTCATGTATTCGGTGAAGTCGCGGTCGACCTTCTCGGTGCCTTCCACCGTGGTCGCGCCATAGCCGGCTACCGGCCCGGCCGCGACCGTCAGCGTCACGTCGAGCGTCGATGTGGCGTGGTCGGCGACGATCTGCCGGCCGGTCACCTTGGCCAGCGGCCTGCCCTGCTCCTTCAGCGTCCGCACGATCAGCGCCTCGGCCTTGAGCACAGCGCCCGATCCGGCGTCGCCGCCTGCTATCAGGCCATAATCGGCGCTCATCAGCCCCGCCGCGTCGCCTTCCAGCCTGATGTTGCCGAGCGTGAATTTGGGGCCGGCCGAGATGGCGATCGCCACCGGAATGGGCTGCGGCCCCTTGAATTCGGCGTCCGGCGGCAATTCGTCGAGCGGCTTGCCGTCGATGGTGAGGGTGACGACGCCTTCATAACGGGCATCGGCATAAAGGGCGGCGACCAGCTGTTCACGGTCGCTGCGTGCCTTGGCCATCAGCCCGAGCGAGCCCGAAACCGGCCGGTCCTCGTCGCCTTTCAGCGCCGAGGCGTTTTCGAGCTTCTTGACCAGGTCCTTGTCGGCATCGGGCGCGGAGATGGTCACCGTATAGCGCAGGGGATCGACAATGTCGGCGTCCTCGTCGCTGGACGATCCCCACAGCTTGATGCCGAAAAGCTCGAATGCGGCCGCCGGCCTCGATTCGCAAAGCAGCGCCATCGAGCACATCATGGCCAAAAGCAGGGCGCGCGGAAGCACGCGCCCTGGCGCGATCCCTCCTGACATCTGCTCTTCATACGCCGGCATTAAGACAACCTAGTTCGTAAAACTAAAATTGGAATGAAGTTCTGAAGCGCTCGTAAAGGGGCCACAATCCAATTGTCTGAAATAGGACGGGCTTGGAATTCACACCTTCTGCGTTTCCGCAAGAAAGCGTGATCCCCTTTCCCATGGAGGTTACTGTCCGCATACCGGTCCTTGGCCGGAAAATAAACCGTTGGCAGGCGGCACCTGCCGCGTTCGCGCGTTGACAAGCCCGAATGAAGCTTGATCATGCCCGGACGTCTGCAATTGTCTGGAGGGTGTAATGGCAATGCGCGCGGCTCGTGGTCTGTCGATTCTCGTCCTTTTCTTCCTTGCCTGGGGTAGCGTCGCGCAAGCGGCCGAGGCCCGGCGAATTGCGACGACGGACAATTCCGATTATTTCGGCTTCGATCTCCGGTCCGACCAGAACGTCACGCTCGACCAGTGCAAGACGACATGCCTCGGCGATCCGGCCTGCCGCGCTTTCACCTACAACACCAAGGCAAAATGGTGCTTTCTCAAATCCGACTATAACCAGTTGAAATCCTTCACCGGCGCGGTCGCCGGCAAGGTCGTCAACATGGACGGCGATCCCGACATCGGCGCGCCGCCGGAACTCGCCTTCTTTCCCAACTGGATGGCCGACCAGGCCCAGCAATACCGCAACAAGCTGCTCGGCCCGGCCTTCGACAAGCCGACAGAGGGAATGGCGGCGCTGACCAATGCCGCCGAACAGGCCGTGTTGACCGGCGACCATCGCTCCGCCATGCAGAAATACGAGGCCGCGGTCTCGGTCATGCCTGACGATGGCCAGCTCTGGCTCAAGCTGGCGCGCGAAACGCTGGCCGTGCAGCCTGCCGCCAACACCTCCGAAGCCTCGACTTTGCCGGCAAACGGCACGTCGGCCGCCTTCAACGCCTATAAGCTGCTGCGCACCACCAAGACGCGCGCCGAAGTGCTGGCGCTGCTCGGCAACGGTCTCGACAAGCGCGATCTCTACCGGCCGGCGCTGCAGGCCTATGAGGCCAGCCTTGCGCTGGAAAGCTCGCCCGCGGTCCAGGCCGACTATGCCGATCTGAAGGCCCGCAAAGGGTTCCGCGTTGTCGATCACAGCATCGATGCCGACACCAGCGCGCCACGCATCTGCGCGCAATTCTCCGAGGACCTGATCAAGACCGGCGTCGACTACGCGCAGTTCGTCACCGTCGACAACGCGCCGCCCAAGGGCGTCGAGGCCAAGGACAAGCAGATCTGCGTGGAGGGCCTGGAGCATGGCCAGCACTACGACGTCACCTTCCGCGCTGGGCTGCCGGCGGCGATCGGCGAAGTGACCGCCGCCCCCGTGGTGCTGTCGATCTATGTGCAGGACCGCGCGCCGTCCGCCCGCTTCACCGGCGACAGCTTCGTGCTGCCGGCCGGCGCGCGTCGCGGCATCCCGGTCGTCACCGTCAACATGAACGCCGCCGAAATGAAGCTCTACCGCATCGGCGACCGTTCGCTGGCGCAGCTTCTGTCGGGCTACCAGTTCCTGCACCAGCTCGACGGCTATGACATCTCCAACATTTCCGAGCAGATGGGCGCACCGGTCTGGCAGGGCCAGCTCGACATCGGCAATGACCTCAACAAGGAAGTCACCACCTCCTTCCCGGTCGACGAAGCGCTGCCGCAGCGTAAGCCCGGCGTCTATGTGCTGACCGCCCAGCCCGTCAACGACAAGAGCGACGACTACGGTTCGCTGGCCACGCAGTGGTTCGTCGTCTCCGACATCGGCCTGTCGACCTATACCGGCCAGGACGGGCTCAATGTCTTTGCCCGTTCGCTGGGCAGCGCCAAGCCGATTGCCGGCGCCGAACTGACGCTGGTCGCCAGGAACAACGAGGTTCTCGGCACCGCGACGTCGGATGCCGACGGCCACGCCGTTTTCAACCCCGGCCTGACGCGCGGTGACGGCGGCATGGTGCCGGCCGTGCTGATGGCCAAGCAGGGCGATAATGACTTCGTCTTCCTCGACATGGCCAAGGCCGGCTTCGACCTGTCCGACCGTGGCGTCACCGGACGCGCGGCACCAGGCGCGCTCGATGTCTATGCCTGGACCGAGCGCGGCATCTACCGCGCCGGCGAGGACGTCCATGTCGCCGCCCTTGCCCGCGATGGTGCGAGCAAGGCGGTCGAAAACCTGCCGCTGACCTTCATCTTCTCGCGCCCCGATGGCGTCGAGGACCGCCGCATCGTCAGTGACGGCGCCTCGGCCGGCGGCCATGCCGTCGACCTGCCGCTCGAACCCAACGCCATGCGCGGCACATGGTCGGTGTCGATCCACACCGATCCCAAGCAGCCGGCGGTGGCCAGCCAGATGTTCCTGGTCGAGGACTTCGTGCCGGATCGCATCGAATTCGACATGAAAGCCGACAAGCAGGAGATTGCGCGGGGCGAAACCGCCAACATCGACATTGACGGCCGCTTCCTCTATGGCGCGCCGGCGGCGGGCCTTGCGCTGGAAGGGGAGTTGACGCTGTCGACCTCTCGTGACTGGGACCGCTTTCCCAACTTTTCCTTCGGCCTCGCCGACGAGCAGTCGGCGGAGCCGACGGTCACGCCGCTCACCGACCTGCCGGTGGTCGGCGATGACGGCAAGGCGACCTTCCCTGTTACCGTCGACCAGTTGCCCTCGACCACCAAGCTGGTCGACGGCAAGGTGACGGTGCGCATGCGCGAAACCGGCGGCCGCGCCATCGAGCGCTCGCTCAACATCGGCATCCGCCCGCAAGGCCAGATGATCGGCATCCGACCGGACTTCGCCGATGGCGAAGTGCCGCAGGGCGGCACCGCCAAGTTCAGCCTGATCGCCGTCGATCCCAACGGCAAGCGCGAGGCGCTGAAAGGCGCGCAGTGGACACTGGTCAAGGTCGAACGCAATTACCAGTGGTACCGCTCCAACAACTCCTGGAACTACGAGCCGGTCTCCTTCACCAAGTCGATCGCCAACGGCCAGGTCGACCTCGGCGCCGACGGCGACGCAACCGTCTCCGTGCCGGTCGATTGGGGCCAGTACCGGCTCGAGGTCGAGACATCCGATCCCGAGGGGCCGGCGACCAGCTACGAGTTCGACGCCGGCTGGTATGTCGCCTCGACGACCACCGAAACGCCTGATGGCCTTGAGATCGCGCTCGACAAGGACAATTATGCCGCGGGCGAAGTGGCGAAGCTGAAAATCTCGCCGCATTTTGCCGGCGAACTTCTGATCAACATCGGTTCCGACAAGCTGTTGAAGACCATCACGGCGACCGTACCGGCAGGCGGCGGCACCGTCGATATCCCCGTCGGTGACGATTGGGGTGCCGGCGCCTATGTCACGGCAACCCTGTTCCGGCCGGGCGATGCGCAGGAAACGCGCATGCCGGCCCGCGCCATCGGCGTGAAGTGGCTGACGGTCGATCCGGGCGCCAAGAAGCTCGCCATCACGCTGACGCCGCCCGACAAGACCGTGCCGCGCCAGCAGCTGTCGATCCCGGTTTCCGTGGCCGGAGTGCAGCCGGGCACGAACGCCTATGTCATGGTTGCCGCCGTCGATGTCGGCATCCTCAATTTGACCAACTACAAGGCGCCGGATCCGGAGAACTGGTTCTTCGGCCAGCGCATGCTCGGCATGGAGATCCGCGACATCTACGGCCGCCTGATCGATGGCTCGCTGGGCACCACCGGCAAGCTCCGGACCGGCGGCGACGGCGCCAACATGCAGGCGCAGGGCAGCCCGCCCACCGAAAAGCTGGTCGCCTTCTTCTCCGGCATCGTCCAGCTCGATGCCGACGGCAAGGCGCGGATCGACTTCGATATCCCGCAGTTCAACGGCACCGTGCGCGTCATGGCCGTCGCCTGGACCAAGGAAGCGGTCGGCCATGCCCAGGCGGACGTGATCGTGCGCGATCCCATAGTGATTACCGCCGGCCTGCCGCGCTTCCTGGCGCCTGGCGACAACGCCGTCATGCGCCTCGACGTGGCCGACACCGACGGCCCGGCCGGCGACTACGCGCTGTCGATCGATACGACGGGCGACCTGTCGACGGGCGACAAGCCCCTGCCCCAGAAGCTGACGCTCGCCCAGGGCAAGCGCCAGACGCTGACCGTGCCGCTGATCGCCAGGACAGCGGGCAATGCCTCGCTCACCATCAAGCTGGCGCACGCCGACGGCACCAAGGTCGAGCAGACGCTCTATGTGCCGGTGCGCCCGGCGCAATTGCCGGTCACCACGCGCCTTGTGGTCGACCTCAAGGGCAATGGCGGCGCTCTGCGCGTCGACAAGGAACTCTTGGCGGCCAGCCTGCTCGACGGCGCTTCGGCCAGTGTCGGCGTTTCGCAGGCGGCAGCCTTCGACGTGCCCTCGCTGCTGATGACGCTTGATCGCTACCCCTATGGCTGCGCCGAGCAGACCACCAGCCGCGCCATGCCGCTTCTCTACGTCAACGAGATGGCATCCGGCGTCGGCATGGAAAGCGACCCTGACCTGCACGGCCGCATCCAGGACGCGATCTACAAGGTCCTGAGCTACCAGTCCTCGAGCGGCAGCTTCGGCCTGTGGGGTCCGGGCTCCGGCGACCCGTGGCTCGACGCCTATGTCAGCGAATTCCTGACCAGGGCGCGGGAGCAGAAATACGACGTGCCGGCTCTGGCGATGAACCAGGCCCTCAACAACCTGCAGAACTCGCTCGGCTACGACCAGAGCGTACAGGACCGCGGCAGCGAGATCGCCTACGCCCTCTATGTGCTCGCCCGCAACAAGAAGGCCTCGATCGGCGATCTGCGCTATTACGCCGACACCCAGCTCGAAGCCTTCTCGAGCCCGATGGCCGTTGCCCAATTGGCGGCGAGCCTGGCGCTCTACGGCGACACGCAGCGTTCAGAGGCGACGTTCAAGACCGCGCTGCAGCTCGCCAAGTCGAGCACGGACTACGACTGGTACCGCTCCGACTACGGTTCGGCGTTGCGCGACGGCGCGGCGATGCTGTCGCTGGCGGCGGAATCGAAGCCGGTATCGACCATCGTGCCCGAGCTGATCAAACTGGTGACCAGGGAACGCGCCGAAGCCCGCTGGACCAGCACCCAGGACGATTCCTGGATGCTGCTGGCGGCGCGCGCGCTGAAGGAGGGCAACGACTCCATCGCGCTCACCGTCAATGGCGCGCCGCATTCCGGCGGCTATTCCAACCAGGTCAACGGCTCCGAGCTTATCGACAGCCCGCTCGAAATCGCCAACACCGGCGAGACCCCGCTGCAGGCCGTCGTCACCACCGTGGCGTCGCCGATCCAGCCCTTGCCGGCCGGCGGTGACGGCTTCACCATCAGCCGCACCTACTACAAGCTCGACGGCACTGAAGCCAATGTGACCGAGGCAACCCAGAACGAACGCTATGTCGTCGTGCTCAAGGTCACCGAGCAGAACAGCTGGCCGTCGCGCCTGCTGGTCACCGACCTGTTGCCGGCCGGCTTCGAGATCGACAATCCAGGCCTGGTCTCCAGCGCCCAGTTGACGAACTTCTCCTGGCTGGCACAGACCGACGCCGCGCATCTGGAATTCCGCGACGATCGCTTCGTCGCGGCATTCAACCCGGCCGATGGCGACCACGACCACAATCTGACGCTTGCCTATGTCGTGCGCGCCGTGACGCCGGGCACCTATGCCCATCCGGCGGCAACGGTGGAGGACATGTACCGTCCGCAATATTCGGCCCGTACAGCTACCGGCATGATGGAGATCAAGGCACCGTAAGGTGCCTTGGCGGAAATGAACGTGAGGTTCGCGCCGCCCCTCATTGCCCTGCCGGGCATTTCTCCCCGTATAGAGACGGGGAGAAAGAAGCCTGCACCAAAGCTTTCGCCAGCTTTAAACGTCGCAGGAAAGGCGCCAATGCATGCCACAGCTCCCTTCTCCCCGTCACTAAACGGGGAGAAGGTGGCGGCAGCCGGATGAGGGGCGGCGCCATGCTTTCCAAGAAACTCCTCCGTCGCGCTGCCATCGCAGTTGCCTCCCTTGCCGCCTTCTTCACGATTGCCGCCGCCGCCCTCTGGCAACTCGACCGCGCCTTCCCGCCCCCGCTTCCTGAAAGGCTCACCGTCTCCACGGAAGTCCAGGACTGCGACGGCCAGCTGTTGCGCGCCTTTGCCACACCGGACGGCTACTGGCGGCTGGAAACCCGGCTCGACCAGGTCGACAAGCAGTTCGTCGACATGCTGGTCACCTATGAGGACAAGCGCTTCTGGGACCATGAGGGGGTCGACGTGCTGGCGCTGGCGCGCGCCGCCGGCCAGTTCGCAACCAGCGGCCATATCGTCTCCGGCGGCTCGACCCTGTCGATGCAGCTCGCCCGCCTGATCGAGCCGCGCGAGAGCCGCAGCCTCGGCTCCAAGCTCAAGCAGATGCTGCGGGCCATCCAGATCGAGCGGCGGTTGTCGAAGCGCGAGATCCTCCAACGCTATCTCACACTGGCGCCCTATGGCGGCAATCTGGAGGGCGTGCGTGCCGCTTCGCTCGCCTATTTCGGCAAGGAGCCAAAGCGGCTCACCGTTTCCGAAGCCGCGCTTCTGGTGGCCCTCCCGCAACTGCCGGAAAAACGCCGCCCTGACCGCAACCTGCAGATCGCCCACGCAGCTCGCGACCGTGTGCTCACCCGCATGGTCTCATCAGGCCTGATCGGCGAACGCGAGGCGGCACGCGCGGCGCTTGACGATGTGTTGGGCCTGCGCCGGCGCTTGCCGGCGCTCGCCCCGCATGCCTCTTACGCGATGCTGCCCAAGGCCGTCCCCGGCCAGCCGCTCAAGCTGACGATTCGCAAAAGCGTTCAGCAAGGACTGGAACAGGTGGCCCGCGACGCCGCCACCAGGCTCGGGCCGCGTCTGTCGGTCGCCATGGTGCTGGCCGATGCCCGCACCGGCGACATTCTGGGCGAAGTCGGCTCGGCCAATTTCTTCGATTCCAGCCGTTCCGGCTGGATCGACATGACCAAGGTCGTGCGCTCGCCCGGCTCGACGCTGAAGCCGTTCATCTATGGCCTCGCCTTCGAACAGGGACTGGTGGCGCAGGAGACGCTGATCGAGGACAGCCCGGTCGATTTCAGCGGCTACAGACCCAAGAATTTCGACATGGGCTATCAGGGCGATGTCTCGATCCGACAGGCGCTGCAATTGTCGCTCAACGTCCCGGCGATCCGGGTGCTCGACGCGGTCGGTCCGGCGCGGCTGACGGCGCGCTTCCGCCAGGCGGGCGTCAACCCAATCCTGCCGGTCAATGAGGCGCCGGGGCTGGCCATCGGGCTTGGTGGCGTCGGCGTCACGCTGCGCGACCTCGTCCAGCTCTATACGGGGCTCGCCAATGGCGGCAAGACGCACTCGCTGCGCGACGGCACCGAACCGGCCAATGCCGTGAGTTCGACCGCCACCATCCTCAGCGACCAGGCCAATTGGCAGATCATCGACATCCTCTCCGGAGTAAAACCGCCGGAAGGTGCCTTGCAGCGCGGCATCGCCTACAAGACCGGAACCTCCTACGGCTACCGCGACGCCTGGTCGGTGGGCTTCGATGGCCGCTATGTGCTGGGCGTCTGGGTCGGCAGGCCCGATGCCGGCGCGGTGCCGGGCCTCTCCGGCTATGTCTCGGCCGCCCCGATCCTGTTCGAAGGCTTTGTCCGCTCGGGCCTCGCCACCGTACCGCTGCCAGGCAAACCGCCCGGTGCCTTCACACCCAAGCGCGAGGACCTGCCTGTGACGCTCGCCCGCTTCGGCGCCGGCGCGGATGGCCTGGTGCAGGCGACGCCGACCGAACCGGCGCCGAGCATCATCTTCCCGCCGGACGGCGCCCGCGTCGATCTCTCCACCAACTCGGCCGACGCCTCGCCGCTGGTGCTGAAATTGCAAGGCGGCCGCGCCCCGTTCCGCTGGCTGGCCAATGGCAAGCCCCTCATCGGCCTCGACCGCCGCCGCACCGCGACCTGGCTGCCCGACGGCGCGGGCTATTCGACGCTCACCGTCATCGACGCCGCAGGACGGGCTGCCAGTGTGAAGGTCTTCGTCCAGTGAAAGCGATCCTTGAATAGAATGCGCCAGGCGATTCAGCGCATTGGCTTTTGTGCGCTGATGATTGCCGGCTCGGCCCTGCCGGCGCCTGCCGATCCCCTCCCCGCGGGTTTCGTTCGCCTCGCCGATGTCGCCCCATCGATCCGCCAGGACATTCGCTACGCCAACGCCGACAATTTTCTGCACCGCAAGGTGAATGGCTATGACGCGCCGGTCTGCATTTTGACCCGGGAGGCCGCCGAGGCACTTTCCAGAGTCCAGCGGGCGATGGCCACCAGAGGCCTGACGCTGGTCGTCTTCGACTGCTATCGCCCTGCCCGCGCCGTTGCCGACATGGGCGAATGGACGGCCGCGGGTGGACCGCCGGACCCGCAATGGTATCCGAAGGTCAAGCGTGGCGATCTCATCGCCAAGGGCTATGTCGGCGAACTGTCCAGTCATTCGCGCGGCTCGACCGTCGATGTTGCCATCGCGCCTGTCGACAGTACGCCCGTGCCGAAACCGGCCTGCGGCGCGATCGATGCCGACACCCTCGATTTCGGCACCGGCTTCGATTGTTTCGACCGATGAGCGAGACCGCGCGTCGCCCGCTCGGCGCCAAAGCTGCGGCAAACCGAAAGCTGCTCGTCGATGCCATGCGTGCTGGCGGGTTCAAGAACTACGCGCGCGAATGGTGGCATTTTGCGCTGGCCCGCGAGCCATTTCAAAAGCAGCGCTTCGATTTCCCGGTGACCGCCGAGTAACCTGCCCAACCAGCCTTGCCCGGCAACCGCGCATCCCTAGATAGGCCGGATGTTGGGCCGACTCCGGCGCGGAGCGACCGCGAGCAAAATAGTTCTCACAACAGTGACAGATCGCCGAAGATTTTCTTCAGAAGGACAAAAAAGGCAACATTCAATGCATCTTATTTCTATCAATTAGGTAGATTTGGCGCGGGTTCAACGGAGGCAGAAATGACCAAACCTCATTTCAGGAAACTGCTCGGCGCACTGGTCGCCACATCTATCCAGTTCGGCACGCTCGGTTTCGCGTTTGCCGACACCACCATTCTCAATGTGTCCTACGATCCGACGCGCGAGCTCTACAAGGCCTATGACGAGGCCTTCGCCGCGCATTGGAAGGCGGAGACCGGCGAGACGGTGACCATCCAGCAGTCGCATGGCGGATCGGGTGCCCAGGCCCGCGCGGTGATCGATGGCCTCGACGCCGATGTGGTGACGCTGGCGCTCGAAGGCGACATCAACGCCATCGTCTCGAAGTCAAAGAAGATCAATCCAGACTGGCGCACCAAATTCGAAAACAATTCGGCGCCCTACACCTCGACGATCATCTTCCTTGTCCGCAAGGGCAATCCCAAGGGCATCCACGACTGGAACGACCTCGTCAAGGACGGTGTCCAGGTGATCACGCCCAACCCCAAAACCTCGGGCGGCGCACGCTGGAACTATCTCGCGGCCTGGGCCTATGCCAACGCCAATGATGGCGGCGATGAAGCCAAGACCAAGGACTTCGTCGGCAAGCTCTACGCCAATGCTCCCGTGCTCGACACCGGCGCGCGCGGCTCGACCGTGACCTTCGCGCAAAAAGGCCTGGGTGACGTGCTGATCGCCTGGGAAAACGACGCCTATCTGGCGCTCGACGAGTTCGGCGCCGACAATTTCGACATCGTTTATCCGCCGACCTCCATCCTGGCCGAGCCACCGGTGGCCGTGGTCGACGCCAATGTCGACGCCAAGGGCACACGCAAGGTGGCCGAGGCCTATCTGAGCTACCTCTATTCCAAGGAAGGCCAGACCATCATCGCCAAGAACCATTATAGGCCGTCCAAGCCCGAACTGGTTCCGCCCGAGGATCTCGCCAAGCTGCCGCCAATCAAGCTGATCACCATCGACGATCCGCTTTTCGGCGGCTGGAAGAAAGCGCAGCCTTATCATTTCGGCGACGGTGGTATATTCGACCAGATCTACAAGCCGGCCCAGTGAGCTAAACCTAGATCGGGACGACATGACCACAGCACCCGCGCGGGCGGGGTGGCGGTTCAGACAGCCGAGCGTCATTCCGGGTTTCGGATTGACGCTCGGCTTCTCGCTTGCCTACCTCACCCTCATCATCCTCATCCCGCTATCCGGGCTGATCTGGCGTTCGGCCGCTCTCGGCTGGGTCGATTTCTGGGCCATCGCCACCGATCGCCGCACGATCAATGCCCTTCGAATCAGCTTCGGCACGGCGTTCATCGCGGCTGTCGTCAATGTCGTCTTCGGCACGCTCGTCGCCTGGGTGCTGGTGCGCTACCGTTTTCCCGGCCGCCGCATCGTCGACGCCATGGTCGACCTGCCCTTCGCGCTGCCGACGGCGGTGGCCGGCATCGCGCTGACCACGCTCTACGCGCCGAATGGCTGGATCGGCAAATTGCTGATGCCGCTCGGCATCAAGGTCGCCTACACGCCGCTCGGCATCGTCATTGCGCTGATCTTCATCGGCCTGCCCTTCGTCGTGCGCACCGTGCAGCCGATCATGGAAGAAATCGACAAGGAAGTTGAGGAAGCCGCGGCCACCCTCGGCGCCAGCCGCTTCCAGATCATCACCCGCGTGCTCTTTCCCGGCCTGGCGCCGGCCATCATCACGGGCTTCTCGCTGGCCTTCGCGCGCGGCGTCGGCGAATACGGCTCGGTCATCTTCATCGCCGGCAACCTGCCCTACAAATCCGAGATCGCGCCGCTTCTGATCGTCATCCGGCTCGAGGAATACAATTACCCGGCGGCGACCGCGATCGCCGCGATCATGCTGGCGCTGTCGTTCATCATGCTGTTGATCGTCAATCTGGTGCAGACATGGAGCCGCAAGCGCTATGGCTGATCCCGAGATCAAATCATACGAACCGTATCATGAGAGCCGCTCGGCGGCGGTGACCGAGAGCCGGCCGGCACGCGCCGTGCTGATGGCCATCGTCTTCGTCTTTCTCGCCGTCTTCCTGCTGCTGCCGCTGATCATCGTTTTCAAGGAAGCTTTCGCCAAAGGCGTTGGCACCTACCTGCAATCGCTAAGCGATGCCGACACGCGTTCGGCGATCCGCCTGACCTTGCTGGTGGCCGCGATCTCGGTCCCGCTCAACATCGTCTTCGGCATCTCGGCCGCCTGGGCGATCGCCAAGTTCGAGTTCAAGGGCAAGGCCTTCCTGACCACGCTGATCGACCTGCCCTTCTCGGTTTCGCCGGTCATTTCGGGTCTGGTCTACGTGCTTCTCTTCGGTGCTCAAGGGTTGCTCGGCGAATGGCTGAAGGCACATGGCATCCAGATCCTGTTCGCCGTGCCGGGCATTGTGCTGGCCACCGTCTTCGTCACCTTCCCCTTCGTCGCGCGCGAGCTTATCCCGCTGATGCAGGAGCAGGGCAATGGTGACGAGGAGGCGGCGCTGTCGCTTGGCGCCAATGGCTGGCAGGCTTTCTGGTACGTGACCTTGCCCAACGTCAAATGGGGGTTGCTCTACGGCGTGCTCCTGTGCAATGCGCGCGCCATGGGCGAGTTCGGCGCGGTTTCGGTAGTGTCGGGCCACATACGCGGCCTGACCAACACCATGCCGCTGCATGTCGAAATCCTCTACAACGAGTACAACGCCGTCGGCGCCTTCGCCGTCGCTTCCTTGCTTGCCGGGCTGGCGCTCGTCACGCTGGTCTTGAAAACACTGCTCGAGATGCGCTACGGCGCCGAACTCGCCGCGACGCGCGGACATTAGAAGGTTCATTGCATGGAAGTTCGCGTTGCCAACGTGCGCAAGGAGTTCGAGCGGTTTCCGGCGCTCCACGACGTCTCGCTCGACATCAAGTCGGGCGAACTGATCGCGCTGCTCGGACCGTCCGGCTCCGGCAAGACGACGCTGCTCAGGCTGATCGCCGGACTGGAGCGCCCGACGCGTGGGAAAATCTTCTTTGGTGACGAGGACGCTTCGCAGAAATCGATCCAGGAGCGCAACGTAGGCTTCGTCTTCCAGCACTACGCGCTGTTCCGCCACATGACGGTGGCCGACAATATCGGCTTCGGCCTCAAGGTGCGGCACGGGCCGACGCGGCCGTCGACCCCCGAAATCCGCCGCCGCGCCTCCGAGCTTCTCGATCTTGTCCAGCTTTCAGGGCTGGAGAAGCGCTATCCGGCGCAGCTTTCGGGCGGCCAGCGCCAGCGTGTGGCGCTCGCCCGCGCCATGGCCATCGAACCCAAGGTGCTGCTGCTCGACGAGCCGTTCGGCGCGCTCGATGCGCAGGTGCGCCGGGAACTGCGTCGCTGGCTGCGCGAAATCCATGACCGCACCGGCCACACCACCGTCTTCGTGACCCACGACCAGGAAGAGGCTTTGGAGCTTGCCGACCGCGTCGTGGTGATGAGCCAGGGGCGCATCGAACAGGTCGGCACCGCCGACGACATCTACGACACGCCGAACTCGCCTTTCGTCTACGGCTTCATCGGAGAATCGAGCTCCCTTCCCGTCAAGGTCGAGAATGGCGAGATCTGGCTGGCCGACCGTCCGATCGGATTGTCGGCGCCGCATGCGCCCGAGGGCGACGCGATGCTCTACTTCCGGCCGCACGACGTCGAATTGCTGGACGGCTGCAGCGGCTGCATCGCCGGCACCGTGGCCGCCAGCCGCCGCGTCGCCGGCACAAGGCGCGTCGAGCTCGAGATCGGCGGCGAACGCCAGCGGGTCGAGATCGAACTGCCGGTCGATCATCCGGCGGCGCAGAAGAGCCGCGTGGCGTTCCGGCCGGGGCGCTGGAAGCTGTTTCCGGCTGCGTAGCGATAGGACCGCCGTCAATCCCTATCCCGGTCGCAGGCGGCCGCCTACCCTTTCACCAGGCCTTTCAACGACAGTACCAATGTCATGGGATTTTTCGGGGAAGCCGCAAAGCCATGGCGCTCATAAAAGGCTTTCGCTTCGTCCGATATCGCATGAACAAAAATTCCGCATATCCCGAGGATCGTCGCGGCTTGACCGGCGCGCAGGACGGCATCTTGCAGAAGCGCTGCACCCAGTCCCTTCCCTTGCCAGCCTGTGTCCACCGCGAGACGCCCGAGCACGACCATTGGAATGGGATCCGGCATGTTGCGCCGAACAATGCCGGGCGCTTCCGCCAGGTCAAGCCCGCCCGAAGACAGGCAGTAGTAGCCGACAACGCGTATGCCTTCCGCGACCACATAAGTACGAGATGCGCCACTGACCTGGTTGGCCCGTGCGCGGCGGCGAAGCCATTGGTCGAGACTTTCCGTTCCGCTTTGGAAAAGTTCGAGATCGTGGTTCTCGGCCAGCGGCGTGGGCGCCGACAGCATCAGTCCTGCCATGGCTTGGGCACGTTCATAAGACGCGCAAAACCCTCCCCGCTTGGCGGTTCATCGAGGATGTCGAGATAGTGCCGGTAACTCTCGGCATCCACCTTGATCAGTGTTTGGTCCAGGAGCGTATCCTCGGCCGCGCGGTAGGCGGCATCGATCATGAAATCGGAACGGGTTTTCCCGCGTAGCTTCGCGGCGCGGTCAATCAGTATGCGCATATCTTCGCGAATGCGCAGATTGACAGGCTTAGCGTGAGTTTCGGCTGCGGCTTTCGCCATGGAGGGCTCCTTTCCTTCACCATAACATGCCGCATACACAATGTGTATCTATTTGTCCTTTCCATTGGGAAAAGGTTGACGTGAACCGAGCTCCAATATGATGCCGCTCAAAAGAAAAACCTAGGATCAGCCTGTCTGGGAAACGGTTTTCTAGCAACGAGTGCCAAGCCCTGAATCTATGCCTCGCCGTCCCTTTGTACCCTCGCTATGCTCGAACGATAAAACATTACATCCGGAGCCATTTCATGAAGCGATTTTTCCTCGGCGTTGCCGCCGCAGCCGGCCTCATCCTCGCATCCTCCCAGGCCTGGTCGGCCGACAAGCTGCTCAATGCCTCCTATGACGTCGGCCGCGAACTGTTCGTGCAGGTCAACAAGGCCTTTATCGCCAAGCATCCGGGCGTCAGCATCGACCAGTCCCATGCCGGCACTTCGGCGCAGGCGCGCGCCATCGCCGAGGGCCTCGGCGCCGATGTCGTCACCTTCAACCAGGTCACCGATGTCGACTTCCTGGTCAAGAAAGGCCTCGTCTCGGCCGACTGGCAGAAGGATTTTCCAGACAACGCCTCGCCCTTCTATTCGCTGCCGTCGTTTCTCGTCCGCGCGGGCAATCCAAAGCACATCAAGGACTGGAGCGACCTCGTGCGCGACGACGTGCAGGTGATCTTCCCCAATCCGAAGACGTCGGGCAATGCGCGCTACACCTATCTGGCGGCCACCGCCTACGCCAAGGAAGCCTTCAAGGGCGACGACGCCAAGGTGAAGGAGTTCATCACCAAGCTGTTCAACAACGTGCCGATCTTCGACACCGGCGGTCGCGCCGCGACAACCACCTTCGTGCAGCGCGAGATCGGCGACGTGCTGATCACCTTCGAATCCGAGACGCGCGGCATCCGCAAGGAATATGGCGACGACAAGTTCGAGCAGGTCACCCCTTCGGTCAGCCTGCTGGCGGAATTCCCGGTGGCGATCGTCGACAAGGTCGCCGACGAACACGGCACGCGCGACCTGGCCAAGAGCTATCTCGACTTCCTCTATACGCCCGAGGGCCAGGGCATCGCCGCCGAGAATGGCCTGCGCGCACGCGACGCGGCTGTCGCGGCCAAATACAAGGCCGATTTTCCGGACGTGCGCCTGCTGACGGTGGAAGACGTCTTCGGCGGTTGGGACAAGGTCCAAAAAGAGCATTTCGCCGCCGGCGGCCTGCTCGACCAAGCTTATGGCAGCCGGTAAGTCTCCACGGGCCAACAGTAAGATCAAGGAAAGCCGGCCCGGGGCCGGCTTTCCTTGTTTAGGCGATAAGGCAAATCCGGCGCCCTCGTGCAAAACGTTACAAACAATCAACGCGTCTGTGCCAAACATGCCTTTCCAATGGCTTGTTTTCGCGAAACGGCAGCGTGTGGAAGCAATGCCGTCATCATTTGCACACAAACAGCCGCCAGATGCGGGGTGGTTGGGGCTTCAACGGGTTGACTCGGGCATGCTGACGAAAAAAGGCAAATACGGCCTCAAGGCCCTCGTGCATCTTTCCAATCTTCCGGTTGGCCAATTGGCCTTCGTCAACGACATCGCCGTCGCCAACAACATCCCGAAGAAATTCCTCGATGCCATACTGGGCGAATTGCGCAACGCCGGCTTCGTCCAGAGCCGCAAGGGCAAGGAAGGCGGCTATCGCCTCGCCCGCCCCGCTTCCGAGATCAAGATCGGCCATGTCGTGCGTGTGCTGGACGGTCCGCTGGCGCCGATACCTTGCGCCAGCCGCACGCAGTACCAGCGCTGCGAGGATTGCGACGAAGCGACCTGCCAGGTCCGGCACATGATGCTGGAAGTGCGTCAGGCGATCGCCGAGGTGCTGGACAACCGCAGCCTCGCCGCCATGCGCGATGCCGACAACGACGATTTTCCGGTCGAGTTGACATCCCAGATCTAGAGCCGGGCGAATGAGGCTGTCGCGGTTCACGAAATCCCGAAAAGCCCGCCGCAAGCCATCGGCAGCCAGCTTCCGCACCGAGATCATCACCGACGTCTTTGTCCCCGAATATGCCGAGGACGTGCGCTTCTTCAGCCGCAAGCAGCTTAACGCCGGCAAGCTCCGCCGCTTCTCCACCAGGGATCTTCGCGAAAGCCTGGCCGCCCTCTTCTACCTGGCGGTCGCGGCGGTGCTGCCGGTGCGCTGGTGGTCGCCGATCTGCGATTGGGCGTCGAGGTTTCGTCTGAAGCGCCATATGCGCAAGGATTTCCCTGGATATGCCGCCGCAACGCGCGCGGTGCTCGGCAGCGACATCGATGCACGCAAGCTGTTCGAGGCATTGCTCGCGGCGCGCCATCGCCGCCGCATGGAGCTTGCCGCGCATCTGGTCGCCCGTCGCTGGACGCCGGCGATCCGGCTGGAAGGGCTCGAGGATTTGCAGGCCGCTTTGCAACGCGGCCATGGCGCGATCCTCTGGTGCGATCAGTTCACCGCCCAGACAATGATCGGCAAGCGCGCCATGCATGAGGCCGGCATCGAAGCGCATCAGGTCAGCGTCAACACGCATGGCGTTTCCGAGACGGCATTCGGCCAGCGCTTTCTCAATCCGCCAATGGTTCGTGTCGAGAACCGGTTCCTGAAAAGCCGGATCGTCTTCGACCGTGACGACGCCTATCAGGTCACCATCCGCATTCAGAAGATGCTGAGGCAGAACGGCGTCGTGATGATGACCAACACAATCCACGCCGGCTCGACCTTCACCGAAACCGCGCTTGGCGAAAGCGGCTGGACGCACCTTGCCTCGGCACCGGCGAATTTCGCCGCGCGCGGCAAGACGGCCCTGTTTGCGATGTCGACCTTCGAGGTCGTTCCCTTCCGGGAATATCGCGCCGTCTTGAGCCCCGAGCTGGTGCCGGCGGCACCGGCGCTCCAGGCAGCGGACACAGTCAGGGACGGCGCCAAGAACATGGCCCTGCAGGCACGCTACATCCTGCTCAAACGCGACCGCCTGCTGCAGGCGCTGAAAGAGTGCCCCGAGCAGATGATGTCCTGGTCGCGCCATGAGCGGTTGACGGAGGCCCAGGGCGGCATCGGCATCAGCGCTGAAGAAGGCTCATGACGGCCGTATCAAGCGCATTGCCTGGGCGACGAGTTCGTCGACCGGCCGCGTCGCGTCGAGCGTCAATGCCCGCTCGTCTTGCCCAGGCGGCTCCAGGATGGCGAACTGGCTGTCGACCAGGCTTGCCGGCATGAAATGGCCCTTGCGGTTGCCAACGCGCCGCCGCGCGGCGGCGGGATCGATCTCCAGATAGAGGAAGACGATATCAGGGCAAAAACCGCGCAGGCGCTCGCGATAACCGCGCTTCAGCGCCGAGCAGGCGGCGACCACACCTTGCCGCTTGCCGATCGATGCCTGGATCTGCTCGCCGATCGCGTCGAGCCAGCCTTCGCGCAGTTGATCGGTGAGCGGTTCGCCGCGTGCCATGCGGGCGACGTTTTCGGGCGGATGCAGCCTGTCGCCCTCGATGAAGACGGCATCCAGTGCGGTGGCCAGCGCGATTCCGACGGCTGACTTGCCGCAGCCGGCTACCCCCATCACCACGATGGCCGGAGGCGCCAGACCGGAAGCGCCCGTCGGCGCCTGCGCTGCGTTTTCGTCCACCGTCAGCGGCTCGCCGGCGCGCGGCCATAAAGCAGGAGCATGGCGACGATGACGACGCCATAGATGATCTGCCGTCCCGCCTCCGGCATCTGCATGACCGAGAGGATGGATTGCAACAGCGTGATCAGGATCACGCCGGCGACAGTGCCGAGATAGGAGCCGCGCCCGCCCAGGATCGAGGTGCCGCCCAGCACCACGGCCGCGATCGACGGCAGCAGATAGGCATCGCCCATCGACTGCGCCGCCTTGGAGGCGTAGCCGGCCAGCAGCACGCCGCCGAAGGCGGAGAGCCCTCCGGAGACGGCGAAGGCGATCATCACCACGCGTCTCGTGTCGATGCCGGAGAGATAGGCGGCACGCTCGCGGTTGCCGATGCCATAGACCGCGCGGCCGAAGCCGGTGCGCGTCAGCACGAACACCATCGCGATCCCTATAAGCGCCCAGATGATGACGGCGTTGGGGACGCCCGGAATGGTGAAGCCGGTGGCCAGGTAGCGCATGGCGCCGGTCGCCGAATCCTGTGGCGAGAAGCCGCCGGTGTAGACCACCATCAGCCCTTGCGCGACGGCATTGGTGGCGAGCGTGATGATCATTGAGGGAATGCGCAAATAGGCCACGCCGATGCCGTTGACGATGCCGATCAGCACGCCGCAGAAGATGCCGAACGGGATCGCCAGCACCACCCCGGCCGGACCGTAGGCGGCCGCCGCGCAGGCCATCATCGCGCCCGCCGCCACCGACCACGGCACCGACAGGTCGATCTGGCCGAGCAGGATGACCAGCATCATGCCGGTGGCGATGACGCCGAGGAACGAGGCCACCTTGAGCTGCTGCAGGAGATATTCAGGCGACAGGAAGCTGCGTGAATAAAGACTGCCGACCAACAGCAGCACCACGATGCAGGCAAAGGCGGTCAGCACCGCCGGGTCGGCGCGGCGAATGAATTTCGGCATGCGGCCGGCAATGCCACCCAAGGTCGTCTCGCTCACAGGAACCACTCCAGCCGGTTGCGGACCCGAAACAGGGCGAAGGCGCCGAGGCTGACGGCGACCAGCAGGATAACGCCCTGGAACAGCGGCTGCCAGAGCGGATCGAAGTCGAACACGAACAACAGGTCGCCGATGGTGCGGAAGGCAAGGGCGCCGAAGATGGCGCCGATGGCGCTTCCCTTGCCGCCGAACAGCGACACACCACCCAGCACGACCGCCGCGATCGAGAACAACGTGTAGGAGTTGCCGCTCGCGTAGGCAGCCTCGCCCGTATAGGTGAAGAAGGTGAGGAACAGCCCGCCGATCGCCGCCAGCAGCCCGGCCAGCGTATAGGCGGCGAACTTGCCGCGCCGGATCGGCACGCCGGACATATAGGCCGCCGTTTCCGAAGAGCCCGCCGCGTATGCCGCGCGGCCAAGGATCGAGCGGCTGAACGGCACCCAGATCACCAGCACGATGGCGAGCAGCACCACCAGGCTCGCCGGCACAAAGCCGAACACGCGGCCGGTCAGCGCGTCGGCCAGGTCCTCATTGACCGAACCGCCCGGGAAAGGTCGCAACAACAGTCCGATGCCGTAGTAGACAGCCCCGGTGGCGATGGTGGCGACGATCGGCTGCAGCCGCCCATAGATGACGATGGCGCCGTTGACGGCGCCGCACAGAAGGCCCGCCACAAGCACGGCGATGACGCCGAGCGTGGTCTGCAACGGCGTGCCTACCACCAGCCAGGAGGCCAGGCAGTTGGTGAGCAGGAAGATCATGCCCACGGACAGGTCGATGCCGGAAGTGATGACGACCAGCGTCTGCGCCATGGCGACAAAGGCAAGCAGCACGCCCTTGTTCGCCGCCGTCTGCACGACATTGGCGGTGAAGCCCGCCGGATGGTTCGAGGTGTAGATGACGAACATGACGATGAAGATGCCGAGAGCCAGCAACGTTCCGCGCTGCTCGGCCAGCCAGTAGCGCCAGTCTTTCACACGCTTGCTCCCAGGCCCACCGGGCTCTCCTCGCCATGGATGTTGAGCGCGCTCGCTATAAGCGCCCGCTCGGTGATCTCGCCGCCGACCAGCTCGCGCTTGACGGCGCCGTCATAGAGCACCAGGACCCGGTCGCAGCAGCCGATCAGCTCGTCATAGTCGGTCGAATAGAACAGGATCGCCGCGCCCGCATCCGCCAGCTTGCGCATCAGCTGATAGATCTCCTGTTTGGTGCCGACATCGATGCCGCGTGTCGGGTCGTTGAGCAGGATGATGCGCGGCTGGCGCATCAGCCATTTGGCGATCACCACCTTCTGCTGGTTGCCGCCCGACAGCGCGCCGACCGGAATGTCGAGGCCCGCCGTCTTGATCGCCAGCAGGCCGACCATGTCGTCGATCAGCCGCTGTTCGGTGGCGCGATCGATGATGCCGCCTTTCGACAGCCGGTCAAGCGCGGCGAAGGACAGGTTCTCGCGCACCGTCATCGGCAGCATCAGTCCTTCGGTCTTGCGGTCTTCCGGGATGAGCGCCATGCCGATGCCATCCTCGCGGGCCGCCGCCGGGCTGGTGATCGTCACCGGCTTGCCGTCGATCAGCACCTCGCCGGAGAGGCCGCGCAGCACACCGAAGAAGGCGAGCAGCAGTTCGCGCTGGCCCTGGCCGTCGAGCCCGCCGAGGCCGACCACCTCGCCTGCCCTGACCGTCAGCGAGATATCGTGCAGCCGGTCGGCCCAGGACAGCCTGCGCGCCTCGAGCCGGGGGGCGGCGCCAGTGGGTGCCGCCGCCGGCTTGGGCGGAAAAATATGGCTATATTCACGGCCGATCATCAGCTCGACCACCTCGTTGTCGCTCTTAGAGCCGGCCTCGTAGCTGGCGACATTGCGGCCATTGCGGAACACGGTGCAATGGTCGGCCAGTTCGGCGATCTCATTCATGCGGTGCGAGATGTAGAGCAGCGCCAGCCCTTCCGAGCGCAGTCGTTTCAAGACGCCGAAGATCTTCGCGACATCCGCCGCCGTCAGCGCCGAGGTCGCTTCGTCGAGGATGAGGATGCGCGGTTTCCTGGCCAGCGCCTTGGCGATCTCCACCATCTGCCGTCGTGACAGCGGCAGGTCTTTGACCAGCGCCAGCGGATGGATGTCGCCGGCACCCGCGCGCGCCAGCGCATCCTCGGCGATGCGCCGCTGCGCCCTGCGGTCGATCATGCCGAAGCGTTTTGGCGGATCGGAAATGACGATGTTGTCGGCGACGCTGAGTTCGGGGATCAGCGACAGTTCCTGGAAAATGCAGACAATGCCGGCCTTGTTCGCCGCACCCGGCGACGCGAAGGTCACCTCGCGTCCGTCCAGCACCATGCGGCCCTCGTCGGGCGCCACGACACCGGCCATGACCTTGATCAGCGTCGATTTGCCAGCCCCATTTTCACCGAGAATGGCGTGGATGCTGCCGGCCTCGACCGTCAGTTCGGCCTTTTCCAGCGCCCGCACGCCGCCATAGCGCTTGGAAATGCCTTCCATGCGAAAGAGTGGAGCCGCACCGTCCATCAACCCTCCCAGGGCGATTGTGGGATTGCAGGCTGGCGCCGCGGGATCAGCCGCGGCGCCAGACGATAGAAAGCGACTACTGGTTTTCCTTGGTCTGCCCCATGATTTCCTGGGCGCTGAAATTGATGCCGCAAGTCGGGAAGGAATTGCCGACGAAGAAATTGTCGGACTCCTTCGGGAAGTAATCCGTGCCTTCCTTCATGTCCGGATCCGTGGCGACGGCCAGAGGCAGCTTCACCTCCTGCGGCACCACTTCGCCTTCGAGTGCCGCGATCGCCGTCTTGATGGCGACGGCGACCTGGGCCGGGCCCGAGCCGGCGGAGGTGCACTTCAGGCCATCGGCCGAATGCGCCGCGCAGAACTTGCGGAAGCCGTTTTCGGTCTCGCCGCCGAACGGCACGAACGGATGCTTGGCGTCCATCATCGCCTGCACGATGCCGGTGTCGCCGCCCTGGCCGGTGATGCCGTCGAACGGACCGTTGGTGGCGATCGCATCGGCGGTCACTTTCTGCGCCACGCCGTCATCCCATTTGCCGGCGACTTCGGTCACATCCCACTTCTTGCCGGAGGCGTCGAACACCTCATGGATGCCGTTGTGGCGATCGGTGTCGACGGAGGTGCCGGCGACGCCGCGCACTTCCAGGATCTTGCCGCCATTCGGGATCTTGGCGACCAGCCACTTGGCCCACAATTCGCCAAGTCCCTTCTGGTCGACATTGACGTTGATGGCGTCCTTGGTGTCGAGAATATTGTCGAAGGCGACCAGCACGATGCCGGCTTCCTTGGCGCGTTTGATGACCGGGCCGAAGGCGGTCGGGTTCTGCGCGTCGGTGACGATGGCGTCATAGCCGGAATCGATGAAGTTGTTGATCGCCGAAATCTGCGCCGGCACGTCCTCGCCCGTCGAGACGACCTTGAATTCCTTGATCTTTGCCTTCACGTCGGGCTGCGACGCATAGGCCTTGGCCGTCTGCACCATCTGGATGCGCCAGGTGTTGGCGATATAGCCATTGGCGAAGGCGATGCGGAACGGACCTTCCTTCTTCGGAAATTTGAAGAACTTGGTGTTCGCGTCCCAGGGCGCGAAACAGTCGGCCTGGGCGGCGGGACCGGAGACGATCTCCGGGCCGGCGGCCATGGCAGCCGAATTGAGCATGACGAATGCGCTGGCAGCAACGATGCCGCCGACAAGTGACTTGATCATCGATAATCCTCCCGATTGCAGTTCCGATTTGTCGGTTCAGTTTTTATGCGATTTCGCGCTCCCGGCTGGCACCTCCCGCCTTACCCAGTCACGCCTGCCAGATGCCGAAGACCTCGGCGATCCCTCCCCTTGCCGTCTCCTTCGGTTGGGAAAAGGCTATCATATTATACATAATAAACAAGCATGAGCTGTTGCTTATGTATAATAAACAGGCCCAACAGTTGAGTGGCGAAGCTCTCCAATGGAAAATGGTAGCGCTACCATGACGTTGTGTAAAGCGTCATTCGCGGGTGTTCTCGAAAGCGTGTTCAGCGGGCTGTGCTCTCGCGGCGCTTGAGCTCGAAGCCAAGGTCGACGACCCGCTGCCGCGGCCTGTCACCCGATATCGCCGCAAGAGCCATGGCCACCGCGCGCCTGCCGATTTCGTAGCGATGGGTGCGGATGCTGGTGATCGAAGGAAACGCCACCTGCATCATGTCGAGATCGTTGAAGCCGACAATGCCGATGGTCTTCGGCACCTCGATCGAGGCACGATGGCATTCGAACAGCACGCCGAGCGCGATGTCGTCATTGTTGCAGAACACGCCGTCGAGCGTCGGCATCTTGGCAAGCGCATCGCGGAAGAGTTCGCGGCCAAGCGGCACGCTGGACAGCACCGGCGTGGTGGTGATCAGGCGCGGGTCCGAGAGCCCGGCCTTCTCCATCGCCACCCGGTAACCAGCCAGGCGCCGCTGCGAGCGCGGGTCCATGCGTGCACCGATGAAGCCGATCCGGCGATACCCGGCCTCTATCAGGTGCTCGGTCGCCGTCCGGCCGCCATCGAGATGCGAGAAGCCGACCATCATGTCCACCGGATCGGGTCCGGTCTCCATCACCTGAACCACCGGGCAACCGGCATTCTCCAGGAGTTTTCGCGAAGCAGGCGTCTGATCGATGCCGGCAATGATGAGCGCGGCCGGGCGTTGCGAACCGAACAGCTGCAGCAACCGCTCTTCCTCCAGTCCGGAATAATGCGTATTGCCGAGCTGGATGCGGAACGGGCTGTCCGACAGGCAGTCATAGATGCCGCGCACCACCTCGGCGAAGACGTTGTTGGTCAGCGAAGGCACCAGTACGCCGAACACTTCGGCGCGCGCCGAGGCCAATGCACGCGCATTGGGGTCCGGCACATAGCCGAGTTCGTCGACGGCGGCCTGGATCTGACGGCGCAGTTCCTCGGAAACACGTGCCGGGTCGCGCAGTGCGCGTGAAACGGTGATGGCGCCGACGCCGGCCTTGCGTGCCACATCCGACAGGGTTGGGCGGCCACCGCCCCGGCGCGAACGCGGCTTGATCACGGTCTTGGCCCATGCGCATGGCCATCGAAGCGCGCCCGCAATGCGATCTTTCCAGCTGTCGCCATCTCACCGGCCTATTGCCGCACCCATCCGCCCTGGCGTCGCGCAGTGACTGCCTGTTGTCAAGCCGAGCCACCAAGTGGCCGTGCTTGGCCTTCCTCAGGCGGCTACGGCAGCTCTGTGCCTTGCCTTCCACATGAACAGCCCGATCGCCAATATGTTAAGCAGGTTCCAGGCGATGCCGTTCAGGAAAGCGGCGGCATAGGAGCCGGTCAGGTCGTAGATCCAGCCCGACATCCAGCCGCCGATCGCCATGCCGAAAATCGTCGCCATCATCACGATGCCGATGCGCTGGCCGGCCTCCTTGGCGGGCAGGTATTCGCGCACGATGATCGCATAGCAAGGCACGATGCCGCCTTGCGACAAGCCGAAGACCAGCGACACGACATAGAGCGAGGCGAGCCCGTCGAACGGGATATAGAACAGCAGCGACAGGCATTGCAGCACGGAGCCGATAAGCAAGGTTTTGACACCGCCGATGCGGTCGGCGACAAAGCCCGAGGCGAGCCGGCTGACGACGCCCGCGGCCATCATGATCGACAGCATGTCGGCGCCATGCGCCATGCCGTAGCCAAGATCCATGCAATAGGCGACGATGTGCACTTGCGGCATCGACATCGCCACGCAGCAGCCCAGTCCCGCGACGACCAGCAGCATCTGCATCGCGGCCGGAGACATCGGCATCGGCTGCACGGGCCGGCTTCCGGCCGAGCCGGCGGCTGCCGCTTCCGGAGCGCCGCGGCGCAGCAAAAGCACCAGCGGCACCATGGTGACCAGGCAAAAGACGCCGATGGCGGCATAGGTGAAGCGCCAGCCTTCCGCCTTGATCAGCGTCGGCATGATGGTCGGCCAGATCGCTCCGGCGAGGTAGTTGCCGGCCGCGGCCGCGGTGACGGCGACGCCGCGCCGGCGATTGAACCAGTGCGATATATCGGCGATCAGCGGCCCGAAGATCACCGATGTGCCGAGACCGATCAGCACGCCTTGGGCAAGGGTGAATTGCAGGATCGAGGTCGACAGCGCCGCGAGCAGAAGGCCGGCGGAGAGCGCGATCGAGGAAAACAGCGCCGGAATCCAGTAACCCATGCGGTCGATGGCGCGGCCGACCAGCACGTTGCCGGCGGCAAAGCCGACCATGGTCGCGGTGTAAGGCATGGATGCCGCGGCGCGGTCGACGCCGAACTCGGCCTGTACTGCAGGCAGCACCACGACGACGGCCCACATGCCGACCGCGCCGATCGTCGCCAGCAGCATCGAGATGGCCAGGCGCATCCAGGCGTAGGAACTGTCGATACCGGGGCTGGGCCGGCTCAAGTCGGTTCGTGACAAAGGCGTTTCCTGTCGGCGGCCTAACCGCTGCTGTTTTGGCCACTATCGACGCATTCTCGGCGCACAGCAGCGCCACGGCGGCCAAATCCGTGGCTCCAGGGAGGTACGAGCGCGGGAACCGGCGCCAGCATCTGGAGTTTCCGATCAATAACCCGCAAAGGAGTCCAGCCATGACCGCCACCAAGCAGAAATGGTCGGCCGAGGTGACCGAGCACAGCGATGCTATGGATCTCGAGGACCACGTGTTCGAATCCGACGACGCCAAGAAGATCGCCGCCTCGCTCAAGCGTTCGGCCGAACACAGCCACCGCCGCAAGGCCGAGCCGTTCCAGTCCGCCATGTCGATGCTGAATTTCTACATCAACAGAGCCGGAAAAAACCTTCCCGCGGCACGCAAGAAGATCCTCGAGGACGCCAAGGACGAATTGCGTGCGGCATTCGGGCGGCCAAAAGAGGATTAGGCTTTCGCCGCCAATGGCTCCTCAAGCTTTTTCCTCACCCCATCAAAAACGAGGTGAGGAACCCGTTTATTACCGCTATCCAGCGGGTAGGCGCCCTATTGTCTGATCTCGGGTTCGACAAGCTTGGCCAGGTTCCGCAGCGACTCCTGCCAGCCGAGATAGCAGGCTTCGGCGGGAATGGCGTCTGGAATGCCGGCTTGTGTGATGTTCACTTCGGTGCCCACGGACACTTTCTTCAGCGTCACGGTCACCTGGATCTCGCCGGGCAGGTTGGGATCGTCGAACCTGTCGGTGTAGCGCAGGAGTTCGCCCGCGACGAGCTCGACATACTCACCGCCAAACGAATGGCTGTCGCCAGTGGTGAAGTTGCGGAACGACATCTTGAAGGTACCGCCGACCTTGCCCTCGAAGTGATGAACCGTGCAGGTGAAGCCGTTCGGCGGAAGCCATTTGGCAAGCGCATCGGCCTCGATGAACGCGCGGTAGACCTTCTCCGGGCTGGTGGTCAGGACGCGGTGCAGACGTACGGTGCTGGGCATGTCGATACTCCTTCGTGGTCTCTGTTCGATGCCCCAAGGACGGGTACCACACTGCCGATCCGACACAGGCTTTTGAATTTTTTGCGGTGCGGCCCCGAATTGCTTCGAATTCCGAGGCGCGAACATCCGCGCCGAACGGCCGTGTCGCGGAAATCTATCGCGAACGGATGACGTTGTCGGTATTGGCCAGCAGCTTGCGCACGGCATTGCGCGCCGCATCCGGCCGCTGGAGGCGGATGTTCTTTTCGATTGCCTCGTGCATCTTCTGGGCGAGCTGCAAATCGTCGAGCTCCCGGGTCGTGTAGGCAAACAGGTGATCGAAGGCGGATTCGATCAGCACGCCGAGCGGCACCAGCAGATCATTGCCCGAGGCACGCAATATGGCGAGGTGGAAGCGGGTGTCGGCACGGGTCCGTTCCTGCAAGCTTTCCGCCTCTCCCATCTCCCGGCAGGCCTGGCTGATCTCGGCCATCTGCTCGTCGGTGCGCCGCATGGCGGCGAATGCGGTCGCTTCCGGCTCGATGATGTGGCGGAATTCCTGCACCGTCTTCAGGAAAACCTCGCGGTCGGGCGACGTCGCGTACCAGGCGAGCACATCGCGGTCGAGCAGGTTCCAGCGTTCCCTGGGTTCGACCCAGCTGCCGATCTTGGGGCGCGATGCGAGCAGGCTCTTGGCCATCAGCATCTTGATCGCCTCGCGCACCGCCGAGCGGCTGACGCTGAACGTCTCCGACCATTTGGCCTCATTGGGCAGGATGGTGCCGGGCGGATAATCGCCGCGCACGATCCTGAGCCCAATCTCGCTGGCCAGTGATGTGTGCACGCTGGAGCCCGGAATACGTGCCGCGTCGGCTCGCCGAACACCGGCCGGACGATCGGCGGCTACAGCCTTTTTCGGCGATTTTTCCCTGTTCGGCTTCGCGTCCCGCATGCATTCCAGAAAGGCCGGTTTAGGGAGGCTGTCAAGCGTGGTGCGGGCGTGAGGCCGCAAAGCCGGCCTCTATGCACAACCCAGCCGTGATTCGAGCTCGCTTAGGCGGTCTTGACGTATTTGCGCCAGCTGTGCTCCGGGCGGAAGCCGAGCATGTCGCGCGCCTTGCGGTTCGACAGCAGCGTCTCGTATTCACCGAGTTCGCCCTTGACCGGCACGTCGGGATAGAACCGCTTCAGGAGTTCGGCGGTCGGCAGGTCGGACGAGGTGTCGTCATTGGCGGCATTGAACACCTGGTAGCCCAGCCCATCCTTCTCGACGGCACGCAGCGTGATCTGGCCAAGGTCCCGGGCATCGATGTAGCTCCAGGCGATACGCTTGCGAAAACCAGGATCGGCGAACCATTTCGGAAACAGCGAATACTCATGCGGCTCGATGACGTTGCCTATGCGCAAGGCATAGATATCCGTGCCATTGCGCTGCGCGAAAGCGCGCGCGGTCTTCTCGTTGACGATCTTTGACAGCGCATAGCTGTCCATCGGGTCGACGTCATAGTCCTCGTCGAGCGGGAAATACGCGGGATCGCGCGGCTCGTTGGCGAACACCAGGCCGTAGGTCGTCTCGCTGGAAGCGATGATCACCTTGCGGATGCCGAGCTTCACCGCCGCCTCGATGATGTTGTAGGTGCCCATTGCATTGATGCGGAACACCTCGTTGTCGGGCGTGATCATGATGCGTGGAATGGCAGCAAAATGCACCACGGCGTCCACTGGCTGCGGGCGTAGCGAGGGGTCGAATTCGTGCAGCCCCATATAGCTAGACAGCGCGTTGAACACCTGGCCGCTGTCGGTGATGTCGGTGATCAGCGTGCGCACCTTGGGATTGTCGAGCGGCCTGGTGTCGATGTTGAGCACCTGGCAACCCTGCTCCACCAGATATTGCACGACGTGGCGCCCAGCCTTGCCGCTGCCGCCGGTGAACATGATCCGCTTCGTCATTTCTGGTCTCCACGAAAGTCCTGGGATTTACGTGTATTGTCAGACAATATTGCTTTCTGCAACCGTCTATGGCTAAAACAGCGGCGACATTATCGATAATCACGCAACAGGACAGACAGCATGAACACGACCGCTACGGGTGAGAAGATCGGCTTTGTCGGCCTTGGATTGATGGGGCACGGCATCGCCAAGAACATCGTCGACAAGGGATATTCCCTGACCTTCCTCGGCCGCAAGAACCGCAAACCGGCGGAGGATCTTCTCGGCCGAGGCGCTCGTGAGGCATCGACTTCCCGCGATGTGGCGGCGGCATCCGATATCGTCTTCATCTGCGTCACCGGCTCGCGCGAGGTGGAGGCTATCATTCGCGGTCCCGATGGCCTCAAGGAGGGTTTGAAGAAGGGGGCGGTCGTCGTCGACTGCTCGACATCGGATCCGGTCTCGACCGTGGCACTTGCCGCGGAACTCAAGGCGCTCGGCGTCGACTATGTCGACGCGCCGCTCAGCCGCACGCCGAAGGAAGCCTGGGAAGGCACGCTCGACGCCATGGTCGGCGCGCCCGATGCCGTCTTTGCCAGGGTCAAGCCGGTGATCGACACCTGGGCCGGCCGCATCGTGCATATCGGCGATACCGGAGACGGCCACCGCATGAAGCTGCTCAACAATTTCATCTCGCTGGGCTACGCCGCCCTTTATTCCGAGGCCTTGGCACTGGCGGAGAAGGTCGGCATCTCGCCGCCGCGTTTCGACAGCGTCATCCGCAATGGCCGCATGGATTGCGGCTTCTATCAGACCTTCATGCGCTGGACGCTGGAAGGCGACCGCGACGCCCACAAATTCACCATCGCCAATGCCTTCAAGGACCTGACCTATCTGGAATCGATGGCGGGGGCGGCGGGCATCGCCAATCCGCTCGGCAACGCCACCAAGAACGCCTTCGCCGGCGCTCACGCAACCGGCCCGGCCGAGCAGTTCGTGCCGATGCTGGCCACGCACATCGCCAAGGTCAATGGCATCGACCTGATGCCGACGAAGGATGGAAGGAAGCAGACGATCTGAGACCCGGACGGTCGGCTGGCCTTAGCGCCGGCCCCTTCCGATCCCCTCATCGGTGTCGGCAAGCAGCTTGTGCACGGCGTTGCGCGCCGCGGCTGGCCGCTGCAGGCGGATGCTTTTCTCGATCGCCTCGTGCAGTTTCTGTGCCCGCCGTTGATCGCCGACCTGGCGTGTGGTGAAGATGAAGAGATGGTCGAGCGCCGATTCGATCAACACGCCGAGCGGCACCAGAAGGTCGTTGCCCGAGGCCCGCAGGATGGCGAGGTGGAAGCGCGTGTCGGCACGGATGCGCTCGGGCAGGTTGGCCGCCTCGGCCATCTCCCGGCAGGCCAGGCTGATCTCGGCCATCTGCTCGTCGCTGCGCCGTATTGCGGCAAAGGCGGATGCTTCCGGTTCGATGATGTGGCGGAACTCCTGCACGGTGCGAAGGAACGCTTCGCGATCCGGCGCGGTCGCGTACCAGGCCAGCACGTCGCGGTCGAGCAGGTTCCAGCGCTCCTTCGGCTCGACCCAACTCCCGATCTTTGGCCGCGACGCCAGAAGGCTCTTGGCCATCAGCATCTTGATCGCCTCGCGCACCGCCGAACGGCTGACATTGAAGGTTTCGGCCCATTTGGCCTCATTGGGCAGGATGCTGCCAGGCGGATAGTCGCCGCGCACGATCCTGAGGCCAATCTCGCTGGCGAGCGAGGCATGGACGCTGGGCCCGGGAAAGTGCGCCGCATCCACCCTGCGCATGGCTGCCGGGTCGTGGCTGGCTTGCGCCTTGGCCCGGCCGGCTTTTTTCTTTGCCTTCTCGTCCGGCATCCACGTTCCAATAGGTCGGCCGCCAGTCACCCGGATTGATCCAAACCCGCGCGGCGCACCGATCCCGTTGCCGAAAATCCAAACCACTGACGCGTCAAAGCCGGGCTCCGATAGCCCCAACCAAGGCGTCCTGTTGAAGAATTGGAGGAAACGGGGCGCTCGTTGGCGAGCGCCCCGAAATCGCGGCCTATTTCTGGATGCAGGTGTCGACCGTGTCCTTGGTGCATTCGTCGAGACCGGTGAAGACCGGATCGTCAACCTTCTTGCCTTCGACCAGGTCGATCATCACCGATGGTGCCTTGTAGCCCATTTCGAAGGGCCGCTGGCCGACCAGCGCGGTGACAAGGCCGTCCCTGGCGATGGCCACCTCGTCGCCGATCGTGTCGGCGGCGCCGATGACGAAGTCGTTCTTGGCCAGCCGGTCCTTGAGCGGTCCGACCAGGTCGCGGTAGGGCTGCGGCGCGCCGAACAGCGGCCAGCCGCCCATGATGCCGAACGCGTCGAGCTTGGGATTGGCGGCGAGGATGTCGGTCATCGCCTGAACGCCCTTGGCTCCGTCGTCATTGGTGAATACCGGGCAGCCGGCGACTTCCGTCCAGCCGCCTTCGCCGGCAAGTGCCGTGAGGCCTTCCTTGCCCGTCAGCGCGTCGCGCATGCCTTGCGCGCGACGCAAGATGTTGTCGGCCGCCGGATTGCCCTCGATGGTGCAGATCGTGCCACCATTCGGCTTGGCCTTCTTGATGTACTCGCCGATTTTCTTGCCCATCAGGTAGTTGTCGGTGCCGAGATAGGTCTTGCGCAGTGCCGCGTCTTCCTTGGCGAGGTCGGCGTCGACGGTCATGATCGGGATCGACGGATTGGCGCTCTTGATCGTCTGTGCGATCAGTGGCGCGTTGGACGGCGAGATCGCCATCGCCACCGTGTCGGCCTTGCTCAGCATATCCTGCACGATCTGCGCCTCGCCGGCCTCGTCGGAAGTCGATGCCGGACCGGTGTAGAAGCATTCATATTCCGAGCTGGCGTTTTCCTTGTTCCATTTCTCGCAGCCCTGGTGGATGGCTTCGAAGAATGGATTGTCGAGACCTTTCACCACGATGACGAGCTGCTTCTTGGCCAAAGCCGGCCCGGCGCCCAACGCCATGGCGGCGACGGCGGCGAGCAATACTGTTTTCCTCATGTCAGTCCTCCCTTTGCAACCAGACGGACACGGCGTGCCCGCCACACAAACCAGCCGGGATGCGAGATGACTGAGACGCATGCGCCCATTCAATCCGGCCAGGCCGATAAGCATTTTCAGATACGACCCTCCCAGCGACGACGCTGCACGATCGCCAAAACCTTCCTGCCGTTGGCGCCGCCGATGGCGTCGTCAAAGCCGGCATGTCTTCCTCCGACGCTCAACTAATAACGGCTTGCCGCCAACGTCAATGCTATTTGTCCTACAAAACTGATTTTTCAAATTCCGCACGGCACTATTCGTCTGACAATTGCCCGTTCGACAATTGACGCCCGCGATGCCATTCGCGTAAATGACCGCATCGCTGCCCCCGGGAGGAGCTGGGGAAAGCCAATGGAAGCTGTCGCCTGTCCGCGTGCGGATGGGCCAGGCATGGGAGGCAAAGACGGGTGGCGGTTCTCGAACTCACCAACATCTCGAAGCATTTCGGCGCCATCCAGGCGGTCAACGACGTGTCGCTGTCGATCGAGCCCGGGGAGGTCGTGGGCCTGATGGGCGACAACGGCGCCGGCAAGTCGACGCTGGTCAAGATGATCGCGGGCAATTTCCGCCCGAGCCATGGCACGATGCGCATGGACGACAAGGAACTCATCCTGCACAAGCCGGTCGAGGCCCGCCAGCACGGCATCGAGATCGTCCACCAGGACCTGGCGCTCTGCAACAATCTGACGGCGGCGGCCAATGTCTATCTCGGCCGCGAACTGCGCCGTGGCGTCGGCCCGTTCCGCATCCTCGACTATGCGGCGATGTACAAGCGCGCCGGCCATATCTTCGCCGAGCTGAAATCCGAGACGCGCCCGCGCGATCTCGTCAAGCAGATGTCGGGCGGACAGCGCCAGGCCGTGGCGATCGCCCGCACCATGCTGTCGCAGGCCAAGATCGTGCTGATGGACGAGCCGACGGCGGCGATCTCGGTGCGGCAGGTCGCCGAAGTGCTCAACCTCATCCGCAACCTGCGTAACCAGGGCATCGCCGTGGTGCTGATCAGCCACCGCATGCCCGACGTCTTCGACGTCGCGGACCGCGTCATCGTGATGCGGCGCGGCAGGAAGGTCGCCGACAAGGCGATCGCGTCGAGCTCGCCCGAGGAAGTCACCGGGCTGATCACCGGCGCCATCGAGCAGGCGGCGTGAGAGCGATAAAACCGGGTTTCATTGCGCTGGCGCGTTTCGCTGCCGGCAGGAAAGGTCGATAATGGCAGTCACCCTTGACCAGACGATCGCGCAGAAGCAGCACACTTTCCTGTCGCGCCTGTTCTCCAGCCAGACTTTCTGGGTGGTGGTCGCCGTCATCCTGGCCTGCATCTTCCTGTCCTTCGCCACCGATGCCTTCGCCACCTCGAAGAACCTCTACAACATCACCCGCAACATCACCTTCGTCGCCATCGTGGCGCTCGGCATGACCTTCGTCATCATCACCGGTGGCATCGACCTGTCGGTCGGCTCTGTGCTGTGCCTGTGCTCGATGGTGCTGGCCGTCACCATGCATGCCGGCTATTCGATCGAGATCGGCATTCTGGCCTCGATCGCCACCGCGCTCGTCATCGGCGCCTTCAACGGCATTTTTATCGCCTATCTGGGCTTTCCGCCCTTCGTGGTGACGCTCGGCATGCTGTCGATCGCCCGCAGCCTCGCCATGGTCGCCTCCAACAACACCGTCGTCTTCCAGTTCGGCCCGGACCACGACAAGCTGCTGGCACTCGGCGGCGGCGCCTGGGTGTTCGGCATCGCCAACCCGGTGCTCTACACGATCCTTTTGGCCCTGATCACCGGTTTTGTCCTGCGCTGGACGAAGTTCGGCCGCCACATCTTTGCCATTGGCGGCAACGAGCACGCCGCGACGCTGACGGGCGTGCCGGTGCGCCAGATCAAGGTCGCCGTCTACATGATCTCGGCGCTGTCGGCCGGCATTGCCGGCATCATCGAAACCGGCTGGCTCGGCGCTGTCACCACCAATCTCGGCAACGGCATGGAACTGCAAGTGATCGCCGCCACCGTCATCGGTGGCGCCAATTTGGCCGGCGGCGTCGGCACCGCCTTTGGCGCCATCGTCGGTGCTGCCCTCATCGAGGTGATCCGCAACAGCCTTGGCTTGCTCGGCATCAACGCCTTTTGGCAGGGGACTTTCATCGGCGGCGCCATCCTGCTGGCGGTTCTGTTCGACCGCATCCGCAATTTCAGGCGCAGCGACTGAGGGCTCTTCCCCATCGAGGCGCTATTCATTCTGATCCTATCGCTCAGTCTGAAAATCGGCTGAAGCCGACCTCCATTGGTAGCGGCCAACAGCCGATGCCTTGACGGATGCCGAAAACCGGCCGCACAATCCTCCCTGCAAGCGAAGGGAGGCCAGTCGCTTGCGGGAGGATATGCCATGACGGAAGCGATCAGGCTCTACTGGGGCCGGTTCGGACATGTTTCTGTCCTGAATGTCGCGAGCGACTTCGTCACCCATGCCCATGTCGAGGCACATCTGATCATCTGGCTCGAAGGCACCGCCGGCGAGATGACCATCGGCCGCGAGACGGTCCGCCTCGGCCCTTGCACCGCCGCCGGCATCAATTCCTTCCAGCCCCACAGCCATGTCCTGTCGCAAAACGGGACGCCCGGTCTGTTTCTCGCCTTCTACATCGATCCCGACTGGGCCCGCCGCCGGCGCGACCTGCCATCCAGCGCGCCGCTGTTTTCGCGGGCGGCGATCGCGCTCGAGCCTTGGCTGCACCAGGCGGCCGCCAGCCTGCTCGACCATCTCACCGACAATGAGAGCGTCGACGATGTCGCCAACTACGAGATCGAGCGCTTCATCGACTCGGTGCTCGATGCCGCCGACGCCTCGGCGCCGCAGGAAGCGCGCGGCCGCATAAACACCGTGCAGGATTTCCGCGTTCGCAAGGCGATTCAGTTGATGAAGGCCAATGTCTGCGAACGCATCTCCTTCGACGACGTTGCCCGCGCCGTTGGCCTTTCGCGGCCGCATTTCTTCGCCTTGTTCAAGGAACAGACCAACCTGACGCCCAATGTCTACTGGAACACGCTGCGCATGGAGGAAGCGGTGCGGCAGTTGCAATGGTCGCGCGAGCCGCTGATCTCGGTCGCCTGCAATCTCGGCTTCACCACGCAAGGCAATTTCTCGCGCTTCTTCCGTGACCATGTCGGCGTGCCGCCGACGCTCTACCGCGAGGCCGCGCGGGCAATGGCCTGAGCTGGCAGCCATCTGTTTTTCAGACTGGTTGATAGGCACTCAAGACGCATTGATAAGCGCTGCGCGCGCTAGCGCCCTACCCTTGCCGCAACGAAATTCGCAAGGGAACATCATATGCCCAAAGTCACCATTTCCAGCGTCATCGACGCACCGGTCGAAAAGGTTTGGGCGCGTATACGCGACTTTAACGGGCTGCCGGATTGGCATCCACGCATGGTCGAGAGCCATATCGAGGACGGCAAGGATGCCAGCACGATCGGCTGCGTGCGCAACTTCCAGCTGGCCAGCGGTGCCCGCCTGCGCGAAAAACTGCTCGACTTCTCCGATGACAATTTCCTCGTCAGCTATTCCATCCTGGAAACGCCGCAGCCCCTCACCAATCACAAGGCGACGCTGCAGCTCAGGCGCGTCACCGACGGCGACCGCACCTATGCCGAATGGACCGCCAGCTTCGACGCCGCCGCCGAGGAAGCGGACAAGTTGGCTGAAGGCATGGGAACCAACGTCTTCCAGGGCGGCTTCAATGCATTGAAGAGCCATTTCGCCGAGCAAGGCTGAGCCAAACCACGGGAGCGCGCCATGGCGCTGGCATTGCAGACATTCTCGACCGTGAAGGACGCCAATGCGGCGCTGACGGTCGCTGGCAGCCGCTATCTCGGCGGCGGCACGCTTGTGGTTCGAGCCGCCAATGAAGGCGATATCTCCGTCTCCACTCTTGTCCGCGCCTCCGATCCGGCCCTGTCGGGCATCGCCCTGTCCGGCGACAAGGTGCACATCGGCGCTTCGGTGACCATGGCGGAGATCGCCCGTCATCCGGAACTCGGTACCCTCGCCAAGGCCGCCCGCGCCGTCGGCGGCCCGGCGATCCGCAACATGGCGACCATCGGCGGCAATCTGTTCGCGCCGGCGCCCTATGGCGATTTCGCCGTGGCCCTGCTGGCGCTCGACGCAACGATCGCTGCCGATGACGGCGAAAGCCCCATCGAGACCTTCCTGGCCGCACGGGACGACAGCCGCGCCATCGTCACGTCGGTCGGTTTCACGCTTCCGAAGCCCGACAGCTTCCGCTTCCTCAAAGTGTCGCGGGTCAAGCCCAAGGGGGTCTCGGTGCTGAGCATCGCCATCGTTCTGGAACAGGCTGGAGACGGGACCGTGTCCTCGGCGCGGGTCGCGCTGGGCTGCATGGCCGATCGGCCGATGCGTGCCAAGGCAGCGGAAAAAGCGCTGCTCGGCAGGACGCTCGACCCGGATGGCGTCGCACCGGCGCTGGCCGCCGCGGCTGAAGGCATCTCGCCCATCACCGACCCGATCGCCAGCGCCTGGTATCGCGCCGAAGTGCTGCCGGTGCATCTCGGCCGGCTGCTGCTGACCGAATAAAACCCGTGGGAGGGCGCGCGTCTGTCCGCTCCTCGGGCAGGCGCGCAAGGAGGAAGAATGGCGAAGGTCCCGGTTCAATTCACGCTCAATGGCTCCGAAAAAGCCGAATTCATAGAAAGCGGCACGACGCTGCTCAATGCCTTGCGCGACAAGGTCGGCGACACCTCGCCGAAGGGCGGCTGCCACCAAGGCACCTGCGGCGCCTGCTCCGTCATCATCGACGGCGCGTTGAGGCTCTCCTGCCTGACGCTGGCCGAGACCTGCAACGGTGCAACGATCACCACCACGTCGGGCCTCGCCGAAGGCGGCGTGCTGCACCCGCTGCAACGCGCCTTCCTCGACACATTCGCCACCCAATGCGGTTTTTGCACGCCGGGCATGATCATGGCCGCCAAGGTGCTGCTCGACCACACGCCCAATCCCAGCCGCGAGGATGTCGTCGAGGCGCTGTCCGGGAACGTCTGCCGCTGCACCGGCTACGAGCCGATCATCCAGGCGGTGCTCACCGCCGCCCGCGCCAATTCGCAGAACGCGGCCTGAGGGAAACAAGATGGAACTGCGCAAAAGCTATTTCTCGGACGTTCGCAAGGATGACCTCAACGAGATCGGTCAACCGCGGCCACGCTCGGATTCGCCAGGCCACGTCACCGGCAAGACCGCCTATTTCGCCGACCGCAACTTTCCCGGCATGCTGCATTTGAAGATGGTGCGCAGCCCTCATCACCATGCCCGCATCCGCTCGATCGACACGTCGGAGGCCGAAAAACATCCGGGCGTGGTCAAGGTGCTGACGGCCAGGGACGTGCCGCACAATGTCTACACGATCCTGATCCTGATCCAGGTCGGACCGGAAGACGAGACGGTCCTGGCCGACGGCAAGGTGCGCTGGAAGGGCGAGGCCGTGGTGGCGGTGCTGGCCGAAACCGAGCGTGCCGCCCAGGAAGCCGCCGCCAAGGTCAAGGTCGATTATGAAGTGCTGCCCGCCGTGTTCGACATGGAGGAAGCGCTGAAGCCCGGCGCGCCCATCGTCAACGAATATCACGGCCAGAACTATTACCTCTATGACAGCGGCGCGTGCCGCAAGGTGCGCTTCGGCGATGTCGAGGCGGGCTTTGCCGAGGCCGATCACGTGCTGGAGCAAAGCTATCAGTCCTCGCCCATCGAGCACGCGCCGACCGAGACCACCGGTTGCGTGGTGGCGCCCGAGGGCAATGACCGCTTCACCTGCTACACCAACACACAGGCGATGTTCTTCACCCTCGACAACACCTCGATCATCCTGCAGATGCCGGGCAGCAAGCTGCATTTTGTCGGCGGCACGGTCGGCGGCGGTTTCGGCGGCAAGGTCGATGTCATCGTCGAACCGATCGCCATCCTCGGGGCAAAACTAACCGGGCGACCAGTCTGTTTTGTCTACAGCCGCGAGGAGGAGATGCAGATCTCCTCGCCCCGCGCGGCCGAAAAAGTCGTCATCAAGGACGGCGTCATGAACGATGGCCGCATTGTCGCACGGAAGGTCACCGGCTACACCGATGCCGGTGCCTACTCCCGCCACTCGCCCTATGGCGCGCAGAAGGGCGCCGGGCACTATCCCGGTCCCTACACCATCCCCAACGTCTGGATCGACACCTACTGCGTCTACACCAATCGCACGCCGTCGTCGGCCATGCGCGGCTTCGGCGTCACCATCGGCGATTTCGCGCTGGAGGTGCAGATGGACAAGCTGGCGCGGCTGATCGGCATGGATCCACTCGAATTCCGCTTCATCAATGCCTATCGCGACGGCGACATGAAGGCGCATCGCCAGCCGACCGAGGGCGCGGCACTCATCGAATGCATGCAGGAAGCCTCGCGCGCCGCCCACTGGCCGGTGGCGGAGAAATACATGGCGATGTCCTCGTACAAGAACGGAGCTTGAGATGGCGATCAGGCGTGGACGCGGCGTCGCCGCGATCAACTATCCCACCGGCATGAACCTTGGCGGCGACCCGACCCAGGCGCTGGTGCATTCGACCCCGACCGGCAATTTCATGGTCACACTTTCCAGCGTCGATCTCGGCCAGGGCATGAAGCAGATCATGGCGCAGATCTGCGCCGAGACGATCGGCGTGCCGACCGACCGCGTCGTCGTCGACACCGCCGACACCGACACCGGCCCGCACTGCATGGGCACCTTCGCCTCGCGCGGCACACACCGCGCCGGCAACGCGGTCATCCAGGCCGCCAGGGAAGCCCGCCAGGTGATGCTTGAAGTGGCGGCCGAGGAACTGGAAGTGAATGCCTTGGACCTCGAAACCGACGGCCAGGGCAACATACTGGTCAAGGGCGCGCCGCAGAGATCGATCTCGATCTTCGATGTCGCCCTGTCGGCGCATTTCAAGCGCGGCCGCTCGATCTCAGGTCGTGGCATGTTTTTGATCCCGCGCTCCTATCCGGAGAAGGAGACCGGCGCGATGAAGCCGTCGACCTGTTACGCGCATGCCTGCACGGTGGCCGAGGTCGAGGTCGACGACGAAACCGGCGAGGTCACGGTGCTGACGGTGAAGAACGTCTTCGAGATCGGCCGCGCGTTGAACCCCAAAATGGTCGAGCAGCAGCTGGTCGGCGGCTCCTGGATGGGCATCAGCCATGCGCTCTACGAGACGACCGAGCCCTACTACCCCAACCGCGACCATGGCGGCACCGACTTCAACCAGTATCTGATGCCTGGTCCCGGCGACCTCGCCGAAACCGAAATCATCGTGCTGGAGCGGCCTTCGGCAGATGGTCCCTATGGCGCCAAGGGACCGGGCGAAATGTGCGCCAACCCCCAAATCCCGGCGGTCGCCAACGCCGTCTTCGACGCGGTCGGCGTGCGCATCGACACGCTGCCGATCACGCCGGAACGCATTTTGCGCGCGCTCAAGGCGCAAGCCGCGAACTGAGGACCGACATGCCCGAGGTAAACGCCGAAACGCTCGCGACCTCGCCGGAGGCGGTGGCCGAGCGCCTCGCCGCCTCGCGCTATCTGGCCGACGACAGCCTCGCCACCGCCATATTTCTGGCTATCCGGCTCGGCAAGCCGCTGCTGCTCGAAGGCGCGCCGGGCGTCGGCAAGACGGAAGCCGCCAAGGCGATCGCCGAGCTGCTCGGCCGCGATCTGGTGCGCCTGCAATGCTACGAAGGCATCGACGCCGCGCATGCGCTTTATGAGTGGAACTACCAGCGCCAACTGCTCGCCATCCGCCATGCCGGCGAGCACGAGATCGACATCTATGACGACCGTTTCCTGATTGCCCGGCCGCTGCTGCAGGTGCTGAAGGCGCCGCGGCAGCGTATTTTGCTGGTCGACGAGATCGATCGCTCGGATCATGAATTCGAAGCGCTGCTGCTGGAATTCCTGTCCGATTTCCAGATCAGCATTCCCGAGCGCGGCACCATCCGTGCCGCCGCACAGCCGATCGTCATCCTGACCTCGAACCGCACCCGTGAACTGGCCGAGGCGCTGCGCCGCCGCTGCGTCTATCACTGGATCGGCTATCCCGACGCCGAACGCGAGGCCGCCATCATCATGCTGCGTACTGGCGATGTCGCGGAGGCTACCGCGCGCGCGGTGGCGGCTGCGGTGCAGACCATCCGCGCCCGTCCGCTCGCCAAGCCGCCCGGCATCGCCGAAGCCGTCGAATGGGCCAATGCCGCGACGATCCTGGAAAAGGGCGGCAGCCCGTGGCCGGAAGCCTTCCGCCGCGCCATCGGCGTGTTGATCAAGGACGAGGAAGACCTCTCCTACATCGCCCCCGAGCTTGGCCGCATCGTCCAGGAGGCACTGGCGTGAGCCGGGACGTCAACGATCCCTTCTCCCCGTTCACGGGGAGAAGGTGCCCCGAAGGGGCGGATGAGGGGCGGCGCCACGATGGCCAGAAGTCGGCGCTGCCCCTCACCTGCCTGCCGGCATCCTCTCCCCGTAAACGGGGCGAGGAGAGCGTACCTCCCGCCGCCACGCCCTTCCTTGGCTTCGGCCAACTGCTGCGCCGCTACGGCTTTAGAATCGCCCCGGAGCAAATCTCTGGCTTCATGCAGGCCGTGACGCTGCTCGGGCCCCGTTCGATGGCCGACATCCGCGAGGCAGCGCTCGCCACCCTGGCGCCGCCACCTGACCGCCGCGACGAATTCGAGGCGCATTTCCAAAGCCATTTTTACGGCAACACATCAGCCGTGGTGGAAGGCGACAGCGACGAGGAAACCCGCGTCAAGGATGATGGCGGCGCCGACGACGAGCGGATCGAAGCCGAGCAGCGACAGGAAGGCGGCGAGCTATCCTCGGCGATCGAACAGTTGAGCAGCCGCGACTTCCAGCACGACGACGACAGGCTAACCGCCTTTCGTCGTCGACTGTCGAACGCCTTGCCCGCGCGCCGCTCCTTCCGCACGGTGCGCACCCATTCGCGCGGCAAGCTCGACCTGCGCCGCTCGCTCAGGGAAATCGTCAGCGCCGATGGCGATGTCCCCTCGCCGCTGCTGCGCCGCCGCCAGACCGTGCCGCGCAAACTGCTGATCCTGATCGACGTGTCCGGCTCGATGAAGCTCCACACGTCTGATTATTTGAAGCTCGCGCATGCCGCCGTGCAAGGCGCTGACCGGGCAGAAATCTTCACCTTCGGGACGCGTCTGACCCGCATCACGTCAGCGCTGCGCATCCGCGACAGGGACCAGGCGTTGGCGCGCGCGGCAGCCCAGGTCGACGACTGGGACGGCGGCACCCGCATGGGGCCAACGCTGCTTGCTTTCCTCTCCGTGCCGCGTTTTTCCGCCTTCGCACGTGGTGCGGCAGTGATCATCCTGTCCGACGCGCTGGAGCGCGGCGACCATGCCGAACTGGAGACGGCGATGCGCCGGCTGAGCGCCCGCGCGTTCCGGCTGTCGTTGGCGACACCTTTGGCCGGCGACCCGCGCTTCCAGCCGGCAACGGCGGCACTTCGCGCCATCCTGCCTGACCTGAACGATCTGGTCGACGGCTCGTCGCTCGCCGGCCTCACCGATTTCATCCTGTCGCTCGCCCGCCCTGCTCCACGGGCGGCGACAATCTGGAAAAGGGTATCGTGATGCAGAAAGCCATCGACGCGCATTTCCACATCTGGCGCCAGCAGGACCAGCCCTGGCTGGTCGGGCCGATGGTGCCGCGCATCTTCGGCCCCTACGAGCCGATCCGCCGCGACTACCCGATCGAGGAGTTTCTCGCCGACCAGCAAGGTTCCGGCGTCGAGAAAGCGGTCTACGTCCAGACCAACTGGGCGAAGGAGGATTTCGAGAAGGAAGTCGCCTTCCTGCAGAAAACGGCTGATGAAACCGGCTGGCCGCACGCCATCGTCGGCTACACCGACATGACGGTGGACGATATCAGACCCCAGATCGACCGCTTGAAAAAATATCCGCTGCTGCGCGGCGTGCGCATGCAGTTGCATTGGCACGAGACGCCAGCCTTCCGCTTCGCCACTGGCCCCGATCAGGTGATCGATCCCAGGGTACGAGCCAATGTGGCGCGGCTGAAGGATTATGACCTGTCCTTCGACCTGCAGCTCTTTCCCGCCCAGATGAAAGACGGGTTGACGCTGGTCGGAGAAAATCCAGAGACCAATTTCATCCTCACCCACGCCGGCATGCTGACCGGCATGGATCAGGAAACCACCGAAGACTGGAAGGCTGGGCTGCGCACGCTGTCGGCGGCGCCGAACGTCTACGCCAAGCTGTCTGGCCTCGGCACTTTCGTCCACCGCAACGACCCGGCGCTGATCGCCTATATCGTCGACAACGCGATCGAGATATTGGGCGCGGATCACCTGATGTTCGGTTCCAACTTCCCCATCGAGAAGTTGTGGACGAGCCACGCCGAACTGATCAAGGCCCACCGCGCGGCTGTAGCGAAGCACGGTCCGGCGGCCGAGGCTGATATCTTCTGGAATACGGCGGAGCGGATCTACCGGCCGGCTTGACCGCCAGGGAGTTCGCCGCGCCATTGGCGCGGCGATGCCCTGGCAAGTCCTTACTGCGTCGGCAGCATGCCTTCGACGTCGCTTGCCGCATCGGTGAGCGCTTCCTTGGGCGTCGCCGACTGGTCGACGATCCGCGACAGATTGTCGACGATGGTCTGTGTCACCTTCACACCGTTGGTCCCCGGAAAGGCATACCACGGAACCATCAGCGGCATCTGGCTGAGCCCGGCCTGGAACAGCGGGTTCTTCTTGTAGAAATCGCCGAGATAGTCGGAAGACTTTGCCGCGAGCTCATTGTTGGGCACATAGCCGGTGCCGGGCACGACGACCGACGCGCCATAAGGGCCGGCGGCGAATTTCGCGAATTTCCAGGCGGCGTCCTGCCTGGCGGCATCCTTGGTCAGGATGACCACGGCATTGCCGCCGGTCGGCAGATGGCCGTTGGCCGGATCGATCAGCGGGATCTTGGCCGTCCGCAGCGTGAACTTGTCGCCCACGTTCTTGATGGTGTTGACCAGCGCGCCGGTGGTCTGGAACTCGAAGCCAACCTTGCCGGCCGCGAACGCCTGCTCGCCAGCCGGCTTGGTGAAGACCGGCATGCCGCCCTCCTTCACCATCCGCTGCAGGATCTCGACTGCCTTCTCGCCTTCCGGCCCGTTGAAGGCGACCTTGCTTTCGTCCTCGTTCAGCATCTTGCCGCCGGCGCCGAACAGCAGCGCCGAAAACATCCAGTCATCGCCCTGCCAGCGGAAGTCGATGCCGTCGACGCCATTGCCGAGCGCCTTGATCTTGCCGCCGAGCGCGATGACCTCGTCCCAGGTCTTGGGCGGATTGTCCGGATCACCGCCGGCGGCCTTCACCAGGTCGGCGTTGTAATACATGATCGGGTTCGAGGTGGCGAAGGCGAGGCCGACCTGCTTGCCGTTGACCTGCGCCAGCTTCAGGATCGTGTCGGAGAAGCCGAGCTCAGCCATGTTGCCTTCCTTCTTGACCAGCGGGCCAAGATCGACGGCAACGTCGCGTTCGTTGAGCATGCGCAGACGGTTGAGACCGATGAAGGTGATGTCGGGCATTTCGTCGGTGCCGGCCTGGCGAAGGATGGTCTGGATGCCTTCCTCATAAGTGGCGGACGGGCTGGCGAACTGGATCTTGATGTCGGGATTTTCTTCCATGAACTTCTTCGAGATCGTGTCCATCACGTTCTTGAAGAAGCCGGGCATCGGATAATGGACCGTCAGCGTCGTGTCGGCATAGGCCGGAAGGGCTGTCGCCAGCGACACCGCCGCCGCGGCAAAAATCCTGGAGATATGCTTCATTGCCTCGTTGCTCCTTGTTGGCCCGGTCAGCCTTTGAGACCGGTCATGGTGATGCCTTCGACGAAGCGCTTCTGTGCGAACAGGAAGGCAACGACGAGTGGAAGGGTGATGATCAGCGTGGCGGCCATCAGCGCGCCGTAGTCGTCGCCGGCCTCGGCGGCGCGGAAATACATCAGGCCGAGTGGCGCCGTGGCGTAGGCCTGCTTGCTGACGACGATCAGCGGCCAGTAGAGATCGTTCCAGTGGGCGACCACCGAGAAGATCGCGAAGGCAGTGACCGCCGGCCACGCATTGGGGACGATGACGCGCGCGACGATCCCGAGCTCGGACATGCCATCGAGCCTTGCCGCGTGGATGAGATCGTCGGGCATGGCGCGGAAGAACTGCAGGAACATGAAGATCGCGAACACCGATATCGTGAACGGCGCCACCAGCGAGGTGTAGCTGTTGAGCAGCGACATCCGGTCGAAGGCGACATAGAGCGGCAGCGCCGTGGCATGGATCGGCACCAGCAGGCCGAGCATGACCAGCACCATCATCAGCCGCGCGGCACGGAATTTCAGCTTGGCCATGGCATAGGCGCAGGGAATCGCGACCAGCACCTGGAAGAAGAAGATCAGGCCGCACACGACGACGCCGTTCCACAGCAGCGTTGCTATCGGCACCTTGCTCAGCGCCTTGGCGAAATTTTCGGCGAAGTAGAAATGCTGGGGGACGAGCGACAGCGACGAGGTAAAGATGTCGCTCTGCGTCTTGCCGGCGGTCGAGATCATGAAGATGTAAGGCGCGAGGATCATCAACGCGCCCAGCGAAAGCAGCGCGAAACGGATGATGCGGCAGGCAGGCTGGCTGGTCATGTGTAATGCACCCGCCGGTCGAGTACGCGGTATTGGAGAAGCATCAGCACGACCAGGATCGCAAGGAAGACGACGGTCATTGCCGAGGCATAGCCGACGCGCAGGTAGACGAAGCCTTCCTGGTAGATGGTGAACAGCAGCACTTCGGAGGCCTTGTTGGGCCCGCCATCGGTCAGCATCTTCACTGTTTCGAAGACCTTCACCGCATTGGTGATGCTGATCGTGACGACGAACAGCGTCGTCGGCCCGAGCATCGGCCAGGTGACCAGGAAAAACCGGTCGAGCGCCGATTTCGCGCCATCGACGTGAGCAGCGGCGTAGAGCTCGCGCGGGATCGCCGTCAGGCCAGCCAGGAACAGCACCATGTTGAAGCCGACCGACTGCCAGACGCCGATGATCGACAGGCTGTAGAGCACGGTGCTGGAGGCGCCGAGCCAGTTCGGGCCAGGAATGCCGACCAGCGCAAGCAGCGCGTTGAGTGGCCCGATGGTCGGGTGGAAGAGATATTGCCAGACTGTCGCCATGGCGACGATCAGCGATGCGACCGGCAGGAAATAGACGGTGCGGAAGAAACCGCGCGCCCGAGGTTCGCCTTCGATCAGCAAGGCGACGCCAAGGCCAAGCACGATCGAGACCGGTGCGACGATCGCCGTATAGACCGATGTGTTCCACAGCGATTTGCGGAAGGTGCGGTCGGTCAGGAGATGCGCGTAATTCTCGAAGCCGACCAGGCGGAATTTGCCATAACCGAGTTCGAAATCGGTGAAGCCGAGGAAGATGACGGCGACCACCGGCAGCAGCACGAACAGCAGCAAGAGCACGATCGCCGGGGCCGCCAGCAGCCAGGCGGTGCGGTCCTCGCTGCGCCTGTGGAGGGCCGCGGCGCTCGGGATATTGCCAGCCAGCGCGACGCTAGACATAGGCCGGCTCCTGGCGTGCGGGCGCGGCGCTCGCCGTGCGCAGCCGCTTTCCCTCCGGCCCGAAGACCATGGCATGCTCGGGTGGAAGGAGGATACCCACCGGCATTCCCGCAATCAGGTCCCTCGCCTCGTGCGGCGCCAGCTTGGCGATGACGATGTCGCCGGTCGCATCGAGCCGGCAATGGGCAATGACTTCCGAACCGAGGAATTCGAGGCGCTCGATCCGCCCGGCAAGGCCGCTCCGCCCACTGGGAGACAGTTTGACGAATTCGGGCCGGATGCCGAGGCTGACCGGGCCGTTTGCCACCTTCTCCATCAGGGCCAACCGGATGCCTTCGAAGCTGACACGGCCATTTTCGGCAAGTGCCGGTATGATGTTGATCCTGGGCTGGCCGACGAAACGGGCGACCTCGATATGAGCCGGATCGTTGTAGATCGCCTCGGGCGCGGCGAGTTGCAGCAGATTGCCGCCGATCATCACCGCCACCCGGTCGGCCATCGAAAGCGCCTCGGCCTGGTCATGCGTCACATAGAGCGTCGGCACGCCGGCGCGGCGGTGCAGTTCGACGATCTCGCCACGGGCGTGCACCCGCAGATTGGCATCGAGGTTGGAAAGCGGCTCGTCCATCAGGAAGATCGAGGGGCGCCGCACCATGGCGCGCGCCAGGGCGACACGCTGCCGCTGGCCGCCCGACATCTGACCAGGCTTGCGGTCGAGCAGATGATCGATCTTGAGTACCGTCGCCATATCGCGGACATCCCGCGAAATGCCGGCGCGGATTTCTTTCTGGCCCGGCAATGCGGAGCCGACCAGCGGCAGGCGCTGCGTCCGGCTCAGCCGCTTCATGGCCAAGGGAACCGCGATGTTCTGGCCGGCCGTCAGATGCGGGTAGAGTGCGTAGGACTGGAACACCATGGCGATGTTGCGATCGGCCGCGGCGACCGCCGACATGTCCTTGCCAGCAACGAATATCTCGCCGCTGTCGGCATGATCAAGCCCGGCAAGAATGCGCAGCAAGCTGCTCTTGCCGCAGCCCGAGGGGCCGACCAGGGCGATGAACTCGCCCGCTTTGACATCGAGGCTGACGCCGTTCAGGACGGCATTGCCGCCAAAGGACTTGTTCAAGCCGCGGAGCGAGAGCGCGCTCATGACGCGACTTTCCTGCGGACCTTGTGCGCCTCGTGCGGGTAGACCTCGGCAACCACGTCATCCAAATAGTGGACGGTCATACCGGGTATGGCGACGATCTCGCTGGCGACCGTGTCGTCGAATTCATGCATGACGGCGCCGAGCAGCCGCTCGCCCGGCATGTCGCGCTCCATGTCGCCGACGACAAAGGCGGCCGACGGCCCCCAGACCAGCGCGGTGTTTTCGTATTTGCCTTGCCATGCCCGGTGCAGGTGACCGCTGGCGAAAAGCGCCACATCATGGGCACCGATGAGATCGTAGAGACGCTGCCGCTGTGCCGGGCGGACGCTCCAGTAACCGGTGTCATCTTCGCCGGGCGCGTCGATGAACAGCGGCTTGTGGGCGAAGAGCGCGACACGCCGGCCGCCACGGCTTTCCAGCGCCGCACGCAGCCATTCGAACTGGGCCTCTTCCTCGGCATCATCAAAGCCCATCAGCAGGCTGTCGAGACCGATAAATCGCCAGTTTCCGGCGTCCTCCGTCCAATAATCAGGACCAACCAGCCGGCGCCAGCGGTCCATGCGTTCCGCATTGACCGGCTGCAACGAACCGGGGAGATGGCCGACATCGTGATTGCCGGGCACCAGCAGCATCGGGACCGAGATTTCCCGCATCAGCTCCATGCAGAAGCCGATGTCGTCGTCCTTGTCGGCGCCGTCGACGCTGAGATCGCCGGTGTGGATGACGAGATCGGCGCCGCTTTGCGCGATCCAGGCGGCCAGCGGCTCCCAATTGCCGTTGAAATGCGGCTTGGTCGGGCTGAAATGGGTATCGGTGATCTGGACGATTTTCATGCCGGCTCCACTGCGAGAGCCGGCTGCCGGGAACCCACCGGCGCGACTTCGCGTGGGTCTCCTTAGTGCCGTTACATGTCACTTCTTTAACAGGGCAGGGGACAAATGTTCCCCGCCATGCCGATAGGCTGGCTGACGGCTAGCTTTTCACCTCGAATTGCGGATCGACCGGGATCTGCATGGCCGTGACCAGATGATTGGTCTGCCCGGCGAGCCCGATGATCGACACCAACTCGCCGTGCTGCGCGTCTGTCATGCCCTTGGCGCGCGCCGCCGCCGTGTGCGAATGCACGCAGTAGGAGCAGCCATTGGCGGTCGAAACCGCGATGTAGATCATCTCCTTGGTCAGCGGATCGATGGCACTGTCGGCGACCATCACGACCTTCAACTGCTCCCAGATCCGCTTCAGTGCCGGCGGATCATTGGCCAGCCCACGCCAGAAATTATTGACGAAATCCGATTTGCGCGTGGCGCGGATATCGTCGAACACGGCCTTCACGGCCGGGATTATTTCCACCTCGGCATCGCTCAGGAGTTTTGTCGTGGCCATGGCGTTTCCTTTCGTTGGCTCGGTGGATCAGGTCGTTGATTCAGGTCTCGAGCAAAGGGGCTAAACCGGCTTTTCTGGTTCAGTTTTCGATGCGCAAAAGCGTTTGCAGATTTGCCGAAGCACTAAACTTCGTCATCCCTGGGCGAAGCAGGCGCGAAGCGCCGTCGCGGAGACCCTGGGATCCATTCCGTGACGTCTATCGAAGTGTGCAGCAGAGCGAAATTCCGCACCGTAGCAGCGCTTCCGAGCCCCGGCATGGATCCTCGGGTCTGCGCCGCGTCGCTGCGCTCCTTGCTCCGCCCGTGGATGACGAAATGGCGGATGAGGCGGCTAACCTCCGGTGTTCCATCCAACGGTGCGATCATCCGCCTTCCCCGCCCCCTAGTGCACCGCCGCGTACATGATCTTCTCCTCCGTGGCCTCCGCCGGAGAAAACTCCTCGACGATGCGGCCTTGCCGGCAGACGAGTATCCGATCCGACAGGTTCATGATCTCCGGCAAATAGGACGAGATCACCACCACGGCCAAGCCCTCGTCGGCCAGCCGGTTGATGATCTGGTGGATCTCCGCGATGGCGCCGACATCGACGCCGCGCGTCGGTTCGTCGAAAATGACGATGCGCGGCTGCTGCACCAGCCCCTTGCCGATCACCACCTTCTGCTGGTTGCCACCGGAGAGTTCGACCACGCGCGCATTGTCGTTGATCGCCTTGATGTTGAGCGTCTTCGTCCACTCGGCCGATAGCGCGTGCATCTCCTGCTGGTTGATCACCCAGGCCTTTTCACGGCCGGCCGCCAGCAGGCCGCCAAACAGGTTCTCGGCGATGCTCATCGTCTCGAAGATGCCTTCGCTCTTGCGGTCCTCGGTGACATAGACGATGCCGTCCGCCACCGCTTCGCTCGGCACGCGATAGCGCACCGGCCTGTCGTCGAGTTCGATTGTACCGCCGCGCAAAAAATCGCGCTTATAGATGCCCGACACGACCTTGAAGGTCTCGGTGCGGCCGGAGCCGATCAGCCCGAACACGCCGGTGATCTGGCCCTCGAAGATCGAGAAGGAGTTGTTGCGCACGACATTGCTCATCGAAATGTCCTGCACCGACAGCACTTTCCGGCCCGCCTTGCGCAGCTTGGCTTCGTCGCGCTGGCGGTAGATCTGCCCCGACAAAGTGCGCCCGACCATGGCGGCGACAATTCTGTCGCGGTCGAAGGCCGGCGTGTCGTCGGTGATCACCAGCTCACCGTCGCGCAGAATGGTGATGCGGTCGGCAATCATCAATGCCTCTTCCAGCGCGTGGCTGATGAAGACGATCGAGACACCGTTCGCCTTCAGCCGCCGGATCAGCGCGAAGAAATGGCGTTTCTCCTCCGGCGTCAGGGTCGCCGTCGGCTCGTCGAAGATGATGATCTCGGCCTTGTGGTGCACGGCGCGCGCGATCTCGACCATCTGCCGCTTGGCCGCGCCCAGCGTCGCCACCATGGCGTTCGGATCGACCGGAAAATTCAGCGACTGCAGGAATTGCTGTGCTGAAATATACGTGCCGCGCAGCCGGTTGAGGAATTTTTCAGTACCGAGATAGAGGTTCTGCGCCACCGTCATCGACGGCACCAGGCTGGTCTCCTGGAACACCATGGCAATGCCGGCCTCTAGCGCGGCATGCGGCGAAGCGTAGGCGATCTCCCGGCCCTTGTGGAACATCCTGCCGGACGTGGCGTCGACGACACCGGCGATGATCTTGGTTAGTGTCGATTTACCCGCGCCGTTCTCGCCGAGCAGTGCGTGGATTTCGCCTTTGCGCAGTTCGAAGCTGACGTTCTTGACTGCCGGAACGCCCCGATAATTCTTGGTGGCGTTTTCGAGGCGAATAATTGGTTCCATCAGAAACCTCCCGAGGCGAGGTCGACGGCCAGCACGCAATCGCCACCCCTGGAAGCGATGAACAGCTGGCCGCCCTTTTCCACCACGCTGCAAATGCCGTGGCGCGTGCCGTTGGCGCGGCTGTGCAGGCTGAATTGCGGCTGCATGTTTTGATCGAGCCTGACCACCAGCCCGTAGGAACGGCTCGGCGACCACGGCTTGTGGATGCCCATGGTTCTGATGCCGCCACATTGCAGCGGTTCGAGGAAGCTGCGGCTGGAGGCAAGCGCCGGCGCGATCCAGTAGGCCGGCGGCACCTGGTCGATCATGTCCTGGCGGTAGTGCGTTTCCTGCAGCACGAATTCGATCAGCCGGTTGCGTGGCGCGAACAAGGTCAGCCACGCCCCGCCGTCGCCGGCCGGCGACAGCCGAGCGGGATAGCCGGGCAGATGCGTCAGAACGGCCGAACGGTTGCCGGTCGCACCGTCGAAGCGGACGAGCTGGTGCCGCCAGCTTTCGCTGACCAGCACATCGCCGCCGATGGGGTGGAGCCCATAGGGAAAGGCGATCCCGCCGGCCACCTTGCGGAACTCGCCACCCGCCGCGTCTCGTTTCCAAAGCGAACCGGACGCGCCCTTCTTCATCAGGTCGGCCGCCCATTGCGACGGCGTGTGCTCGGCCGACCCGTTGGCCAGCCACAGCGCGCCGTCCTCCGCGTAGGCAACAGCGGTGATGCAGCTGACACCGGCCGGCAGCGAAACCTCCTTGCCCGATATCAGCAGCCCGCCGCTTTCGAGCCCCACCGTCAGTTGGCCCGATGGCGACAGAGCCAGCGCCGTGATTGGGGAAGGAAAGGTCTCGACTACCTTCGGCTCAGTTCCGGCGGCAAGCGAATAGATGGCGTTACCGCTGGAGGCCAGCAGCCCGCCATCGGCAACCAGCAGATTGTCCGGTTCGGTCAATCCGACAAAAGCCGGCGCATCGTCGAGCAGCGTGTTGGGACGGAAGGCGCCGTCGAGCGGCGGGATGGTCACCGCCTTGCCGCGAAACATATCCAGGATTGGGTCGAGGATCATGGCTGCGCTCCCCAATATGAGGCGGAGCTGGTCCAGTTCGGGTCGGCGCCGGAAACCTTGTAGCGGCCGATGCGATTGTTGAGGATGCCGCCGACGAACAGATATCCCTTGTGCTCGCGCATCGAGGTGACCATCGGGTGCGCGCCGCCCGTCAAGTCGCCCATCGCCTCCACGATGCCGCCCTTCTCGTTGAATTTCACCACGCCGCCGGTGTTGATGTTGGGGAACAGCCATTCGTCCTGCGGCAGCCGGCGCGTCATGCGCTTGCGCATGTCGGGGTGGCGCAACGACAGGTCGAAGCTCGGCGTGCGCATGCCCAGCCACGCCATCCAGTAATTGCCGTCCGACGCGCGGTTGATGTTGTCGGGGTAGCCCGGCATGTCGCGGATGACGCATTCGGCGGTGCCCGCCTTCGGCCCTTCCAGCCAATAGCGATGCACCCGGCAGGCCCAGCTTTCGGCGAAGAACAGCGACTTGCCGTCATGCGCCGTGCAGACACCATTGGTGTAACGGTAGCCGTCGAGCAGCGTCCTTGTCGACCCATCCCTGGGATCGTAGACCAGGAGGCGGCCGGTGGCGCGGTTCTCGATCGAATCCAGCGCCCAGTCATGCGCGTCATAGCGCTTGGTCGAATCCGTAAAATAGATGCGGCCGTCCGGCGCGATATCGCAATCATTGGGATCGCGCAGCCGCGCATCGTCGACGATCGAGGTCCAGGAGCGCGACGTCTCGGCCGACAGCCTTTTGACCGCGCGATCCGGAGAGACGGAATAGAGCCCCATCGCGCCGACGCAGCTGATCAGATTGCCCCCTTTGTCAAAGGCCAAGCCCAGCGGAAAACCGCCAATATGGGCGAACACCTCCGACCTGACATAATCCGGCGCGAAGAAGCGAACGATCTCGCCATGACGCGTGCCGCAATAGAGATTGTCGTCGCGGTCGAGGATGACGTCTTCCGGCCCTTCCAGTTCGCCGAGCCCGATATGGTCGGCCGCCGACAGCCGGTTGTCGAGCGCGTAAGGCGTGCCCGAGCCCGGCACCGCGGACTGGGTTTCGCCCATCCTGAGATAGACCGGCGCGACATAGACCTCGTTCAGCACCTTGTGGCGGTTCTTGAGCCAGCGAATGTCGATGGTCACCGCCACCGCCAGCATGATGCCGAGCACCATCTGGTTGGTACCGGTGCCATAGCCCAGCCGGATCAGCCCGTTGGTCATGGTCAGCACGATGATGGCGCCCATCAGCCCCTTGATGACCGAGCCGCGCCCGCCGCCGAGACTGACGCCGCCGACCACCGCCGCCGTCAGCGCCATGATCTCGAGATTGAGGCCGGTGCCCGGCCCCGCCCCGCTCAGCCGGCAGGCGATGAGAAAGCCGCCGATCGAGGCGCAGAAGCCGGAAAAGACATAGGTCATGAACACGGTACGTCGCACCCGGATGCCGGCATTGTGCGCCGAACGCCGGGAGCCGCCGACCGCCAGCACGTGCCAGCCCGGCCGCGAGCGCGTCAGCGCGACATGGGTGACGATGGCGAGGATGATCGCCAGCCACACCGAGACGGACAGGCCCCAGAAAGTGCTGTCGCCGATGAAATCGAGCACGTCTGACGTAGCGGTCGAAAGCTGCACATCGGCTGCATAGGTGGTGACCAGGATGTCGAACAGCGCCCGCCCGAAGATGAAGGTCACCAGCGTGGTAAGGAAGGCACGCAGCCTGAGATAGCCGACAAGATAGCCGTTGATCGCACCGAACACCAACCCGGTGGCGAGCGAGGCGGCCAGCGCCAGCCAGATCGACTGTTCGAGGATGAAGAAGACATAGACGGCCGAAAAGCAGGACAGCGCGAAGATCGAACCGACCGAGAGATCGATGCCGCCGCCCAGCATCACCACCGTCATGCCGGTAACGACCATCGAAAACTCGCCGAGCTGGCGGGTCGATTCCTGCAGGGAAGAGAGCTTGAAGAAGCCTGGAATGATCGAGCCGAAAGTCGCCAATGTCACCACCAGCGCCAGGAAGGGAATGGCGTTGTCGGTCCAGCGCTTGGTCAGGATCTCGCCGACGAGATGGTCGGGCACGAGATTGTAGCGCCAGGACTGGAGGCGTTCGCGAAAGCTCATCGGGTCACTGCTGCCAGGTCTGGGGCCACAAGAGAAAGAGGTGGTCGGACGATCCGGCCACCTCGTCGATATCGGTTGCAGACGATCAGCTTACTTCGCCGCTGCTTCGGCCTGCAGCGCGCTCAGGTCCCAGCAGCTGTCGGGCTTGAGGTCGGCCTTGGTCGTCGCCTTCTCCAGCGTGTAGATGTAGGTGTGGGAGGTGCCGGCCGGCTGGCCGCTCTGCAGCAGGAATTTGATGATGGCGTTCATGTCGCCCGATTGGCGGGCAAGATCGGTCATCACCACGGCGCCGTAGGTGCCGTCGTTCAGCTTGTCGCAATCGGCCGCCTTTTCGCCGCCGCCTGTGGTGACCAAAAACACCTTGCCGTCGAGCTTGGCGTCGCGGATCGCGGCCGATGCGCCGGTGGCATCGCCATCCCAGAAGTCGATGATCGAGCAGATGTCCGGGTTCTGCTGCAGCATGGTCGTGGTCACGTTGCGCGAGGTCGTCGCATCCCAGTTGGAATCGGGCTTGGCCACGACCTTGAAGTCGGGATGCTTGTCCAGCACCTTCATGATGCCGGCATATTGGTAAAGGCTGGAGGAGTTGGCCTGGTCGCCCTGCACCAGCCCGATCTTCTTGGACGAGTTCTCGCCGCAGCCCTTGATCGCGGCTTCCGCCTCGAGCTGGCCGAGCCGGTCCCAGTCGCTGCCGACGAAAGCATCGGCGGGAAAATTCGCCGGATTGTCGACCAGGATCACATAGGTGCCGGCGGCCTGCGCCTTCTTCATAAGCTTGGAATAGGAGTTGAGGTCCGGCGCATGGATGATCAGCACATCAGGTCTGGTGTCGGACGAGATCGCGTCGGTGATCGCCTGCGCGCCCGCATCGACGACCCAGTTGGGATCGCGCGTTTCGAACGTGCCGCCCCAGGCTTCGACCTCCTTCTTCAGATAATGCGCCCAGCCCTGCGCCAGGTCGAAGCCCATCGCCAGCGGCACCAGCATGACGCGCTTGCCTTTCAGCGCTTGTGCATAGGCAGCGGGGCCTGGATCGTCGGCGGCAAAGGTCGGCGCCACGAAGGCGGTGACGGCCAGCGCCGTGGCCGCCGCCATGAGTGTTCTGATCAGTTTCATGTCTCATCCTCTGGTTCGGTTTTCATTGCCGGCCGATCGTCCCGATCGGACCGGGTACCCCAGAGCAAGATGGGCTAGCCCATCTGCTCTAAATGTCACCTTGTTGCGCGGTCTGTTCGTCGCGCGGATTGATGATGCCGTCGACGATGATGGCGCCGAGCAGGATCGCCGCCTTGATCAGGTTCTGGTAGAGCAGCGGAATGTCGATGATGGTCATGGCGTTGAGCAGGATGCCGATCAGCGCGGCGCCGACCAGCACATTGCGCACCCCGCCCCGCCCGCCCGACAGCCCGATGCCGCCGATCACCGCCACCAGCACGATGTCGTAAAGCAGCGTCGAATTGACGACACGCGTGTTGATCGAATGCAGGCTGGCCGCGGTCAAAAGGCCGGCGATCAGGGCGACGAATGCTGACAGCACGTAACGCAGGACCAGCATCGGCCGCACCGGAATGCCGATATTGCGCGCCGCGACCGGATTGTCGCCGGCGAAATAGATGTAGCGGCCCCATTTGGTGTAGCGCAGGAACAGGAAGAACAGGAAGGCGAGCCCGGCGAAGACGAACACCTCGATCGGGACGTCGAGAAAGCGCAGACCGCCGAGCAGTTCCACCCAATGGCCCTGCGGCACCGGCACGGCGTCCTGCGTGATCAATTGCGAACGGACATAGCCGAAGACCAAGGAGCCGGTCGCCAACGTGACGAAGATCGCCGGTACATCGGCGTAGGCGACGAGAAAGCCGTTGAGCAGGCCGATGGCGAGCACGCCGGCCAGCACATAGGCGAAGGCGAGCCCGTCCGGCGTTCCGCTGTTGAGCAGTTGCAGGTACCAGGCGACCGACATGGCCATGATCGCAACCGCCGACAGGTCGATGCCGCGGCCGATGATGACGACAGCCATGCCCAGCGCCAGTATACCCAGCACCGAGACGGAGCGGATAATGGCGACCAGATTGTTGGCATCGATGAAGCCTGGCAGGCCTATAGCCGCGGCAACGAACAGCACCACCGCTATGGCAAAGACAATGCCTTCCTGATTCAGGCTTCTGAAGTTCAGCCAGCCGGCCATGTTCATTGTCTGCTTTCACCCCGGTGGCAGCGCTGCCACCCCTGGAGAGAAAGCTAATCGGCTCAACGCCGCTTCGTCAAATGAATCCGCGTTCAAAACGTAGGCTGGCGATGAGATTCGCAAAGTGGACGCATTGATTGCCGAATCTGGCGCAATGCCCGGAAACTCCTGCACTTTTGGCAATTGTTTGCACCGTCTCGGCGCTTGGCGAAGCACAACACCAAGGCGAAAGGCGAAGACGGAATTTAACCCTGCGATCTGGCGGAAAAGTCGATTTCAGTTCCCGGCAACATGGCCGGAGACCTCGGCGCCGGCACCTCTCGGCAGCACCAGGAAACGGAACGACGCCACCAGCCCGATAATGCCGATCAGCAGGAAGGCTGCTCGAAAATCGACGAGGTCGAGCGCGGGCCGGTCTCTCGCGATCTGCGACAGGTTGAGGATCGCCGCCGCCACCGCGACGCCGAACAGCATCGCCACTTGCTGCAGCATCGAGGACAAGGTCGCCGCGGAGCTACGCTGGGCGGCGGCGATATCGGCGAAGGCCAGCGTGTTGAGCGCGGTGAACTGCATCGAGCGCGACAGGCCGGCGATCAGCATCAGCGCCACCACCAGCGCCTGCGGCGTCTGCGGCGAGATCGCCGCGCAGGCCATGATCGACATCGAGGCGATGATGCCGTTGATGACCATCACCGAGCGGAAGCCAAAGCGACGCAGCGTCGGCGTGGTCACCGTCTTCATGCCGAGATTGCCGAGGAAATAGGCCAGGATCATCATGCCGGCATCGACGGGCGATAGGCCGAAGCCGACCTGGAACAGCAGCGGCAAAAGGAACGGCGTGGCATTGATCGCCACCCGGAAGATGGTGCCGGCCGCAAGCGTCGAGATGGCGAAGGTTTGCACCTTGAACGAGGAGAGGTCGAGCAGCGGATGCGGCGCGCGGCGCAGATGCCGCACCGCTAGCCAGCCGACGACGATCCCCGCCGCGATCAGCCCCACCGTAGGCAAGGCCCCATCCTCCGGATGCGCGATGCGCTCGAGACCATAGAGCAGGCAGGCGAGCCCCAGCGACGTCAGGAAAAACCCCGGCCAGTCGAGCGGCTTGGGATCGGCTTCACGATCACCCGGTATGAAGCGGGCGACCAACACCAGCCCGATCGCGCCGAGCGGGATGTTGATGAAGAAATTCCAGTGCCAGGACAGATAGGTGGTGATGAAACCGCCAAGCACCGGGCCGACCACGGGCGCGAAGAGCGCCGGCCAGGTGATCAGCGCCGTGGCGTTGAGCAATTCGGATTTCGACGCGTTGCGCAGGACCAGGATGCGGCCGACCGGCGTCATCAAGGCGCTGCCCAGGCCCTGCACGGCACGGGCAACGACGAATTCGGTCAGACTCCCGGAGAAGCCGCAGGCGAGCGACGCCAGCGTGAACAGCGCGATGGCTGCGAGGAAAATGTTACGCGCGCCGAACCGGTCGGCGAGCCACCCCGACAGCGGCACGAACACCGCCATGGTCAGCATGTAGACGGTGATGCCGAGGCTCATCGCCACCGCCGGCACGCCGAAGGAAGCGCCCATCTGCGGCAGCGACGTCGAGATGATCGTCGAATCCAGCAGTTGCATGAAGAAGGCGATGGCGACGATCAGCGCCACGCGCCGCGAATTCGTGGCTGTCTCGGGCAAGGCTTCATTTTCGGGAATGGCCGTCATGTCGGGTCGGTTTCAACAACATTTAGCCAACTGCGTCCAGAGATGGACCAACAAACTTTCGTGTCGCATCGCCGCCTGTTATGGAATGAATGGGCCTCGGTCTTAAACAACAGGAACCGTGCGCGCATGAAGCCTATCTATATCGACTACCTCAACGCCCTCGACATCGAAGCGCTTGCCATGGCCGATGGCGAGATCATCGACGCCGTCGAGGCCGGGCTCGTTGCGCAAGGCAAGGGCCAGACGGTGATCGAGCCGCGTGTCCACCTCGAACCCGACCCATCCTTCCACGGCCATTTCAATGTCTTGCGCGGCTACGTCGCGCCGCTCGATACGGCCGGCGTGAAAATCGTCGGCGACTATGTCGACAATTATCTTCACGGCCTGCCGTCGGAATTCGGCATCCTCAATTTGTTCGATCCACGCACCGGCACGCCGCGCGCCATTCTCGACGCCACGGTCATCACCGACATGCGCACCGGCGCCGTCACCGCCATCGGCGCCAAGCACTTGGCACGCAAGAACGCGAAGGTGCTCGCCCATATCGGCGCGCGCGGCACTGCGTACTGGAATGTGCGCCTGCTCGACCATCTCTTCGATTTCGATGAGATCCGCGTCCATTCGCGTCGCCCAGAAAGTCGCGATGGCTTTGCCGCAAAACTCTCCGCCGACCTCGGCAAGCCCGTCACCGCGGTCGCCGACTGGGAGAGCTGCGTCAAAGGCGCCGACATCGTCGTCGAAGCCTCACGCCTGCCCGAGCCGCAGCCCCTTCTCAAGACCGAATGGATCAAGCCGGGCGCGCTTGTCGTTCCCTATGGCACGATGAGCGCGGTGGAGCTGTCGCTGACCGACATCATGCAGAAGTTGGTCGTCGACGACTGGGGCCAGTGCAAGGGCGGCAAATTCGGCTCGCTGCGCGCGCATGTCGAGACCGGGCGGTTGAGCGAAAAGACGCTGCATGCCGAACTCGGCCAGATCGCCGCCGGCCTCAGGCCGGGACGGCAGGGTGACGACGAAACCATCCTCTTCTGGCATCGCGGCCTGTCGCTCTCCGACATTGCGCTCGGCAAGGCGATGCTGGCCAAGGCGCAGGCGCAAGGCATTGGCCAAAGGCTGCGCTTCGCATGAGCGCGCTCGTCCTCACCGGGGCCGGCGTCAGTGTCGACGATGTCGCCGCCGTCGCCCGCGAGGCACGCAAGGTGGAGATCGGAGCCAATGTCATCGGCAGGCTGGAGAAGGCGCGAAAGGTGCTCGACCAGGCGGCGGCCTCCGGCCAGCAGATCTACGGCCTGAACACCGGGCTCGGCGCCAATCTTCGCACATCGGTCGAGGGTGACGCCAGCGCCTTCCAGCGCCAGTTGCTCGAGGGCCGCAGCGGGGCGGTCGGCGAAGCGCTGCCCGTCGAGGCCGTGCGCGCCACCATGCTTGCCCGTCTGACAATGTTGTCGGCCGGTGGCTCCGGCCTGTCGCCCGCCGTGTTCGTTGCCTTGGTCGAAGTCCTCAACGCCGGCGTCCATCCAGTGATGCCGTCGCTCGGCTCGATTGGCGCCGGCGACCTGGTGTTGATGACCGCGATCGCCCGCCTGCTGATCGGCGAAGGTGAAGCCGATTATCAGGGAAGGCGCATGCCAGCGGTCAAGGCACTGATGATGGCCCGCCTCGGCCCCATCGGCCTGGCGCCCAAGGATGGACTGTCGCTGATCAACGCTTCCGCCGTCTCCGCCGGCGGCGGCGCGCTTGCGGTCACGGACGCGCTGTCGGCTCTTGCCCAGCAGCACCAGGCCGGCGCGCTGACCATGGAAGGTTTCGGCGCCAACCGCACCATCCTGGACCCCCGCCTGCACATGGCGCGGCCCGCCGCCGGCCAGCAGGCAGCCGCCAAGGCGCTGCATGATCTTCTCGCCCGCGACGAAGCGCCCGCGCCCACCACCATACAGGACCCGCTGTCGATCCGCTGCATGCCCTCGATCCATGGCGCGCTGATCGAGGCGATCGGCCAGGCAAGACGCGCCGTCGAGACCGAACTCAATGCCGCCGCCGACAACCCGCTGGTTCTGAGCGACGACGAGATGGTGCTGTCGACGGGCAACTTTCACACCGCTTCGCTGGCGCTCGCCTTCGAGGCGCTAAGCCTGGCGATCGCTCAATGTGCCGCCGCCAGTGCCGCCCGCTTCATCCAGCTCACCGGTTCGGGCCGCAGCGGCCTGCCCAAATATCTGTCGCCGGTCGGTGGCGCCTCGGCCGGTTTGGTGCCGTTGCAAAAGACGGTGACGTCGATCCTGGCCGCCATCCGCCACAAGGCCAATCCGGTGATGCTCGACTTCCTGCCGGTTTCGGAAGGCGTGGAGGATCACGCCACGCAGACGCCGCTGGTGGTTTCAAAATGCGCCGACATGATCGCGCTGTGGCGGCGGCTGATCGCCTTCGAATTGATGGCGGCGGCGCAAGCCGTCGACCTGCGCGAGAGATTGACGCTGGCGCCACGCACATCAGCCGTCCACACCGCGGTACGCGCGCTCGTCCCCGCGCTCAACGAGGACCGGCCGCTCGGCGTCGATGCGGAAGCACTCCACGCAGCGCTCGCCGGCGGCAAATGGCAAACGATCCTAGCCCCGGCCGACCTTGTCGAGGAACAGGCGTAGCTCAGCCGGGTCCATATGCACGATGTGCCTGTCCTCGGGATAGGCGCCGCTGTTGACGTCGGCGACATATTCGGAAAATGCCGCCACCCGCTCCGCCTGCAGCCGGTCATATTCGGCGGCGAAATTGCGGTAGATTTTCGAGTGGCGCGGCATGTGGCCACGGTTCTGGCCAAGGATGTCGTCGGCGAACAGATATTGCGCGTCGCAGCCGGTACCCGCGCCCATCGACAGCATGATCAGCGAGGTGCGCTCCGAGATAGCCTTCGCCACCTCGACCGGTACAACTTCTATTTCGGCGCCGATCGCGCCGGCCGCCTCCAGTTGCTTGACCGCTTCGAACACCTGCATCGCCGTATCGGCGGACTTGCCGACCGCCTTGAAGCCGCCGGTCCAGGTCGCGCGGGAAGGAATGAGGCCAACATGGCCGATGACGGGAATGGCATCGTCCGCTATCCGCTTGATGGTGGCGTAGCCCGCGCTGCAATAGACCGCGTCGGCGCCGGCCTTGTACAGCCGGAAGGCCCAGCGCACGAAATCATCCGCGGTGCCGATCTCGAAGAAATTGTCGCCCGGCATGGTGAACAGGCTGGGCGCGGCATCGCGGTACTGCGGGTTGAGCACCAGTTCGGGCGGCACCGAGACGATGTCGACCCCTGCCCGTTCGGCGGCTTCCGCCTCGTCCAGGGTGAGCACGCGCAGCATGGTCAGCTGACGCTTGCCCTTCATGGCGCGCAAATCGGCGACGGTCGGTCTCTTTCGGCTCATTAAAGCGTTCCCCTCTATTGCTTGCCGTCGCGGTGCCGGATCGGTTGATCATGCAGCGCTTCAGATCTGGATCATCACCTTGCCGGCTTCGATCTTCACCGGATAGGTCGCGAGGTTGATGCAGACCGGCGCGCCCTTGGCCTGGCCGGTCTTGTAGTTGAAGCGGCCATTGTGCTTGGGGCATTCGATGATGTCGTCCATGACAAGCCCGTCGGCCAGATGCGCCTTCTCATGCGTGCAAAAACCATCGGTGGCGAAGAACTCGTCATCCGGCGAGCGGTAGATCGCGAAGGTCCGCCCACCATGGTCGAAGCGGATGACATCCTCTTCCTCGACATCGTCCACCGCGCACGCTTCAACCCAATCGGCCATCTCGTTCTCCCTCGGACATTCGCGATCGCTACTCGGCCGCCGCCGACATATCGACCTGATGGAACTCACCGCGATACGGCCTGGCCGTCGGCGGCAATTCGCGCTTGAGGTAATAATCCTCGTATTTCAGCTGCCTGAGCAGGACCGGCCAGACCTCGCGGTAGGCGTGCCACATCGACGGATTGGGCTTCGGCAGATCGTGCTTGATCAGTTCATGCAGCCTGGGCAGCGCGTGATACGGCACCATCGGGAACATGTGGTGCTCCACATGGTAATTCATGTTCCAGTAGATGAACCGGCTGATCGGGTTCATGTAGACGGTGCGTGTGTTCAGCCGATGGTCGACGACGTTGTCGGCGAGCCCGATATGCTGCAGCAGGCCAGTCGTCACCATGTGCCAGGTGCCGTAGAGGCGCGGCAGGCCGATCAGCACCAGCGGTATCCATGACCTCAGCGCGATCGCGAGGGCGATCGTCGCCACATAGATCGCGACATGCCAGCGGGCCGCGACCACGGCCTTATGCTGTTCCATCTCGGGGATATAGCTCTTCTCTTCGTCGGACAGCGTCCCGAATGCCTGCCGCACCAGCGTCGGCAGCGAATAGCGAAAGTCGAGAATGCCGGTGAAGGCGAGCGCCGCCTTCAACAGGTCCGGCGGACGCATGACCGCGATCTCGGCGTCGCGGCCGACGATGATGGTGTCGGTGTGGTGGCGGGCATGGCTCCAGCGCCATTGCACGGGATTGCGCATCAGCATGAACGAGGCGATGTGGTAGACGACATCATTCATCCAGCGCGTGCGAAAAGCCGTGCCATGGCCGCATTCGTGCCAGCGTGAGTCGCTCGACGAGCCGTAGAGCACGCCATAGACGAACAGGAACGGCACCACCCACCACGAACCCCAGAACAGGACGATACCCACGGCCGAGCCCAGGATCGCGACAATCCAGATGATGGTGTCGCGGATCGCCGGGCCGTCGGAACGCTGCATCAACTCCTTCATCGCCTTGCGCGGCACGTCGGTGTGGTACCACTCGGCCGAGGCAAGCCCGGTCTCGATCGCTGCCCTGGTGCTTTCGCCGACCAGGCTGTAGTCGCGCTTTTTCGCCATCGTCGTCAAATTGGCCTCCAATCGTCGCGCAGCGCTGGCAATCCGGTCCGCCGGCCGGAGGGCTTGCTTTGAATAAATGTCGCGCTCATGTCCTGCCGGCCAGTCTTGGAAAATTTTCTGAAGGCTGAGGATAATCCTGCTCGGGCTGCCGGGCGATATCCGCGATCCTGGCTTCGGCGCCAGCGATTTCCTCCTTGCCGTCGAGGACGCGGAACACCGCGTCGTAGGCCCGGCTTTCGCCATGCTCCAGCCAGATCATCTCACCGCGCTCGCGGGCAGCGAGATCGCCGAGCACATGGTGGGTCGATGGCTCTATCCCCAGAGCGTACTGCCCGGCCTGGAAATTCTGCCATTGGTAGGCACACGGCAACTGATCCTTGCGGGTCGCTACTTCGAAGCCGAGACCGAGCCGGTCGTTGACGACGGCCACCGGAACCTCGCCATGGGCGTCGGCGGCCATTTCGTGCTGCCAGACCTGCTCCCTGAAGTGCCGTTGCGGCGCCGGCGCGGTGCGATAGCCGACACTCTGCGCCTCGTAGCGCTCGCCGGCATGGCTGGCCCAGATGACGTCGCGGATCGGCGCCAGATAACGGGAGCCTTCGTCCAGCAAGGGATGGCTGACATTGACATGGTAGAAATACATATGCGGGGTGCGGTTGAAGCCGTGGTTGACGACATGGTCCGAAAGCCGGATCTCGTTACCCCCGACATCGGCTTCGATGCGGCGAGTGAGATGCAGATCCTCGCCAAACACCGCCGACTGCTGCACGATGCCTTCTGCCCACAGCACGCAGCGGTCGCCCTCCCAGCGCTCGCCATAGCCGGTCAGCCGCGCCGGGATGGTACCGACACGACCATGCAGCGAATGAAGCACCGTCTTCTTCCCCGGATAGTTGTAGCTCTCGGCCGGCACTTCTTCCCGCCCCAGAATGTGGTCGAGGCCGCAGGTGACGAGCAGGCCCGAGAAGGACCGCGCCCAGGCCAGCCCCGCTTCCCCTTCATAGTCGTGCAAGCCCGGATGGCGAAAGCCGCTCGGCGAATGCCAGCCGATCGCCTGGCCCTTGAAGTCGCAATCGGCGATGTCGAGCGCCCGGTCGACCAGCGCGGTGAAGCGCAGGCCCGAGCCGGTGCGGAATTCGAGCATGCGGATGCCGCGCTCCACCCCGTCGCCGAGCGTCGTCAGCCGCACGCCGGCGAACTGCGACAGCTGGCCTGACCGCTCGGCCACTTGCCGGCGCGACAGCGTCTTGCCGTAAAGCTCTACCATGCGACGCCCTTCACTTTGCCCTCGCCTCCTTGAGCAAGGCCGACATGTCGGCGCCGGTGATGATGCTTTCCACGGTCAGGAGGTCGGTGTCGGCGACCGTCTGTTCGGCGACGATCTCGCCGCGCCGCATGACGACGATGCGGTCGGCGACCTGGAAGACATGGTGGATGTTGTGGGTGATGAGCAGCACCGAATGGCCGGCGTCGCGTACCTCCTTGACGAAACGCAGCACACCGTGGGTTTCCTCGACGCCGAGATTGTTGGTCGGCTCGTCGAGAATGATCACCTTGGCGGCGAACTGCATGGCGCGCGAGATGGCGATCGACTGCCGCTCGCCGCCCGACAGCGTCGAGACCAGCGCATCAGCGTCGAGTTTCTTCGAGATGCCGACGCGCTTGAGGAGTTCGGAAGCGGCTTTGCGCAGCTTCGCGAGATCGAGCGGCGCGAACACGCCGAGCCAGCCGAAATTGACCGGCTCGCGGCCGAGGAAAAGATTGCGCGCGATGCTGAGATCAGGCGCCAGTGAGGTGTCCTGATGGATGGTCTCGATGCCGAGGTCCATCGCATCCCGGGTCGAGCGGATCGAAACCTTTTCGCCGCGTACAAAGATGTCGCCACGATCGACAGGGAAGACACCCGAGATCGCCTTGATCAGCGTCGATTTTCCGGCGCCGTTGTCGCCCAGCAGCGCCACCACCTCGCCTTCCCGCAGTGTCAGCGAGGCGTTCTTCAGCGCGCGCACGCTGCCGAAGGACTTTTGCAGGTTCTGCAGCCGAAGTACTTCTTGCACCATCGTCAGCCCCTTGCGGCGTTCTTCTGCAGCAAAGCGTGCAGGATGAGCATGGCGAGGATGATGAGGCCGACAAAGATGTTGTAGGCGAGCCCCGGCACGCCGATCAGTACGATGCCGTTGCGGATGGCGCGCAGCATCAGCGCGCCGACGATGGTGCCGAGGATGGTGCCTCGTCCGCCGGTCAGCGCCGTGCCGCCCACCACCACCATGGCGATCACTTCCAGCTCATAGCCGGTGCCGGCCACCGGTGACGCGGCCGAGATGCGGAAGGCACTGATCATGCCAGCAAGGCCGGCCAGCACCGAAGTCGCGATGAACAGCCAGATCTTGACCGTATCGGCCGGCACGCCGCGCGCCACCGCCGCGTTGCGATTGGAGCCGATGGCACTGATCCTGTTGCCGAGCTTGGCGTAGCGCAGGATGTAGATGGCAAACAGCGAGAGGCCGATGAACCACCACAGCGAGGTGTAGAAGCGGAACGAGCCGATGTTGAAGCTGCCGGCGAGCAGCGTCACGAAGAAGCCCGGCTGGTCCCAGGATTTCAGCGGAAAGCCTTGCGTAATGTAAAGCGCTGCCCCGCGCACGACGAGCAACATCGACAGCGTCACCAGGAAGGAGGAGATGCCGATCTTGGTGACGATCAGCCCGTTGATCGCGCCGATCGCGATACAAAGCAGCAGCCCGGCCAGAAGCGCGACACCTATATCCACCCCGCCATTTTGCACCAGCAGCATCACCACCACCGGCGCCAGCCCAAACACCGCGCCGACGGAAAGATCGAATTCGCCTGCCGTCAAAAGCAGCGTCATGCCGAGTGCGATGATGCCGAGCTCGGGCAGGAACGCCATCATGTTGGAGATGTTGAGCGGCGACAGGAAATTGGCGTCGGCGACCGCGAATACCGCCAGCAAAATGAGGAGGATGACGAAGGAGGAGAATTGCGGCGAGCGCAGCAGGCGCGATCTGCCTTTCACCCCCGGCACTTCGTCTTCTGCGGCAATTGTCATGACTGCTTGAACCATGCTTGAAAAGACGCCCGCCGCTTTTCCGGCGGGCGCTGTTTTTCTCATTTCTTGTCGTAAAGCTTCAGAATCGGGTCGACGCTGGAGGCGTCGTAGAGACCGAAAGTGTGGATGTCGTAGCCGATCGGCTCGCCTGACGCGGCAAGCCCGAGCAGCGCCACCGGCATGAAGCCTTGCGCAGAGGGATATTGCCAGGCGGCGGCATTGACGAAGCCGTCCTTGACGGCTTGTGCCGTCTCCTTCGAATTGCCCCAGCCGACGACGGGGATCTTGCCCGCCGGCACGCCGGCGCCATCGAACACGCGCTTGACGCTGGCGGCAACGGAATCGCCGAGCGCGATGATCGCCGGCGGATTGTTGGCGACCATGTAGTCGGTCATCTTGGCGATGATGCCAGCCGGATCGGTGCCGCAATCGACCACGTCATATTTGATCCCCAACGGATCGAAAACGCTGGCGATGCCCTCGGTCTCGAGCTGCTGGTAACTGGCGCCGGGAACCTCGACCGGCAGGAAAACCTTGTCGCCCTGCTTCACCATCTTGTGGTCGACCAGATATTTGGCCCAGATGACACCCGCTTCTTTCAGGTCCGCGCCGACATAGGCCTGCCGCCCTGTCGCCGGATCGTCGGTGTTGAAGAACACGATCGGGATGCCAGCCGCCTTGGCTGCTTTCACCTCCTCCGTCCACAGGCCCGGCTGCGCCGACGTAGTGGCGATGCCGTCGGGCTTTGCGGCAAGCGCCGAGTTGAAGGCCTCCTTCTGCGCCGCCATGTCGCCGCCGCTGAAGGAAATCTTGCAGGTTACCTTGAGCTGGTCGCAGGCCTTGGTCGCACCGGCGTTCCAGTCGATCCAGAACGCATCCGACGGACCGCCATGCGACAAGAGATAGAAGGTCTTCTGGCCGTCCTGCGCCTGCGCCGCCGTGCCAAGGGCGACGCCGGCGAGCACTGTCGCGGCGGCCGCCAATTTCAATGCGAATTTCAACATTCTTTCCTCCCTTGTTTGAAGCCGCGCCGCCGTGCACTGGTGGCGCGGCTAGCCGTCACAGGCCGTTGGCGCGGAATTTCCCGTCGAGGAATGTCTTGGCGCGCGGCACGTCGTCTTCCGACAGATGCTCGATGATCACCGGTATGTTCGGATGCTTTTCGGCCAGCCGCTGGAGGTACAGGTCGTAGTTCAGCGAGCCAAGGCCGGGCGCCGGCAGTTCGATTTCGCCAACCCCGCGGAACGTATGGCTTTCCATCGCGTCGGCATCGCCGATGTCGGCGTGCTTCTCCGACTTGTCATCGCCTGAGCGCTTGACGTCCTTGGCATGCGCTATTCTGATCTTGTCGGTCAGCGTGTCGAACACCTGGTTCAGGATCTGGTCCATCCGGTCGATGTTGTGCGTCTCGAAATAATTGGTCGGGTCCATCAGCAGGCCAAGGCCTGGATGGTCGACCTGCGCGAACATCTTCACCGTCTCCTCGACCGAGCCGACGACGTTGTTGACATAGGTTTCGAGCAGGAAGACCGCGCCATGGTCGTAAGCCGTCTGGGCAAGATCGGCGATGACCTTGCGGCATTCCTCAAAACCTTCCTCGGTCTTGTTCTTGGGGTGATGCACCCAGTCGGATTCGGTGTTGTAGGTGCCGGTCTCCGAGATCACGTAAGGGCTGCCGAACTCGCGCGCATTGCGGATGATCTCCTTGAGATAACCGACGCGCTTGTCGCGCTCCGCCTTGTCGGGATGGATGATGTTGGTGTAGCCCGACACGCAGCAGACCGGCAAATTGTGGTCGCGGAAGACGTCGCGCACCTTCCTGGCCTTGTCCTTGGTGATCTGCCCAGCCGACAGGTCGATATCCCTGAAGTGCAGGTCGAGTTGGACCGTGTTGAAACCGAGCCCGCGGATCTTCTTTGCCGTCTCTTCGAGGCCGTACGGGAAATAGCCCGTGAAAATACCTGCCTGCATCATGATCTTGAATTCCTCCCTGTAAGCGATTCAGTTGCCAGCGATTTTCAGTTAATTCCGTTTGTGGAGATTTCGGAAAGCTTGACCGTGCGGCCCGATGCCATCGAGCGATAGCCCGCTTCGACCAGCGCCATGGTCTTGACGTTGTCGGCAACGGTGAGCGCCGGCGGCGTACCGGTCTTCACGGCGTGCTGCAGCTGCTCCATGACGCCGATGAAGGCATGCGGGAACCACATCGTCTCCCAGCTGGGAGTTACCCACTCGCCGCCGGTCGTTTCGGAGGACGCATAGGTCAGCGTCGAGGCGGCACCGGTCGGCCAGCCGATCGTGCCCTTGGCGACCCCCTTGGTGCCGTCGACGCGCCAGTTGATGTGCTGGTCGTCCTTGTAGCCCTGCTGGCGTGGGCCGGACCATACGTCCTCCAGCGAGACAGCGAGCACACCCGACGGGAAGCGCAGCGTCGAGACGGTGATGCCGTCGGAATGGTCGAATGTCGTGCGCGGATCCTTGCGCGTCAGCGTCGTGATCTCATCGGGATCGCCAAAGAGGAAGCGCAGCACGTCAAGGTGATGCACGCTCATATTGGCAAGCGTCAGCCGGTCGTAGCCCTGAAGGAAGGTCTGCCAGTGCGGAATGGCGTGCATGTCGATCTGCGCGAAAACGATGTCGCCCAGCGCGCCGCTGTCGATGATCTGCTTCAACACGCGCATCGACTGGTCGTAGCGCATGTTCTGGTTGACCGAGAGTATCTTGCCGGCCTTCGCCGCCTCGTCTCGCAGCTTCACCGCTTCCTCGACCGACAGCGCCAGAGGCTTCTGAGCCAGGATCGCCTTGATGTGGTTCTGCTTCAGCGCATGGCGGATCAGCGCCGGCTGCTGGTCCGGCGGAAACGCGAGGTCGATGATCTCGACATCTGCATCCTCGATCAGCTGTTCCGGGGTGTCGTGGACGGTCGGGATGCCCCAACGGTCGGCGACCTTTTGCGCATTCGCCTTGGTACGCGAGGCGATCGCCACGACCGGAAAGCCGGCGTCCTTATAGGCGGCCAGATGGCATTCGGCCATGATCATGCCGGCGCCGACGCAGCCGATCCGATATTCCTTCGTGCGGACCTTCACATCCGGCTCGAAGCCCTTGCCTGTCATGCCTTCCTCCCGAAATCCTGTCCTTGCGGCCGCGTTCATCTTGCCAACGCGCCTCCGCCCTGTCCGAAATAATGCACGCGCGCCGGCTCGCAGGATATCGCCACCATCGCGTCGGGCCTGATGTCAGGCTGGCCGCGCAGCAAAGCCTTCAGCCGCGCTTGCCCGGCGGCGAGTGTCACCACGGTATAGCCGCCAAGCGGCTCGACCTCGAACACCCGCGCCGGGCGGCCGGGGCTCTCCTTCTCGGTGTCGCTCCAGGGCCTGACCTTGATATCCTCCGGCCTCAGCCCGATCTCGACGGCGTCGGCCGGAGCCGTGCGATCGGCGATGCTGATCGCGCCTTCGGCGGCCTCGATGCCGCCCTCGCCTTGAACGGATTTGAGGATGTTCATGACAGGCGACCCCAGCAGCCGCGCCACGTAGGTGCTGGCCGGGCGATCATAGATCTCGGCCGGCGCGCCGATCTGCCGGATCCTTCCGCTTTCCAGTATGGCCATGCGGTCGGCGATCGACATCGCCTCTTCCTGGTCGTGCGTGACATAGATCAGCGTCTTGCCGAGCTCACGCTGGATGCGCTTCAGTTCGACGCGCGTTTCCTCGCGCAGCCGCGCGTCGAGCGCCGAGATCGGATCGTCCATCAGATAGGCGTTGGGGTCGCGCACCAGGGCGCGGGCGATCGCCACCCGCTGCCGCTCGCCGCCCGAAAGCAGTGCCGGCGGCTTGTGCAGGATATGGCCGATATGCAGCTTGGCCGCGACATCGGCGACGCGCCGTTTGATATCGACCTCGGCGACCCGGCGCTCGACCAGCGGGAAACGGACATTGTCGAGCGCGCTCATATGCGGGAACAGCGCCAAGTTCTGGAACACCATGGCGACATTGCGCTCTGCTGGCGACACCGTGTTGACGGGCTTGCCGCCGATGAGGATTTCGCCGGCATCCGGCGTCTCCAGCCCGAGCACCAGGCGCAGGATTGTCGACTTGCCCGACAGCGGCGGCCCGAAGAAGCAGAAGAACTCGTTGTCGTTGACAGTGAACGAGGCGTCGTCGACGGCGAGCATCGTGCTGTAGCGTTTCGTGACATTGCGGAAGACGATGTCGGCCATGGCTCAACCCGCTCTCATCGCAAGGCCGCTAACGGCGTCAAAGACCCGCACTGACGACGCCGCGGGTGCGACGACCGCGGTTTGCCCTATCGACAGCCCGACATCATTGTCGAAGACCGCTTTCACGGCGCCGTCGCCCTGGCCGAGGTGAACGATGGTGCGCGCGCCGATGCGCTCGACGAAAGTGACAGGCATGGCAAGCCCGCGTCCATTCTCCGCCAGGGCCACCTGTTCCGGCCGAAAGCCGTAGAGCACCTCGTCGCGTGCGCCACGCATGGCCGCCGCCAGCTCGTCGGGTAATGGCGGCGTGATGCCCAGCGCCCCGAGATCGACGACCAGACCCCGGTCGCTCTCCGCAGGTCGGCCCTTGAGCAGGTTCATGCCCGGCGCGCCGATGAAGCGGGCGACGAAGACATTGGCCGGATTGTTGTAGACCTCGAGCGGCGTGCCGACCTGCTGCAGCACGCCGTGGTCCATGACCGCGATACGGTCGGCCATGGTCATGGCTTCCAGCTGGTCGTGCGTGACGTAGACCATGGTCTGCTTGAACTGGCGCTGCAGCTGTTTCAGCTCGGTGCGCATCACCGCGCGGAAGGCGGCGTCGACATTGGACAGCGGCTCGTCGAGCAGGAAGATCGCCGGCTCCATGATTGCCGAGCGGCCGATCGCCACGCGCTGCAGTATGTTGACCGACAGCCGGTCGGCCTTGCGGTCGAGCAGCGGCGTCAGTTGCAGCAGCTCGGCAATCGTGCCGACGCGACGATCGATCTCGACCGTGGCGGCGCCACGCATCCTTGGCCCGTAGGCAAGGTTCTGGCGCACCGTCATTTGGGTGAAGATCGCGTAGTTCTGGAACACGAAGCCAACGCCGCGCCGGCCCATCGGCACGCCGGCCATGTCGCGCTCGCCAAACAGGATCTTTCCGCTGGTCGGCTCTTCCATCCCGGCAATCATGTTCATCGTCGTCGACTTGCCGCAGCCTGAAGGCCCCAGCAGAGCCATGAACTCGCCATCGGCGATATCGAGGTCCATGGTCTTCAGCGCCGTGAAGTCGCCGAATGTCTTGGTGAGGTGCTTGAGCTGGATCGTGCTCATGCCGCCACCTGCCTTGCCCGGGCCATGCGCTTCATGGCGAACACGGCGACGATGGAGAGCACGACCAGAATGGCGAGCGCGATCGCCGCCACATAGCCCCAGATCAGATCCTGCGTGGTGACCTTGTAGATGTAGACGGAGATCGTTTCGGTGGCGACGCCGGGGCCGCCGCCGGTCATGATGTACAGCGTGTCGAAGATCTTGAAGTTCTCGATCACCCTTATCGCCAGCGCGATGATGATGATCGTCTTCATCTTCGGCAGCACGATGGTGGTAAAGCGCTGCCAGGGATTGGCGCCGAGCAGCGTTGCCGCCTTGATCTGGTCCTCCGGCACTCCGACCAGGCCGGCCAGCAGGATCAGGAACATCAGCGGCGTCCACTGCCAGATGTCGGCGATCATCACCGCGATCAGCGCCAGTGTCGGATCCGACAGCCAGGCAATGGTGACTTGCGTGCCCGTGATTGCCGACAGGATGTCGTTCACCGGGCCGCCGGACTGGAACAGCATGAAGAACATGTAGCCGGCCACCGCCGGCACCACCATCATCGGCATCAGGAGGACCGAATAGAAGATACGCTTGCCCGGAAAATCGTCGGCGAACAGCGTCGCCAGCGCCAAGCCTAACAGGAACTCGGCCGGCACGCAGACGACCATCACGATGACCGTGCGCTTCAGCGCACTCCAGAAGCGCGCGTCGGCGGCAAGGTCGGTATAGTTGGCGAAGCTGTTCCACATCTCCCAGGCGTTCCACCAGCCAAGGCCCGAGAGTGGCGACCAGTCGGTGACGCTGATGTAGAGCTGCATCAAGAGTGGAAAGGCCGAGATGAACAGCACCAGGATCTGCGCCGGCAAGGTCAGGCGAAAGCCCAACCGCATGCCTTCGTCGCGCAGCGCCGGCTTTGCGCGGGCCGCGTCCATCTCACCCTCCGAAATCGTCGCAACCACCGCGCTCATTGCTTGAGCGCTCCGAAAGTTAGCCCGCGCACCAGATGGCGCTGGATGGCGATGCCCATGATGACCGGCGGCACCGCCGCGATCAGCCCGAGTGCGGCCTTGGCGCCATAGAGCTGGCCGGTCATCGACGAGGACAGCGAGGCCATGTAGACGGGGATCGTCACCCATTCGCGCGTCGTCAGAAGCAGCGCGATCAGATAGTCCGACCAGTTGAGGATGAAGACGAAGAGCGCAGCACTCGCCAACGGCGCGCGCATCATCGGCAGCGTGATGCGGGTGAAGACGCGCAGCCGCGAGCAGCCCTCGACCAAAGCGGCTTCCTCGATCTCGCGCGGCATGTCGTCGAAGAAGGTCTTCATCAGCCAGAAAGCGAACGGCAGCGTGACGATGCCGTAGATCAGCGCCAGCCCCCACCAGCTGTCTGTGAAATTCAGGAAGGCCCACATGATCATCACAGGGATCATGACGGCCATCGGCGGAAACAGCCTGAGCTGGATCAGCGCCAGCGGCAGGTTCTGGCCGGAGCCGAAGCGCGACAGGCCATAGGCGGCGGCGGTGCCCGCCGACATGGCGATCGCGGTGCCGAATACCGCCGACAGAAGCGACGATAGGATCGGCTTCAGCGCGGTGCGGTCGAGCGCGACGATCAGATTGTTGGTGGACTCGCCGAACACGAACTGGAAATTGCTGAGCGTCGGGTTCTTCGGCCACCATGTCAGGTCCGCTCCCGTCGCCGACCATTCGGCGATCGGCTTGAAGGCCATCGACACCATCCACAGGATCGGCACCAGCGTGACGGCCATCGCCGCGAGGATCGCGGCGTAGCGGAATATCTCGAAGGGGACGGAACGCTTCATCTGGCTGCTTTTGCTGGTGGCGCCGGGGAAGAGCGGATGCTCCTCCCCTCCGGCTTTGATCCAGGGAGATGGATCAGCTGATCGGATCGAGAACGGTCGGCCATGCCTCCTTGTTGGTCCTGATGGCTTCGAGCAATTTGTCCTCGCCAATGCGCCGGGCGATCTTCTTCCACTCGGCTTCCGTGTCGGCCATCGCCTGCTCCGACGTCTTGGCCTTGGTCAGCGAAGCCATCAGGTTTTCGTCCAGCGCGTTGTGGAAGGCGGTGGCGCCGGGATAGTTGATGGTCGGCACCGTGCGGGCGACCGTCTCGCGCACCACGTCCATGTGGTAGGCGTGGTAGGTCTGGCGCACCAGCGGATCGGAAAAATCCGAAAGCCGGAACGGATCGAGATAGCCGCCGGGGTTGGCGCTCATCCAGGCATAGATGCGGGCCGAGCCAAGCCATTGCAGCAGGAGATAGGCGACCTCCTGGTTTTTCGACTGCGACGAGACCATGCCGGTCAGCGAGAACCACAATACCGAGCGACTGATCAGTTTGCCGTCGATCTCGCGGCCGGGCGGCAGCATCGTGCCGATCTTGCCGGTGACCTTGGAGTCCTTGTTGCCGGCATTGTCGAGGAATTTCGGCAGGTTGGAGAAGGCACAGGTCATCGCCGCGCCGCCCTTGGCGAAATTGCCGTACTGCTCCGGCCAGCCCCACGAGATCGCGTCCGGCGAATGATGGACCAGCGATTCGACATATTCGTTGGTGGCGGCGATGCCATGCTCGGAATTGATCAGCGGCTTGCCGTCGTCGCCGAACAGGAACTGGTTGGGCGAGGCCATCGACACATAGCGCTGATACCAGTTGGTGTAGCCCCAGCCCTGGTTACGCAGGTCGGTGGAGCCGAACAGGCCCTTGTCCGGACGCTGGAAGAAGGCGGCGATATCGCCGTGCTGCTTCCAGGTTTTCGGCGGCGCCAGATCGTAGCCGTATTTGTCCTTGAAGGCCTTCTTCTCGGCTTCGTCACCGAACAGGTCGGTGCGGTAGACCCAGGTCTGGAAGTCGCCGTCCAACGACACCCCATAGTTGGAGCCGCGATATTTGTTGAGCAGCGATACACCCTTGGCGCCGTCGACATAGCCGGTCTTGGGATCGTCCCATTCGGGTTTGTACTGGGCGACGAAGTCGTCGAGCTTGGCGATGCCGCCGGTCTCGGCGAGATCGCCAAGGCGATTCCACTCGGTCGAATAGATGTCGTAGGCCCCACCCTTGGTGGAGATGTCCTGCATGGTTTTGGTGAATTCCTGGCCGTTCGGCAGACCGACGATCTCGATCGGGATCCCGGTTTCCTTTTCCCACAGCTCCTTGATCGACGGCGCTCCGGCCGGAAAAGGCTGGGTGAGCTGGCCAATCGAGCCGTCCGACAGGCCAAGCACGATCTTGGCCGGCGCCTTGCCGGCGCCCTTCAAAGCCTTGGCGGCCTCAATGGCGCGGCCCTCCGGTGTGTCGGGACCGTATTGATAGCGTTCGGCGCCATCGAAGCCCGTCGGACCGCCGATCATGCCAGGTGCGAGCGCATCGGCCGCGAAGGCGCGGCCGGGACGAATGAATTGCGGAGCGATACCTGCGGCGGCCACGAACACCGCCGCCTTTCCTCCGGACGCCAGCAACCGGCGCCGCGAGATGCGGATCAGATCAGACATTGGAATTCCTCCCTCAGGCCCAATGTTTCCTCCACGAGCCCATGAGGGATATTGACGGCAGGATCAGAAGGCTGTCAACATCATTAATAATCAAAATACATCACAACATCGCATCGAGTGAGGAAATGCGTCATACCAAGGTTCATAGATCCCTCCGAATGCGTCGATTTGATGGGAAATGTGATCTCCCTTTCCGACGCGATCGTGCCGGACGAGTTGATTTAGCTTGGCGGCTTGCGCATCGGCCAAGGCCGGATACATCATTTCCCATCAGAATCGCGGATCGCGGGGCGTTGGGCGCAATCAGCCGCCAGCCGGCACTGCGTCATCCCTGATGCATTGAGGAGATGAGACGGTGCGTTCCACCCTGACCGACATAGCCCGGGAAGCCGGCGTCTCCGCCGCCACCGTCGACCGCGTGCTCAACAATCGCCCCGGCGTGCGGGCGCGCACACGCGAGATCGTGCTCGAAATGGCGCAGCGGCTCGGCTACATCGCCGAAGGCCCGAACGGGGCGCCGCCCAGGCCGGTGCCCGGCGAGGTCATCCGGCTCGACTTCGCGCTGCCGGCCGGCACCAATTCCTTCATCAAGATGCTGCACCGCCACATCGAGGCACAAGCCCTGGCGCGTCCCGATCTCGACGTCCATATCGCCACCATAGAGGGCTTCAATCCCGACCGGCTCGCCCGCCTGCTGCAGGATTTGCGCGGCCAGACGCAAGGCGTCGGTGTCATCGCGCTCGACCATCCGACGGTGCGCGAGGCGATCCGCTCGCTATCGGCCAACGACGTCAAGGTGGTGACCATCGCCTCCGACATCCTGCATGTGCCAAGGGTTGCCTATATCGGCATCGACAACCGCGCCGCCGGGCGGCTGGCCGGCTATCTGCTCAACCGTTTCATGGGACCGGGGCGCCCCGGCAAGGTGGCGCTGTTTGCAGGCTCGCTGTCCTATCGTGGCCACGAGGAACGCGAGATGGGCTTCCGGCACATATTGACCGAGGAATCCCCCAATCTGGAGATCGTCGAGATGCGCGAAATGCTCGACGACCGCGAAAAGGCCTATTCGGAGGCGTCAGCCCTTCTGGAACGCCACCCCGACCTTGCCGCGATCTACAATGTCGGCGCCGGCAACACCGGCATCGCGCGCGCGCTGAAGGAACGCGGCCGTGCGCAATCCATGGTTTTCCTCGGCCACGAGGCGACGGACGGCACCAAGGAACTGCTGCTCGACGGCACGCTCGACGCCGTCATCGACCAGAACCCGCGCGTCGAAGCCCGCGAGGCGCTCAACATCCTAACCCACGCCGTCCGGGGCCTCCCCTATGAATTGCACCAGCCGAGGCTGCAGGTGATCTTCAAGGAGAACATCCCGGAGATTTGAGGCGCGCGCAGCACTTGGCTCGGCACGCACAAAACAAGGATTTAGGCGGTGTCGGTTAGATCATTTGGAGTAATGACAGGCCTGATCGGCCGGTAGGTTGGCGCGTCCTAGAGGCAGGCGGCAGCCGGATGCAGCGCTCACCCTATCAGCGCGTGCTCATTTCCTGACCTTGCGGACAATCGCCCCGCCATCACCGCCCACATCGATCGCTATCCGATCACCGGAAACAATCTCCGAAATCCCGCAAACCACCAGCGGCATGCTGATCGCGTAGAGGAACTCGGCGACGATGGCGCCAACGGCAAGGATCGGGTCCGGCCGTTCCAGAAGAATGCCGGCCGGCGCCGTGCCCCTGCGGATTGCCTCGGCCAAGACAGAGGAAGAAGACGAGGACCCTCGCCCGCTCGGCATGACCAGTATCTTGCCGGAGACATTCTGGCCAAGGCCTGGGTGCGAATGATCCGTTATGTCGCCGGTCTCGGCGTCTATGCCGCCCCAGAAGCTGAGCGGTTGCGAGAACACCAGCGCCTCGCCCTCGGCGGCACCGGCCAGTTGGAATGTGCCGGCTCTTTCAACGACCTTCACTTCAATCGACCGCGTCATGAGGCGCCCGCACGACGTGCCCTGCGGCGGCGGAGCGGATGCAGTCCTGCATCTCGGCGAAGGCGACGGTCACGCCGATATTGCCCGGCGCATAATGCGCCCATTTGCCGGAATTGGTCATCACGACGCCGTCGAGACGCTCGAGAATCGAGGTGACATAGGTGCAGGTGTCAGCGACCGGGACCAGGCCGAACGCCTCCATGCCAGCCAATGCCCCCTCCTCCTGCAATCGTGTCAGCGTCGCGCGGCCGGTGTTGACATAGATCGGGATGCCCCTGCCCGGCGCCACCGCACGCAGCAACGGCAGCAGGCGCATCCATTCCTCATGCGAGAAATGCGGGGTGCCCAGCGACACGGCCGCCAGCGGCGTCCCGTCGGGTACGCGCGACAGCCTGGCCAGCGCTTGACCGATATCGGCGCGCGTGATGCGGATCGTTGCCTCCGGCGCTTGTCCATGGAACGCCTCGTCGAGTGTTCCCGCTTCCGGCGTGATGCCGACCGCGTGGAACAGCGCCACCGCGCCCGTCGTCGCCGCCGCCGCGCCAAGCGCCTTCAGCTGGTCCTCGTCGCGTGGCCGCGGCAGGCCCGATATGACCGGAACGCGATCGCCGCTCGCTTGCCCGATGATCAGCCCGACGCCGACGAACAGGCTGTCGCTCGGCTCCCCGTCGGCAACATCCAGCTCGAACAGGATGCGGCCGCGCCGGTTCTCGCTGAGATGCAGGCCCCAGCCCGGTGCGCGACCCGTCATGGCACAGCACAGGTCGATGAAATCGCCATAGCGGTTGGTGCGAGCGCCGATCACCGAATTGGCGAAAACGATGGCATTGGACTCGCCCCAGGCGATCTGCTGGCCGAATTCAGGCCGGAACCGCGTCTGGTAGGGGGCACAGGTGAATGTGGCCTGGCAGCCAAGTTCCAGATGCGCCGTCATCAACCGCCGCGCCGGCATTTCTTCAGCCGCCGGCATCTTGACCATGCCGGGATGAATAAGGTCGAACGACCCGACATTGAGCGTCGTCGGCACCCGGACACGTCCGCTTCCCTCGACCAGCCGCTCGACGAAATCGAGCCCTGCCTTGCCGTGATAGAGACAGCCATCGATATGGGCGCCTGAGATGTCGAGCAGGCTGCCGGCCCCAACCGCGTTCGAGAAGGCGACGAGGATTTTCATGGCGGCGGCCGCGGCTGGGCCTTGCTCGCCATCGAGCATGGATTGGTCGCGGGCCGTCAGGTCAAACGTCATCAAGGTGCTCCGGGCTTAACTTGGGCCCGGCTATGCGTTCCTCATTGTCAGCGGTCTGGCAAGAGCCGAAACGACGATCAGCCCGCCGCCGCAATCAGCACTGTGCTCTCCGGCGACCAGCGCAGCACCACATCCTGACCTTCCACCAGCCTGTCGGCGCCAGTATTTTGGACGATGACTTTCAACGTCTGGCCGGCGCAGCCGCGAGGCCGAGCGAGCGCCCGGCTTCGATCAGCGAGTCGTCGATAGCCCGTCACCTCGAGGCCGAGGCGGAGTGAAGCCGGCAGCAGCGTCAGATAGAGATTCTGCGAGAAGAAGGCGGCGTAATTGCCCAGCGTGAACGCCCACGGCTTTCCCGTCAGCGGCAGGTCGGTCATGACGGAGAAAAAAGACCGTGGCCGAGAGCGGCAGAAAGACCGAAGGCAATCGCTTTGCAGAAGAACGAAAGCCCGCTCCGGGAACCGGGGCGGGCCTTGGAGGAGGATGAAGGGGTGGGACCCTCTCCTCTTGTTTCCACGGGGGGTGTGGACCGCAATCACCATACAGCCGTCCTGCGGGGCGCATGATCACAAGCCGGCCTGCTTCCATCACATTCCAGTGCACGCCGGCGCGGGTTCGCTCACGGGACCGCGACGCCGGCGACACAAGAGGAGCCGGCTAGATGCGTCCCAGGACGACAAGGATGATGACGATGATCAACACAAGTCCGAGACCGCCACCGCCATAGTAACCGGTTCCGTAGAACGGGCCACCGCCCAGACCGCTGAAGCCGCCGAGCAGCGCGAGGATTAGAATAATGATAAGTATCGTTCCGAGACCCATGGCCTTCCCTGCTCCTGAATGCGCTCTTTCGCGCTGGTTCAACATCGCGCCATTTCGGATGTCGCAAGGTATGAACGTTTTAGAGGGGCTGGCGTTCCGCTGGACTATTGCGGCTACGGAACACACAGCCCGCAACGCAGAAAGCCCGCCTGGACGGCGGGCTTTCCAACCGGCCGGAGGCCAGGAGAGTGCGGTCAGGCCTACGGCTGGTTCCGCAACCTCCCTCAGCCTCAGCGGCGTGCGATCAGCAGGCAGAGCTGCCGCAAGTCGCGGTCATAGGTCCCTTCGCTGCTGAGGACATCGACGCAGCGCTTCTTCATGCGCGTCACCTGCGAGCTTGACATCTGGGCCACGACACCAGGAACGTTGGGGTGATTGGGATTGGATGGGTTGTTCGGGTTGGACGGATTGCTGGGATTGGTGCCGTTGCCGATGCCCGCGCCGACACCAATGCCACCGGCGCCGCCAACACTGGCGCCAAGCCCCGCATTGATGCCACCCGTTCCGCCAACATTGGCACCGAGCCCGGCGTTGATGCCGCCCGAACCACCGATATTGGCGCCGGCTCCTGCATTGACGCCATTGCTGCCGCCGACCGACGCGCCGAGCCCGGCGCTGACGCCCCTCGAGCCGCCGACATTGGCGCCGGCTCCGGCATTGACGCCACCGCTGCCGCCGACCGAGGCACCGACGCCGGCATTGATGCCGCCACCGCCGCCGACCGAGGCGCCGACACCGGCATTGACACCGCCGCTACCGCCAACCGAGGCGCCGACACCGACGCCAAGACCTGCTGCGTTTGCTGGCACGGACAGAACCATGACTATTGCACTACCCGCCAACACACTGGCGACTGTCTTGATGGTAAAGGCCATAACACTCTCCTGTTGTCGTTGCGCTAGGCACTCGGCATGCAGCCGATTGCGATGGCAACTACGTCGAAGAGAGTTTTGAGTTTCAATTCAGGCTATACATGTGAGCGACATGGTATTAACCGTCGAAACAAGAAAGCGGTAATGATAATAAAAATATAATATACTTGTAAAAAAATATCTAATGGCAGACATTTGCAATGTCTATATTTTGAGGAATTTACGAGAAAAAACGATTTGGAGCCAGCTGTTGGAGAGCCGATGATTTGGTGCCAGGCTGCTTGCTACCGAACAGCCAGAATACAGCACCTCACCTGCGGAGCAGTTCCGGACCACTAGCCGCTAAGGAGCCCTGTTGGCCAACTCTGGATCAAACAGGACGGCCACTCTCGCGTGACAGTCTGGCCTTCAGAATATCCGGTAAAACAGCCTATAGCGCACGCGCTCCATATAAGAGCGGTACTCCGGTTCCGCGGCAAGCAAGGCCTCCTCGCGCAGAATGCGGTACACCTGCAGATAGGTGATAACCGCATAGACGGCGAGATTGTAGAAGGAAAAGGCCGACAGCAGGTAAAGGACATGGCCGGTAAGGTAACCGGCATAGATCGGATGCCGCACCAGGCGGTAGGCGCCGCCGGTCATCACGCCGCGATTGGCGGGCAGGATGGCAAAGGAACGACCCAGCGACAGCTTTCCCCAGATGACGAACCACAGTGCCAGGAACTGCAGCGGCGCGGCGACATAGATGGGGATGATGGGGATGCCCGGTTCCATGGTGATCAAGGCGACACCAAAACTGGCGGTCACCGAAGCGACTACCGCAAGCGGGCTCCAGTCACGCGTCACCGGCCGCCGCGACAGCAGCAGCCAGGTAAAGGTGAGCGTCTCGGAGACCGCCACGAGCGCGATATTGAACCGGGTGGGGTCCTGCACGAAGTGATACACGCCCCGGTACACAAACAGCGCGGCGCATGCGAGCGCACAAATGCGAAAGAAGCCTTCGCGCAAGTCGGCCAGGATCTCGCGCTTGCGCGCTTCGGATATCATCCCGCCCTGGTTGACGCGCGGAAGCGTTTCGCTTTTTGGTGCAAGCAAGGCAAGAACCCCGATGATCCCTCGGAGGGACCTTTGCACGCAACCATTGCTGTGCGGTTAACCGAGAAGATCATATCGGCATCAGAAACGGCGACGGCGCCGCCGAAAGACATGCGAGACACAAGGCACGGCCGTGCAGATTGTCTCCGCTTCGAGGATCGCCAGGAATGGGTTTCGCCCGAGTTGATCCTCTCCTTAAGGGATTGGCCAGCTACCCCAGAAATGCGTTGCTGAAATACCTGGCGAAATCCGGGCTCTGCGGCAGAACCTTACCGTCGGTGTCGCGCAGAATGCCGGCGGCGAAGAGGTAGTTGCCGATCGCTTCCATCTTGGCAGGGTCCAACGTCCCGATGGCACCATTTTGCCCGCGTAGATAATTGCCCTCGAGCAGTGCCTTCAGCGAGGCGTGGACCAAGGCCGGATTCGTCAGGGCATCCTTGTTGGCGGCTATCAGCAGCGTGGCGGCCTCCCCTGGATGATCGACGGCGAATTGGTAACCGCGCCGCGTTGCCTGGATGAAGGATGACGACAATTCGGGGTTCGCCTGGAGATACGCTTCGCTCGAAGAGATAAGCGTGGTGTGCTCATCGGGGACGCCATGGTCGGCATAGACGAAACTGCGCTGCTTAACGCCCCTGAGTTCGGCTTCGACGCCCTCCCAGGTCGACACTTCCAGCGTGAAGTCGACCGAACCGTTGGCCAGCGCCTCGTAGGCGGAAGTGCCCAGCGTCACCGTCTCGAAATCGCCCTTGCCGCCGTCGTGACGGATGATGGTCGAGATCAGCGCGGTCTCCCAGGCGCTGCCGAAACCGCCATAGGTCAGGCCATCCAGATCTTTCGGGCTTTTGATGTCGCTGCGCGCGGCATTGAACACCAGCCGGCCTGTCTCGGACTGCACGACGGCATAGACGCCCTTCAGATCGGCCCCCGCGGTCTTCTGGGTGAACAGGCTGATGGTGCCGTTGATCCCGAAATCGGCGACATGGTTGGCGACAAGCGTGCCGGCACCGGTATCGCTGTAGGGCAGGATGTCGACCTCGAGGCCGGCTTCGCGATAAAATCCCTTATCGCGGGCGACGAACAGCCCAATGTGGTTGGTGTTGACCGTCCAGTCGAGGGCGACCGTGACCGTCCGCGTTGCCGCGAAGGAGCGGCTCGATCCGGTGATCAGCGGTACGCTGCCGGCAAGGGTGAGCAGCAGGGCTTGCCTGCGCGTCAAGTCAGTCATGGTCATGTCCTTCGGATGGCTAGGGGTTGAGCAAAATGTCGAGAATCTCGGCCTCGAGTGGCCCCGCCTGCCGCGTGGCCGCGCTGGCGGGATCGCGCGGGCGCGGCAGCGGCACCTTGATCTCGCGCACGACCCGGGCAGGCCGCGCGGACAGCACATAGATGCGGTCGGACAGGAACAGGGCTTCGCGCACGTCATGAGTGATCAGCAACGCCGTCCAGTGGTGGTGTCGCCACATCTGTTCGAGCCAGCGCTGCATGGCCGCGCGGGTCAGTGCGTCGAGCGCGCCGAACGGCTCGTCGAGCAGCAACATATCGCGTTCCTGCACCACGGTGCGTAAAAGCGCCGTGCGCTGGCGCATGCCGCCCGAGAGCTGCGCTGGAAAGTGCCACTCGAAGCCGGCAAGGCCGAACTCGGCAATCAGCGGAGCCACACGCTTCCGTGCCGCCTTGCGGCTGACGCCTTGCACCTCGAGTCCGAGCGTGGTGTTGTCGAGGATGCGCCGCCACGGCATCAGCGCGTCGCGCTGCGGCATGAAGGCGAAATGCCTGCCGTGATCGTCGAGCGGCACGCCGTCGAAGAACATCTCACCCTCGCCATGCTCGGCGCCGGTCAGAAGCTGGAACAGCGTCGACTTGCCGGCTCCCGAAGGTCCAAGGATCGAGACGAATTCGCCGGCATCGACACGAAGCGAAATGTCGGCGAGCACATCGAGCCCGCCAAACGCCTTGCGAACATGCCGCAATTCGAGCCGGCTCATGCTTCTGGACCTTTTCCGGCGCCTTGCCTGCCAGCGGCTCGTTCCCAGGGCATGGCAAGACGCTGCAGCAGCATCGTCAGCCCGAACAGGACAAGGGTGAGCGCTGCGCTGACGCAGACGGCGGCGAGCACCAGGTCGGGACGGAAATTGTTCTTGGCGTTGAGCATGTAGATGCCCAGCCCTTTGGCCGCGCCCGCATATTCGGCGAAAATGGCGCCGACCACGGCATAGGTGATGGATATCCTGAGGCCAGCGAAGAAATAAGGCAGCGCCGAAGGCAATCGTGCCAGCATGAAGACACGCCAACGCCCTGCTCCCATGGCACGCAGCATCTGACCGATCTCCACCTCGGTAGCCTCGTAGCCCTGCACCAGCGCGACCAGCATCGGGAAGAAGGTGACCAGCGCCACCAGCATGATCTTGGGCGTCAGCCCGAAGCCGAACCACAGCACCACCAATGGCGCGATGGCGACCAGCGGCAAAGTCTGGCTGACTATGAAGATGGGAAACAGCGCTCGCCGCAAAGGCTGGAAGAAGTCGACCAGCATCGACAGGGCGAAGGCGGCACTGAGCGAACAGGCAAAACCGATCAGCGTGGCGCGGACCGTGGGAATGGCGTTGTCGACCAAGGCTTCCCGATTGAGCATCGCCTGTTCGAAGACGCGCGAGGGCGCCGGCAGAACCGTCGGCTTGATGCCGGAAATGTTTGCGTACAGTTCCCAGGCCACGAGCACCAAACCGATCGATATCACGGCCGGCGCTGTTTTTGCGAAGAAGCCCGCGACGTTACGCGGGTTGAATGACGATGAGACCACGAGCGGTTCAGACGGCGGTGGGACTGTTGGCCGAGACCGTGACATCGAGGGTTACATGGCCGGCGCCGGGCCCGAAGCGGCAGAAGGCTTCATCGAGGGCCGAGAAGATCGCGCCGGCATCGCCGCGCAGCTTGGTGCAGAAATTCTTGGAGCGATCGTAGACGCCGGACTGCTTCAGGAAATCTATGCAGCCATAGATTTCGTCCATGTGGTCGTCAGTGCCCATCACATAGAGCGAGAACTGCGCCGCCGCCGGCTGGCCAGTGGCCGGCGCGCCGCGCACTGCGGTGATGGCGGCTTGCTTGCGCGGGCCGAGTGGCCCGGCAGGTCCGCCGAACGTGTCGGAGCGGCAGATCGGGTCATCCGGCTCGCCTGGGCAGCCACGCGAAATGGTGGCTGACAGCACGCAATGCCTGCCGCTGCCAGACGCGGCCACGAAAAGGTCGCGCAGCGCAGGGAATAACACCTCGGGGGGCCCGACCAGCAAGGTCGAAATGTCGTCGGTCTCGATCCTGAGCTTATCGCGGTACGGATCGAGCGCGCCGAGCGCGCCCAGAATGATGCCGACGAAATCGTCGGCCATTGGATATAGGGAAACCTGTGCGCCTGAAAACATCGCCCGCCTCGCTCCGCTGGTATTACCCAGATCAGCTTCTAGGGTCTGTGGGCTTGCCGCCCCCGTCTCAGCCCCGACCGTACGGAGCACCCCTGTGGATAGGCGCGTTAAAGCATCATTCGGACGGTTGGGAAAGCTGTTTTTTTGGCAAGCCGCGCCAAAGCATTGCCCGAGCTCCAGGACAATTGGGCATCGCCGGCGCGGAAATTTGTCTGGAACCTTCGCCATTCCGAGGGGTTGTCCCACCAGTCGCTGGACGCGATTCCAGGATCAATTTTCCGTTCGGGATTGTGTCAAAACAAGAGATAGAGCGGTTCATGATTTCCGCGAAACCGTGCACCGTTCCCGGCGACGAGTTCACAGAAAATGGAGACAAATCATGTTCATGAAAATCCTCGCGGCTTCGGCCTTCACCATTGCCGTTGCAACATCCGCCATGGCGCAAAGCAATAGCGCGGCGGGCGCGGATGGGTCCGGCGGCAGCGGCAAGTCCGTCACTGTGGACCCAAGCACCCCGGCTTCGCCCAGTACGATCGATCCGGGCGCGACCAACAGCACGACCACCACGCCGGGCGACATGAATTCCAATGCGGACAAGAATTGCCCGACCAACCCGCAGGGTGCACAGACGGACGCCAACGGCAACGCCACCGCGCCGACCGTGAATGACAACAACTGCGGAAAGTAGTTTGCCATCGCGATATGGGAACCGCGGACGCAGTTTCCACGGTTCCCACTATTGGGATTCAGTGTCCGCGACTACTCGCTGGCGGCTGTGGTGCCGCTTCACTGCCCACCCGGCCAAAGACCCTTAATTCAGCGTACGGTCTGCCGGCCCGGGGGCGTGGGAACGAGGCGTATATTTTCATCAGCCGTTTGAGCAGGCGCCCGTAGGTGAGGTGCCGAACCCGGCCGTTGGCAAGATCGAACTCCACCGTCCCCCATCGCCTTACCGGACCCTTTCCGGTTGGCGGACCCAGTCGCCTGACCTGGAAGGCCAGCCTGACCTGGCGGCCGGCGACATCCAGATAGATACCGGGTTTAGCGCCCAATACGTGCCACATCCGGGCAACGTGCCCGATCGACATGTCGGGCAAAATCGCCATGTGGTCCCGCTCAAGTCGAGCCCAGACGAAATCACCGGCTGGCTGCCGCATCCCCGACACCAGATTCTTGCAATAGGCTGGCGCCACCTCACGCACCAACCGGCGCATAGCGCTCGCCACGCTGTCCACCATATCCCGCCGCGACCTCCAGTCTGCTTCGGTGAACGGCACTTGTCCGAGGATGTCGCCGTCGTCGAAATTGGCCGACATCTTATGCAGTGTCACGCCGCCATGGACGGCATGCTGGCCATCCGCGACAAGACGATGGAGAGGATGTGGCCCCCGGTAATTGGGCAGCAGCGCCGGATGAAAATTAAGCCCGCCCTTGGGAAAGAGGTCGAGCAGCTGCTGTGGGATCAAGGTCGGGAAAGCGAAGCAGATCAGCACATCCGCGGCGATGTCAGGCAATTGCCGGGCAAGCTCGTTCCAGTCGTAAGGCCGGCGGAATTCGATCAGCTTTACCGGCGTGTTGCCGAGATAGCGCCTGAGCAAACGCCGGCGCCTCAGCCTGCGCCGAAAATTGCCAATGCTGAAGCCTCTGGATGGGCGTTGAAAACCAGGCACGATGATCGCACCAACACGGTTTCCCGCCTCGATCCATCCGGAAAGCAGCGGCCCGGTATAAGCAGAAACATCCAGGATGAAAATTGCAGTGAGTTGCCCGGCGCGGGCCGCAGGTTCCGAAGAAATCATCTTCTCAAGCCCAGCGGGGCAAGACGTAGCCTGCCCGCGCCAGCAATTCGATCACTCGGCCAGCCAGGCCCGAAAGCCGGCCTGGCCGGTCAGGCTGCCTTGGAAGAAAGCGGTCCCGCCGCAACACTTGAGAGTCTTTCCCGCTTCACCAACACCGGCTTTTCGTAGATCTTCTTCATGCTCATCCCCGATGATCAATCAACCTGCGCAGTTGGCCAGCAATGCAGCGAACTGTCAACCGCCGGACGGCGGCTAACAGCCCCTATGCGTATGATCCTTGGCAATCGACGGGCGTTTACACCCAACCTGCTGCCAAAACGGCTGGTGAGCCTTATGAAACCGCCTTTTCACGAACCGGCAGCTTCCAGCCTGGTCTGACGAAATGGCAGGTGTAGCCGTTGGGATATTTCTCGAGATAGTCCTGGTGCTCGGGTTCGGCCTCCCAGAACGCTCCGGCCGGCGCGAGTTCGGTGACGACCTTGCCGGGCCACAGGCCGGAGGCGTCGACATCGGCGATGGTGTCCTCCGCCACACGCTTCTGCTCCTCATCGGTGTAGTAGATTGCGGAGCGATAGCTCATGCCGACATCGTTTCCCTGGCGATTGCGCGTCGTCGGATCATGTATCTGGAAGAAGAATTCCAGAAGCTGGCGAAAGCTGATTTTCGCCGGGTCGAAGGTGATCTCGATGGCTTCGGCATGCGTGCCATGATTGCGATAGGTGGCGTTCGGCACGTCGCCGCCACTGTAGCCGACACGCGTGGCAAGGACACCCGGGAAGCGCCGGATCAAATCCTGCATGCCCCAGAAGCAGCCGCCGGCAAGCACTGCACGTTCGCTCGAAGTCGCCATGTCACGTCTCCTCAAAAGGCAATTCCGGGGGAAGTGTAGCGGCTCTCCGTCGGGAATTGCGCGGCAACAAACTTGGATAGCGCCATAAATGGGCATTGTTGCCTGGTTCGTCCAGTCAGACGAGCGGCCGTCCGCTTGTATTATAGGGAATGGGATCGCACGTCGCCGCTCACCCTAGCTGCGCGGATGCCGGGTCCGGCTACTGGCGGCAGCCGGCAGATATCGCGTGCCGGGCGGAATGACGGCAAAGCTGATCGCCACCGGCGGTGCCTCGCGCGACCAGTTGAAAAGAACGGTCTTGACCGGGATATTGTCCACCCACGCCAGAAATCTTGACGGCACGTGACGACCCGACCAGACCATCAGCATGCCGTGATCGTGCAACCGCTGCCTCGTGATCCAGGGTGCGAACCGCATATCGAGATCGGTGAAGATAGACGGCTTGTCATAGGCGTTGAGGCCAGCCAGCATGGCAAGATTGGTGTCGCCACCGACGATGTCGAGCCTGCCCGGCGCCGCCGCGTGCCAGATTGCCTCGGCCTCGTCCGAGATCGGCCGCGCCGGCCAGCAGACGGCGTCCATGCGTCCCCGCACATTGCAGTCCGTCCATCGGATCGCCCCATAGGCGCCCGACATGGCGACGATGCAGATGAAGGCGCAGATCGCCAACCTCCTCATCTCGACGGCACCGAGCCGGTGACCGAGAAAGGCGAGCGCGACGACGCCGACAAGATTGTACATCGGCGCGCCCCAGGCTTCGCCGGTGCCAGTGAAAAACGAGACCATCATGATCAGCGCCGCCGGCCCAAGCCCCATCCAGCAGAGATAGACGAGCGTGTCGCGCTCGACCGGCATTTGCGGGGCTGGTGAGCGCCGCAATAGCCCTGATAGCGCCAACACCAGGAGAAAGCCGGAAAGGCCGGCCATTTGGACGCCGATATAATAGAGCCGCGCCCGGTGCTCGCTCACCCATGCATCGCGGCCGGCGAAATAGGTCAAAGGCAGGAAATCGATGCGGTAGAGTGCGATGGCAAGTGGCGCGGCGGCGGCGAGAAACACAGCCAGGCCAAGCCATGGCCAGGGTGTCGCCAGCCGGCTGCGCGCACGTGGGTCGCACAGCAGCCAGAGGCCGCCGAAGGCAAGCAGCAAGCCGGTGGAAAACTTGGCGTAGAGCCCAACGCCCGACACCAATCCGAGCGCCAGCCACCAGCCCGGCCCGCCGCCGCGGCTGGCGCGCCACAGCAACCAGCAGATCGCCGCCCAGAACGGCATCTGCGCATAGTCGTGATTGAATTGCGGCGTCGGCCAGCCGAAGAAATAGACCGACGGCATCAAAAGCACGGCGGCCAGCGCTTTGTCGCGGCCGAGCGTGTCGCGAGCCAGGAGGTGGACCAGGACGAAAGTGGCCGAGATCGTCAGCTGGGCCAGCAGATATTGCGGCCAGCGGAACGATCCGGTCAGGAGATGACTGGTCTCGAGCAGCCAGCCGGGGAGTTGCGGATGCTTGTAGGTCAAAAGCACCCATTCGCGGCCCCACATGAAGCCTTCCACGACGTCGCCGGGCGGTGCGGGATCGATGAGTGTTGGCACCAGGGTCCAGCACAGGATCTGCACCAGGCACAAAAGTGCCAGCAAACCCCAAGGGTGCCGAAGCAGCGCGGACCAAACCAATGACGAGTCCAGGCCCACGGCAGGCAGTGCTGCCGGCACCCAACGATCCATGGAGTCGTCAATTCCCGCCATGCCGCGCTTAAATCACATCGCCCGGTTTGCCGAATAGCCCCAAGGTCAAAGCTTACAAAAAAGTATACTTGCGTGCCATTGCAATACCAAGATTGAGCGGGAATCTCGGCGTTCTATTGCCCTCCCCGGGCAAAACAGCCCGCACACCTGATCCCACTTCAGCATCCCGGACATTCGATGCGTCACCAGCATGCCGTCATCCATCACCGCGCGCTCGACTTCTGGCTGGCGCGCGCGGCTGTCCTCGTCATCATCTGCCTGCAGCTTCTGGTCATCAACGATCTTTCGTTCGGCCCTCGCTGGCTGGCGCCGGCGCTGGAGGCCGCCCTGCTGGTGCCCCTATCCGTGGCCACCGCCTGGACGCAGGTCGCCACCCAGAAAGCGGTCGAGGAAGAGCACTGGTATCTCGTCGGCCGTTTTCGCGTCATGATCCGCAGGACGGCCCTGGTAATGACCGGCGTCGTCAGCGTCATGAACTGCGGTTCGCTGGTGCTGCTGGTGCGCGTGTTGCTGGCGGGACATGCCGGCAGCAGCGGCCAGACATTGCTCGTCGACGCGCTCAACATCTGGCTCACCAACATCATCGTCTTCGCCTTGTGGTTCTGGAGCACCGATCGCGGCGGGCCGCCGACCTGCGGACTGGTCAAACGCGCCCATGCCGATTTCCTGTTTCCGCAAATGACCCTGGACGATCGCGAGATCCGCGACTGGCTGCCTGGCTTCGTTGATTATTTCTTCCTCGCCTTCACCAATGCGACGGCGTTTTCACCAACCGACACCTTGCCGCTTTCCCAGCGCGCCAAGCTTTTGATGATGGCGGAGGCGATGATCTCGCTGCTCACGATCGCGCTGGTCGCGGCCCGCGCCGTCAACATCCTGGCCTGAGTACGGTTTTTCCGACCTTGCGCCGAAGAGGAGCCGGGCCTCGTATCCGTGAACGATGAGCGGCCCGAAAACGCAAGAAAGCCCGCCCTGGCGTGAGCCAAGGCGGGCTTGTGGTTCGATCGAGCCGTCAGGTGCCGGTCCCAAAGCAGGGCCGGCCGTCAGTCCTCCGGGGCTGGCCCGAACTTCCGCACGATCACCTCGAACAGAATATCCGAGAGGACGTCCAGTTGGTTGACGGCGACATCAAAATCCCTGGGCAGCACCGACAGCACGATCTTCAGATACTGGTCCGGCTTGTCGGTCCGCACCTCGGCGAGGACACCGGCGCCATGCGCCTGAAAATCGGCCCGCACGGCGGCCAGGAAATCGTCGCCCAATGTTTTCTTGGTCCGCTTCGGCCGGGGCGTCTTGGCGGCTACCGGACTGGCAGCGGGCTTGCGCCTTGCCGCCCTGGCCTTGCGGCGCGCCGGCCCGGTTTCATCAGTCATGGGTCCGCGCCCCGACATTGACATCACCGGCGGCGGCCTTCGGCGGCGCCTGCCTGGCCCGCTTTTTCAAACGGGCGGATTTCTTCCTGGCCTTTCCGCGCTTCGGCTTCGCGGCCTGTGCGGGCCTCGCCACAGGCCTTGCGGCCTTGAGCCGCGCCATGGCGAGACCTACGAGCTGTGCGCCGATACCGGCCTGCGGAAAGCAGAAGCCACCGGCCGCATCGCGCACCATGCCGATCAGCACGCCGGCGGGAACCTCCTCGACGCGGCCGAGGCGCGCCACAGGGCCGGCGCCCTCGAATTCGCCGATGGCGCTGACGATCTCGCGGCCGTCATCGCCGGTGATGATGCTGGCATAGCGGGGCATGGGATTCTCGCATCTCGCGGAAGCAGCGCTCTACGGCGCCACCGCATCGGCAGGCAGCCCAACCAGGGGCCAGAAACAGGAAACCCGCCTCGGCGGCGGGTCGGTGGCGCAAATCAGCACCATGGATGGATTTATAGCATCGCTGCCCTCACCGGTCAATGCCAAATAGGAAAAAATTCACATTTCCCGAGGGGGCACGATCCCGTCCGCTGACATTTATCCGGCTATTCATGAACCGGCTCCTGTGAAATCATCAGCGCCAGCTCATGGAATGATTCCCGTCGCACGGCCTTGTAGGAGAGGACGATGGACAGACCAGCCATGGCATCCGTCTTCAGGATGCGGCACGCTCCGGCCACGGTTTCCGGTGTGCGCAGCACCGGCCAGGGCCAGGCGGATCCGGTCATCCGGGTGCACTCGCTTGGCGAAGCGATCCGCTTCGTCGCCAACGCTTACCCCAATTACGACATCGGGACCGTCGCCATAGATTGCGGCGACCCTTCGATCCCGCGCCTCGGCAGCCTGGAAGTCAGGGCGCTTTGGCGCGAGTATGGCGAGCGCCTGACGCAGGAGTAGCGCCCGACCGCTCACGATCGGCGCGCTGGTTCCCGCACGCCGGCCGGATCGGAAACGCCGCTGATGCGTTCCACTGCGATCAACGGAGGGAGAAATCCATGAACGTCGCCAACCTGCAACTCGAAGGCCTGCTGATGGCCGTCGCCTCGATCAACCACGTCCTGGTAAAAAAGGGGGTGCTGACGTCGGAGGAGATCGACATCGCGCTCCGCAAGGCCGAGGCGTCGGAAACCGGCGAGGAGCGATCGGACGGCATGTCGGCGTCGAACCGCGACGCCGTCAATTTTCCGATCCGGCTGCTGGAACTCGCCAACCAGTGCCAGCCGGAGGCCGACATGCCGTCTTTCTCGAAGCTGGCCCGCATGGTCGGCCAGATGAAGGAGCCCTACAACGATCAGATGTGAGATCCCTGCCCCTGGCGGGCTCCTCATGCCCTGCCCCCGGCATGCTCATTACGCCCTGCCCGGCCATCCCAGGTTCAGCGCCAGAATTCTTCCAGGTCCGTGGACCGCCGCGAACAGCAGTCCGGCCAGGAACGAAAAATGGTCGACGAAGAAACCGAACTCGGCCTGGTTGCCGGCCCAGTGGCTGGGTCCGTGGAAGGCAAAGGCAAGGAACAGCACATAGGCGGCGGCGACCAGGGCGGCTTGGGTGAAGAAGGCGCCGCTGAGGAAACACAGCACCAGGGCCACCTCCAGGATTGCCGCGCACCATGCCAGGAAGAGCGGGAACGGAAAGCCCGCGGCCGCGATATAGCCCGCCGTGGCCTCCATGCCCAGGAACTTGAAGGTCACCGCCATCAGGAAGACGGCGGCGAAGATCAGGCGGGCGACGAGAAGGGCCGCGGTCTGCCACGGCGATTGTGCGATTTGGGGCGACATGGTTGTTCTCCAGCTTCATCAGCCCCAAGGACGCCCCGCCATGTGCCGATCCGACATGCCGGGCGAAAATTTTCACCGGTTCCGGTTTGGCGCCCGATGCTATGGCAGCCCACCGCCCGAAGGAAGAAGCAAGACCGCTTCCCGGCAGGCCCAGCTTTAGAAATTCTTAATCATCCTGAAACTTGTCCGTAACGCTGATCGTGATATTGTTAGCCGGGGCTAATGCACAGCTATGTCTGGTGCACGATATGGGTGGGTGGGTTTTGGGCGCAAGCGTCAGGCTGGGGACGAAGTCCTATCTGGTCCGGACACCGGTTCTGGAGTGCGAAGGCTGCGGCGGCACCGGACAGGTTTTCCAATGCCCGCGCTGGACGAGTTCCAGCGGCCTTTGCTGCCCCGCCGGCACGCATCGCCGCGGCTGTCCCGGCGCCAGCGCGCGCTGCGCCCAATGCAGCGACACCGACAGCACCGGCCCGACCTCTTCATCGGCCTAGGCTGAACTGGCGTTGCTCCGCGATGGAACCAGCATCGCCGATCCGTGTTATGTGTGACCGCGACATATAGGCGTCCGCGCGACCATGCGGCTTACAGAAAGTGAGGCCCGACATGCCTGACGACAAATCCAAGACCAAACAGGACCGCAAGCTGGTCTCGAGCGAGGAAACTTACGAGGTCGCGGCCTTCGCGCGCAAATACGGCATTCCGCAGAGCGAGGCCCAGACCATCATCAAGCGCTACGGACCCTCGCGCAAGAAGCTCGACAACCACATGGCCGCCCGCGGATAGAAGGAGCGGCCGCAAGGCGGCAACCAATTCGCCGGCATGGCGTTGAAGAATGCTGCGGGCCGCGTCAACCGGGCTCGGCGGTACGGTGAACAGGATGTCTTTTTCCCGGTTTCTCATCCTGGCCAACGAAATGGCAGACGAGCATCTGTCCCGCCCGGCCCGCGGCATGCCAAACTGACGGAGCCGGCCATGGCTGGAGCAGCCCTATGGCAGGCAAAGCCAGGCTGGCGAAACGGAGGGCGCAACCATGTCCGACACAACACGCAGGACCGGCAGTTGCCTGTGCGGTGGCGTGCATTTCGTCGTCAACGGCCAGCCGTCGCGGGTTGGCCTTTGCCATTGCAAGGATTGCCGCAAGGCGGGTGGTTCGGTCTATTCGGCCTTTGCCATCTGGCCGCGCGATGCGTTCGAGACATCGGGCGAGGTCGCCAGCTACGGCACACGCAGCTTCTGCCCGACCTGCGGCAGCCGCGTCGCCTGGGTCGACGACAACGAGGCCGAGGTGATGCTCGGCAGCCTCGACGTCGCACCGACGGATTTGGCACCGCAATATGAATTGTGGACCGGCCGGCGCGAGACCTGGCTGCATGCCTTGCCCGACGCCGAGCAGTTCGAACATGACCGGCCGCAAGCACAGGATGTCGATCTGCCGGCGGCCAAGCCCTCTTCGGACGCCGTCGCGCGCGACTGAAAGCATGGTTAAAAATTGATTGTCCGGGCTTGGAACCCTCCCCTGTCGTCGACGTTATCCGGCGCTTCCTCGGTGCATGTCGGCCGATGTGCATGATTCATGGAGACGACCGTTGAACGACAAGATGTTTCCCCGACCGATCCGCCTGAAATTCGCTCCCGAGCGGGAGCGCGTGGTGCGCAGCGCCTGGGAGGGGCTGGAATGCCTTGGCGACTGGCCGGCCGGCCAAGGCCGCCGATACCGGGCGGCACTGCGCAGCTGCCGCGATGCGCTGGACGGCTGGACGCCGGCGGAAAAGGCGATGCGGGCGATGATCGACGCCGCGCGCGAGGCGCGCATCCTGCAATGAGGCCCTGGTAGCGGGCAATGAGGACCCAGTAGCGGGAGAAACCAATGGCCGGTTTGATGCTGTCGACACCGCTGCGGGTCAAGCCTCATGGCTCGGACACGATCCGCGAGGTGGCCACGCTTCAGGACGCCAGTGAAATCCTGATCGACTGGCCACAAGCCAGGCGCGGCCCCTTCTACCAGACCGCGCGCGAAAAGATCGAGTCGGCGCTGGCCAACAATGAGGGCGCGGCACAGGCGCAGGAAGCCTTCACCGCTGTCTGCGATCACGCCGGCCTTCTGGTCAGGTAAGTCAAGGCACCATGGAAACGAAAAGCAGGCGAACTCGCCTGCTTTCTTGTTGCGGAACCGCTTTCGGTCATTCCACTGGCAGATCGCCGTCCACGATCGGGTGGGAGGCCTCGAAGCCGAAGCTCTTCGGCGCCGTCAGCATCAGGACGATAACGATGGCAATAGAGGTAAGCAACTCGGCTGTACTGGCAACATCTCTCACGGTCCATCCTTTCCAGATCCGGTTTGTCAGAGAAACGTTTCCTGGTCTGCGAAGTTCCTCCGCCGCCATGACAATGCTGCCGAACGATCTCTACTGCTTTGGCGGCTGGGGCGGCACTTCGCCCGGCTTGATGACCGGCGTCTTGCCTTCGTCGGGTGCCGGCGCGGCCATGCCCTGGTCGCCTGTGGGGGGCGGTTTCAGCACGCCGCCGCAATCGTTGAGCTTTTCGCTCAGGTCGCCGCTGCCGGACTGCTGCTTGCCGCCCTGATCCGTTTGTGCCCGGCATTTGTCGGCCTGCTGGTTCGGCGACTGCTGGGCCGTCTGTGCCGCTGCCGGCAATGCCAGGGCCAGCATCGCGGCGCATGACGCAATGACGAGGGATTTCATCTCGGCCTCCTTCGTTGAAGCCGCCCCACGGCGGCCTTCCGTTCACGGGGACAACGTCCGCCGGCCCAAAAGGTTGGCCCAAGGGATTGGGGGAGAGCTTGCGCGGGATCGGCCCGTTGCGGCCGGCGCTTGCGAAGGCGCCGCAACCAATCCCGTTCTCCAGCCGTTGCCTGTGCCGGAGGCCAGCCATGTTCGAGCATTTCCAGCCTATCGACGTCGACATCGAGGACGCCGGCATCTTCGTGCGCCGCGCCGGTGCCGGACCGGCGGTGCTTTTGCTGCACGGCTTTCCGCAAACCCATCTGATGTGGCGCGATATTGCGCCGCTGCTTGCCGATCGTTTCACCGTCATCTGCGCCGACCTGCGTGGCTATGGGCGCAGCGCCTGCCCGGCCTCGAGCGCCGATCATGCTCCCTATGCCAAGCGGGCCATGGCATCGGAGATGGTGGCGATGATGGCCAGGCTCGGCTTTACCAGCTTCATGGTCGCCGGCCATGATCGCGGCGGGCGCGTCGCCTACCGCATGGCGCTCGACCATCCCGGCCGTATCGAAAAACTCGCCGTGCTCGACATCGTCCCCACGGCCGACGCCTGGGATCGGGCCGACGCCCGGCTGGCCCTCGGCTTCTGGCCGTGGTCCTTGCTGGCACAGCCCGAACCCTTGCCGGAAAAGATCCTGGCGGGCGCCGCCAACGCCATCGTCGACAATGCGTTGGGTGGCTGGGGGTCGTCGCCCGATGTCTTTCCGGCCGGCATCCGCCAGGCCTATGTCGAAGCCTTGCGCGACCCCGCCCACCTCCACGCGATCTGCGAGGAATACCGGGCCGCGGCAACGCTGGACCGCGATCACGACCGGGCGGACAAAGCCGCCGGCCGGCGCATCGCCTGCCCGGTGCTGGCCTTGTGGAGCGGGCAAGGCGCGCTCGCCCAATGGTATGCCGGCGAAGGTGGGCCGTTGGCGCTCTGGCGGAACTGGGCCGACGACGTGCGCGGCCGCGCGATCTCGGGCGGACATTTCTTCCCGGAGGAGGCGCCCGCGCAAACGGCAGGTGCGCTGATCGATTTCTTCGGCGGGCTCAAGTCGGATGCCGGTTAGCCACCCGCCACCGGGCACCTCGGATCAGCCGGCTGGTTCCTCCGCTATATCCTCGCCCTCGGGCTCGCCGGGCCGGAAAAGATCGGGCATTCGCGGACATTCCTCGAACCGATGGTCGCGGCCGCCGCAGAAGGAGCAGCACATCGCCTCGCGGCCCTCGTTTCCGAGCCGCCATTGCGGTGTTTCGTAAGGTTTCCTGCCGTCCATGCCCAGCAATGCGCGACGCCTGATTTGGTTGCGCGGCGCGCCAACGCGCGCCCGGCTAGGCCCGTCGCGGAACCAACGGACACGATAGGGGGTTATGTGCGACAATGCATGCGGCCATTCCCCGGCGAATCCGGGCCAGCCGCGTTCGCAATTCCGTCAAACCGAAGAGAACCATCATGTCCGTTCGCGTTCCGACCCTGTTGATGGCCATGGCCGTCGTGCTCGCGGCGACCGGTCTGGCCGACGCCCGGCCCGACAGCCGCTCCATGGGCTGCGCTCAGATCCGGGCCATGATCCAGAACCACCGCGCCGTGGTGCTGACCACTGGCCCCAACACCTACGATCGCTATGTCAGGCAGTTCGGCAACGAGTGCGACTGGCCTGAAGTGCCGATGTCGGCCTATGTCCCGTCCCGCGACGGGGACTGCCCGGTCTATCGCTGCGAAGAGCCGGTCAACAATTTCCCGAATTGACCGCAAGCTGCCTGGGCGCCATAACGTGCCGGCTTTCCCGCTTCGTCTAATGGTAGGACAGCGCCCTTTGAAGGCGTGAATCGTGGTTCGAGCCCATGAGCGGGAACCAGGCAGCTGCAAGCCAACGAGTAGCCGGAACCAGGTCGGGTAGCTCCCGATCCTCTCCGATCAATCATGCCGTAATCCGGGGACAGGTAAAAAACCGGCCGGTACCCGGGCAGGAGGAAGGTGGCTTCCTCCCTGGACCTCCGTCGCGATTGACGGCCAGGTAACGTTACGTTAACTTTAATTTAGCTTAAGCTAAACTAGGGGGATCTAATGAAGATGGTTTTCATTTGCCTGGCGCTTGTCCTCGCCGGCTCAAATGTCGCTGCGGCACACGAAAAGAAGGCGACCGTCACCGCCTCGAAGGCATGCGCTGGTCTGTCGATCAAGGCGGCGGTGGCAGCAAAATTGGACTGCACAGCAACCGGAACAGCAACATCGACCCCGACCGACGCAGCGAATGCCAAGCCGCGCCTTGGGTACCAAAACCCTTGGACCATGTCCTCGTTTGGCCTTTGATGTTCCCGGAATTCTGGCTGTCCAGAGGCGCGGAGACCGAAGCCGCCGGGCTCTTGATAAGGCGTGAGTGCTTTCAGATCTCGTCCCTGGCCTTTTCCCGCACGTCCTGAGCTTCTCGACAATCGGACCAACCGATTGGGGTCGCTTCCGTCAGCATGAAACCTTGCGGCCTGTTGGACGTTCATTGTCGGCCAACAGGAGAGTTTCATGGATCCGGCAACCGCGGCGGTGATGATCATGCTGTCGTGCAACGCATCGCTTTGTCGGCCCACGGAGTCGCGCCCGGTCGTCTATTCATCGATGGCGCAGTGCCAAGCGGCGCTTGAAATCAGATTGGCACCCTGGCCGAGCGGCGAAATGGTCGGCCGGTGCAAGCAGGTCGACCGGATGGCGACCGGCTCGATTGCCCCGGAAGGCTATGCCTCGGTTCAAGTCACGCGTGGAATCGGCGGCGATGCGATCACTACCAACTATTTCGTTCCGAGAGCCGACGACTGAATCAGAGGCCGGACGCCGGGGCTACCGGGCGGTTGATGATTTCGCCCGCGGACGTCGGCAGGTGTTTGAACCGAACCTCCTGAAACCATTTCATGGACCCCGCGTTGACGACCCGGGGCACCGCCAGACACCGGAGAGAGTCCATGACCGTCAATTGCCGCATATCCATCGACAACAGGCCCGACGCCACCAATGTTACTTTCCAGGCGGTGCCGCGCATTGGCGAGAGCGTGTCCCTGTCGGTCGACGGAAACCCACAGGATCTGCGGGTCTCGCGCGTCGTGCACGTTCCCAACGGTGGACTGGAAGGGGCCGCGATCATCGTCGAAGTGACGACCAGCATCCTCTAGGATTGGTTCGCGCGGAGATGCCCGGAAAGCCTCACGCTACAGTGATCGGCCGCGATAAACCTCATGCCGCCCAACGCGTTCCACGGGCTAAACATGGTCTAGGTTCCAATGCAAACTGCATGGTTCTCCAAGCCCGTCGTCGTTTCGGTAGGCGTTGCCGGAGCCATCCGCAACCTGTCCAACACACAACAGGCGATCGAGCTCCTGACGACACATTGGCGCGATGCCGGGAGCCTGAAACATCAGTCCGCGCTGCGCGCCTGCCGCCGGGCAATGAGCGGCGACTTGCCCCCCGAAACCGCCAGGGAGGCCTTTGTCGAGGCCGCGCGCGAGGCGCATATCCTGGTCGAGCAGGTGCAGCCCGACAGGGAATAGGGGGCGGCGTCCAGACCGGCGGATCGCCCTAGATGCCGAAACCCGGCGAAACACCATCGGCCTCGCTGCCGGCCTGCGCCACGATGATGGAGGCCAGGGGCGCGCTCAGCTGCCATTTGAGATGGCCGGGCGACCGCTCCAGAATGGCGGAGCCACCCAGCGACTGCGGCGCCACACGCTGCAGCACGACAGTGCCGAACCCCTTGCGCGTGGTCTGATCGCGCCGGTCGCCGGGACGCGGTTCGCAGTTTTCCTCCCAGGTCAGTTGGAATTCCCGTTCGCCAGCGGAGCCGGGAGCATGCGCTCCCGAGCCGATGGTCCAGGTAATCTCGACCCGGCCGCCTTCGCTGCCCAGCGCGCCATACTTTGATGAGTTGGTGCCCAGTTCGTGAAAGGCCATGCCGAGGTTCTGCACCGCGTTCGACTGCAGCGTCAGGACCGGGCCGGAGAGCAGGATCTGCTCCTCGAGGCCGAACGGCTTGAGATGTTCCTGGATAAGGTCGAACAGGCTCGCCCCCGCCCACTCCGAGGTGACGAGCAGATCGTGCGACCGCGACAGTGCCATGATGCGGGCGCGGATCAATTCCTCGAACTCGCCTGGACCATTCGAACGCTTGCTGGTCTCCCTGACCATCGACAGGATGACCGCGAACTGGTTCTTGACCCGATGGTTGACCTCCCGCATCAGCAGCCTGATCCGGCGCTCGCTCTCCTTGGCGGCGGAAATATCGCGGGCGATTTTCGAGGCGCCGATGATTTCGCCATCGCCGTTCTTGATCGGCGAAATCGTCAGTGAGACCGAAATCAGCGCTCCGTCCTTGCGCTTGCGCGTCGTCTCATAGCTCGCCACGCGGTCGCCGCTGCGAATCTTGCTGATGATCTCGGTCTCCTCGCTCTTGAGGTGATCGGGAATGAGCATGAGGACGGATTGGCCGATCGCCTCCTCGGCGGTGTAGCCGAACATGCGCTCCGCCGCCTGGTTCCAGCTTTGGATGACGCTGTTCAGGTCCTTGCTGATGATGGCATCGAAGGAGGAATCGACAATTGCCGCGAGCCGGGCGTCGGCGGTCGCCCCCTGTCTGTCGCTGCCGTCGATGTCGTTCATCGCCACCCGCAATTGCATCTTTCCCGATCAGATAAGGCGCAAACGGATCAAGGCAATCGCCGGCGCGAGAATGGAAGGCTTACCGCGAAAGTTTTACTCCGCCTGTTCCGGCGGGGCCTTGCCGTCGCCATTGGGCAGGAGCACGCCGAATTCCTGCGACTTGGCGCCCACCTCGGCCGTCAGGAAGCCATCGGAGGCAAGGCCACGGCGCAGCAATTCGCGTACCGCCGCCGAGCGGCTGGGCATGCGTTTGTCGAAACGCCAGTTTTCCAGTGCGGCCAGTTCATCCTGGGTCAACATGATCTGCAGTCGTTCCGGGCGTTCCAGGTCAGCCATGTGCGCCTCCAAGCGCAAAGATCAGGCGAGTTAGTAACCGTCTCATTCTACTTACAGTTAGGAATTTCGGCATCCTGCGTCAAGCGCGGTCAGTGGGTGAATGCAGCGTCGTACCAAAGATGATCACTCAACGCAGGTTGCCCATTCGTGTAACTATGCTAACTAGCTGATTCTATTAATTGTTTTTTCACTTTTAACTTGCCATGCGCCGCCATGGGGCGCATCCTGCCAGCTTGAGGAAACCAACTCGCTTTGGGAGGTTTCAATGCGATACGACTACTCCACACGGCTGCGTGAAGACGTCTATGCGAGCGTCCGCGCAGCGTTCAAAACCGCGGGCATCATCAATGTGTCGGTGGTGGCGGAAAGGATCAGGGTCAGGAACCTGGCCGAGAACGTCGCCCTCGAGGACATTGAACATCTGGTCCTGCAGGCTGCACAACTGGTTGGCGCTGCGATCGAATTCGACGCTTTGGGCAACGGATTGGCCCCGCCTGGAACCGGATTCGTCGAGAACCGTGATGAGAGCTCGATGATCCCTCTCGGTCTGCATCGATCAGGCTCGATGCAATAACCAGAAGCGCCAAGGTGCGCCGGCTCCATGCGCCATGGAACCAGTCCGGCCTTCGGAGATTACCGCATCGTCCAGCAGAGGAGGATGTCGTGAAGGCCCTGCGCAGTCTGCTTGCCGAACTGTCGTCGAGCTGGCTCCAGCGCCGCAAGGCGCAAAAGCCATCCGCTGGAAATCCAGTCAAACCCGTGTCCCGCGTCCCCCGCCAGGCCGCGACGGTGAGGCCGGTACACAAGCCAAGGTCGCCCTCCTCCCGCGATGTCGCTTCCAATATGTGAACGACCGAGATCGACCCAGTCTCGGAGATCAACCGGCACCCACGTCTATGTCGAGGCCGCCGAGGCCTTTCGGGAGGTGGCGCGCTGTCGCCGCATCCGGCGTTTGGCGACGAGCTTGAGGGCAATTGGCGGCTCGTTCGACAGCGCGCCGACCACTGCGTCCACCATGCCATGCGCCACGAAATCCGCGTTGATGTCACGAGCGAGCTTCGCGGCCGCTTCCTTGTCCTCATTGAGGCCCTGCGACCAGAACACGATTCCCACCCTCAACGCCGCTTTCGCCCGCTTCAGCCGGCGAACCAGAAACCGGGCATGTTTGATGGAATCCCGGTTCAGGAAGCCGACCACCACGGTATCGATGGTTTCGAGCTCGAGACGGCGGATGTTGGCGGGTTCCATATCGGCAAAGCCGGCCTTCGACACCGTCGTGCCCTGGACTTCCAGCACCTGTGCCAACATCGCGGCGGCGGCATCGTCCAGTTCACCGCGGCCGCCTGTGCAAAGCACCGACGTATCCGTGCCGTCGGGCAGTTCGGTCTCGTCTTCGCGGGAAGGATCCTTGTCATCCGGCTCCTCTTCGGCCGCCGGCGGGGCATCCTCTTCCTCTGCTTCCTCATGCGCGCTGTCGTCGAGGTTTGCCACCATCGCCAGGGCGCTCTCGGCCACCTGACGCCTTTGCTGGTCGCCCATGACACCGCGCGCACGGTCCTGCTCGCCCAGCAGCAGGGCGGGAATGGCCACCTTGTCGTAGAACTCGACCAGATATTTCTCTTCCAGCATCTCCTCGGCGTGGTCCGTGGCTTCGTCAGGGTCACCGGCCAGCAGACGCTGGTAGAGGCGTGCGTGGGGTTCGAGCACGGGCTCGTTGCCAAACAGGACATCGAGGAACTCGAACTGCGGCACGTGCCTGCCCAGCACCACCAGGCACACGGTGAGCGGTGTTGACAAAACCAGCCCGAGGGGGCCCCACAGCCACGTCCAGAAGATGGCCGCAACGATGATGGCCAGGGACGACAGCCCGGTTCGCGAGCCATAAAGCCAAGGTTCCACGACATTGCCGGTGATCAGTTCCATCACCACGAACAGGGCGGCTGTCCACAGCACCAGCGACCAGCCCGGCGCCACGGCCAGCGCTAGGAACAGCGGCAGCAGCATGCCGATCGCCGGGCCGATATAGGGAACGAAACGCAGGCCAAGTGCCAGCAGCCCCCACAGCAAGGCATTCGGAATGCCCAGGATCCACAGGCCGGCCGCGATTGGTACGGCATACACGATGTTGACGACCAATTGCATCAGCAGGTACCGGCCAACACGCTTGCCGGCATCCTGAAGCGCCTCGGTGGTACGGTGAAGGTCCCCATACCCGACAAGGCGGATGAAGCGGTCGCGCAAATCCTCCCGCTCCAGCAGCATGAAGATGACGACGACGATGATCAGCCCGGCCGATCCGAGCGGGCTGATCAGCGGCCCGACTATGTTCTGCAGAACCTCCAAAGGCCTTTCGCGCGAGACGATCTCGACCGGCACCGGTTCACGCGGCGGCTTTTCCGGGGTGGCGGCCGGCGGCGACGTCTCCTGCCTGTCGATCTCCTGGCCGACACGTTCGACCACCTTGCTCAACCTGGCAATGATCCCTCCCCCAACGCCAGTCTCCTTGAGCGATCGGACCTTGGTCAGGATGTTGGCCTGGTAGACCGGGATGTTTTGCGCCAGTTCGCTGACCTGCGTGGCGACGATGAAGCTGAAGAGGGCAAGTGCGGCGAAAGCCCCCAATACGCTGACGATGACGGCGGCAATCCGGGGAATGCCGGCCCGTTTGAGCGCGGACACAAGAGGGGCGAGCGCGAAAGTCAGCAACAGCGCGATCGCTATCGGCAGGAAAACCTCACGCCCGAAATACAACGCCGCCACCGTGGTGACGATGGTGGCTACATTGGGCAACGACGTTCGGGGGTGCGGGGCGGCGGGCGAAAGAATATCCTCCAAGCCATGCGCGGGCGACGCCATCCCGTTTCGACGATTGGCCGCCATTCCATGCCTCCCCTGCCAGTCCCATGATCGGGCATATAGAGCCGGCCAGCAACATTAGCCAGAGGTGGAAAGACACGCCGTCCAAAGGGCGGTTTATCCGATACGGCGGCCGCTGACTCGGATCAGCGCGCGCCGTGCCGCGCCAGCGCATGCTCGATCAAGATATCGATGACCTCGCTGTAGCCGATGCCGATCGCGGCCAGCGCCTTGGCGTACATCGATATGTCGGTGAAACCGGGCAGCGTGTTGACCTCGTTGACCAGCAGGGAGCCGTCGGCGCGCAGGAAGAAGTCGACGCGCGCCATCGCCTCGCAGCCGAGTGCCTTGAAGGCTTGCCCAGCCATTTCCCTCGCCCGGTCGATCACCGCTGCCGGCACATCGGCGGGCACTTTGACCACCGCGCCGTCGGCGTCGAGATATTTGGCCTCATAGGTGTAGAAGCCGTGCTTGCCGGCCGGGATGATCTCGCCGGGCAGCGACACCGTGAGCGAGCCGTCGGCCCGTTGCAGCACCGAGCACTCGATCTCGCGGCCTTCGACGAATTCCTCGATCAACGCCTTGCCGTCATAGCGGAAAGCCGTTTCGACGGCCTGATCGAAACCATCCCTGTCGTTCACCTTGCTCACTCCGAACGACGAGCCCTGGCGCGCCGGCTTGGCGAAGAATGGCAGCCCCAGCGCCCCGGCGATCTCCTGGAAGGAACCGACGTCGTTACGATGGACGGTGACCGAGCGGGCGACGGCAAGCCCGGCTCCGTGCATGAGCCGCTTGGCGACATCCTTGTCCATGGCGGCGGCCGAGGCCAGGATGCCGCAGCCGACATAGGCGACGTCGGCAACCTCCGCATAGCCCTGCACCGAGCCGTCCTCCCCGAAAGGACCGTGCAGCACGGGGAAGACGACATCGACCGGCGCCAGGTCAGCCCGCGTTCCCATAGGCGACGCTGAGATCAGCCGGCCCTTGCCGCCGGGCAGCAGGGCTATCTCCATGCCATCCTGCGACACTGGAGCTCCCGCCCCTTCGCCGATGGCCTCGGACGCCGGCTGCAGCAGCCATCTGCCCTCCCTGGAAATGGCGATCGGCACCACCTCGTAGCGCGTCCGGTCGATCGCCTTCAGCACATTGGCGGCCGAAAGCCGCGACACGTCATGCTCGGCCGAGCGCCCGCCATAGAGGATCGCAACCCTGATCTTTCCGGTCATCGAAATCCCTCATCTGTCAAAATCAAATGGCGACGGCAATGCCGCGATTGGCAAAGAAGCGGTCGAAAGCGGCTGGCGCCAACACTGCGTTGGCCTGTGTGGCACTGGTATGGCCGGATGGGTTGTGAAAGCGGAACCCTTCATCCGAGGCGGCGGTGACCAGAACCAAATGTCCGCCCTTCGACGGCGGCTCGCGCTCGGGCCAGCGGATCGAACTGCTGACCGAAGCGATGAAGAACCGCGACCGGCCGAGGATCGACGGAATGTCAGCCGTCGCGACATCGGTCATCACCTCGGCATCGAGGCCGAATTCCGCCTTCACGAAGGTGACGAAGGGCGCATAGATCAGCCCCTTGATCGAGCCTTCATTGACGACATAGCCGCCATACGGAGTGCATCGCCTGGCCAGTTCGATCGTCGGCACGATCTCGCCGCGCGTCGCCAGGATCATCTTGAGACACGCCATGCCGCAGACATTGGCGGCCCAGGCCGTGTATTCATCGAGCGTGGCAGCGCCTGATCCCTGCCATAGCGGATCCCGCCGCAACGCGGCTTCGGCGCCGTCGGCGAGCACCGCCAGCGTCATCTCAGGCGTCTCCCACTGACTGAAAAACGGCACGGTTTCAGGCAATGGACTCATGCGAACTCCCCGGGTCTTCAACTCGTATACGAGCATACAAGATTGGAGAAAAGCCGCTCGGACCTGTCGAGGCGCGCGGCGTCTACTCGACCTTCGTCCAGCCAAAAACCAGCCAGGCGTATTTCGATTTTTCGTCGGGTTCGGCGGTATAGGTCATCTGGATGTCGCCGCCCTTGGCGTAGATATCAAGCCGGGGTGCCGTGTCCAGCTCCAGCCATAGCGAACTCTTGTTGAAGAACCAGGTTCCGCACCAGATGCAGGAACCTGATGCCGGGTCACCGGGCTGATGGAAATTGTAGCGGCCGTCCGCCGTGATCTCCAGATAATCGAACGCGCCGTAAAACGCGGTCACCGTCTGCTGGAACTCATTGGCGGCCGCTTCCTGTTCCGGCGTTGCCGCATCCTTCATGTCGCGCGGCGGCCGGATGGTCGCGCCGCTGAGTTGCCATTTGCCGACAAAGTCCTTCTGGGTCGGAAGATATTCCTCCTGAGCCTGCGCCGAAGATATATGAGAAATTGTTAATATGAATGGTGTGGCCATGCCCAAAATCGTAAGCAACGGCGCGGCGACACGGATCGCCCTGGCTGATTTTTGCATAAAAATTGTTTCTCCACGGTGGGCAAGAGATGGTCTGTTCGGGATGTTATTGGGAAAGACCTCGCGCATTGCTTTGAGGTCGATTCCCGTCAGCCATTTCCCGGTTAGCACCGCGGCCACCAATCTGGCAACGCAAGGCACGGCTCAACAAGGCTGATCGGCGCCAGTCTCCACTGTCTCGTGCCGCTTGCGAAGGTGCCGGCGCGAGAAAGCCCGCTTGCGGCTGGCAGCCCTGTCATTGACCGGATGTGCCGGTTGTTTCCCGCCTTCTTTCGAGAGCGAAGAGGTCGGTCGGCGCACCGTGCGGCGTCACCTCGCCTTCGAAGCGAAAAACGTGTTTTTCCAGGACGCGCCGCGAAGGCGGCATCGGCCGTGCGACCAGTCCGATAACCCGCTCGGCATGCAGGTCGAAGGCAAAAGCCAGGCCGCGCCTTTCCAGTCGTGCCGCCGGCTCACTTCGTGTTGATCACCGAAGCGGCCCGATAGGTGTCCATGGTCGCGCCGTTGCGGTCCTCGTCGAACAGCGTATCGCTGCCGAAGCTGGCGCGCAGGCCGATGACGACCTTGTTGGCCCTGGTGTCCTGCGTAGACGTTTCGAACTTCCTCCGCTCGAATTCATAGCGTCCGAACACCGCCCATGGCGTTTCGTCGAACCGGTACATGGCCTGCACGGCGGCACCGACCACGTCTTCGTTGGTGCCGTTATAGTCGGTTCGGTTGAAGTCGAGCTCCGCATCGAGGCGAAGGTTCTTCCGGACGAAGTAGCGCGCCACCGCGCGTACGCCCCATTGGTCGCCATGAAAGTCGCTGATGGTGAGCTGGCCGAAACTGGCTTGGCCATAGAGGGTCAGATTGCCGAAATAGAGTTGTGCTTCCGGGCCGACCGCATAGTTGTTTACGGTCACGCCGCTTTCGCCGACAGATGTGTAGGCGGCGAAAATGCCGGCGGCGAAACGGTCGGAATCGCGGTAGAAGCCATGGACCGCACCGCGCGTGTCATCCAGGGGATCGTAATGGCCCCAGATGCGGTCGTAGGTCAGGTCGCCCTGCAAATTCCAGCGCTCGGCAAACGGAATGTTGACGCGCACGGCGCCGCCGCCGGCCCGGGTCGTGTAGTCGTCGCCGACGAAGCGAAGCCCGCCGAGATAGAGTTCGCCGTAGCCCGAAACATGCGGCGTCACCACCGTCTCCGCTGCCAGCGGCTGCTGCGTATCGGCGGCGTAAGCGGAGGTCGCGGCGACCAGCGACGACGCGGCGAAGATTGAAAAGCGATGCATTAGAGCCCTCGAATGCGAATTTCCGGACCAGCGTCCGGCCGTGGAGATCAGAATTTGTAGGCCACGCCGATCCGCAGATCCTGTGTCGTCAGTTCGATGGCATCCCGATTGAGGGGAGCGCCATTGGAGAAGGCGTGGCGCACGGAGGTGTGGCGGCCGAAATCGGCGAACCTGTATTCGCCCCGAACCACCCAATTGTCGGTGACGGCGTATTCGCCGCCCGCACCCAGCGTATAACCCGCGACGGTATCTCGGACGTCGGCATAGGGACCGCCCGGAATGTTGGTGGTCGTGTGTTTGTAGCTTGCCACCGCCAGGCCGCCGGTGACGAAAGGAAGCCAGCGATCGATCGCATAACCGGCTCTGAGGCGCACGGTGCCTACCGCCTCAAGCTCGAGCTCGCCACCAAAGGCGGGGTCGTCGACGCCGAGCGCCCGGTAGAGCGTCGTGTCGTTCACGCTTGCAAAGCTGTAGTCTCCCTCGACGCCAACAACCAATCCGCTGTCGAACTGCTTGTTGTAGCCGGCAAACACACCGCCGAAACCGCCGGACGGGCTGTAACCCCAGCCGTAATTGTCGAAGCTGCCCGGCGCGAAAGTCTGTCCGACCCTGGCGTCGCTCCGGGCATATCCGGCCTGTGCTCCGAAATAACCGCCGGACCAGTTGTAGCTGGCCGCGACCGGCAAGGTCTCGGTGGGGTCGGCGGCCAACGCCATGCCGGCGGGAACGAAAAGAAAGGCAGTGGCGAGAAGAATCGTTTTCATTGCTTGTCTGCTGTCCCCGGGATGCTGCACCACGACCGACATGGTCAGTGGCGGTCAGTCGAAGCTACGGTGTTGCATTGATCGCCGGCGGCGTCTTGGGCTGGACAGCATCGGAATTGTCTTGGAGCGCGCCGCCGCACCCCGCCCGGCCGGTGTGGCCGTTCAGCATCAGCCGCGGCGCAGGCAAAACCCCGGCGCGGACGCCAGGGTTTTGTTCGAACCGGCGTGTCAGAACTTATAGCTGAGGCCGACGCGTAAATCGTGCGTCTTGAGATCGATGTTCGAAACCGTGCCAAGACCAAAAATCGGCACCGAGAGATCCTCTTTGCCAAAGTCGGAATAGCGATATTCGACGCGGGCGATCCATTTGTCGGTGAAAGCGTGCTCGACGCCGGCCCCAACCGTCCAGCCAAGATGGGTTTCGTCGTGGATTGTTACTGTACCGAGGGGACCACTGCTGACCACACTCATTTCATACTTGGCCGCTGCCACGCCGGCACTGATATAAGGCAACGTCCGATCGAACGCATAGCCGGCCCGCAGCCGGGCCGAACCCGACCACTTGAGTTCGCTCGACAACAACGCGCCGGCACCGGCGAAGGTCCCCACCGCATCGACATTGCTGTAGGCAAGGTCAGCCTCGGCGCCGAGCACGAAACGGTTCGCCAATTCCTGATTGACGCCGATATGGATGCCACCAATAAAACCGTCCGGATCGAAGGCAGCATTGACGTCGGTGCCCCCAATGCCGGCGCCGCCGATGAAGAGATTGGATTTCCCGGCTACGTAACCGAAGTGAACGCCGGCATAGAGGCCGGACCAGTCATAGCCGGCAGCAACCGGCAAGGTTTCGTTGACGTCCGCCGCGGACGCCATGCCGGCTGGCGCAAGCACGAGGATGGTGGCGAGAAGAATCGTTTTCACTGTTTGCTACCCCAATGATGTTGCTTTCCCCGGCCGTGGAAAATACTCCGCGGCGACCCGGGTATCGTCGAGGTTTTGCATTGTTCGCGGGCGGCGTCTTGGGCTGAGCCGCATTGGAATTGTCGTGGAGAGCGCTGCGGCACTCGGGCCGATCAGTGTGGCCGTTCGGCATCAGTCGATCGGTTCGAAGACAACTGATCCGACTCGCTTCGAGTCCTTGTCTTTGGTGCCGCGCTTCCGCCCGGAATTGCGAAAACAAGGAGTTAGAGCGGCCATCGATTCTGTGAGACGATGATTCGCTCTAACGGGCGGCGTTCGGCGTCGAGCCGAAGCGGCGGCGGAAACAGCGATTGAAGTAGGAGACGTCGGAAAAGCCGCTCAACAGCGCGATCTCGCTGACCCGCATGCGGTCGTTGCGCCGGTCGCGCAGCATGCGGTGGGCTCTCTGCAGACGCAGTTCGAGAATATGCTCGGCGAAACTCGAGCCCGTTTCCTGCAGGAGATCATGGACGTAGCGCGCGGAAAGCCGCAAACGCTGGGCGATATGCTGGGCCGAGATGCCGGGATCGGCGAAATTGTCCCGCATCGTCTGCAGGATGGCTTGCAGCCTTGCCGCGCGCAGGCCTCGCACGCCCGCCAGCTCGGCGATCTCGCCCTTGGCGCCCGTCGCCAATCCGATCAGGTCGACGATCGTTTCGGTGGCATGGGCGACAAGATCGGGCAAGAGCAATGCCGGCCCCGCTTCCAGGAAGCCGCAATAGCGCTTGAGCATGTCGAGCGCTTCATTGTCGACGCCGATGGTCAGCGCCAGGCGGTCCTCGACATGGGCGAAGGCATTTTCCATGATTTCGCGGGGCACCACGACATTGGTCCAGACATTGCGGTCGCCGCCGGTCATTTCCAGCGCTTCCGAAGCCGAGACCAGCGCGCCTTCGCCCCTGCCGATGCTGTAGTCGCGGCCGGTCTGCACACCGCTCAGCCTGGTGTCGCCATCGTTGACCAGCAGCAGATAGCCGTCGCGGCCGTCGTCGGCGATGTTGCGCGTCTTGCGGCTCGCATGCTTGATCGTCCCGGCCATCCGCCCGAGCACCAGCGGCCCGATGGCGGTGGCTTCGATATCCGCCTGGAACGGCACATTGCCGGAGATGGCATATTCGACCGACCAGATCTCGGCGACATGAATGTCCTGCCAGAGCGCGAAGCGCGCGCGGTCGTCGAGATGCGACGGCAGATCGAGCGAAGAGAAGACGTTCTTTTTCAACGAGCAACCGGCCTTTCCCGCGCACGCGTCTTCCCTGAAACCGCACCGTATGGGACCGATTTGCCTCTTGTCCAGAGACGGCGCCATCCATGCTCCGCAGGACAATTTCAGTGCCGCCCAGGTCAAGAATCCGATCGGATTCGCCGGTGTGGCGTCCGAGTCTCCGAAATACCCCGGAAATGCGGCATCGGAATCACCTCGCCTCAACGCGGTCGACCGATTGCTCCTAGAACGTGATCTTCACCGACGCGGCGCTGCGGTTGGCCGGGCCGTGGTGGACGGCCTCGATGTTGTTGCCGTCCGGGTCGAGCAGGAAGGCGGCATAATAGCCGGGATGATAGGACCGCTCGCCAGGCGCGCCATTGTCCGTGCCGCCGGCTTCGAGCCCGGCCTTGTAGAAGGCATCGACCATGGCGTGATCCCTGGCCTGGAAGGCCAGATGATGACGTCCGGTCAGCTTTCCCAGCGCGGCCCGGCTGTCGGCGCTGGAAATGAACAATTCGTCGGCCCAGAAATAATCCTCGCCGGTGCCGCCGATCGGGACACCAAGGACTTGGAAAACCGCCTCGTAGAAACGCCGGCTGGCGGGGAGATCCCGGACCACGAGCTGGAGGTGGTCGATGAGCCGGCCGCGATGCAATTCCTGGGTTTCCATGAAAGCGCCTCCTCGCAAGGCCTCGAATTTAGGCGCGGTTGGCAGGGCGTCAACGCGGGCGCGAGCCTCTGCTGACAACCAGCGACAATTTTTCGAGCCCGATGGAACTTTTGCACCGATGGCAAGTTTGGAGGCGCGGCGGGAGAATGTCGGTTGGATTGTTTTCAGAAGCTTGAAGCGCTGGTCGACGGCGCCAATGCCGATGCCATCGAGGAAGCGAACGCATTGCTGCGCCGGTTCAAGGACAGGTCCGAACAGACGACGCGGGCCATCGACGAGTTCATGCTGGACTTCAAGACATTGGTCTTCGTCGTCGAAGCCGGCGAAGAGGGTTTCCAAAGGCCGATCCGCAAGCTCGCCCGCGCCAGGCTTGCGAAGCTCAAGCAGCTGGTGAACGTGCCGGCTTAGGCGCATGCCGCTCTTTGCTATTACGCAATTCCGGGGAAAGCGCTGGGCGCTCTCCCGGGAAAACCATTTCAGACTTTCCTGGAATTTGCTCTAACCCTTGAGCAGCGCCGCCAGCCGGGGAATGCCCTCGCTCACCGCGCTGCGGGTGGCCAGCGTGAACGACAGCCGCAGCGTGTTGCGCCCGGTGCCGTCGGCGTAAAAGGCGTTGCCCGGCACGAAGGCGACCCGCGCCTCCTTCACCGACCGTGCCAGGAGGTCCGTGGCGTCGGTGCCCTCCGGCAGCGTCACCCAGACGAACATGCCGCCTTCCGGACGGCTCCAGGTCACCCCCTCCGGCATGTTGGCTTCAAGCGCGCCGAGCAGGCCGTCGCGGCGCTCGCGGTAGGCGCCGATGAGTTTTTCCACCTGGCCGTCGAACACGGCTTCGGCGACGCGGTGCATCACCATCTGGTTGACGGACGGGCTGTGCAGGTCCGAAGCCTGCTTCATCAGCACCAGTTTTTCCACCACGTGGCGCGGCGCGCAAACCCAGCCGACACGCATGCCCGGCGACAGAATTTTCGAGAACGAGCCGCAATAGAGCGTGCGCGCCTTGTCGATGCCGCCGGACCTGATGCAGTCGAGCGCCAGGATCGGCGGCACACCCTCGCCGTCATAGCGCAGCGCCCGGTAGGCAGCATCCTCGATGACGGCGATGTCGAGCTCGCCGGCAAGGTCGAGCACCGCTTCGCGCTGCTTTCGGTCCAGCGTGTTGCCGGTCGGGTTGGCGAAATCGGGCACCAGATAGGCGAATTTCACCTTGCCGCCATGAGCGGCGGCGGCAGTGTGGTAGGCATCGGGCGTCATGTTGCCGCCCTCGGGCCGCAGCCGGTCATAGCGCGGCTCGTAGGCGTTGAAGGCCTGCAGCGCGCCGAGATAGGTCGGCCATGTCACCAGCGCGGTATCGCCTGGCGACAGGAACAGCTTGCCGAGGTAATCCAGCGCCTGCTGCGAGCCGGAAGTGATGAAGATGTTGGCTTCGTCGCAGGCCACGCCGAGCTTGCCCATTTGCCCGGCGAGCCAGCGCCGCAGCGGCAGATAGCCTTCCGAAACCTGGTATTGCAGTGCTGCCCCCGCTTCCGGGCCGCCGAGCACGTCGGCATAGGCATCGCGGATGGCGTCCGCCGGAAACAGCGACGGATCGGGAATGCCGCCGGCGAAGGAGATGATGTCGGGCTGGTCGAGCAGCTTCAACAGCTCGCGGATTTCGGAGGCCTTCATGCGCGATGAGCGCGAGGCCAGAAGGTTCAAAAGGGTCACGACACGCCTCCCCGGACGTTTTTACAATAGGTCAACCTGACTGACCTATATCCGCTTTGCCAGGCGATTTGAATAGTGCCTGAAGGGCTTCCGCTATACGCCAGTCACCGCCAGGCCCGAACCGGCACGGGTTTCCGCTAAAGGCTCTTCTTGTAACCAATATGGCTGGCACTGAAGCCGAGCCCTTCATAGAAGCGGTGCGCATCCGCTCGCCCCTTGTCGGTGGTGAGCTGCACAAGGCCGCAGCCCCGCGCCCGGCACTCGTCGATCGCCCATTCGAACATCTTCTTGCCGACGCCGTCGGAGCGCCTGCCGCTGACAACGCGAACCGCCTCGATCTGCCCGCGCCAGCCGCCCTTGCGCGAAATACCGGCAAGGAAGCTGATCTGCAAGGTGCCGATTACCTCCGCGCCATCCACGGCCACGGCAAGCAGCTGATTGGGATCGGCATCGATGGCGTCGAAGGCATCGATATAACCCTGCGCCAACGGCAACGAGGCGTCTTCGCGGGCGGCGCCCAGCGGATCGTCGGCGAGCATGGCGACGATGGCTGGCAGGTCGGAGGCTTGCGCCTTGCGGAATTGGATGTCGGTCATGGACGTGAGATACGGCCGCCCGACGCTGGCGGCAAGCCGCTGATGGAATGGAGATCAATGGGCGGCAGGACAATGAGGGGCGGCGCAACCTCTCGAGGTTCAATCCCCGTCGCCCGCGGGCTTCGCCTTGCCGCACTGCGCCAGCACCTTGCCGATTGCCCCACTGGAACCCTTCAGCGCAAAACTGATCGAACCATATTTGGCAGCGCTGACCGACACGTCCCCCTTGGACCGCAACAGGTCGAGCAGCGGGTCCCCCTTCTCCAGATCGACCACGAAATAATTGTACATCGCCTCCAGCTGCAGGGTTTTCGTCACCGTCTTGCCGTCGGCCTTGAAGTCGAAAGCGCCGCTGATGCCCGGCTCCAGTTGTTGGCCGCTGGCGCCCACATCGTAGCTCAGCACCGGTTTGTCGTAGCAATTGAGCATCAGATAGGCGTCGCCCTTCGGCCCGCCGCAGACCGAAGCGGTCAGCACGCTGCCGCCCTCGTCTTCCTCCATCTTGGCGCTCCAGCCGCCGCAGGATGCAGCGAAGGCCGATTGCGCGCCAAGCACCGCCGCCAAGGCACCGGCGGCAACGAGATTTCTTCTCATGACTTCCCCTCCGGGCCATTTGCAGCGCCCGCCGGCAGCATATAGGAAAAGCCGTTGAATGGCATTGCATGTGCCGCGCGCCTTGGAGAGAGCGGTGTTGAGAACCTTTGGTCGCCTGTATCTTCCGACCGCGGCTCTGGTGGCCTTGCCGCTCGCCGCGCATGCCGAATGGAAGCCGGTCGAGAAGGTCGAGACCTACGCCATTTCAGGCCAGTCCGGGCTCGAGCTCTACCGGTCGATTGGCGAGAACGGGCCGAATGTCGGCATTACCCGCGCCATTGCTCACACCAATTTCAAGCTGACCTGGACCAGGGATTATCAGCCGCGTGCCGGAGCCTGCGTGCTGGTCTCGGCCAAGCCAAAGCTCATCATCACCTACACCTTGCCCAGCCCCTCCTCGCCGCTGCCGTCCGCCATCCAGAAGAACTGGGAGGTTTTCCTCGCAGGCGTCAGCGCCCACGAAAAGGTGCATGGCGCGACCATTGTCGACATGGCGCGCAAGATCGAGGCGGCGACGGTCGGCCTCACCGTCCCCGACGATCCCAAATGCAGCAAGATCCGGGTCGAGATGACCAAACGCCTGTCCGCCCTTTCGCAGGCGCAGCGGCAGGCAAGCCGCGATTTCGACCGCATCGAACTCGGCCAGGGCGGCAATCTGCAAAAGCTCATTCTTGCCCTGGTCAATGGCGGCTGAGCCACCGCGCCTCGCGGCGCGGCGGCATATTCGCGGTTCGCTCCGCCCTAGCGGCTGAGATCAAGCGCGGCTGACAAATCCCCCATCGGCGGCTCGCCATTGGCGGCCAGCGCCTTGTCGCGGGCGACGATGCCCGTCAGCACCGGCAGATCGTAGCGCGCGGTGATGAAGCGCAGGATCGACGTCGTATCGTATTGCGTGTGGTCGACCGTGCCCATCCTGGCATAGGGCGAGACGATGAAGGCCGGGATGCGGTTGCCCGGGCCCCAGCGGTCGGCCTTGGGCGGCGCGACGTGATCCCAGAAGCCGCCATTCTCGTCATAGGTGACGACGACCAGCATGTGGCTCCATTGCGGGCTCTTCTCCAGATGCGCGACGAGGTCGGCCAGATGCCGGTCGCCCGATGTCACGTCGGCATAGCCTGAGTGCTCGTTGAGATTGCCCTGCGGCTTGTAGAAGGCGACCTGCGGCAGCTTGCCGTCGTCGATCGCCTTGATGAACTCGACGCCATCCAGGCCGCCATCCCTGAGATGCTCGGTGCGCGCGGCGGTGCCGGGCGCGTAGGCGGCGAAATAGTTGAACGGCTGGTGGTGGAACTGGAAGTTCGGCACCGGCGTGGCGTTCTTGCCGTCGAGGGTAGCCTGCCAGGCGCCGGCGTACCAGGCCCAGTCGACCCCCTTCAGCGACAGGAGATCGCCGATGGTGATGTCGTGCTGCGGCGGCAGCGTGGTGGGCGCGGCCGGATCGGCCAGCGCCTTGTCACCGCCCTCGGCAGGCTTGTTGGCGCTCGGCTGATAGGGCGGCTGCATGGTGTTGACGGCGTAAAAATCGGGCGTGATGGCGCCGTCATTGACGAATTTCGGCACGCCGCCCAGCGCCGACGGCGGCGAATTGTCGGCCACCTTCAAGGTCGTTCCGTCGGCCTCGACCACGGCGATCTGGCCCTTGATCGGACTCGTGTCGGCATGCGGATAGACCGGCGTACAGGCGCAGGCGAGCTGGAAATGGTTGAGGAAGGAGCCGCCAAAGGCGCCCTGGAAGAAATTGTCGGCCAGCACATATTTCTTCGCCACCTGCCACATCGGCAGGCTCGAGCCGTCATAATGGCCCATGACCAGCCCGCCGGAATCGGCCCAGGCGACGAATTTATCGTTCTTGCCGCCGTCGATCTGCATCTGCTCCTGGTAGAAACGGTGCCACAAATCGTGGGTGATGACATTGGCGCCTTCGTTGAAGCCCTTGGGATCGTCGATGGCGAAGGCCGCGTTGGCGAGATGCGCGGTCTGCGCCTCCGTCACCACGGGCGTGACGCCCTTTCCGGTCAGCCCGCCCCAGGCCGGCGGCAGTTCGGTCAGCGGCTTGCCGTCGCGGTCGAGCTGACGCGCCTGGTCGGCCGAGACATTGGCCAGTCCATTGGCGCCGGGGAAGCCACCATAAAGATTATCGAAGCTGCGGTTCTCCGCATAGATGACGACGACGGTGTCGATCTTGTCGAAGCCGGGAGGGGCGGCATTGGCGGCCGCAAGGGGAAACAAGGCCGAACCGGCCAGACAAAAGGAAGTGAGGAACTTGGGCCTCGTCATGGAAAGACCTCGTGGCTTGACTTTAACTAGAAGAGCTATTGCGCGGGAACCATAGGCAGCTAACGTGGATGCCTTGTCACCTTTGTGACATCCGCCGCCGCGGCGAACACGGTTTCGTGAGCACTGGGACCGGTCATCAATCCGTTGCACTGCGTTCTTATTTCCGGGCCAAAGCGGACCGTGCCCCATGATGACGAGACGATGGAAAAGCCTGATGATCGCGAGTGCCGCGATCTCGGCATTTGGCTTTGCCGCACCCCCGAATACGGCGGGGCCGGACGGCGTCCATCCCGGTCCGCTGTCGCGCGACCAAGCCTTCGCACGCGCCGAGGCGCTGACTGCCTTGGGGCGAAAGATGTTCTTCGACCCGGCGCTCTCGGCTTCGGGAAAACAGGCCTGTTCCTCCTGCCACGATCCGCGCCATGCCTTCGGTCCGGCCTCGGCATCTCCGGTCGAGATGGGTGGCCCGAACCTCGACCTGCCTGGCGTGCGCGCGGTTCCGTCGCTGCGCTACCTCGAGGCGGCACCCGCCTTCACCGAGCATTTCCACGATTCCGAGGACGAGGGCGACGAGAGCGTCGACAATGGCCCGACCGGCGGTCTGACCTGGGACGGCCGCGCCGATCACGGTGTGGACCAGGCGAAAATCCCCCTGCTCTCGCCCTTCGAGATGGCAAACAAGGATGCCGTGGCGGTCTCCGCCGCCTTGCGCAAGTCAGCCTATGCCGATGACTTCAAGGCAACCTTCGGCAACGATGTCTTCGACCGCCCGGACGATGCCTTCGACGCCGCCGCCGAGGCGCTTGGCACGTTCGAGCAGAGCGCGGTCGACTTCTACCCCTATTCCAGCCGCTACGACGCCTTCCTCGCCGGCAAGGCGACGCTATCGGCGCGGGAACTGCATGGCCGCGCCCTGTTCGAGGACGAGGCGAAAGGCAATTGCGCCTCCTGCCACCTCAGCGAACCGGCCAATGACGGTGAGCCGCCGCAATTCACCGATTTCGGCCTCATCGCCATCGCCGTGCCGCGCAATCCGGCCATCCCGGCCAACGCCGACCCGACCTATGTCGATCTCGGCCTGTGCGGTCCCCTGCGCACCGATTTCCGTGGCCGCACCGACTATTGCGGCCTGTTCAAGACACCGAGCCTGCGCAACGTGGCGCTGCGCAAGAGCTTCTTCCACAACGGATATTTCCACACGCTGCGCGAAGCGGTGGCCTTCTACGCCAGCCGCGACACCGACCCCGGCCGCTGGTACCCGAAAAACGCTTACGGCACGGTCGACAAATATGACGATTTGCCAAAGGCTTACTGGCCGAACTTGAATCAAGACCCGCCCTTCGACGGCAAGAAACCCGGCGACAAGCCGGCGCTCAACGATGCCGAGATCGACGATATCGTGGCGTTTCTGCAGACGCTGACGGATGCGGATCAGGCGGCGAAGCGGTCGCAGTGAACTGGGAAGCCACGCCATAGGGGTCGCTAGTTGACCTGGCGACTAATCCGAAGCCCTCCCTCGCTTCGTCATCCTAGGGCGGAGCAAGGAGCGAAGCGACGCGGCGCAGACCCTAGGATCCATGCCGCGACGCTTGCGACGGACAAAACGGTGCCGAACCTGGCTCCAAACTCCGACGAAACGCATCAAACCGCTACCAACCTGTTCCGCGAAACAGCTCGAACCATTCCGGATTGGTCTTCTCGATCAGTTCGATCTTCCATTGTCGCGACCAGCGCTTCAGCGATTTCTCGCGTTGAATGGCGTCACGAATGTCGAAATGTTCCTCGTACCAGACCAACCGCTGCACACCGTAGCGCCTGGTGAAGCGCGAACCTTCGCCGGATTTGTGCTCCGGCATGCGGCGACCGAGATCGTTGGTGACACCGATGTAGATGGTGCCGCCCTTCTGGCTCGCGGTCATGTAAACATAGCCGGTCATGCGTTGACGGTAACCGCCAACCCGTCCGGGGACTATCCTCGTTCGCCGTATTTTTTCGGCCCACGTCGCGGCATGGATCCTAGGGTCTGCGCGGCGTCGCTTCGCTCCTTGCTACGCCTAGGATGACGAAGGGAGGGAGGGCTTCGGCTAATCTGAGAGGTATGGGATCGCCGCCAGCCGCCCCTCACAGCGCCCGGATCACACCCCCATCCACGCGGATATTCTGCCCGGTAATATACCCTGCCCCGTCCGACGCCAAAAACGCGATCGTCGCGGCGATCTCCTCTGATGTGCCATAGCGCTGCATCGGCACGTTGTCGCGGCGCTCTTCGGTGGCGGGCAGGCTGTCGATCCAGCCGGGCAGCACATTGTTCATGCGCACATTGTCGGCCGCGTAGGTGTTGGCGAAAATCTTGGTGTAGGCGGCAAGGCCGGCGCGGAACACGGCCGAGGTCGGGAACATCGCGTTCGGTTCTGCCACCCAGGCCGTCGAGATGTTGATGATGGCGCCGCCCTTCTGCTTGACCATCTGCGGCGCCACGATGCGCACCGGCCGGATGACGTTCATCAGGTAGACGTCCATGCCGGTGTGCCACTGCTCGTCCGTGATCTCCAGGATCGGCGCGCGCGGTCCATGGCCGCCGCTGTTGACCAGCACGTCGATGCGGCCATAGCGCTCCAGGGTCAGGTCGGCGAGCCGCTGCAGATCGTCGTTCGACTGGTTGGAGCCGGTGACGCCGAGCCCGCCAAGCTCCTTGGCCAGCGCCTCGCCCTTGCCGGACGAGGACAGGATGGCGACCTTGAAACCATCCGCCGCCAGCCGCTTGGCCGCCGCCGCCCCCATGCCGCTGCCGCCGGCCACGATGACGGCTGTCTTTTCTACACTCATCGGATTTCCTTTTCAGATTGGCGAGAGCTACGGTTTCAGCGGTCCTATAGCCGGTTTCGCCGCGCAGTTCGAACGAGAAAGCCTGAATCGAGCTGCAGAAAACTTGCGCGGTGAGCTGCGCCCTATCCTTCCACCGTCTCCAGCTCGTTCAACAGCGTGCCTTCCATGTCGGGCTCGTCGCCGGAGCAGACGCACAGCATCTCGGCGTCGCCCTCGCCCACCGACAGATAGGCGTGGCCCATGGTGGAATCGATGTAGACGCTCTCGCCCGCTTTCAGCCGCACCGGCGCGTACTGGTCGGTGTGCAGCTCGATCTCGCCCTTGAGCACGATCAGGAATTCCTCGCCGGCATGCCTGGTCAGCGGGCCGAACTCTTGCGGCGTGCGGGCGCGCGCATAGGCGTGGATCGGCACCATGCGCTTGCGCACCAAGTCGGTGGCGAGATACCGGTAGTCATAATTTCGGGTCAGCTGGCGCAGCGTGTTGGACTGCGAGGTGACCGAGCGGCGGGTGCGCGCTGCCGGCTGCTTGCGGTCGCCGCTCAGCAGTTCCGTCACATGGATGCCGAGCCCCTCGCAGATCTGCAGCAGCTTGTCGTAGGTCAGCGACATCTGGTCGTTTTCGACCTTGGACAGCGTCGACACCGCGACGCCGGTCAGCGCGCTGACCTCCTGCAAGGTCCAGCCATGGGTTTTTCTCAAAGCCCGCAGACAATCACCGAGATTGGGTTGCTCCGACATTGCCAGCTCCAAGGCGCGGGATCGCGCCGCTCCACTCTAGGTAGTCGAACTCCCCGCAGCCATCAACAACACCGAAATTTTCTTATACGCTAAATATTGACTGGATACGAAATTATTTTTACGACTGATGAATGCAGTCGAACTCCTTCAGAAAAATCGTCGTCATCGGCGGCGGCATTGCCGGCCTCTCACTTGCCGCCGAGGTGGCGGCCTCGGCCGAAGTCACCGTCATCGAGCGCGAACCGCATCTCGGCTACCACGCCAGCGGACGCTCCGCCGCTCTGTTCACCGAGACCTATGGCAACCGCCTCGTGCGCGGGCTGACGCTGGCCAGCCGGCAGGCAATCGTCGAGGGCGGTTTCGTCGCCCACCGGCGTGGCGCGCTGCATGTCGGATGGACCGGTGACGATGCCGCCATCGACAAGCTGGCTCGTGATTTGCAGGCGCTGGTGCCATCAGTGCGCCGCCTCTCGGCGGCCGAGCTCCACGCGCTGGTTCCGGTCATTGCCCAGCAAGCCACATGCGGCGGCGTCTATGAGCCGGACGCGGTGGATGTCGACACGGACAAGATGCTTGCGACCTGCGCGTCCAAGCTCAAAGCCGGCGGCGGCACCATCCGCACCGGCGAGGAGGTCCGCGCCATCTCACGCGACGGCAGCGCTTTTCGGGTTGAAACAAGCGCCGGCGTCTACTCGGCTGACATCATCGTCAACGCCGCCGGCGCCTGGGTCGATGTCGTCGCCGGCATGGTGGGACTCCCGGGCCTCGGCTTCCAGCCGAAACGGCGCACCGCCTTCCTGTTCGATCCGCCCGCCGGGTTGGACATCGCCGGCTGGCCGCTGGTGGTCGACCTGCACGAGCAGTTCTACTTCAAGCCCGATGCCGGCAGATTGATCGGTTCGCTCGCCGACGAGACGGATTCCGAGCCTTGCGATGCGTATCCCGAGGATATCGACGTCGCCATCGCCGTCGACCGCATCGAACAGGCGACGTCTATGCGCATCGGCCGCCCGTCGACGCCGTGGGCGGGCCTGCGTACCTTCGCTCCCGACCGCACGCCGGTCGCCGGCTTCGACCCGCGCCTGCCCGGCTTCTTCTGGCTCGGCGGCCAAGGTGGCTACGGTTTTCAGGTGTCGCTGACGCTGGCCAGGCTGAGCGCGGCGCTGATGCGCGGCGAGCCCCTGCCCAACGACGTCACCGCACTCGGCGTGACCGCTGGGGCGCTGGCGCCCGATCGCTTCCTTACCCCGGCGACGACGCCATGAAGTTCCTTCCCTCAACCCCGAAGTGTCATCAGGAGCGTTTGCGATGAAATCTCTGCGCGCGGTGCTTGCCCCGTCCCTTCTGGCCACGTCCCTCCTGGCCACGTCCGTTCTGGCCTCATCCGTCCTTCTCGGCGGACAGGCCTACGCCAAGACGCTGGTCTATTGCTCGGAAGCCAATCCCGAGACCTTCAACCCGGCGATCGGCATCGCCGATTCCACCATGGACGCCGCCGCCAAGACGATCTTCAACCGGCTGGTCGAGTTCAAGCCGGGCACCACCGAGGTCGGCCCGGCGCTCGCCGAAAGCTGGGATGTCTCGTCGGATGGCAAGGCCTACACCTTCCATCTCAGGCACGGCGTGAAGTTTCAGTCGAACGAGCATTTTTCGCCCAGGCGCGACTTCGACGCGGACGACGTGCTCTACACCTTCAACCGCCAGCGCGACGCCAACAATCCCTATCACAAGCTTGGCGGCGGCTCTTACGAGTACTTCAACGCGCTGGGCATGGGCACGCTGATCGACAGAATAGACAAGGTCGACGACTACACCGTGCGCTTCACGCTGACGGCTCCCAACGTCACATTCCTGGCCGGGCTGGCGCTCGACTATCTCTCCATCCTGTCGCTGGAGCAGACCGAAAAGATGGTCGCGGCCGGCACGCCGGAGCTGATCGACAGCATGCCGGTCGGCACCGGACCGTTCGTGCTTGAGGCCTATGTGCCCGACAGCCAGGTCCGTTATGCCGCAAACAAGGATTACTGGCGCGGCGCGCCGAAGATCGACACGCTGGTCTTCGCCGTCACGCCCGAGCCGACCACCCGCGTCGAGCGCATCAAGGCCAATGAATGCCAGGTCGCCGCCCCGCCGCCGCCAAGTGCCGTCGCCGACCTGCGCAGCGATCCCGACATCACGGTTCTCGATCTCAAGGGCCAGAACATCGGCATTCTCGGCTTCAATGTCGAGCACCAGCCGCTGGGCGACGTGCGCGTGCGCACGGCACTGGCCAAGGCCGTCGACCGCAAGGCGATCGTCGATGCGGTCTATGCCGGCGCCGGCACGGTGGCCGGCAGCGTCGTGCCGCCGGCGCAGCTCGGCGCCGTCACCGATGCCGGCATCGAGTACGATCCCGATGGCGCCAAGAAACTGCTCAAGGAAGCGGGCCATGAAAGCGGCCTCAAGATCAGCCTGTGGGCGATGCCGGTGTCGCGCCCCTACAATCCCAACGCCAAGCGCATGGCCGAGATGATCCAGGCCGACTGGGCGAAGGTCGGCGTGCAATCGGAGATCGTCAGCTTCGAATGGGGCGAATACCTCAAGCGCACCGCGGCGGGCGAACAGGACGCCTTCCTGCTCGGCGGCAGCAGCGACAATGGCGATCCCGACAACATGCTGAGCTATCTGCTCTCCTGCGACGGCGTGAAGGGTGGCTCCAACCGCTCGCGCTGGTGCGACAAGGATTTCGAGAAGCTGCTCGACGAGGGCCGCGTTGCCGCCGACCCGAAAGAGCGCGCCGCGATCTATGGAAAGGCGCAGGCCATCCTGAAGGCCGAGGTGCCGGTGGCGCCGATCGCCCATTCGATGGTGGCGATCCCGATCCGCAAGAGCGTGCTGAATTACGTGCTCGACCCCTTCGGCCGGCAGAATTTCGCCGCCGTCGACATTGCGGAGTGAGGCTTGTCGCGCTGGGTACCCCCCTCATCCGGCCGCTACGCGGCCGATTTTGCGAAGATCCCGCGATCCACAAAAAGCGAGACCACCATGCCAAAAGACCTGAACGCTCTTCTCGCCACCTACATCGCCGATGGCGCGGTGGGTGCGTCGCTCGCCTATGCCAGGGGTGACACCACACCAACCGCCCTCACATCAGGCCTCGCCGATCGCGCGCTGGGCACGCCTGTCACGTCGGACCAGCTGTTCAAGATCGGCAGCTGCACCAAGACCTTCGTCGCCGCGGCCCTGGTCAAGCTCGCCGAGACCGGCAAGCTCGACCTCGGCGCGCCGATCGCCTCCTGGTTCCCGGACCTGCCTGGCGCCAAAACCATTTCGGTACGCCAGCTGGTCAACCATCGCAGCGGCCTGCCGGAATTCGAATATTACATTCCGATGGACCCGAGCCGGCAATGGACGCCGCAACAGCTGGTCGACATCGCCTTCGCCTCCGACAAACAGAAGCCACCGGGCGGACCGGCCGTCTACAACAACACCGGCTATGTCCTGGCCGGCATGGTGATCGAGGCCGTCACCGGCCAGAAGCTGGGCGCCTATGTCAGAAGCGCGGTCCTTGAGCCACTCGGCCTGAACAACACCTGGTCGCCGGCGACCGAGGCCTTCCCCGATAAATCGATGGTGCGCGGCTATTACCACCGGCCGCCGCCGGCGCCGAACGCGCCCACCGACATCGCCTCGGGCGGCGAGATGTGGCGCATGGACGGCGTGCTGCCCTACTCCGAAGCGCTGCAGGATTCGTCCGACTCCTTCCCCTTCGGCGCCGCCTATGGTTGCGGCGACATGGTGTCGACGCCGTCAGACATGGTGGGTTTCATGCGCGGCCTGTTCTCCGGCGGACTGTTGTCGCCGCCGTTCTTCGCCGAGATGTTCGAACACCGCGTGCCGGCGAGTTTCCCCGGCACCCGCATGCGCGAGACGGGCGCGGGCATGTTCCAGAGCACCTATGCGGACCGCGCCTTCTACGGGCACCAGGGCAGCATTCCGGGCTACGTCGCCGTCATGCTGCACGATCCCGAGACGGACCTCACCATCGCCATGACCAGCAATGTCGGCTCCGGCAATCGCCTCTCCTTCCAGGCGAGCGGCATGCATCCGGTGGTGGACCAAGCGATCGCGACAATCTTGCGGCTGTGATCTTAGGGAGGGTAGGAAATCGAACTGCTGCCGTCAGAGGGCCTCACGCGATCTATGCGCGGACGTCAGCCATCTCTGCGCCTCTCGAAGAGCTGGAGGTATCGTTCGAACACGAAAAACCGATTGCGTCTTTGGCCGGTGACTTCGATTAGAACGCCGTGGCTTATGAGATCGGCAATCAATGACGTAGCCGTGTTTGTCGTCGTGTCCAACAGAATGGTGACACCCTTCACGTCGACCAATGGTTGCCTGTAGAGATGTCTTACAAGTTGTTGCGCGTTTCCTTGACGGCGATTGCTGAAGCGCGGCAGCGTTTCCCGTTCTATCCGCTCTTTAAGCACCAGAATTTTGCGGAACACGTCAGCAGACGCACGCGCTGTCTCTTCAACTCCGTGGAGAAAGAAAATCAGCCAGTCGCGCATATGGTTGCCCTCGCGTACGGCCATGAGGTGATCGATATACGCTGTCTTGTTGCGCTCGAAATAGTCGGACAGATAGAGCGCGGGTTTGACAAGAAGCCCCTGCGAGGCGAGGTAAAGCGAAATCATCAGGCGGCCCAGCCGCCCGTTGCCATCCAGGAACGGATGGATGGTTTCGAATTGATAGTGGGCGATCGCAATGCGGATGAGTGGCGGTACGCGCAGGCTGTCGGCATGGGTGAATTTTTCCATATCGCTCATGAGCTCGGGAACATGCTCGTGATGCGGGGGCACGAAGACCGCGTTTCTTAGACTCACGTCAATCCAGTTCTGACTGGTTCGAAATTCGCCGGGTTGCTTGGTGTCGCCGCGCACCCCCTGCATGAGGATGGCGTGAGTTTCCTTCAGTAGCCTGTTGGAGAAAGGCAGGCGCTCCAGGCTGGTAATGGCGCTATTGATCGCTTGGATATAGTTCTGCACCTCCTCCCAGTCGTCGCGTGCCTCAGGAGACAAATCTTCGAGCTGCTTGAAAGCGTCCTCGATATTGGTGTGGGTGCCTTCGATCCGGCTGGACTGGGTTGCTTCCTTCGCAACGTACATGCTGATGAAAAAATCGATATCGGGAACGAGTTGTGCGAATGCATTCAATTCACCCAATGCTCGATCGGCGCGGCCAAGCACCTCTATGATGTTCGGGTCGGAGACGATCCAGGGATGATTGATCGAGGTCGGCACGAAGCTGCGATGTTTCAACCGCTTTTCGTACTGCCCCGCCTTGTAAGACGACAAATCCATATTTCAGAAACGTCCACGATTTCTACAATAAGAAAATCGTTATGTCAGATTCGACCAACCTCCAAAAGCTATTTCAATTTCTCACCAGGTTTCTGAAATAAGGGTTCGGCTATTTCAGAAACTTCCGTATTGTGGCTTCGACGGGCCAGCGGCCTGCACCCGGTGGTGGATCAAGCGATCCGTACCATTCTCGACTGACCGCGTTTAGCCGCTCCTCCGGGAAGACGGATCGGGCAGGCCCGGCAGCATCTGGCTCAGCACCCGGTCGCGAAGGAAGAAATGGTGGAAGATGGCGGCGGCCGCGTGCAGGCCGGCGATCCACATCATGACGTCGCCGAGCGTGCCGTGGATCTCCGCCAGCGGCGCGCCCCAGCTGCCGGAAAACGGACCGATAGCTCCCAGCCCATAGACAGTGACCGGGTGGCCGCCGAACAAGGCGCCGACCATGGCTGTCGCCGGAACGGCGAACAGCAGCGCATAAAGCGCCCAATGCGTTGCCTTCGAGGCGACCTCCATCCAAGACGGCATGGCCGGGGCATCGGAATGCGGTCGAACCGACGCCAGATCAGGCGAACGACCAGCAAGCAGAAAACGGTGAAGCCGAGCGACTCGTGCAGCAGCAGCGTCGACGCCCTGGCCGCTGAATAGACCCGCTCCGGCGGACCGCCCGCCGAGACCAGGAAGGCAATGAGCACCAGCAATGCCGTCAGCCAATGCAATGCCTGGGCGAGGCGCCCATAGCGGGTTGTCGTGCCGGACAGCGACATGCGAGAGCTCCGAAACGGTTGGACATCTCCCCTCGCCCGCAAATGTGGCCTTATTTCAGCTGTTCCTCAATCGCCTTGCCCGAGCGAATGGCATCGCCGAGTTCGCCGGCGCGCGGCCCGACAAGGTTCAGCTCATACTCGTGGAGTGGAAATTCGCGGCGGTCGCGGCCACGATCTCGGCATTGTCCCTCGCCACCGTTCCATCGGCGAGTGTCTTGCCGTCCTCCAGCCCGACCCGTGTCGACCAGCGCTTTTGCCGCGCAAGGGCGACGAACGGCCAGACCGTGCCGTCGACGCCGTGCAGCAGGATCTGCCGCCGCACGCTCGCGCGTTCGAGAATGGCGGCGATGCCGTGCGCCTCGTCGAGGGCTGCAGGCAGGTCCGGTATGTCGATCTCGATCAGGATGCGCAGTACGCGGCCGTGATCGGCGAGCGTCACGAAGCGCTCGGCATCTTCCGTCGTGGCCAGCCCCGCCTCGATGCCGACGCCCTGCTTGCGCAACAACTCCATCACGGCGGGCGCGTCGGTTTCTGAAAGATTGACCGAGGCATAGTCGGGCAGTTCCCGCCAGGCGGCGATCGCCGCGCGGGTGCGCGCCACATCGTTCTCGATCCAGGCGCCGGTCGAGACGCCGATCAATGTGCCCGGACAGGCCTGGCGCACGGCAAGGACCGTCGCATCCACCGCCGCCAGGCTTTCGCGCCCGCCGGCGCCGCGCGAATGGATGTGCAGTTCGGCGGCACCCGCGGCGACGCAGGAAGCCGCATCGCCGGCCATTGCCTGTGCCGTCAGCGGTAGCCTGGGATGGAAATCGCGCGAACGCGCGCCGTTGATGCAGGCTTGGACGATCATCGATTTCACCTCGGGCAAAAGAGCGCAGTCTAGACAAGCCGCCAAACCGCGCAAAGCCGGCAGGGCCGTCACTCCTGACACGATGGCGCCGCCAGCAGCACGGCGTTCGCCGGCATTTGAATAAAAGGCGCCTGTGGATATTTACCCCACCTTGCGCCAGGCAGGCCAATATCCATCAGGGCGGGATCATGGAGGGAACCATTGACCAGCGATTTTTCAGCCGCCCGTCTCCATCTCGAACGCGCCTACCATTATCTGCGCGGCAATGACGAGACGAGCCGCGCCACATGCGAGGCCCTCGACCTGTTGATCGAGATGGTAGCGGAAGCACAACACAGGAAGCCGGAACCCGGGGTGCTGGAATTTCCGCGAGCGTCGGCACGCCGACTCGGCTGAACAGCACGCGTGGCGTTGTTCAGCCCGCGCGGATCAAATCTTCGTCTTCACGCATGTCGCTCCGGGCCGCTTTTGGAGCGGCATGCATTTGATCTCTCAGGACGCCTTGCGTCTCGACGCGGCACCGGCCATTCGCGCCGATTGCGCCACGACCCGCTCCAGCGGTTCGGGCCGGTGCAGCAGAAAACCCTGACCGAACTCGACGCCCATATCGGCCAGCATGGCTACCGTGTCCTGCCGCTCGATCTTCTCGCCCACCACGGCGCAGCCGAGGCTGCGGGCAATGCTGGTGATGGCCAGCACGATCTCGCGGTCGAAGCGGCTTTCGGTGACGTGCTCGATGAAGGAGCCGTCGATCTTGATGGCGTCGACCGGAAAGCGCCTGAGATATTCGAACGAACTCATGCCGGCGCCGAAATCGTCGAGACTGACCCGGCAGCGCCGCTCGCGCGCCTTGCGCACGAACGCCTCGGCGGCGTCGAAATTGGTGACGGCGGCGGTTTCGGTGATCTCGAAGCCGATGCCGGAATGCGGCGTCCCGGTCTCCTCGATGACCCGGTCGACAAAGTCCCACAGTCCTGGGTCGCTCAGCGTCTGCGCCGACAGGTTGAAGCCGAGCGTGATCGCGCCGGACTTCATCGCCGCGCCGTGCCGAGACAGGGCGGTGCGGATGATCCAGCGGTCGAGCCGCGCGGCAACGCCGAAACGCTCCGCCGCCGGAATGAACTCGCCGGGCGGGATCAGCCGGCCGCCCTGTCCGGCAAGCCGCGCCAGCACCTCGACATGGCGGCTCTCTTCCCAGGGCCTGCCCAGCCGGTGGATCTGCTGGCCGAACAATTTCAGCCTGCCGTCATCCATGGCGTCGACCGTGTCGGCGGCGAGCCGCGCCGCATTGAGGCCGACCGAACCGGAGACGGCATCGGTCGAAAACAGCGCGAAGCGATCGCGCCCGGCGGCCTTGGCCGCGTAGCAGGCATCGTCGGCGCAGGCCAGCGCGTCGGCAACCGTGGTGGCACGGTCGCGGACGACGGTGATGCCGATGCTGGCCGCCAACCGGCGCGACGTCGCGGCGAGGCCGAGATCGGCGTCGCGCACGGCCGCCAGGATGGCGCCGGCCAGACCTTCGGCTTGCACGGCGTCGCAATCGGGCACCATCAGGGCGAACTCGTCGCCGCCGAGCCGCGCCGCATGCGCCGATGGCGGCAGGCAGCGGCCGATACCCGCCGCGACGCTCTTCAGCGCCAGATCGCCGGCGGCATGGCCGGCGAAATCGTTGAGGGCCTTGAAGTAGTCGAGGTCGACATAGAACACCGCCAGCGGCACGGCCGTGGCGATATGGTGGGCGAGCAGACGGTCGAAGGCGGCGCGGTTCCAAAGGCCGGTCAGCGCGTCGTGGCGGGCGGCGAAGGCAAGCTCCTGTTCGCGCAGCTTGTCCTCGGTGATGTCGCGCACGGTCCCCAGCACCTGGCCGGTGGCACCGGCGGCGGCGATGAAGCGCAGCAGCGATTCGACATGCCGGATCTGGCCGTCGCGCTTGATAATGCGGTACTGCGCGGCGATGACGCCGTCGGTTCCCAATGGCACCCTGTGGGCGCGTTCGGCGGCGTCCTTATCGTCGGGATGCAGGTAGCTGTGCCAGAGATCGGCCGTCACCTCGTCGGTCACTGCGACGAGGCCGAATATCTCTCTTGTGCGCGTGTCCCAATAGCTCTTGTTGGTAGCGATGTCGTAGTGCCAGATGCCGGTGCCGCTGGCGGCGAGCGCCAGGCGAAAGCGGATATTGACCTGTTCGAGCGCGGCTTCGGCCGCCTTCTGCTTGGAGATGTCGGTCTGCACGCCCATCAGCCTGAGCGGCTTCCCGTCGGCGTCGCTCTCGACGATGCCGCCTCGGTCGAGCACCCAAACCCAATGGCCCTGCTTGTGCTTGAGCCTGAGTTCGGTCTCGATGGCGTCGGTCAGCCCGGCAATGTGGCGGTCGCCGCTGGCCTGCGCCCGTTCCCGGTCGTCGGGATGGGTAAGCTGCAGCCACAGGTCACTGGTATTGGCGAGTTCGCCGTCCTCGTAACCCAGCATCCGGGCCCAGGTCGCCGAATAGAAGCAGTCCCCGGTGCTGAGATCCCAGTCCCAGACGCCAAGATGGGCGCGCTCCAGGGCCTTGGCCCAGAACGCTCCGCTGCGACTTTTCTTATCCTGACCCGCCATCGCCCGTTCCGCCACCCCCGTCCCTGGGCAATCTGCGGCAAAACCAGAGAAGAAACCGTTACCGGGCCGCGGAAGGGCGGAATGTCCACGCTCCCGGCGACAATCTTGGCATCAGCCTTTCGATTGGCCGGCAAGAACCGGAGTTTGGCGCGCCTCGATTGGTCATAGGAATGGCCGTGTTCACCAGCCAGTCCGGTGATCACGAAGCAAGACAGGAAAAGGACCTCCCAATGACCAAGCAGGAAGACAACAAGGCCGTCGTCGTCAGATGGTTCACCGACTTCTGGGGTGAAACCTGCGACCTCTCCGTCGTCGACGCCGTCGCGGCCCCCGATATGCTGCTCAAATACTCGCTGCACGAGCCGCGCCGCGGGCGCGACGACATCAAGGCCTTCATGACCGATTTTCGCGCAGCCTTCCCGGATCTCAACTTCTGGGCCACCGCCGATCTCATCGCCGAGGGCGACTATGTCGTCGGCCAGTGGGAGGGCGGCGGCACGCATACCGGCCCGGCCTTCGGCGATTTTCTCATCGGTTCGCTGCCCGCCGCCACCGGCCGCACGATGCGCTTCACCGGCACCACGGTGCTCAAGGTGATCGACGGCAGGATCGTCGAGGAAATCGGTCTCGACGACGGCGTCACCGCCCTTACCCAGCTCGGCCTCATCAAGCCCGCCTGAGAAATCTCACGCAGAACCGAGGTGGGGGCCAGGCGGCATTGCCGCCGCCTGGCTATGCCGCTTACTGGCTCGGCGCCATCGCGTGTTCGCACGACACTTTCGGGTTCATGTCGGCGAACGTGCCGGTCGGGTTGCCTTTCCAGGCCCAGACATGCAGTTCGTAGAACTCACCCAGGCCATAGCGGTTGGGCGCGCTGTTGAAGTTGAACAGCTGTCCCTCGAGCGACGCCGGCCCCTTCGAGGTAATGTATTCGACCGCCACCAGCTTCAGCGTGCCGTCGGCCATCGGCTCGTACATCACCGCTTCGGGACGGGCGATGTCGATCTTGTCGTCCTTCAGGTACCCGCCATTGACATAGTGGATGCCCATGGCGCCGCCGGTGATGCCGCTGGCGCAGGGAATGGGCGCATAGCCTTCCGCCGTCGCGGCGTTGACATCGAGAAACCGGCTGTTGGCGGCCCGCACCTTTTCGGCCAGCGGATTGGCACCGGACGCGGTTTCAGCCGCCTCCTGGTGCGCCTGGGCAAAGGTGGTCCAGGCGGCCAGAATGGCCCCTGCCACGAAAAGCCCGTTGCGAAAATCGCGTATCATGTTTGTTCCATTCTTCTTGAAAAAGCACAGCGGGCCGGCCGCCGAAAATACGGAGGCCCGGCAGGCAAGCGCCGTGGCTGTTGTTGCTTGGTGATCCCGGATACGGTGCAAGGAATGCCGGGAGAGATCATCCCTTCGGCAGATACGGGATCGTTCCGGCCAGATCGGTGTCGTCGATCAGCTGGAAACGGCTGTCGCTGCCGCCCTGGCGGGCCGAAACGAAGGGCGCGTAGGCCGGATCGTTGGTGAAGGCGCGCGCCGCCGCTTCCGACGGGAACGCCATCAGGGCGATCAGCGTGGTGTCGAGCGGCTTGCCTTCGAGCGTCTTCACATTGCCGCTGCGCGACAGATATTTGCCGCCATGCTTGTGGACGAGGTCGTGCACCGAGGCGGCATAGGCCGGCACCCATTTCGGGTCCTTCATCTTGATGTCGGCGATAACGTAAGCAGTCATTGTCGTCTCCTGGTTGCGGCGCACAGGGATATCCCGTGCAACCGTCCAGAGGGCTCGCATGGCGGGACCCGAGCCGACCAGTCCGCGATCTGTACTGGGCCGGTACAGTTTCTGTACTCGCCGCTTCAATCACGAAGGACTAATGTTGCCCGCAGGTTCTAGGGAGAGGCACGGTCATGACCCAGCACGGATACAAACAGTTCTGCCCGCTATCGATGGCCGCCGAGGTGCTGTGCACCCGCTGGACGATGGTGCTGATGCGTGAGCTTGTGGCCGGTTCGACCCGTTTCAACGACTTGCGCCGCGGCGTGCCCAAAATGTCGCCGACCCTTCTGTCGCAACGGCTTAAGGAGCTCGAGCTGGCGGGGATCGTCGAGCGCAAGGAGGTCCCGGGAGAAAAAGGAATTTTCGACTATCGGCTGACGGAAGCCGGCCGCGATTTGCGCCCGGTCGTCGAGGCGATGGGCTTCTGGGGGCAGAAATGGGTCGAGTCCCGCCTGTCCCTCAAGAACCTCGATCCGTCGCTGCTGATGTGGGACATGCGGCGCAATTTGAACCCCTCGCCGCTGCCCGAGGGACGCACGGTGATACAATTTCTGTATCAGGAACTCCCCGCCTCCAAACGCTCCTGGTGGCTGATCGTCGAAAAGCACGGCGAAGTCGATCTGTGCTGGTATGATCCGGGCTTCGACGTCGACCTCTATGTCTCGACCGACCTGCACACGATGACGGCGATCTGGATGGGAGTGCTCACCGTCGAGAAGGCCGGCCCGAAGGTCGCCCTGACCGGCGACCAGGCCATCGGCAGGAAGATGCAGGCCTGGCTGGGGCTGAGCCCGTTCGCGGTGGAGCCCAAACGCGCGGCGTAGGAGCCGGTCCTGTCTGTGCAGGCATTCTCGGCTGCGCTCACATGCAACATCCCGGTTCCAATCACGCGTGCGCCTCCTGACAGTTGTCAGGAAACGGGTGGCGAGGCCGGCTTTTGGCGGCTTCAATGCCGGCCATGTTCATCACCCTGGCCAAACATCTGCAACCCGCGCCGCTGCCGGTGGCCGACGATCCACGCTGGGCGCGCATTGTCGCCCGCGACAAGTCGGCCGACGGCGCATTCTGGTATTCGGTGGCGACGACCGGCGTCTATTGCCGGCCCTCCTGTCCGTCGCGGCGCGCCAACCCCGCCAATGTCCAGTTGCACGACACTTTACAGGCGGCGAAGGCGACAGGCTTTCGCCCATGCCGGCGCTGCAATCCGGACGGCCCTTCGCTCGAGGCCGCCAACGCCGCGATGATCGCCGATGCCTGCCGCAGGATCGAGCAGAGCGAGGAGGAACCGTCGCTGATCGAACTGGCCGATGCCGCCGGCCGCAGCCCCGGCTATTTCCACCGCGTCTTCAAGGCGGTAACCGGGCTGACACCGAAGTATTATGCAGCGGCCGGGCGTGCCGCCCGGGTCCGCCAGGGGCTGGAAGACGGCGTCAGCGTGACATCGGCGATCTACGATGCGGGCTTCAATTCGAGCGGGCGCTTCTACGAGAAATCGACCGGCATGCTCGGCATGACGCCGACGCGCTATCGCGCCGGCGGCGCCAACGAAGAGATCCGCTTCGCCGTCGGCGAAACTTCGCTCGGCACCATCCTGGTCGCCTCGAGCCGGAAAGGCGTCGCCTCGATCCTGCTCGGCCAGGACCCCGACGCGCTGGTGCGCGACCTGCAGGACCGTTTCCCCAAGGCGCGGCTAGTCGGTGGCGACAGCGACTACGAGGCGCTGGTGGCCCGCGTCGTTGGCCTCGTCGAGGCGCCGGCGCTCGGTCTCGACCTGCCGCTCGACGTGCGCGGCACCGCGTTCCAGCAGCGCGTCTGGCAGGCCTTGCGGGACATCCCGGCTGGCCGCACGGTTTCCTATGCCGAGATCGCCGGCCGTATCGGCGCGCCGAACGCAACCCGCGCCGTCGCCGCCGCCTGTGCCGCCAACGCCCTTGCGGTCGCCATCCCTTGCCACCGTGTGATCAGGAAGGATGGCGCCCTGTCGGGCTATGCCTGGGGCGCCCAGCGCAAACGCGCGCTGCTCGACCGCGAGGCCGGCGATGCTGCGGAGAATGCCTCGCGGTCCTCGCGGGCCTGACGGCAATGCGCGCGATGGCCAGTTCTTCCACCACCGGTGCGAACGGTCAGGTCGCCAACGGCGCTGCCGTCAGCCTGGAGGACGCGGAGGCGCTGGTGTTGGCCGTCATCGGCACGCTTGTCGAGGATGGCAAGGCCGAGTGGAGCCGCACGACGACCGGCGAGTTCGAGCTGCGGCTGATATCAGGCGAAGTTTTTTTGCTGGACGAGGTCGGCGTCACCCGTGTCGCTTGAGGCGGTCCAAAACCGCACCTGCTTTCGCCGTTCAGCCCCCTGGATTGAATTTGAAAGCAAGCATCGGAGTGAGCGGCACCGGCCAGTTCGTTAGGGTCAAGGCATAGACAGGAGTGAAGGCAATGAACCACATTCAAACCGATATGCAGGCGACAACCACCAGCGTCCTTGACACCATCAGCTACGCCATCGGCCAGTCCGCGCTTGGAAACATCCTGGCGGCGCGCAGCCCCATCGGCGTCTGCGCCATCCTCATCGGCGCCGACGCCGGCACGTTGCGGCAGGACCTCGCCAACCGCTTCCCCGGCAGGGTGCTGCTCGAAGACGCGGCCGGCCTGCGCGATGATCTCGCGGCGATAGCGCGCTTCATCGAAACGCCCGGCGCCGGTCTCGACCTGCCGCTCGACATACGCCACGGCACGCCCTTCCAGCAGCGCGTGTGGGAGGCGCTGCGCGCCATCCCATGCGGTGCCACCGTCACTTACACCGCCCTAGCCCGGCGCCTCGGCGTGCCGGACGGCGCCCGCGCCGTGGCGACGGCCTGTGCCGCCAACGCCATCGCGCTCGGCATTCCTTGCCACCGGGTGTTGCGCGCCGACGGCTCGCTGTCCGGCTACCGCTGGGGCATCGAGCGCAAGCGCGCCTTGCTGGAAAGGGAGGCCGCGATATGAACGCCGACGCCAGGGTCGCGCCATCGCTGGTCGCAGCCGCCGAGACACGCATCGCCGCCTATGACTGGCAGGCGCTCGCCACCGAGCTCGACAGCTTCGGCTGCGCGGTGATGGAAAAGCTGCTCTCGGCCGATGAGTGCCGGCAACTCGCCGGCCTCTATCCCCAGGAGCAGCATTTCCGCAGCCACATCCACATGGCCAGGCACGGTTTCGGCAAGGGCGAATACCGTTATTTCCGCTATCCCTTGCCCGATCTGGTCGGCGGCCTGCGCGGCGCGCTCTATCCCAGGCTGGCCGCGGTCGCCAACCGCTGGAACGAGCGCATGGGGATCGCCATGCGCTATCCCGCCACGCATGGCGCGTTTCTCGACCAGTGCCATGCCGCCGGCCAGGTCAGGCCGACGCCGCTTTTGCTGCAATATGTGCCCGGCGATTTCAACTGCCTGCACCAGGACCTCTATGGCGACCTCGCCTTCCCGCTGCAGGTGGCGATCCTGCTTTCAGAACCCGGCGAGGATTTCACCGGCGGCGAGTTCGCCCTGACCGAACAGCGGCCGCGGATGCAGAGCCGGGTCGAAGTGGTGCCCCTGCGCCAGGGCGATGCGGTGGCTTTCGCGGTCCACAACCGGCCGGTGCAGGGCACGAAAGGCAACTACCGCGTCAACCTGCGCCACGGCGTCAGCCGCCTGCGCTCCGGCATGCGCCACACGGTCGGCATCATTTTTCACGATGCGAAGTGAGCGCCGGCTCATGCTCCCAATAGGGCGGATCGCCGAAAGCGTTGCGCAGCCATGCGGTAAGTGCGCGCAGTTTGGCGGATCCGCGCCGATCCTCGGGACAAGCGATATAGATGGTGGCTCCTTCAGGCTCCGCACCCACATCGACGACCGTCAATCGCTTGTCGGCGATCTCGGTGCGGATGAAGTAGGCGGGGAGCAGCGCCAGGCCTAGGCCGGCAAGCGCGGCGTCGCGCATCAAAATCCCATTGTTGACGCGCAGCGCGGTTTCCGGGCGGATCGTCACCAGCCGCCGCGAAATCTTGAACCGCCAGTCGGCGGCACCTCGGATGGAATAGATGATGCCCTTGTGGCGCTTCAAGTCATCGGTGGTCACGGGCAACCCGAATTGCTCGGTATAATCCGGCGAGGCCACCAGGAAGCGACGGCTGGAAGCCAACTTCTTGACGATCACAGGTCCATCTTCGACGACCGGCCCATGACGCACAATGGCATCGTAGCCATCGGCCACCATGCTGACGAAACGATCCTCGAGATCGAGCGTCAGTTCGATTCCCGGGTGCTTGGCCAGGAAGCCATATAGCGCCGGGCCGAGATGGAGGATGCCGAAACTGGTCGGCGCCGATATCCTGAGCGGCCCGGCGAGTTCGCCGCGGCGCTCGGCGATTTCGGCGCGGGCATCGGCCACCTCCTGCATGATGCGCTTGGCGCGCTCGTAAAAACCTCGTCCCGCCTCGGTGATGGAGAGTTTGCGGGTGGTGCGGTCCAGCAGCTTTGTGCCGAGGCCGCGCTCCAGTTCCGACAGTCGCTCGCTGATGACGGATTTCGACAGGCTCATGCGCCTGGCCGCTTCGCTGATCGAACCGGATTCCGCTACGGCGACAAACGCGGCGGCCGATTCGAGCTTCAGCATTGTTCGGCTTTCCCGAATTCACCGTCAGGCGACAGCCACCTAACGAAATCAAGGACATGGTGCCATAATTGTACAAGCCGCGATACCGCGATCACAGAACAAAAGCTCGGAGAGTGCAGCATGTTTCGTCCGTTGGTTGTCGTCCTTGGTCTGCTGGCCATGAGTGTTCCGGCCTCCGCGCGCGTTGTCGCGTTTCCGGCCGGCTTCAAGACGCAGACGATCGAGACCAACGGCACCAGCCTGAACGTCCGTGTCGGCGGACAAGGGCCGGCGGTCGTGCTGCTGCATGGTTTCGCCGACACCGGCGACATGTGGGCGCCGGCTGCGATAGCGTTGATGAAGGACCACACCGTGATCGTGCCGGACCTGCGCGGCATGGGCCTTTCGGCGCATCCCGACGGCGGCTACACGAAGAAGAACCAAGCCGTCGACATCGCCGGCGTGATGGACGCGCTGAAGATCGACAAGGCCGACCTGGTCACCCATGACATCGGCAACATGGTCGGCTATGCGCTGGCCGCGCAGTATCCGAAGCGCATCACCAAATGGGTTGTCATCGACGCGCCGCTGCCGGGCATAGGCGACTGGGACAAGATCAAGCAGAGCCCGCTGCTGTGGCATTTCAACTTCCGCGGCCCCGACATGGAACGGCTGGTGGCGGGCCGCGAGCGCATCTACCTCGATCGCTTCTACAACGAATTGTCGGCCGACCCCAAGAAGATCGACGAGGCGACGCGCGTCCACTACGCCAAGCTTTACGCCCGGCCACATGCCATGCACGACGCCTTCGAGCAGTTCAAGGCATTCGACCAGGATGCGATCGACAATCAGGCGATGCTCACCACGGGCGGCAAGCTGACCATGCCAGTGCTCGCGGCGGGTGCGGAAAAATCGGCCGGCACGACGCAGGCCGACATCTTGCGGTTGGTCGCCAGTGACGTGACCGGAGCCATCGTGCCTGCATCGGGCCATTGGATCATGGAGGAAAACCCGGACGCCACCGTCACGCTGATTACAGATTTCCTCGCCAAGTAACAGCACGGCTTCAGCGACCACCGCGGGCTCTGCCAGGGCCGACCTTTGTAACGATGAAGCCGAACGGGATCGCGCCCAGCAATGGTGCGGCCCGTCGCGACAATGGGAGACATTCTATGCCGTTAACGCATTTCCTGACTCTGGGAACCGCCGTTCTCCTGACGGCGACAGCACCGGCGTCAGCCGCCGATGTCCCGAAGAAAACGGTCGTCCTGGTGCACGGCGCGTTCGCCGACGGATCGAGCTGGAGCAAGGTCATTCCCTTGCTGGAGGCCAAGGGGCTCAATGTGGTGGCCGTGCAAAATCCTTTGAGCTCGCTTGCCGCCGATGTCGACGCAACCATGCGCGTCATTGATGCCCAGCCGGGTCCGGTCATTCTCGTCGGTCACTCCTGGGCCGGCGTCGTCATCAGCCAGGCCGGCGTGAACGACAAGGTCAAGGCGCTGGTCTACGTCGCCGCATTCGCGCCGCCAAAGGGCGTGTCGATCAACGAGCTTGGCAAGGGTCAGCCGCCGCCGCCCTGGGCAAGCGCGCTGCAACCCGACAGCGGCGGCTATCTCAGGTTGAGCGCCGAGGGTGTCGCCAAATATTTCGCGCAAGACCTGCCGCCGGCGGAAATCGGGGTGATCGCCGCCACCCAGGGACCAGCCTTCTCCGGTATCTTCGACGAAAAGCTCACCGCGGCCGCGTATGAGACAAAGCCGAGCTGGTACATCGTCGCCAGGCACGACGGAATGATCCCGCCGGCGGCCGAGGCCGCGATGGCGAAGGCGATCGGCGCCAAGGTCACCGAGTTGCCGACCAGCCACGTCGCCATGCTCGCCAAGCCCCGCGAAGTCGCCGATGTTATCCTGGCGGCGGTGGACTCGGTGAAGTAGGCAGGGAAACGATACCGGCGAGGAGGCCAGGATAGATCCCCTCCACGTTTGCCATCTCCAGGATCCACGGGCAGGCATAATAGTCGCTGATGCTGTCGATCACCCCGCCCGTGGCGCCGATCCGGACCAGATATGCCTGCCGCCAGACCTCGCCATATTGCCTGTCGACGACCAGCACCATCTCCCCTTCGAACGCGCCTGGCCGCACGCGCCAGGGCAGTTCGCTGCGCTCATATTCGACGAAGTAGGGCGAAGCCGACAGCAAGCCGCTGTAGCAGTCCGACACCTGGAGGCGTGCATCGGCGCTGGTCAGTGCCCGCACGCCGTCCCAGTCCCTGGCGTTGAAGAGCGCGACATAGCGATCAAGCAGCCGCTCCAGTTCGGGGTCGTGTGGCGGCGCCGCGGCCGGTTGCGCGGGTAGAGCGGCGAGCTTGGCGCGGCCGCGATTGAGCGCCGATTTGACGCCGCCCGGTGTCGAGCCGACCAGCTCGGCGATCTCCTCCAGCGAATGGTCGAAGACATCCTTGAGCAGCACGCAGGCGCGCTCCTTCGGTGGCAGATGCACCACCAACCGCTCGATGGCGCGGCCGGCGCCCGGACCGGCCGGCTCGACCGGCTGCACCACGTCGTCGTCGGCATAGAAGGCCTCTGCCGCGTGCCGCGTGCGGCGATTGCGGATGAAATCGATGCACCTGTTATGCGCGATGCGGAAAAGCCACGGCCGCAGCGCCTGCGCATCGTCGAGCAGCTCGATCTTGCGATAGGCCTCGAACAGCGCCTCCTGCATGATGTCCTCGCCATCCAGCGCCGAGCCGGTCATGCGGGCGCAATAGCGATGCAGCCTGGCGCGCAGATGCGAAACCGTCTCCAGGAACGCGGCATAGCGCAGGTCGAACACGCGGTCGGGCTCAGGCCAGGCCCGCATGCCTCGTGCCGTGTCGGGGGATTTGCGGATCTGCTGGTTCATCGCGGCACATAGGTCAGGGTCACCACGCCATTGGCAAAACGGTTGATGTCGACCAGTTCGAGATCGATCGGCCCGACGTCGTCGAAGGCGCGCTTGCCCTGCCCGACCCATGTCGGCACGATCGACAGATGATACTCGTCCACCAGCCCAGTGGAAAGCAAGGTGCGGTCGAGCTGCGACACGCCATATTTCAGGATGTCGCCGCCCGGCTGGCGTTTCAGCGCCGCGAGCGCCTCGGCGACGTCGCCCTCGATCAGCGCGGCATTCCACGACACCGTCTTCAGCGTCGTCGAGGCGACCAGCTTCTTCAGGCCGTTGATGCGGTCCATGTACGGACCCTTGGTCCCGGGCCAGCGCGCGAAGAACATCTCGTAGGTGGCGCGGCCAAGCAGGAAGAACTCGACGTTCGAAAGCGCCCGCAAGGCATGGTCCACATTCTCTCCGACGAAAAATGGCGACGCCCACGTCATCGGCGCCTCGATGACGCCATCCAGCGAGACGAAACTCGACACGATCAGCCGCCGCATGCTCACGCCGCCTTTTCGCTGGTCTTCTCACCGGGAGCCGGCAGCCCCAGTCTCGGCCGCACCCAGGCGGCGAAGCGGGCAATGGCGTCATCGGCCTCCGGCGCCCGCCCTGCCATCATCTGGAAGGAGTGGAGCATGCCGTCAAAGACGTCGAGCCGCGTCTCGACCCCCGCCTGCCTCGCCCGCTCGGCGAACATGCGGCTTTCGTCGACCAGCGTCTCGTCGGCGCCGGCCTGCAGGAAGACGGGTGGAAAGCCGGAGAGGTCGGCGTAGAGCGGGCTGACTTCGGGATCGCGCCGATCGGCATCGCCGATGAAATTGGCCGCCAGCCAGTCGACGGCTTCCCTGGCGAAGGCCGGGTCCTTGTCGCGGTTGGTCTCGTAGCTGGCGCCGGTCAACGCCATGTCGAACCAGCCGGAGATGATCAGCGTGGCGACCGGCAGCGGCCGCCTTTGCGCGCGCAGCCGCTGCAGGACGCCATAGGTCGGCACCGCGCCGCAGGAGTCGCCGGCGATCACGATCCGCTTGGGGTCGAGGCCTTGGTCGACGAGCCAGTCCCAGGCCGATGACGCGGCCTCGAGCTGAGCCGGATGCTTGGCTTGGTGCGCCAGCGGATAGTCGTAGAGCAGCGCCCGGCAGCCGACGGCCTTGGCGAGATGACCGACCAGCTTGCGGTGCGTGTAGATCGAGCCGCCGATGAAGCCGCCGCCATGCGCGTAAAACAGCACCCGCTGCTCGTCGGCGCCCTTCGGCACCACCCACATCGCCGGCACGCCGCCGGCATCGACCTCGATATAGTCGACGCCGCCCGGTTCGCCGGTCAGCGCCGTCCAATTGACGTCGTTGTAGTCGATGACCGCCTGCGGGCTGGTCAACTTGCCCGCATTGGCCGCGAGCGCGGCGTAATGGTTCCTGTTTGCCTGACTTTGCATGCTCGCCATGACTGTTTCTCCGTGGTTGCCGATCGCGGTCCGGCGCGACCTTCAGGCAAGAGACGGACGGGCAGGCAAAAAGGATACGTGCCGGCCCGCGTTTTTTCGGCGGCCTACGCCCCGCCCCGCAACATTGCCGCGTGGCGCTGGGCGAATTCGACGAACGGCGTCGCGCGCACGCCGAACATATCGTGGGTGGCAAGATGCACCCGCGATTTCGGCCGCCGCAGGCGCTCGGTCAACTGCTCGTCCAGCGCATCGGCGAAGTCGGCGAGGACGCCGGCGGCCAGCAGGTTGCGCCGGCGGTCCTGCGGGCTGATGTCGACGTAGCGGACCGGCTTGCCGATCGCCTGCGAAATCCGCGCCGCTATGTCGCTCATCGTCAGCGCCTCGGGTCCGGTCATGTCGAGGCTCTCGCCTTCATGGCCGCCATCGCGCAGCAGCCGGACGGCGACCTTGGCGATGTCCTCGACATCGACCGGCGACAGTTCGGTGCTGCCAAGCGCCAGATAGAAGGCGCCCTCGGCGGCGATGGTCGGCGCGTCGCGCAGATAGACCTGCATGAACTGGCTGGGGCGCAGATGCGTCCACGCCATGCCGGCTCCTTCGAGATAACGCTCGACCTCCTCATGCATGCGCGTGAAGCGGAACTTCGTCGCGTCATAGCCGATGTTGGATTCGGCACCGGAAAACTTCACCACATGCGCGACGCCGGCCTGCTTGCAGGCGTCGATAAAACGGCACTGCGTCTCGACCATGTCTTGCGCGGCGGTCGAAATCATCAGCACGCGATCGACACCATCGAGAGCCGCGCCAAGCGTCTCCGCCCGGCGCATGTCGCCGTCGACCAGCTCGACGCCGGCAAGTCCGCCGAGCCCAGCCGCGGATGCCCGGTTAAGATCGCGAACCAGCGCCCTCACTTGATGCTTCTGCCGCGCGAACTCGCGCACGATTGTTTTGCCGTTCAGGCCGGTGGCGCCTGTCACCAGGATCATCTGTCTCTCCATTCAGCGTTGATGCGACCGCCCTTCCGGCGACCCACCTTGAAGACGAAGAGAAGCGGGCAAAGGATTCCGGCCAAACGTCTTTTTACCGGCGTGCGGCCTGCACACCGGCGATCAGCCTGCCGGCGCGTAGCGGCTGACCACCATGCCGCAGGCATAAGCCTTCGAGCCGAGCAGAAGCAGGTTTCGGAACCCGCCTTGGTCGAAGATGCGGCGGCCGGCGCCCAGCACGGCCGGATTGACGAACAGCTGGAACTCGTCGACCACCCCGGCCGCGATCAGCGCCGACGCAAAGCCCGCCCCGCCGAAGACGGCCATGTCGCCGCCCTCACCCGCCTTCAATGCGTTGACCTCGCGCGGCAGGTCGCCGCTCACCACCGTCGTGCGCTCCCATCGCGAGGTCTCGAGCCTGTCGCTCGGCACCACCTTGCGCGCTTCGACGATACGCTGGGCGAAGGCATAGAACGGATCGGCCGGATATTTCCGCGCCGCGTTGCCCCAATGGGTGAGGTAACCTTCCTCAGCCATCTTGCGGCTGAGCAGGATGGTGTCGATGCCGGCAAACACCGCGTTGAAATCACGCTTCAGTTCCTCGTCCCAGCCGATGTCGTCGCCCCATCCCCAAAGTTGCCAGGGGTGGTTCTCATTGGCACCGACAAAGCCGTCGACCGACATCTGCATCTGAAGGATCAGCTTTTTCATGGGGTTCTCCTCGTTTCCGGATTCCAGGCAGGAAGGATCACGCCGCGCTTTGCGAACGGGCAAAGGCTTGTGCCCAGCTCTCGAAAGTGGTCGGCGTGGCGTTGCGGATTGACGGTGCCTCAAGTGCCCAGCGTTCACCCTTGTTGAAACTCGCCGCCGTTTCGCCGAGCGCATCGGCAAAGCTCGGTGACAGACCGTTGGCGATCATCCCGGCGCGCGCCTCAGTGAATGGAGCCGCCTTGTAAGTGACCTGCCTCCCCATCGCGCTGCCCAGGATCGTGGTGGCCTGCTCGAAGGTATAATAGCCGCCGCCATGCAATTCGATAATCCGCTCGCTTGGAAAACGCGTAGCGTCCAGCAGGGCGGCGGCGCGCTGGCCGAGATCGCTGGCAGCAATCAAAGGCATCGGCAGATCGCCACGGAACGGCGTCATGAAGATGCCGGAAGCGGCCTGCTGGACAAAGCCCATGCCCTTGGCGAAGTTCTCCATGAAGAACGAGGCGCGCAAAAACACCAGCTCGTCGAGGCCGAGCGCCGCCAGCCGTTCCTCCATCAAGGCGGCGCCAAGCGAAGTTCCCATCCTGAGATGGGCGTTGAGGCCGCTGAGCAGCACGACGCGGCGCACGCCTGACTTCGCGATCGCCGCCGCCAGCCGCGCGCCGACTTCATCTTCGAAGCGATGAACATCCGGCGCCGTGACGTCGAACGGAATCATTACATAGGCGCTGTCGGCACCGAAAAAGGCGGAGGCGAGCGCGTCGCTATCGTCAAGCGCGACACCCAGGCTGCGCGCCACGCCGCGCACAATATGCCCCCGCCCGGTCAGGATCTGGGCGACTGCCTTGCCAACCTCGTTGGTGGCCCCGATGACCACGACGGTTCTCGGTGTGCTGATTTCCCCGACGGCCTGGCTCATGACGTCCTCCTGCTGGCCAAGTTGCGATCCAACGATTTACTTTTGGAAGCATTTGACTGATGGAAAGAACGATGTCAATAGTAAAGTGATTTAAAAAATGGAACCATAGAGATGTCAACGCGTGAAAGATCCGGCTGCCCGATCAGCCTGTCGCTGGAACTGCTCGGCGATCGCTGGACGCTGCTCATCATCCGCGACCTGGTCTTCGCCGGCAAAAAGCATTTTCGCGAGTTCCTGCAATCCGATGAAGGCATCTCCTCGCGCACATTGGCCGAGCGGCTGCAGACGCTGCAGGACGAAGGCATCCTCACCCGCAGCGACGACCCTAGCCATGGGCTGAAGGCGATCTACCGGCTGACCGAAGCCGGCATCGATCTCCTGCCGGTGCTAGCCACGCTCGGCGCCTGGGGCAGCAAGCACCGCAAATCCGACGACAAACTCGCCCGCATCGCCGACGAACTGGCGGCCGGCGGCGAGCCGGCGCTGGAACGGATGAAGGCGGCACTGCGGGCGGAGCATGTTGTCTAGGAAGTGGCGCTGCCTCCTCCGCCCTGTGGAAAAGGAGGCACTTTACGCGCCTCGGTTACGCCCAAAGGACACGATGCAGCAAAGACCCAATTGACAACGATCTCTGTTTGTTCACTATATGTTTCTGTCTATCAGCAATCGCGGATGAGCGGAACAGGATGGAAACGACGGCCACCATCCTGCATGCCGATCTCGACGCCTTCTATGCCTCGGTCGAGCAACTGCTCGACCCGTCGCTGCGCGGCAAGCCGATCGCGGTTGGCGGCGGCGTGGTGCTCGCCGCCTCTTACGAAGCGCGCGCCTTTGGCGTGCGCGGCGGCATGCCTGGACGCAAAGCGCGCGAGCTTTGCCCGCAATTGATCTTCGTCGGCGGCAATTTCAGCCACTACCAGCGGCTGGGCGACGCGGCGATCAAGGTGCTCGACGATTTCACGCCGGTGGTCGAACGCATCTCCATCGACGAGGCCTTCGCTGATGTCGCCGGCTGCACGCATCTGTTCGGCTCCCCGCGGGAAATCGCGACGGCGATCCGCGGCCGTGTGCGGGCCGAACTCGGCCTGCCGATCTCGATCGGCGTGGCTCGCACCAAGCATCTGGCCAAGATCGCCTCGCAAGTCGCCAAGCCAGACGGGCTGGTGGTGGTCGAGCCCGGCACCGAGCTTGCCTTTCTGCACGATTTGCCGGTCTCGCTGATGTGGGGCGTCGGCCCGGCAACCAGGGCGCGCTTGGCCGAGATCGGCGTCGAGACCATCGGCGAGCTGGCCCGGACCCACAGCGGCGCCCTGACCCGGCTGCTAGGCCCCGCGGCCGGCGAAAAGCTCGCGGCGCTGTCGTGGAACCGCGATCCGCGCAAGCTGCAGACGAAGCGCCGGGCGCACTCGGCCGGCGCGCAATCGGCGCTCGGGCAAAAGCCGGCCGTGGCGCGAGTGATCGTGCCGACACTGCTGCATCTGGCCGATCGCGTCGCCAGCCGGCTGCGCGCCAAGAACCGCCCCGGCCGCACGGTAACCGTGCGCGTGCGCTTTGCCGATCTCAGCGCCGTCACGCGCTCGATCACGCTGGAACAGCCGATCTCGGCGACCGCCATGCTGGCCGAGATCGCAGGGGATTTGGTGCGCGGCGTGCTCGCCGAGCATCCCCGGGAGAAAACGATCTCGCTGCTGGCGATCTCGGTCTCGCACCTGGAGGAGAGCGCCGAACTGCAGCTCGACCTGCCGCTCGGCCTCGCCGACGAGAAGCGCCGCCCGGGCAGCCAAAAAGGCCTCGCGCGCTTCGGCGCCGACCGCGCCATCGACAAGATCCGCCAGCGTTTCGGCAAACAGGCGGTCGGCTACGGTACGGTGGCCCTGGAAGCGGCCCGCTCGGTGCCCGACGCATTCAGGGAACTGGCGGAAAAGGAGCTTTGAGTGGAAAAGGGACTGTCCCCGACGGCGCGCCAACCGACACCATGGCGCGCTTCGCTACTGTCGGGCCGACGCTGCACCGACCCCATAGAGTTGCCCGCCTCCCGGCACGGCGCCTGTTTCCGTCCCGCCGCGCTCTGTAAACACAAGGCCGGAGCCCGGCACGAGATCGCGGATTGTGCGCGACGTAACGATCTCGCCCGGCAAGGCTTGGTCGAGCATCAGCACTGCTTGGTCGATGGCGGTGCCGGTTAAATCACCGTCTTGCTTTTCGCACTCGCCAATATGCACCGCGGCACGGACGCCGAGGCCAGATGGCTTCAAACCGTCGCGGATCGCCATGGCGCATTGGATCGCCCGCGTCGGACGCTGGAAGGCAGCGAGGAGGCCATTCGCGTTGCGCCGTATCTCCCTGCCCTGGGCCAGTTGGACTTGATCGCAGATCGCGTCGACATATCCCCGCCTCAAATCCTGGCCATCGGGGGACGCAGATGGCGAGGTGATGTCCACGCAGAGAATGGTGACCAGCACACGCTCGCCGGGTGCCGCCGGCAAGGTGCCGCTGACAAAGGACTGAATCTCATCGATCAGGCGATCGGAGCCTTCCCCCCAGATGACATGGTCGTTGCCCGCGAGCTCGATGTAGCTCGCTCCCGGTATGTGTCTCGCCAGGTAGCGCCCCTCCTCGGCCTTGACCCAGCGATCGCCCGTTCTCTGAACGATTAGCGTTGGAACGTGGATGGCTCCCAGTATCTCCCGAACGTCGATTTCGGTGCTCCAGTACCACAGCGAGATCGCATCGGCGGGCGAAGCTGAATTGCGCAGGAAGGCCGCGAACCATTCGCGCTCGAATGCATCGTTCATCAGGCTGGGCGCGGCATTGCTGAGGTCGGCCGGCTCTCCCCATTCGCGCTCGATGGCGACGAGTTCTCTTTCCACCTGCGCCTTGGTTTTGGCCCAGGGGTAGTCCGGCGCCCATACACCTCGGGCATAGGTCCCGTTCAAGATGAGGGCTGCCGTGCGTTCAGGATAGGTCGCGGCAAACAGCATGCACATGCTGCCGCCCTCGGAGCTGCCGAACAGGACGGTACGCTTCGAACCGACCGCGTCCAGGACCGCGCGCACGTCTTCCATACGCTCTTCGAGCGTCGGCAGGCCGACATTGCGATCCGACAGTCCGGTGCCACGCTTGTCCATCCGGATCAGCCGGCAAAAAGAGCCGAGACGGTGCAGGACATGCGCCAGCCTGGGCGATGCCCAGGCAAGGTCGAGATTGGAAACCCAGCCTGGCACATAAATGAGGTCTACGGGGCCGTTGCCCGTTACCTGATACGCGATGTTGCTGCCAGCCGATTTGACATAGTGGGTCGGCGGCGATGCAGCCTGAGCACCGGGCGCAACCGGCCCGGCGGCTGCTGGAGCAGCCGACGCCGTGCGTCGGGCCCGAAGCTGTTCATAGAGCTGCCTCGTTTCCGGTTCCGGCTGAACACGTAGCTGCCGCTGCAAGGCGTCGCGGCAGAGCTCATATTGTTTCAGCGCCAAATTGACGCGGCCCTGGGCCGCACAGGCCCGCATCAAGGCCCGGTGGACGTCTTCACGCAGCGGCTCCCAGGCTAGCAAGCGTGTCGCCGCCTGCACGCAGGACGCCAGATCGTTCTGCGCGAAGTAATGCGCGACGAGCTTTTCCAGCACCAAGACGGCCGTGGCCCGCAGCCGTGCGCGTTCGATCCGCAGCCAGTCCTCGAAGGGTTCCTCCTTCAGGCTGAAGCCATCGAGGAGATCGCCTCGATAGAGGCTGATGGCCTGCTCAAGCTGCTCGGGTGCCGCCTCGGCGGCCAGCACCTCGAACCGGGCGACGTCGAAATCGAGATCATCCAGCGCCAGCATGATGCTGTCGCCATCGGTCAGGAAGCGAACGCCATGGGCCGAGGGCATAGCCTTCCTCACGACAGAAAGAGCCTGCCGAAGGTTCATGCGTGCCTGCGGCTCGCCGGTGTCGCCCCACAGCAGGGCGGCAAGCTTTTCGCGCGAGAGGGAATGCCCCGAATGGATCGCAAGATAGGCGACCATGGCGCGCGCCTTGCGGGTGAAGGACGGGGCCACGGCACCGCCAGCGAAATCGAACCCACCCAACAGTGAGAGGCGCGCCATCGGATCCACCACAGCTTCAGCGGCAATCCTTTACCGGTGCCGATACCAATTCAACCGGCTTTCCGCGTCGCGCGACGCTTTTCACGATTTCGTCACGCTGGCGCGAACGCGATTCCGACGGGTGTGTCGCACGGTGCTGCTGACAACTGTCATGGAGAATACCATGCTGCTCCCGCACCCAACAGACTGGCCGCTCCTGTTTTACGGCGATCCCTGGCTTACGTCGCGGTCTCCGGACCGGGTCGCGCCGCAGCGCCACGACCTGGCGCTGGCGGGGTACCTGGACAAACAGGCGGCCAACCGGGAGGCGATGAATCGCCGGCCAGGCCTCCTCGGCCGCCTTGTCGACAAGATCCGCCAGCCTTTCGGCAAACAGGCGGTCGGCTACGATACGGTGGCCCTGGAAGCGGCCCGCTCAGTACCCGACGCATTCAGGGAACTGGCGGAAAAGGAGCTTTGCGCGGCGGGGTCAGTTTGCAGATCGTCGACATCGCTGCAATGATCGAGGGAAGGAGCGGAGACGCCGATGTTCGGGGCCTCCCAAAGAGAGTTGCCGGGTGACTGTCCTCGACAAGGCAAAACAATGGGCGAAAGCCATCAAGCGCGATGTGATGGCCCTGTGGCTGGCCGCCCGCGATCCTCGCGTTCCCTGGTACGCCAAACTTGCCGCCGGCATCGTCGCCGCCTACGCGCTCAGTCCCATCGATCTGATACCCGATTTCATTCCCGTACTCGGATATTTGGACGATCTGATCATCGTACCGCTTGGCATCCTGCTCGCGGTGAAGTTGATCCCCGCCGATCTGATGGCGGAGTTTCGTGCGGAGGCCGTTCGCCGATCGAGGCCGACCAGCCGCGGCGGCCTCGCATTCATCGTCGGAATTTGGGTTCTGACGGCCGCCGCGCTCATTTGGTTATTCTGGCCAGATCGCTTCGCCTAGATTTGAGACTCGGCGTTTCCCGTCGCTCGACCGCCCGGCAGACCACAATCGGTGGTCCGCCGAAAGACCCATCCCCTGTCAAAGCCTAGCCGTGCCGAAGATCCGGTCCCAGAATAGCGACGTCACGCCGAAATTGGCGTTGTCGTCGATATGGTGGTGCACCGCGTGGCGGCGCTTGAGCGTGTAGAGATAGCTCGGATGGGCCGGATGCCAGTGATGGATCATGTGGTGGACGCTGATGTACCAGAGATAGCCCAGCATCAACCCGCAACTCACCGCGCTGGCGGTCGCGAAGTCCGAGACCATCCAGACGGGCAGGAACGCCACCAGCGCGTGCACGCCCAGGCTGAGCCAGGTGGGCGTGCCCACCGGACTGCGCTCCTCGACGTGGTGACGGTCGTGCAGGTCCCGGATCCAGGGGACATGGTGCAGCACGAAACGATGCAGCACATATTCGATCAGCGTCCACAGGCCAAGGCAGATCAGCACCGTGCCGACCCAGTCCGGCGCGCTTTCTTCTCCGGCCTCGATCAGTCCGGCCACCCCCAATATGGCGATCACCAGGGGATAGACCACGAAGTCGCTGTAGTAGCCGATCAGACCCAGCTGCATTCGGACGCCTCACCTGATTTTCGACGCCGCCCCAGAAACGATGCTATCAGTTTGCCGGACTCGCGTATGAGGTGCAATGCGGATGCATCTGACATAGCGTCGCAATTTCCAGGTGCAAGATCGGCAGCCATGATCTCAGAATCGGCCGGCTTCGCACCGATGCCGCAAACGGACATGCAACATGGCAAAACGCAGCGCGGGTCTGCTGATCTATCGCCGGAGCGATGACGGTATCGGGGTGCTGCTGGTTCATCCCGGCGGCCCCTTCTGGGCCAAGAAGGACGATGGCGCCTGGTCGATCCCGAAGGGCCTCGTCGACGAGGATGAGGACGAATTGGCGGCGGCACGACGCGAGACCGAGGAAGAGCTCGGCATGAAGGTCGAAGGCCCCTTCGCTCGCCTTGGCGCCTATCGGCAACCGGGCGGCAAGATCGTCATGGCCTGGTCCGTCGAGGCCGACATCGATGTGGCCGCCGTCAAGAGCAACACCTTCACCATGGAATGGCCGCCGCGATCTGGATCGATGAAGGACTTCCCGGAGGTCGACAGGGCCGGCTGGTTCACCTTGGCCGAAGCCGGGGTGAAGATTCTGCAGGGTCAGCGCCCGATGCTGTCGGATTTGGCGGAACAGTTGGGTATCGAGTAATTGCCGGCGGCAAAAGCCGCCGATCTCCCGCGAGGGAAGATCGGCTGTTCATCCCGCAAATCTTGCCGCCGTCCACGCGCCGCCAGCCGCGTTCGACTCCACCGCCGCCGCGACGAACTTCACGCCGCGCGCGCCGTCGATCACGTCGGGCACCCGCGCCGCGCGGGCCGGATCCACCGCGCCGCCCGAGCGGTGGGCGCGGATGATGTCGGCGGCGTCGCGGTAGAAATTGGCGAAGGCCTCGATATAGCCCTCCGGATGCGCCGCCGGCATGCGCGACACGCGGCGGGATTCCTCCGTCGAGCCATGGCCGCCGCGTACCAGCGTGCGGGTTTCCTCGCCATACCTGGAAAAGCGCAGTTCCTCCGGCCGGCCGCCCGACCATTCGAGCCCGGCCCTGTCGCCATAGATGCGCACGGAGAGGTCGTTGTAGTGGCCGGGCGACGTCTGGCTGGCCAGGATCGTGCCGCGTGCGCCATCGGTCCAGCGCACCAGCACATGGGCATTGTCGTCGAGCCGGCGTCCGGGCACCGCGGTGAACAGGTCGGCCGACACCGTCTCGGCCTCGCGGCCCGAAATGAAGCCTGCCAGGTTGAAGGCATGCACGCCGATATCGGCCAGCACCGCCGACTGCCCTGCCCTCGCCGGATCGGTGCGCCATTCCGCCTGCTTCTGGCCGTCGGCATCGATCGGCTTGGTCAGCCAGTCCTGGATGTAGGCGCCATGCACAGACACGATCCGGCCAAGCTCGCCCGCCATCACCATCTCGCGCGCCTGGCGCACCATGGCGTAGCCGGTGTTGTTGAGCGTGACGACGAAACGGCGGTTTTTCGCCTTCGCGAGTGCAACCAGTGCCTCGGCGTCGGCCAGCGTCGTCGACAGCGGCTTGTCGCAGATCACGTCGATGCCGGCCTCGAGGAAGGCGGTGGCGATCGGCGCGTGCAGATGGTTGGGCGTGACGATGACGACCGCCTCGATGCCATCCGGCCGCGCGGCCTCCGCTTTGGCCATGGCGCGGTAATCGGCATAGCTGCGCTCCGCCGCGATGCCGATCTCGGCGGCCGAGGCGGCGGCATTGTCCGGGTCGGACGACAGCGCGCCGGCGACCAGCGCGATCTGGTCGTCGAGGCGCATGGCCAGCCGATGCACCGCCCCGATGAAGGCATTGCGGCCGCCGCCGACCATGCCGACGCGCAGACGCTGGCGCGTCGATCCATCCGATGTTGCATAGACCATGTTTTCTCCTCGGGGCTGACTGTTTTCAGGGCTGAATTCCGATGTCGAGTTCCACGGCGCTCGTAGAGCGCCAACTTTGAACCGTTTACATCGTCTCCAACGCAGGCAAGCGAACAGGATTTCCAAAATCCATATTGTAAAACGATCGTATCGCGCTAGCCTGAATTCATGAGCGGGGCGAGAAAACCATCGGGACGATCCAGTGCCGACGAGGCAGCGACGCGCAAACGCGGCCGTTCGCTGGCCGCACTCGGCTACATACAGCCGCGAACCTATGAGGAGCTGCGCGCGGTGCTGTCTTCCGGCACCGTGCATTTCCCCAAGCGCCTGCGCCAGGTGGCGATCTTCCTGTGGCAGCACCCGAGCGAGGTGGCGCTCGGCACCATTGCCCAAGTGGCGGCACAGGCCGGCGTGCAGCCCTCGACGCTGGTGCGCTTCGCCCAGATCTTCGGTTATTCCGGCTTTTCCGATTTCCAGGGCCTGTTCAAGGACCACGTCAAGGGATCCTGGCCGGAAGGCCGCGGCGAGCAGCGCGCCGAGGCCGAGCCCAATGCCGCCACGCATTTCCTGCGCGGCATGGTTGGCGCCTCGCAGGCCTCGCTCGGCCGCATCGAAAGCGGCTTCGATATCGAAAGCTTCGAGAAGATGGTGGCGACGCTGGCCAAGGCGGACCTGATCTACGTCATCGGCTCCAAGCGCGCCTTTCCCGTCACCACCTATCTGTCGCTGACGCTTTCGCAGCAAGGCGTGCGCAATGTGCTGGTCGACAATGTCGGCTCGACCGCGCTCGACCAGGTCGGCTGCATTGGCGCTCGCGACGCCGTGCTGGCGGTGTCCTTCAGCCCCTACAATTCGATCACGCCGGACCTGGTGGCCGTCGCGCATGAGCGCAAGGCGCGCATCGTCACCATCACCGACAGCACCTTCTCGCCGCTGATCCGGCTGTCGGACAGCTGGCTGGAAGTGGTGGAATCCGACTTCGCCGGCTTCCGCTCGCTGGCGGCGTCGCTGGCGGTGGGCATGGCGCTGGTCCAAGGCGTCGCGGCGCGCCGCGGCACATGAGACGCCGCTGGTACAATTGACTATCGGGAATTAGCATTCCATATTTCAAGAAATAGAAACTTTGTTCCGGGTGGAGGAATGGAGATCAGGCTCGAAGGCAAGGTGGCGCTGGTCACCGGGTCGACGCAAGGCATCGGCCGTGCCATCGCCGAGACGCTGGCGCGCTCCGGCGCTGCCGGCCTGCTGATCACCGGGCGCGACAGCAAGCGCGGCGAGGCCGTGGCCGCGGAACTGTCGGCCCTGGGTACGCCGACGCTCTTCGTCGCCGCCGACCTTGGAGACACGGAAACTCCCGCGCTTTTGGCGCAGGCCTGCATCGACCGCTTCGGCCGCATCGATGGCCTGGTCAACGCCGCCGGCCTGACCGACCGCGCCTCCTTCCTCGACGCGACACCGGACGACTGGTCGGCGCTGTTTGCCGTCAACGCCCGTGCGCCCTTCTTCCTGATGCAGGCCGCGATCGCCGACATGAAGAAGCGTGGCCAGGGCGGCGCCATCGTCAACATCCTGTCGATCAACGCCCATTGCGGCTCGCCGGAACTCGCCGTCTATTCCGCCACCAAGGGCGCGCTGGCGACGCTGACCAAGAACGCCGCCAACGCCCACCGCTTCGACCGCATCCGCGTCAACGGCATCAATGTCGGCTGGACCGACACGCCGGCCGAACGCATCATGCAGGCGCGGACGCTGGGCAATGGCCCGGGATGGCTCGACGCCGCCAATGCCGCGCAGCCCTTCGGTCGGCTGCTCAAGCCGGACGATATCGCCAATCTCGCCGTGTTCCTGCTTTCCGACGCGGCCGGGCCGATGACCGGCGCGGTGATCGACCAGGAACAGTCGGTGATCGGGGCGAACCGGTGAACGCCATCGAAAGGCTCGGGCCCAGACTGCTGGAGCGGCTCCCCGCAGCCGTGCAAAAGCCGTCATACGACCGCGCGGTGCTCTCACCAGGCATGGCGCATCTGGGCGTCGGCGCCTTCCATCGCTGTCACCAGGCCGAATACACCGACGACCTGCTTTCGCGACGGTTCGACCGCTGGGGCATCGTCGGCATCAACATTCGCCCGCCCGCCCTGGCCGAGACACTTGGCCGGCAAGACGGCCTCTACACAAGGCTGATCCGCGAGAACGATGATGTCGAGGCACGCGTCATCGGCAGCATCGTGAAGGTGGTCGACAGCCAGGACAGCGCCGCACCGGCGCTCGAGGTGCTCGTCTCCGCCGATATCGAACTGGTGACGATGACGGTGACCGAAAAAGGCTATTGCCATGTCCCCTCGACTGGCGCGCTCGACCTCGATCATCCCGACATCGTCCACGACCTCGCCAACCCGGAAGCTCCCCGCAGCGTGCCCGGTATCCTCACGCGGGCGCTGGAGCAACGCAGGGCCACGCATGGCCCGAAGCTGACGCTGCTCTCCTGCGACAACATTCCGACCAACGGCGTCATCCTGGAAAATGTCGTGCGGAGCTTTGCCGAACGGCGCGGCAATGGCCTGGCCGACTGGATCGCGGCCAATGCCGCCTTTCCCTCGGCCATGGTCGACCGCATCGCTCCGGCGGTGACACAGGACGATCTCGACAGCGTCAAGCGACGGTTCGGCTATCGCGACGCCGCCGTCGCCGTCGGCGAACCCTTCCGGCAATGGGTGATCGAGAAAAAGTTCGCCGGCCGCATGCCGCGCTGGGACCTGGCCGGCGCGACCTTTGTCGACGACGTCACCCCGTTCGAGCATCTCAAGATGCGGGTGCTCAACGGCGCCCAGACGACACTCGCCACGCTCGGCGTACTGGCCGGCCTCGAGCACACGTCGGATGCCATCGCCGACCCGCTGCTTTCGGTCTTTGTCAGGCGCATGCTGGTCGAGCAAACCCTGCCGACACTGATGCCGGTGGCTGGCATGAATCCATCCGCTTATGTCGAGCAGAGCCTTGGCCGGTTGAAGAACACCGCGATCCGCCATCGCAACCACCAGATCGCCACCGACGGCTCGCAAAAAATCGTGCAGCGCCTGCTCAACCCGATCCGCGACCGCCTGAACCTGGGGGCCAGCATCGGCCTGCTGTCGGTGCCGGTCGCCGGCTGGATGGCTTATCTGATCCTGGCCTCGGCGCGCTTCGGCAAGCGCTGGCCGGTGTCGGATCCCTATGCCGGCAAGGTCGCCGCGATTGCGGACGAAACCGGCCACGATGCGCGGGCGCTGGCTTCCGCCATCCTGGCCATCGACACGATATTCGACCCGGGCCTTGCCGCGGACGAGACGTTCCGGCGGGCCGTCACGTCAGCGCTTGGCGAACTGCTTTCGGGCGATCCGATGGCGGCAGTCCGTCACAGTCTCGAACAAGATGAGGTCGCGAGGTTGAAGCGATCCAAACAATCGGCATTATAGGCATCGATCGCGGGTTCGCGGTCAGGGGAGGCATGATGAAACTTGGACTGCTCACCGCACCGTTCGCGGACACGCCGCTTGGCGAGGTCGCCGGCTGGGCAAGCTCTGTCGGCTTCGAGGCACTGGAAATCGCCTGCTGGCCGAAAACCTCCGGCGCGACCCGCCGCTATGCCGGCACCAGCCATATCGATGCTGATGGCACTTCGGTCTCGCGGGCGAAAGAAATCGTTGCATCGCTGGCGGAAAAGAACCTCACGGTCTCCGGTCTCGGTTATTACCCCAACCCGCTGCACCCGGATGCCGCCCATCGCGAGGCGGTCATCGGCCACCTGAAGAAGGTCATCGTCCTGGCCGCCAACATGGGCGTTCCCCTGGTCAACACCTTCTGCGGCGGCGATGCCTCCAAGACAGTCGACGTCAACTGGCAGGACGCGCTGAAAGTCTGGCCGGAAATCGTTGCCCATGCGCGCGGCCACGGGGTAAAACTCGCCTTCGAAAACTGCCCAATGATCTTCAGCCATGATGAATGGCCGGGCGGGCACAACATCGCCTATTCGCCGCAGGTCTGGCGTCGCATTCTCGAAGCCTGGGGCGGCGATGTCGGCATGAATTTCGACCCCTCGCATCTGGTCTGGCAGATGATCGACCAGGCCCGTTTCATCCGGGAATTCGGCCCCTATATGCTGCATGTCCACGCCAAGGACCTGATGATTGATCGTGATGGTTTGTACGAGCGCGGAATTCTGTCGGCGGGGATAGGCTGGCAGGTGCCGCGCATGCCGGGGCTGGGCGATGTCGACTGGAGCGGCTTCTTCTCGGGCCTCTACCGCGCCGGTTATGACGGATCGGTCATCATCGAACACGAGGACAGGCGATTTGAAGGCAGCGACGAGCAGGTGAAGCGGGGCTTTCTGCTCGCCCGCGACGTGCTGCGTCCCTTCGTCAAGTAACGGCAAAGCGAGCCACTTGACTCTGATTGTGAGTGGCGCGGCCCAACAGGTTAAAACTGAACTGAAAAACAATGTGGAGGAAGACTGAAATGAAGAACTATCTGACCATGGTCCCGCTGCTTGCCAGCGCGGCGCTGCTGGCCTCGGTGGGCGTGTCGTCCGCTGCCGGCAAATACACGATCGGCATTTCCAACACCGTGCAGGGCAATGGCTGGCGCGAGGAAATGGTTTGCGCCATGAAGGCGCAGGCGCTCGCCTCCGGCGAAGTGACCAAGCTCAACATCGCCCACCGCAACACCGATGCCGCCGGCCAGCTGGAAGACATCCGCAACCTGATCAGCGCCAAGGTCGACGCCATCGTCGTCAACCCCGCCGACCCGGCCGGCATCAAGGCCGGCCTGGAAGAAGCCACCAAGGCCGGCATCGTCGTCGTCGCCGTCGACCAGGCGGTCACCGAGCCGTCGGCTTACATCATTTCCAACAACCAGGAGCAGTATGCGTATCTCGGTGCCAAATGGCTGTTCCAGCAGATGGGCGGCAAGGGCGAGGTGTTTTACATGCGCGGCGCGGCGGGCGCTTCGGCCGATAGCGATCGCGACAAAGGCTTCAAGAAGGCACTGGCCGAATTCCCCGACGTGAAGGTGGCGCAGGAGGTCTTCACCGGCTGGCAGCAGGACCAGGCCAAGCAGCAGATGCTGTCCTTCCTGGCCACCGGCACGCCGTTCAACGGCGTGTGGACGTCGGGCATCGATAACGTCATCGTCGACGCGCTGGTCGAATCGCAGGCGCCGCTGGTGCCCGTGGTCGGCGCCGACAATGCCGGCTTCGTCGGCCAGCTGAGCTCGGTCAAGGGCCTCGTGGGTGCCGCCGTCACCAACCCCGGCTCGATCGGTGGTGCCGGCGTGACGCTGGCGCTGCAGATCCTCGACGGCAAGAAGCCGGCCCAGCAGACCGTGCTGGTCGACCCGCAGCTGTGGGAGAATGCCACCGAGGAAGGCAAGGCCAAGCTGAAAGCCGCCGCCGACCCGTCGCTGAGCCCTGAATGGCCGGTCTCGATCATGATCCCCGACTGGACGACGTATACCAAGGACCAGATCGTGGCCTGCAAGGGCCCGGGCGAGTAAGCAGCGGCTTTGCTGACCATGGTCGGCGCCGCCCCTCACTGTCCTGCCGGACATCTCTCCCGGTAAAACGGGGCGAGAGAAGCTGGCCGCAACGCCGGAGGCAAGCCCCTCTCCCCGTCTCTATACGGGGAGAGGATGCCGGCAGGCAGGTGAGGGGCGGCGCTGACATTCGCGGTTATTAGGCACATAAATCGAGACCCAAATCATTTGACCACCAGTCCCCTCCTCGACGCGTCAGGCGTCGCCAAGAACTACGGCGCGGTCGCGGCTCTCCGCGATGCGTCGCTCTCCGTGCTGCCGGGCGAGGTGCATGCGCTGATGGGTGCCAATGGCGCCGGCAAGTCGACGCTGGTGAAGATCCTGACCGGCGCGATATCAGCCAATGCCGGACGCATCCTGATCCGTGGCGAGGCGCGCGACATACGCTCGCCGGCCGCCGCGCGCCGGGCCGGGCTGCTGCCTGTCTACCAGGAGCCGTCGCTGATCCCCGATCTCGATGTGCTGTCCAATCTGCGGCTGACCGGCACGCCGGTCGAGCCGTTCCGCGCCTGGGTACGCGAACTCGGCATACCTGACCTCGACCTGCGCGACACCGCGCGCGACATCCCGCTCGCCATCCTGCGCGTGCTCGACCTGGCCCGCGCGCTGGCCGTCGAGCCCGACGTGCTGCTGCTCGACGAGATGACGGCCGCACTCCCCGCCAACCTTGCCGAAAAGGTGCTGGAAGTGGTGCGCCGGCAGGGCGACGCCGGCCGCGCAGTGATCTTCATCTCCCACCGCTTCGTCGAAATCTCGGCCCTTTGCGACCGCGCTACGGTGCTGCGCGACGGGGCGACCGTCGGCGTCGTCGACATCGTGCCGGGCGTCGAGGAAAAGATCGTCGAGCTGATGCTCGGCACTCGCATCGTCAAGACCCATGTCGCCGCCCGCGGCGCCAGCGAAGAGGCCCGCCCCCCTGCCCGCCCGCGCATCGCCGTGCGAAACCTGCGCGTCGGGACCAAGCTCAGCGACGTCTCCTTCGATCTCCGCGATGGCGAGGTGGCCGGCGTCGTGGCGCTGGAAGGCCAGGGCCAGGACGAACTGTTCGCCGCCCTTGCCGGCTCGATCAAACCATCGGGCGGCACGATCGAAGTCGACGGCAGCCCGGTGAAATTCGCCCACCCGATCGACGCCATCCGATCGGGGGTCGCCTATGTGCCGGGCGACCGTTCCGAGGCGCTCGCCATGCAGCGCTCGGTGCGGGAGAACATTGCGCTCCCCTTCAGTGCCGCCCTGCGCAACTGGGGGCCTATTCGTATGCGCAAGGAGCGCGCCACCGTGGCGAGCGCCATCCAGCGCCTGCAGATCGACACCCGCGCTCAAGGCGAGGTGCAGCGCCTGTCCGGCGGCAACCAGCAAAAGGTCACCATCGCTCGCTGGATCGCGGCCGACGCGCGCACCATCCTGTGTTTCGACCCGACGCGCGGCATCGATGTCGGCACCAAGCAGGAGATCTATCGTCTGCTGCGCGAGCTCGCCGGCAACGGCAAGTCGGTTCTTTTCTACACCTCCGAACTGGAAGAAGTGCAGCGCGTCTGCGACCGCGTCATCGTCATCTTCGGCGGCCGCCTGGTCGATATTTTCCCTGTCGAGGAGGCCGACGAGCCGACGCTGATGCGCGCCGCCTACGGCCTGCCGCGCGGCGTCAAGGCGGATATCGGTATTTTGGCCGCACCCACGGCGAATGCTTCCGATGCGCCGGAGGCAACGCCATGAGCCATTTCCTGCGCCGGCAAGGCTGGGTAACAGGCCTGTTCGCCCTCCTCGTCATCCTGTTCATCGCCACCAAGATCATCCAGCCCGGCTATGGCAGCGGCGATTTCGGCTCGCTGGCGCGGGCCGTGCTGCCCTACGCCTTTGCCGTCGCCGCGCAGACGGTCGTCGTCATCGCCGGCGGCATCGATCTCTCGGTCGCCGCCATGATGGCGTTGACCAGCGTCACCGCCGCCTCGATGATGGCGGGCGCGAGCGAGGAATACGCGCTGTTCGTGGTGCCTTTCGTGCTCGCCATGGGGTTCGTGCTGGGCGCCGTCAACGGGATGCTGATCGTCGTCACCCGCGTGCCGGACATCGTCGTCACGCTGGCCATGCTGTTCGTGCTGCAAGGCGCGGCCCTTCTGGTGCTCGGCGCCCCGGGCGGCGCGGCGGCCGAATGGCTGAAGGCGCTGATCTCGGGCACCGTGCCGATCCCGGGCCTGCCCGACGCCGTCGACGCGTGGCTGCCCAAGGCGCTGCTGGTGCTGATTGTCTGCCTCTGCATCGTCTGGATACCGCTTCGGCGGTCGCGCCTCGGCCTTTCCATCTACGCCATCGGCTCCAGCGAACTGGCGGCGTTCCGCAGCGGCGTGCCTGTCGCCCGCACCAGGGTCATCGCCTACGCGCTCTCGGGCCTGTTCGCGGCCATGGGCGGGTTGGCGCTGACCATGAGCACAGGCATCGGCGCGCCGATCCCCGGCCCCTATCTCCTGGCCAGCGTCGCCGCGGTCGTGTTGGGCGGCGTGGCGCTCGGCGGCGGCAAGGGCGGCCTGCTCGGCCCCATCGTCGCCGTCTTCGTGCTGCGGCTGGTGCGCACGGATCTCACCTTGCTCGCCATCGACCCCAACGTCACCGCCATCATCGAAGGCCTGATCATGGTCGCCGTGGTGATGTTCGGCGCCTTCATCACGATGCGAGGGCGGCAATCATGAAATTCACCCGCAGCGCTGTACGGCGCCGTAGAGCACCATCCTTCCAGAACGCCACCACCAAGCCCACCTCCTCGCGAGCAGGAGCCACCCCATGAGCACCACCGCGATCACGCCCGCGCCGGTCCCCTTCGGCCGCCGCATAAAACGCTTCATGGCCGACCGGCCTCTCATCCCGCTGATCATCCTGCTGGTCATCCTGGTGGTGATCCTGCAGATCCTGCGCCCCGGCATCGTCAACGAGCGCTGGATCGCCAACACCATCAAATTCGCCATTCCGCTGGCGATCCTCGCCGGCTGCCAGACCATGACCATGCTGACCGGCGGCATCGACCTTTCGGTCGGCACGGTGGCGACGATGAGCGCCTTCATCATGGCAACGCAGATCGTCAGCCAGGACCCGGCTGTGGCCTTCCTCCTGGCGATGATGCCGGCGGTGCTGATCGGCCTCGTCAATGGCATCGGCGTCGGTGTCTTCCGCGTCCACCCGCTGATCATGACGCTGGGCACCAGCCTGATCGGCACCGGCTGCCTGCAGGTCTACCAGCGCACGGTGATCGCGTCCGGCGCCAAGATCCCCGACTTTCTCGCCTGGCTGGGTACCGGTGTCACCCCCGTACTCGGCTTTGCCTTCCCCAACGCCCTGCTGCTGTTCGTTCCGCTGGCGGCCCTCATCGTCTTCACGCTTGCCCGCACCGGCTTCGGCCGCCTGCTCTACGCCGTCGGGGACAATGAGCGCGCGACGCGCCTGTCGGGCGTGCAATACTGGCAGGTGATCACGGCGCTCTACGTCACCTCCAGCGTGCTCGCCGGCGTCACCGGCCTGCTCTATATCGGTCTGATCAAGGCGCCGTCGCTGTCGCTCGCCGAACCGCTGGTGCTGCCCTCGGTCGCCGCCGCCGTCATCGGCGGCACCTCCATCTTCGGCGGCCGCGGCGGCTACACCGGCACCATCATCGGCGCTCTGATACTGACGGTGCTGACGACGCTGCTGACTATTTTGCAGATGCCGGAGGGTGCGAGGCGGATACTGTTCGGGTTGATCGTCCTGTTCGTGACGGCGGCATATCTACGCATTGTCGAGGACAAGTAGGCGCGGGCCAGGACTATTGGCACGGGGCAGCCGCCCCGCCGACAAGGGAGACGAAGTCATGGAAAAGATCATCCTGGACTGCGATCCGGGGCACGACGACGCCATCGCCATCCTGCTTGCGGCGGGAAACCCGAATATCGACCTTCTCGGCATCACGACGGTTTCGGGAAACCACAATGTCGAGAACACCACGCGCAATGCTCTGGCCGTATGCACCGCCTACGGCATCAAGGTGCCGGTGGCGAAGGGCTCACCCGGCCCGCTCATCGGCGAGCAGGTGCTGGCCGTCGAAATCCATGGCGATACCGGGCTCGACGGCCCCGTCCTGCCGCCCGCCTCGTTCGAACTCGACAAGCGGCATGCCGTCGAGTTCATCATCGACACGGTCATGGCACACGAGCCGAAAACCATCACGCTGGTGCCGGTCGGTCCCTACACCAACATCGCGCTCGCCATTCGCAAGGAACCGCGCATCATCGGGCGGGTGAAGGGCGTCGTCGCGATGGGCGGAGCCTACACGCGCGGCAACATTACGCCAGCGGCGGAGTTCAATGTCTATGGCGACCCCGAGGCCGCCGACGTCGTGTTCCGCGCCGATTGGGATGTCACCATGGTCGGCCTCGACCTCACGCACCAGGCGCTGGCCACTCCGGACCTGCAAAACAGGGTGCGCGCCGTCGGCGGCCCGATCGCCAAGTTCATCCTCGATATCTGGGAGTTCATAGCGACCACGCATGGCGGCCTCCTGCAGATCGAGTATCCAGCCGTCCACGACGCGTGCTGCGTCGCGGCCATGATCGACCCGACCGTCTTCACCACCGAGAAGGCCGATATCCGCGTCGAAATCGCCGGGCGGTGGACCAAGGGCATGACGGTGTGCAATTTCGAGAAGATGGGCGGGATGCACCATTTTGGCGGCACGGCGAGCGAGCAGGTCGACTTCCGCCATACCGTGGCGATGAAACTTGACCATCCGAAATTCTGCGGCCTGATCGTCGATGCGCTGGAGCGGTTAACCCACGCCAAGGCCTGACGGGTGAAGGTTTCGGCGGCGCTCACAGGGATTAAGTGGCTTCGTTTAGAAAGCCCGCCGCGCCATTTGCGCACGGCGGGCCGCCCCCGTTGGCCAGGGACGAACTACCGGCATCACTCGATGATCTGCACGACCCTGCGTGTATCGGGATCAACCAGAACCGCATGATCGCCGACAACAGTGTATTTGTATCTGACGTCGGGGACGTCGATTGTATGAAGCTCGACGGTGTCAGGGAGAGCGGAGCCGACGTTGAGTTCGACGCCGAGCAGGCTGACTGATGCGAGTTTTTGCTTATGGATGTATTCGCGGACGACCGTCTGCTGCTCAGGCTTGAGAATTACGACGTCTCCCGCGAAGGAAGCACCAATTCCAGCCATAAGCGCGAGGGCCGCGACAGCGCCGACAAGATATCTTTTCATGACAAGTCCTTTTGTGAACTAAGAAACATTTTCAGAGGCCAGAATTATTCTGGCCTCTGCCGCAGCCAATCAGCCGCCATTGGCAGGTGCCGCGGGCTTCGCGGGCGCTGAAGTGGCCGGAGCTTCCACCTTTGGCGCCTCAACCTTCACGTTGATGTCCTTCCCGCCGCCGCCACCAATGTTGATGACACCGGTAAATATCAGCAGGACAACGATGGCGATTATCGCAAGAACAATAGCGACCGCAGTGCCGCCACCACCTCCAGAATTAACAACAGTTGGACCGTCAGCCATGACTTTCTCCTCTCCTATTCTTTGAGTTGTCACCGGTCACCAACGGCTCCCGCTGCATTGCGTTCCCGGGCAAGGCTTAGGTCTAAGAATTGGCAAGACTGAAGTCGTATGCGGCAACCCATTTCTTGCCGATACGTTGGGTTTCGCGCCGGAGCAACGCAGCCAATCATCCATCATCGCGGAATCCAGCTCGACCGCCGGATATTCTGAGAGCGAGGCAAGCAGTGACATCAGCCCAGAGACCGAGCATCCACGACGACAATCGCCCCGCAAATGACAATGATGTTCAGGCCCCGGAAATCCCGTCGGGCCCGCCCGTCTGTCTGAGTGAGGACGCCAACATGGTCGATCTTGTCAGGCGAACCGAGCGCTTGGCCATCGCCGTTGTCGTGGGAATGGCGATCTGCCTGACGCTTATCCCGGCGATCTATGTTGCCCTCACCTACGGAATGTAGACGGTATCAGCCGTCTGTCCGCTCCGAGGCAGGCGCAATCTCTTCACCACCTGCTCTCCCCAGGCTTTGCTCCCAACATTGCGCCTGGCATGCCGGACATGTTCCCGCGCGCCATCAATCCCGAGAATCTCAGACAAAAAAGAACCCGCCCCGGCGTCAACCGAAGGCGGGCTCTCTCCGTTTTCCAGTCCGTTGATAAAGCATTCGACGGCTATCAACCTCCAATGCCCGAGAGCGTTCCACCGGAGTGATGAACTATGCTTCGATCTGTCCGTCGATCGTTCCGAGGCAGGGCTTGCGCCGGCAAGCTTTGCTCTCTTTCGCCTTCGGCGAACTCAATCTTTCTTCCACGCCGCCAGCAGCGGGCCCTTGCTTCCATAGACGGGGTCCTTGCGCGGACGGCCGACCTTGGGGATCGTCACCACCGCCTTGGCGTGATCGGCGGTGGTCGTGCATTCGTCATAGGTGCCGGACGGCGGATAGGCGCCAACGACGAGAAAGTCGTCCGAAGCGGAGATGCGCTGGTGCCCCGTGCCGGCCGGAAGAACCGCGACATCGCCGGCCTTCAGCGCCAGCGTTCGGCCCTTCTTGCCGCCAAACCGGACCTTCGCCGTGCCACGCGCCACGCCGAGCACTTCGTGGATGCGCGAATGGTAGTGAACATAATCGTAGATGCCGTTGCGCCAGCTGTCTCCCCAGCCATTGGCCGAGAAAAGCGCCTCTAACACGGCCGCGGGATCGAAGTCTTCCGGCAATCTCACTGCGCCGTGATAGACGACCAGCGGCCAGGACGGATGATTGGGCACCAGGCCATCATCGCCAAACCTGAACTCGTTCGCTTTGCGCGGCCTGACAAGGTCGGCCGCCTGACGGCTGTCCGGTCTTGCGGCACCGGTCACCTGTTCGGCCACTTTCTTGATGCTTTGCAGGATGCTCATGACGTCGCCTCGCCTCGGGGAACCAACACTGATTCAACCCGATGGCCATCGCTTGGTTCCCCGCGGGCTCGCGCCCGCCACCGCCGCGAGGCGGACCGCTGAAGATCAGACGGACCTGCCGCCTCGCCCCGCCTGCAGCGCATTGTCCATCGCAGCGGCCGGCGAAACCATATCCGGCAGCAATATGTCGTTGCGACGTGCGAAGGTGACCAGCGTCGCGCGCACCGTCTCCGGGTCGATCTCACCGGCGATGCCCGCCTTGCAGGCATTGAGGGCGACGGCATGAGCGCCGTTGCGGCTGGCGGCCGGCCAGTCCTGCAACAGCGCGTAGGCTTCCATCACGCTTTCGATCTTCCTCGGAAAGCCCATTCCGACCAGAATGGTCACCGGTTCTTCAAACTGCCAGCGATTCATGGCTTGTGCCTCCTCTCGATTGTGCGGACCCGCGGCGGGCCGAACACCGGAAGGCGCGGCCCGCCGCGTAAGGTTCATGGGACTGCCCGTAAGGTTCATGGGACTGCCCGTAAGTTTATGGGACTGAATGTCAGCGCTCAGCCGCCGGCCGAGGCCTCGGACGCCTCCGACACCTGTTGCGCGGCCAGGAACATCAGCGTCGCGGCAACGGTCCGCCGCTTCCAGCCGGCGGCTTCGGCCCTGTCGAGCAGTTCCGCCAGCAGCGGCTTCAACGCACCGCGGCATTCGCTTTCATAGGCCAGGAACTCCTTTGCCTGATGTGTCGGCGCGGGCACGGGCCCAAGGTCAGCAAGCGCATCCATATCTCTCTCCCTTCAACCGATGCCCGCTCCCGATCGAGGGAGCGGGCGGACTGGTCGGACCTCAGAAGTCCATGCCGGCGCCGGCCGGCATTGCCGGGCTGGCGGCTTCCTTCTTCGGCTTCTCGGCCACCATTGCCTCGGTGGTCACCAGCAGGCCGGCGACCGACGCCGCATCCTGCAGCGCGGTGCGCACCACCTTGGCCGGGTCGATCACGCCTTGGCCATAGAGATCGCCGAACTCGTTGGTCTGAGCGTTCCAGCCCCAGCCGAATTCGCTCTTCTCGCGCAGCTTGCCGACGATGATCGAGCCTTCAGCACCGGCATTTTCCGCGATCTGGCGGACCGGCGTCTCGATGGCGCGGCGCACGATCTCTACACCGGTCTTCTGGTCGGCATTGTCCGTCTGGACAGCATCGAGCGCCTTGGCGGCCCGAAGCAACGCGACGCCGCCGCCGGGCAGCACGCCTTCCTCGACAGCCGCGCGGGTCGCGTGCAAGGCATCGTCGACGCGGTCCTTGCGCTCCTTGACCTCAACCTCGGTCGAGCCGCCGACGCGGATCACCGCGACACCACCGGCAAGCTTGGCCAGCCGCTCCTGCAGCTTCTCGCGGTCATAGTCGGAGCTGGTCTCCTCGATCTGGGCCTTGATCTGCGCGACGCGGCCCTGGATTTCTTCCTTGCGCCCGACGCCGTCGACGATGGTGGTGTTTTCCTTTTCGATCACCACCTTCTTGGCGCGGCCCAGCATCTCCAGCGTCACATTCTCGAGCTTGATGCCGAGATCCTCGGAGATCGCGGTGCCGCCGGTGAGGATCGCGATGTCTTCCAGCATGGCCTTGCGGCGGTCGCCGAAGCCCGGCGCCTTGACGGCCGCGACCTTGAGGCCGCCGCGCAGCTTGTTGACGACCAGCGTCGCCAGCGCCTCGCCCTCGACATCCTCGGCGATGATCAGCAGCGGCTTGCCCGACTGGACCACCGCTTCCAGCACCGGAAGCAGCGCCTGCAGGTTGGCGAGCTTCTTTTCGTGGATCAGCACGTAGGGCTCGTCAAGTTCGACGCGCATCTTGTCCTGGTTGGTGACGAAATAGGGCGAGAGATAGCCACGGTCGAACTGCATGCCTTCGACGACTTCCAACTCGGTCTCGGCTGTCTTGGCTTCCTCCACCGTAATGACGCCTTCATTGCCGACCTTCTCCATCGCTTCGGCGAGGAAGCGGCCGATCTCGGCGTCGCCATTGGCAGAGATGGTGCCGACCTGCGCGATCTCGTCGTTGCGGGTCACCTTGCGGGCGTTGGCCTTCAGCTCGGCGACGACGGCGTCCACCGCCTTGTCGATGCCGCGCTTCAGGTCCATCGGGTTCATGCCCGAGGCAACGGCCTTGGCGCCCTCCTTGACGATGGCCTGGGCCAGCACGGTCGCGGTGGTGGTGCCGTCGCCGGCAAGGTCATTGGTCTTGGAGGCGACTTCGCGCACCATCTGCGCGCCCATGTTCTCGAACTTGTCCTCAAGCTCGATTTCCTTGGCGACGGTGACGCCATCCTTGGTAATGCGCGGCGCACCGAACGACTTTTCAATGACGACATTGCGCCCCTTGGGGCCGAGCGTCACCTTCACCGCATTGGCCAGGATATCGACGCCGCGCAGCATCTTCTCGCGCGCTTCGGTATGGAATTTTACCTCTTTGGCAGCCATTGGATCACTCCTCTATCTCTAGGCAGCATTCGTTGACTGGTGGATTTTCTAAGAAGCCGTCAGGCGGCCTTCTTCACTTGCGCGGTCTGTTCGATCACGCCCATCACGTCACTTTCCTTCATGATGAGCAGGTCCTCGCCATTGAGCTTGATCTCGGTGCCGGACCATTTGCCGAAAAGGATACGGTCACCCACCCTGACATCCAGCTCGGTCAGTTTGCCGCTGTCGTCGCGCGCGCCGGGACCGACGGCGATGACTTCGCCTTCCTGCGGTTTTTCCTTGGCGGTATCGGGAATGATGATGCCGCCGGAGGTCTTTTCCTCGGCCTCGATGCGGCGGACCAGGATACGGTCATGCAATGGACGGAACGCCATGTCGTTCTCCTCTTGGGACAAACAGGTTTTCAGCTTCCTCCACACCGGACCGGCAATTCGGGCCGATGCGGAATGCGGCGACCCTTTGTCAGGCATCGCGCGCGCATATCGAGCTAGTTTTCCCTTTTTTCGGTTTCAAGAGGCCGCCAGAAAATTTTAGCACTCACGCCGGCGGAGTGCCAACTCCCTGTTATGGCGGTCTTATTCGCTCTGCGTCGGGAGCCGCCGCTTGAATTTACGCCTAGATCCGGCAAAATTATCCGAGCCGGTACCATCGCCGGCGCCGGAACCGCTCACCCTCTGAAGGAGTTGTTTGCTGACGGCGCACATCGATGGGCCGAGAGACTTTTTCGCCGTTGCGGCCACCGCTGCCGCCGAAAGGAGACACGAATGATCGCAAGCGTCAGCAAGGAGTTCCGCCTCCAGATGGAAGGCTATGGCCTGACCACCGCACAAATCCATTACCGTCTGCCTGACCATCGGAGCCTGCTGCAGCTTTATGTCTGGCAGGACTACGACCTGGCGCCGGAGTTCCCCGAACTCAAGGGCTTTCTCTCCTATTGGGAGCGCGAATTGGACGGGCCGCTTCACTCCGTCCACATCGCCCACCACCGGCTCATCACCCCATCGGAATGGCGGGCGGTCGACGGTGTCATCACGGTCCAGTAAGGGCGGCGTCGTCGCGCGGTGCTGACCTCACCAGAAGCCGGCCAGCGAGCTCAGCATCGCCTTCGCACCCGCCGCCTGCGAGCAAGCTTCAGATACGATGATTGACCAGCGCGACGCCGAGCCCGACAAGGATCGAGCCGCGGGTTCCCGGCACCAGCCACCCGGCGCCGCTTGCCGGGGACCGCGCAAGCGGCGCCGAGGCGATGCCGGCCGCCGCCAAGTCCGTCATCGAGAACCAGCGGATCAGCGTTTGTCGATGAGATCGCGATGCGCCACGGCCGCCATGGCCGCCCTCACAGCGCCAAACTCCCCTGCTCCGCCCCCTCGGCATTGGGATCGCCGGGCGCCGTTGCCCAGGCGAGTTCGACCAGCGTTACGGTGCGCTTCCCCGTGCCGTCGACCTGGCAGACGATGAGGCCCTGCTCCTCGATATAGGTGAGCAGCCGCCGGGCGCGGCGCATGGAATGCGAGCCGTAGGCGCGGGCGATCGCGCCATCGCTCGGGCACGGCCAGCCCTCCTTCGCCGCGCGCGCGATCATCATGAACACGCCTTGCATGTCCTCCGGCAGCAACGAAGCGCGCACCGAGACGTCGCGCCACACATCGTCCTCGCTGGCTTCGGCCCCCAGCCCGGCACGGGCGCGCGTCAACATGCGGCGGAAGGCGGGCAGGTCCGGCACGACCGAGGCGAGCCCCTCGATGCGGCAGCGCACGACAAACTCCTGGTAGAGCACCCCGATCACGCGGAAGCCCGCGTCAGGTTGTGCAAGAATGGCGCGCAGCACGCGGTCCACCCGCTCGCGCCGCTCCGCCAGATCCTCGGCGCTGACTTGCGGCTCCGCCGGTTCGGGGCGGATTTCCAGCGCAGCCGACTTCGCCGCCATCAACTGGTCGAGCAGGTCCGGCGACGCCACCCGGCGCGGCGCGCGCATCGTCTCGGGCGGCGGGGCGGCCAGGATGATGGCGCGGGCATCCTCGAGCGCCGCCTCCGGCAGCGGCATCAGCTTGGGCGTGCCGTTGCGCGGGCTGGTGTCGGTCGGGCCGATGCGCAGGCCGAGCGGCCGGCGCGACAGTGCCGGCCCCAGCGCCATGAACTGGCCGCGCTCCAGATCGCGGAAGGCCTCCGCCTGCCGCCGCTCCATGCCTAGAAGATCGGCCGCGCGCGCCATGTCGATATCGAGGAAGGTGCGGCCCATCAGGAAATTGGAGGCTTCCGCCGCGACGTTCTTGGCGAGCTTGGCCAGCCGCTGCGTGGCGATGATGCCGGCAAGCCCGCGCTTGCGGCCCCGGCACATCAGGTTGGTCATGGCGCCGAGCGAAAGCTTGCGCGCCTCGTCCGACACCTCGCCGGCCACCGCCGGCGCGAAAAGCTGAGCTTCGTCGACCACCACCAGCATCGGGTACCAGTGGTCGCGCGCGACCTCGAATAGCCCGCCGAGAAAAGCGGCGGCGCGCCGCATCTGGTTCTCGGCATCGAGGCCTTCGAGGTTGAGCACGGTCGAGACACGGTGGATGCGCGCCCGCTCGCCGGCCGCCTGCAGGCCGCGCTCGGTATGCTCCTCGGCATCGATCACCAGATGGCCGTAGCGTTCGCCCAGGGATACGAAGTCGCCTTCCGGATCAATGATGGTCTGCTGCACCCAAGGCGCGCTCTGTTCCAAGAGACGCCGCAAGAGGTGCGACTTGCCGGAGCCCGAATTGCCCTGCACCAGAAGGCGGGTCGCCAGCAACTCCTCGAGATCGAGTTTCGCCGAAGCGCCCGCTGTCGTGTGTCCCATCTCGATCGCAACGGTCATGCCAGACTCATCAGCTCCTCGCGGACGGGCTTAGCAATCCGATCGCGGCCCGTCGAGCGTGGCATGACCGGCGATTCGCGTTGCGCACAGCCGAGACAATGACGATCTGGCCGCGATGGACGGCCGCAATCCGGCGGGCCGCCTGGCGTTTACGGCCCTGACCTGTGGATAGTAACCGCCTGTTCACCATGGGCCGGCGTTTCGATTGCGGCGGCCGGCCATCCGCTTAGCCTGGCCTCTGCATCGCCCCCCAAAGCGATGCACCCCAACGCCCCCAAATGGCGGCCGGCGTTTTCAAGTTTCTCTCCAAACGTATACGCCGGTCGCCACCCCTTTCGACTACAGCCTCGGCGCCTCATGCGGCTCGACCTGTCCTGGGACTGGCGGCAATGGCGGCGCGTCCAGACCCTCGAAGGGATCACGCCAGGCGTCGATCGCTTCAAGCCGCCGATGCCAGCGATCGACCAGTCGATAGTCGCCGAGCGGCAGGCCCGCGACATCGTTGAAAGGCAGGAAGGTCGCCATGCGGAAGTCGGCATAAGAAACTTCGTCTCCGACCAGCCATTGCCGGCCCGCAAGCGCGGTCTCCAGGATCGCCGCCGTCGTGTGAAACAGTTTCAGTCCATCCTCGACCAGTTGGTGATCGATCGGCCCGATGTGATAACGCTGCTTGGTGCCGCGCTCGAAATGCACCATGTCGCAGGCCCGCATGAAATTCTCCTTGCCCCAACTCAGCCAGCGGATCATCTCGGGCTCATCGTCGCCGCTGCGCCAGAAATCGGACCCCATGTCGCGCGACAACCGGCAGGCTATGGCGTCGGCCTCCCACAGGCTTCCGCCGGGCCAGACCAGTATGGGCAGGGAAAGGTTGGGATTGAGCGGCCGGAATCGCTCCGCTTGCCCCGGCGCGAACGGCGACGCGAATTCGAAGGTCACCCTCGCCCCGAGATGACGCGCCACCGCGACCCCCAGGCGCGGATTGGGGTTGCGGCTGAAGTACAGTTTTGTTTCCACCCCAGCCGGCATCGGCTCGACTTCGTCACTCATGAATGCCTCTCCTTGTCTCGGCGACCGTCGCCAGATCAAGGACGGATGCGGCTGGTGCAATCCGACAAATCATCCACTCCCCGCGCGCCGGGCGGAACGAGCAGCCTATCGAAACAGGATGGGTTGCGCAAAGTTTGGGTTGACCGTCTCCGACGACGAGGCGACACTTCATCCCACAGCAAGGCAGGAGGAAATACGATGGACGAGCCCGACCGCTGGCGCCACATGTCGAGCGCGCCAAAAGACGGCAGCCGGATCCTCGTGACGGTCCGCCCATCCGAGCAGGGGCTGGCGGAAGTCGACCTCGCCTACTGGTCACGCGCCGATCAGTTCGGTGACGAGGGCTGGCGCGCCTCCGATTCCTCGCCCGGCCGCGTCGTCGAATATGCCGAGCCGGAGCTGAAGTGCTGGATGCCGATGCCCTCGGCCAATCTCAGCCGGGGCGCCTCGATGCCGGCGCCGTGGGAAGGCGACGACGCGCAACAGCTGGACGGCTCGGGGATTTAGCGCGCCGACCGCTTCGTCCTGTCAGAACAGAAACGCCGCCGTCACCGGATTCGGACCGTTACGGCCGTCAGCCGAATCCATGCCGGCGATCGTCTCCAGGTCCTGTGCGTCCAGTTCGAAATCGAAGACATCGAAATTGGCCGCGATGCGGTCCTGGCGCACCGACTTCGGGATGACGATCAGCCCTTGCTGGAGATGCCAGCGGATCATTGTCTGCGCGGTGGACTTGCCGTGTTTGCGGGCAATGCCTGATATGGTCGGGTCGCTCAGCAACCAGCCGCTGCCCAGCGGACTCCAGCTTTCCGTATGGATGTCGTGCCGGGCGTGAAATTCCCTCAGATTGCGCTGCTGGAAGCGCGGGTGGAGCTCGATCTGATTGACGACGGGCGTCACGCCCGTCTCGCCGATGATGCGCTCCAGATGATCCCTGTTGAAATTCGAAACGCCGATCGACTTGATGCGGCCGGCCTGCTGCAGCTCGACGAGCGTCTTCCAGGCCTCGACATATTTGTCCTGGCTGGGCACCGGCCAATGGATCAGGAACAGGTCGAGCTGCTCGACGCCGAGCTTCTTCATCGTGTCGTCGAAGGCCCGCAGCGCCGCATCGCGCTGGTGGGCGCCGTTGCGCAGCTTCGAGGTGATGAACAGCTCTGCCGCCGGCACGCCGGCGGCGCGGATCGCCTCGCCGACCCCTTCCTCGTTCCGGTAGCCCTCGGCGGTGTCGATCAGCCGGTAACCGGCCTGGATCGCCCAGCCCACCACCTGCGCCGTGATGTCGTGATCGACCTGCCAGACGCCAAGGCCAAGCTGGGGAATGGCGGTGCCGTCGTTCAACGTGATCTGTTCGGGCATGGGAGAATCCTTTTGTGGGGATGGTCCAGCCTATCTAGGTTTGGCATCGCACAACGGCCAGTCGATTGGGGAAAATTCGCGGACCCTTATTTCGGCCGGCGCACCGCCCTCACCACGCCGGCGTTTCCGCTGCCGCAGAACAGTCGGTCGGCGCCATCGGATTCCAGCCCCGAGATGCCCATGCCGGCAGGCATGTCGAGCTTCTCCAGAACCTTGCCCGTCCGCGGGTCGACGCGGCGCAGATCGCTTTCGTCGCCCTCCCAGGTGGCGTGCCACAATTCGCCGTCGACCCAGGTCACCCCGGTGACGAACCGGTTGGATTCGATGGTGCGCAGGATCGCGCCGGTCTCGGGGTCGATCTGGTGGATCTTGCGCTCCCGGTGCTGGCCGACCCATAGCGTGCCTTCGGCCCAGGTCAGCCCGGAATCGCCGCCATTGCCGGGGGCTGGAATGGTGGAAAGCACCTCGCCCGTGTCGGGATCGATCTTCTGGATGCGGTCCTTGGCGAGTTGGAAGAAATGCCGGCCGTCATAGGCGGTGCCGGCATGTGCCGCGACATCGATCGAGCGCAAGGCCTGCCCACTCTCCGGATCGAAGGCGTTCAGCCTGTCGCCCGAGGCGAACCAGACATTCTTGCCGTCAAAGCTTACCCCGGCCACCGTATTGGCCCCGGGAAAGGGCCCGTATTCCCTCAAGATTTCGGCTGCCGAATGTTTCATGTCCTTGTCCCTCGATGGTGGTCGTCGTCACTTTCTAGCCATTGGGAAGCGGCGCGGGGAGTAACAAGGTGGTCGTGAAACCCGCCACCGGCGGCGTCATCCAGCGGCGCGCCCGGCCATGGCCGAAGGATTGTACCTTGCCGGCCTCGGCAAGCGGCTCAAGCGCCCGCTGCACGCTGCGCTGGCCGGTTCCAAGTGCCAGCGCCAAGGCCGAGCTCGACCAGGCCTCGCCGTCGGCCAGCAAGGCAAGCACGGCCGCGTGCCGTTCCTCGATCGGCCGCGCCAGCACCACCACTGCATGGGCCTGGCGCGGCACCAGCGTGAAGCCATGCCTGGTGGCGCTGATGCCGGCCAATGCGCGAAGCTCGGCACGCAGCCGCCCGATCTCGACGCGCAGGCGCGCGCGATGCGATTCATCGGCATGCTTGCCGCCGAAGGCCCGCGCCACGAGTTCCCCCCGCGAAACATCACCGGGCCAGGCTTCGGCGAGCGTCCGCGCCAAGGCGAACAGCACAGGCCGGCTCGCCAGCGAAACCGTGGTCCGCCCAACGCGCACGGCGTAGCGGAAAGCATCGACGACCAGCGCCGGCGATCCCTGCAATGCCTCGACCTCTTCGAGCAGCAGCGGCTGCTCCCTGCCCTGCGCGATCAGCCGCGCCGCGGGTGTCTCCAGTGCCAGCCACGCGCTGTCGACCTCCGCGATGAGGCCGGGAATGCCGGCCTTGCGAGCGGCATGGCGCGCCCACTCCAGCGCCGCGCGCGCCGGCCTGGTACGCAGGCGCCGCATTGCGATACCGGCGACGGCGAGTTCGTGCGCGGCTCTTGCCGCCGGCGGCAGTGGCTCCGGGTCGAGCCCGGCCAGCACCTGCTCGGCCTCGTCGAGGCGGCCGATCAAGAGCAGGCGCCGCACCTTGAGGTGGCCGGCATGCGCCGCGTTCAACCGGTCGCCATGCTTTTCCAGCGCCGTGCGGGCCGCGTCGAGCGCCTTGGCCGGCCAGCCCAAATCACGCGAAACCAGCGCGATCTCGGCCTCCGCGACGACGCATCTGGCGCGCGCCACCGCCTCTTTCGGGCTGAAGGCACGCGCGGCCCGCCGCAACAAGAGCTTGGCGCGATCGAAGTCGCCGAGCTGCGCCATGGCAATGCCGCGCAGCGCCAGCGCCGGCGCATCCTCGCGCAGGGCAACGCGGTCGAGCGCGCCGAGTGGATCGCCGGCCGCCAGCGCCAGCGCTGCCGCGGTGATCAGCGAGTCCATTCAAATCCCGTCACACTTGTAACTCCCACCTCGGCGCAGCGCCGCCTAACTTACGTCAGTACCGTCAACCAGCAAGACGTGCCGGCAATGACGGCAGCATGGGAGAACCAGAAAATGCCTGCCTCCACCAACCTCGACCTCGACGCGGCCAATGATACGGCCAAGCGCGCCGCACGCCACCCCTGCTGCGCCGGGCCGGATCTTTCGGATTTCGCCGCGCCTGCGGCTCCCCCACACGTCCAGGCAACACCACATCGCAACGACGCCACGACCGGCAAAGGAGAAGACCAATGACCATGACCATGAAGACCCCACCGATCGTCTCACAGCAGGATTGGAACGCCGCGCACGAAAAGATGCTGGTGAAGGAGAAGGCGACGATGCGCGCCAGGGACGCACTGTCGGCCGAACGCCGGCGCATGCCGTGGACGGAAGTGGACAAGGCCTATGTCTTCGAGGGCCCTGACGGCAAGGTGAGCCTGCTCGACCTGTTCGAAGGCCGCCGCCAGCTCATCGTCTACCGCGCCTTCTTCGAGCCCGGCGTCTATGGCTGGCCCGATCATGCCTGCCGCGGCTGCTCGCTCGGCGCCGACCAGGTCGGCCACCTCGCCCATCTCAACGCCCGCGACACCACCCTCGCCTACGCCTCTCGCGCCCCGCAGGAAGACATCGAGCGGCTGAAGACACGGATGGGTTGGGAGATGCCCTGGTATACGATCACCGATAGCTTCGACAAGGACTTCGGCGTCGACGAATGGCACGGCCACAACGTGTTCATCCATGACGGGAACCGCATCTTCCGCACCTATTTCATCAACAACCGCGGCGACGAGGCTTTGGGCACCGTCTGGAGCTATCTCGACATCACGCCGCTCGGCCGCCAGGAGGTGTGGGAAGACTCGCCCGAAGGCTACCCGCAGACGCCACTCTACAGCTGGTGGAACTGGCACGACAATTACGATGCCGGAGCCGACAAGAAATGGGCCGAAGTGTCAGCTGCCGGCGAGGCCGCGTTCCGCGACAAGGGCAACCAGTAAGCTGGCGCAAGTCCGTCCAGCCTGGGTTCCTCTTCCCGCCTCCGGCAGGGCCGAGGACCCCAGGTCATGACGGGCCGCAACCATCAAGGGAATAAGATCATGAGCGATATCCCTTCCGGCATCGGCAGCGTGACCCCCGAAAATGTCGTCCCCCATGGCATAGCCGACTGGCTATGCCTCGCCGCGGCGCCGACCTTTGCGGTGATGGCGCTGCTTTCCCGTCTTCACGGCGGCGACGGGACCATGCTGTGCATGGGCGCCTCGCCGCTGGCCGGCTCGATCCTGACCGGCATGCCGGCCATGTATCTGCTGATGAGCGCTTTCCATCTGGCGCCGTGGCTGAGGGTGATGTCCCGCCGCTAGGCGCTGAGAAGGCATGGCTCTGCCCGACTCCGGCGCCCGACCTCACGTCGCGATGTCATTGACCGGCAGCAATGGCTTGGGAAGATCGCTCTCGCCGAGCCCGGCGCGCATCTCGATCTCGATGTCGCGGCAGATTTGCGAGATCGGCACGTCGTTGGCGTTGCCCTCGAAAGGGTTGGCGCTGCTCTCGCCGACCTGGTCGAGGGACATGTAGGCCCAGCCCAGCAGCGTGCTGAACGGGATCGTCAGCCAGATGCCGATCGAGCCGAGCATTCCCCCCAGCTTGCCCATGTCGGCGAACACCGGAACCACGCCGAACGGCAGCAGCGTGCAGAAGATCATGACGAACATGGAACTGACGATGGCGTATTGCCGGGGATAGGGATTGTTCTTGATGCGGTCGCAGCGCGCCTGCTGGTCGTGGAAGTCGCGGATCAGCTTCGTCAGTTCGCCATGGATCTGCGGCGGGACCTTGGCGTCCTTGAACAGTGCATTGACCTGGACGGACTGCAATTCGAGCAGGGCTATCGCCGGACGAGGCGATTTCAGGACATCCGCGGTCTGGTCGCCCAGCAGAGGGCGTAGTTCGTCGGCGATCGAACCCTTGTCCTCCTGAATGTGGTAACGCCGTCGGTATTCGATATTGGCGGCCTTCCCCATGGATTCCCACGGCATCGGCCGCCGCAGCGCGTATCGCAGCGCCGTCATCCAGGCGATATGGCGGTAGATGAGCTGCCTGGCCGTCGGCGCATCGAGGAAATCCCGACAGAAATTCGACCATACGCGGCTGCTGGCCGTGATCTGCGTGAAGGCCTGCAGCGCCTCACTGCTGCGGGTGAACACCTGCGAGTTCTTGAAGCCGGCGACCAGCGACACCGTGGTGCCGAGCACCAGCACCACCGACCATGGCACGGAGAACCCGGCAATGCCCGGAAAGCGGTAGGCAGCCACGGCCAGCCCACTCACCACCACCATGTAGAGGACGCTGCGCCGTGACCACAGTGCGAAATCGATCACCTTGTAGGAACGGCCTACATACATTGAAATGCCCCTCAATCACGAACGGGCGGCAATCGGACCACCGGTAGCCTGACGCCTATCATATCGTTTGCACAGGGCGAAGAGCCGTCGACCGCGGTGTGCGCAGGACGCCGCCATGGGCACGGGATCTCGCCCGCGCCCGTGATCGTTCCCCCTATCTCAATTGCACTTCGGCTTGGCGAGTTGCAGGCGTCCGCCAGTTCCGCCCGGCGAGTGGTTGTGGAAGACCGTCTTGAAGGATTCCAGCAGCACCGGACTGCACCGCGGCAAGGCCTGGACTCCGATCGACGCCGGCGTGGGTTCGCCAATAAGCGCCTTCATCATGGCAAGCGCCTCGGCGACGCCCTTGTCATCGGGACGCCACGAGCCGATAGCCTTGAGCGGAACGCCCTTGGCGATCTCGTTTGCCGACCGCAGGCCGAGATCGACCGTGGTATCGGAATGTCGATGCCTTGCGCGCGCATCGAGGACAGCGTGTCGAGCGCCAGCTGGTCTCATGCCACCTTCTCGTAGCGGGCGCGGCTCAGGCTGACCAGGCAGGCGATGGCCGCGCAGACGCCGGCCAGGACCAGCGCGAGGCTAGGTGCGCCTGTCAGCGGCACGGTCGCGAAAATGATCGACATCGAAATGGCGCCAAGCGTTTGTCCCAACAGCCGTGCCGTGCCCTGCATGGCTCCCGCCGCACCGCTGCGCGCCTTGGGTGCGGAGAGAAGCAGGATGCGATTGTTCGGCGTCTGGAAAAGACCAAAACCCGTGCCCGCGACGACGGTTCCGACCAGGAAGGCAATCGCCCTTGGACCGGGCGGTGTCAGGCCCGCGATCAGAAGGCCGATCGCCAGCAACCCGCCGCCGGCGGCGCACAGCCACGCTGTCTTGAAACGATCGGCCAGCCGCCCCGAAATCGGAGCGATGATGATCGTCGCGATGGGCCATGGCATCATGTAGAGGCCCGCCTGGACCGGGCTCATGTGCAAGGTGTGCTGCAGGTAGAATGGCAGCGCGACGTAGCTGAGCATCTGCCCGGTGAAGCACGAGATCGAAGCGATGACGGCTACCCGGAAGGCTGGATCGGCCAAGAGGTCGGTCGGCACGATCGGTGCGGCACTCCTGCGTTCGAGAGACAACAAGATGACGAGGCACAGGACGGAACAACCGATCAGGATCGACCCGCTGACCGGCGCACCGGCGATGCGGTCGGCGCCCGTGAAGAACAGGATGAACATCAGTGTGTTGGCCAGCAATGCCACGAGGTTGAGGTGACGCTTCACGCCATCCAGATGCGCAAGCAACCCGCCAGACAACAGGACGATGATGCCGATCGGGATGTTGACGGCGAACAGCCACGGCCAGCTGGAAACGGAGAGGATCGCGCCGGCGACACCAGGGCCGGCGGCCGCGGAAATCGCGATCGTCATCGCGTTGAAGCCGATGACGGTTCCGAGCAGCCGCTGCGGCACCGAAACGCGCAGGTTCATCGGCCCGGTCGCCATGATGGCGCCCGCCCCCAGCCCCTGGATGGACCGGGCAGCCACAAGAACAGGCAGGCTGCCGGCGAAGGCACAGGCCGCCGAAGCCACCGTGAACAGCGCGACACCTAGAAGAAAGACACGCCGGGGGCCGTGGATCTCGCCCAGCGCGCCGCAAGGCAAAAGAGCCACAAGCACCGCAAGCTGGTAGCTCGACACCACCCACACGGTGCTGCTGGCACTGGCATTGAGCGACGCCGCGATGGATGGCAGCGCGACATTGGCGATGGCGCCGTCCAGCACGACGAGCACCAGCGTCATCAGCAGGACGGCGATGGCCAGGTAGCGGCGTGGCGACGGCAGGCCGTCATGGGCGGGATTGATGGTTGCGGCTATGGACATCGGAGGCTCCGCTTCGTTGGTGTCGCCGCATCGATACCGCTCACCTCATGATTGCACCAGGCGCAACGGAGTAAATTGACCGTTGCGTCAAACGCCTCATCTCGTTAGGCTCTCTCATGCTTGATCTCGACCTGAACCTTCTGGTGGCGCTTGACGCCTTGCTGCGGGAGCGCAGCGTCTCGGGCGCCGCCAAGAAACTTGGCCTCAGCACGTCCGCGATGAGCCGCACACTGTCGAGATTGCGGTTGGCGCTGAGCGATCCCATCCTGGTTTCGGCGGGACGCGCCATGGTGGCGACGCCTCATGCCGAAGCGATTGCCGAACAGGTGCACACGCTGACGTCGGCGGTCCGGTCCGTGCTCAGCCCCTCGCCGGAGATCGACATCAGCCAGGTGCGGCGCGATTTCACCATCCGGGCTAATGAAGCCTTCGTGCTGCTCTATGCCGCGCGCCTCCATGCCCTTGTCACCAGTGCCGCGCCCGGCATAAGGCTGCGCTTCGCGCCCCGACCGGACAAGCGCATCGAACTGCTGAGAGAAGCCACGATCGACCTCGATATTGGCGTGCTTTCGGGTGATGGTGCCGAATTGCGCGGTCAGGCGTTGTTCGAGGACCGTTTTGTCGGCGTGGCGAGAACGGGGCATCCGCTTCTGGAGACCGAAATAACGGCTGAGCGTTACGCCGCGTGCCGGCACGTGGTCTCATCCCGGCGAGGCCATTTCATCGAACCGATCGATGAAGCACTCGCCGAACTCGGCCTTTCGCGAAATGTCGATCTGGTGGTGCCGAGCTATCCGGCGGTCGTCGCGGTCGCGGCCGCATCCGATCTCGTTGGACTGGTGCCGCGCTCGTACCATCTGGGTGCGACAGGCCGTACCCAGATGTTTGATCTGCCGGTGGCAAGCCCAGGCTTCACCATCACCCAGGCATGGCACCCCCGCATGGATGCCGATCCCGTGCATCGCTGGCTGCGATCGTTGATCTTCAAGGAGTTTCCAAGCGCGGTTCGCCGGCTCGAGCAGCCGGCGAAGGCAGGGAGTCTGGTTACGGATCGACGGCGGACTGACTGATCCTGTTCCCGGACCCGGAGCAGTCGCCGAGCTGCCATGCCGGAGCCAAATTCAGCCGCCCCCAAACACGATCGCACGATCAGCGTTTGTCATCGCTCGCCTCATGCCGGGGCAAGCGGCGTTCGCCCTCTCATCCAGCCTTCCTCGCCCCGAACCGCAACCCGTCCATCAGGAGCTTGACCAGGCGGCGCGAGCGGTCGCGCCATTCGGGCGTGTCGGGCGCCGAGTAGATGCCGCCGAGCGCATGCAGCACGTCGGAGGCATCGACATCGCCGCGGATGGTGCCGTCGGCCACCGCCGCCTCGACCAGTTGCCGCAGCGCCTGCGACACCCGTCCCGACGTGTCGGAAAACAGCGTCGAATTGGTGGTGAACAGGATGCGCAGGCTGGTCGCCAGGCCGCGCTTGGTAGCGATGTAGTCGACGAAGCGGCGCATCCATTCTTCCAGCGCCACATCGGAGGGATATCTTGCAGCGAGCTCGCCGGCCGCCGCGCACAACCCCTCCGCCTCGCGGCGGTAGACCACCTCGACCAGATGCTCGCGTGTCGGAAAATGCCGGTAGAGCGTGCCGATGCCGACGCCGGCGCGCCGAGCGATCTCCTCCAGCGAGCCGTCGATGCCGCGCTCGGCAAAGACCGCAGCCGCCACCTCGACCAGCCGGTCGCGATTGCGCCGTGCATCGGCACGCAACGGCTTGTCGGCGGCGGCGGTTTTTTGGTCAGCGGTTGTGACGGGCGCAAAAGCCAATTTTTTTCTCCACCAGGGATATGGGGGCTTGAACCACGCCTGGCCAGCCCCCACGTAAATAAACGGAGGCACCTCCGCTTTTAGTGGAGAACCCTCATCATATAATCAGGGGAACCGGTATGTCACGTCTTTCGAAGCCGCAACCCGCCACTTTCCCAACCCGCAGGAGATTGGCCGTCGCCTGACCTTGCCCTTCCCCGCCCCTACCCCACTTCATTCCCCTCAGCGTCAAGCAACTGGAGCCAGACGCCCATGACCAGCCTTCCCATCTCGCTTACCGTCAACGGACATCGACACGAACTGGAGGTCGACCCACGCGTCACCTTGCTTGACCTGCTGCGCGAGCGGCTTGAGCTCACTGGCACGAAGAAGGGCTGCGACCGCGGCCAGTGTGGCGCCTGCACGGTGCTGGTCGACGGCAAGCGCATAAACTCCTGCCTGGCGCTGGCGGTCAGCCATGACGGTGCCGAAGTGCTGACCATCGAAGGTATCGCTCACGGTGAAGAACTGCACCCTGTGCAGGCCGCCTTCATCGCCCATGACGGTTTCCAGTGCGGTTTCTGCACGCCCGGCCAGATCATGAGCACGCTCGGCCTGATCGCCGAAGGACAGGCTGGCGCCGATCCCGAGCGCATCCGCGAGGGGCTGAGCGGCAACATCTGCCGCTGCGCGGCTTATGGCGGCATCGTCGAGGCCGTCCTGGAAGCCCAAAAAAAAATGGAAGCCCAGAAAAACATGGCCGACACCGCCACCACCGAGGCACGCAGGAGGACCGCGGCATGAGAGACTTCGATTTCATCAGGCCGGCCACCGTCTCCGACGCCATAGCGGCGGCGGCCGAACCGGGTTCGGCCTATCTCGCCGGCGGCACCAATCTGCTCGATCTGATGAAGGGCGGCATCACCAGCCCCGAACGGATCGTCGACATTACCCGCCTGCCGGAACTCAATCGCATCGAAACGCTCGATGATGGCGGCCTGCGCATCGGCGCGCTGGTCCGCAATGCCGATCTCGCACATGATCCGGCCTTCGCCAGAGCCTATCCGGCGGTGGCCGAAGCGCTGCTTTCGGGCGCCTCTGCGCAGCTTCGCAACGCCGCCACTGTCGGCGGCAATCTGTTGCAGCGCACGCGGTGCAGTTACTTCTACGACACCGCCAGCGCCTGCAACAGGCGCGAACCCGGTTCCGGCTGCTCGGCGCTTGGCGGCGAGAACCGCCTGCATGCGGTGCTGGGCTGGAGCGATGCCTGCATCGCCACCCATCCCTCCGATTTCTGTGTGCCGCTGGTGGCGCTGGACGCCGTCGTCGAGATCGAGGGCAAGGGAGGCCGGCGCCACGTGACCTTGGAGGAATTCCACCGGCTTCCGGGCGACACGCCGCAGCGCGAAACCGTGCTGCAGCCAGGCGACCTGCTCGTTGCGGTGCGCCTGCCGGCGGAAGCAGCGTCCTTCGCCGCCCACGCCCGCTACCTGAAGCTACGCGAACGCACCTCCTATGCCTTCGCCGTCGTTTCGGCTGCCGCGGCCCTGACCGTCGCCGACGGCAAGATCCGCGCCGCGCGGCTGGCGCTCGGCGGTGTCGCGGCCAAGCCATGGCGGGCGCGCTCGGCGGAAGCGGTGCTGCTCGGCGCCGATGCCAATGAAGCGAGCTTCGTTCGGGCCGCGGATGCGGCTCTGGCCGACGCCAGCCCCTCCGGCGACAATGCGTTCAAGATCGAGCTTGCCCGCCGCATTGTCGTCAGGGCGCTGATGTCCGCACAGGCGGGAACGCCCGCTCTGATGCCCGCTTTGCCTGCTTCCCCTTTTTCCTCCCTTCCCGGAGTGCGTCATGACGCTTGAACTCGGCCTCAACCAACAGCCTGCCCATATGCGCCAGGGCTCCAGCATCGGCCAGCCGCTGACGCGTCGCGACGGATTTTTGAAAGTCACCGGGACCGCGCGCTTTGCCGCCGATAACAATCCGCCCGGCATGCTCTATGCCGTGCTTGCCGTCTCCAGCATCGCACGCGGCCGGGTTGTCTCGCTGGATGTCGAGGCGGCCAAGGCGCATGCGGGCGTGGTCGAGGTGATGACGCCACTGAACCGGCCGGCGCTCGCCGTCGATCCGGATGCCAAGGACCATCCCTTCATGTTCCGGCTCGACCTGCTGCAGAACGATGGGGTTCGCTACCCCAACCAGAGCATTGCCGTGGTGATCGCGCAGACGCTGGAAGCGGCGACCGAAGGGGCGGCACTGTTGTCGCCTCGCTATGAGGAGTTGCCGGCGCGCGTTGGTCTGGACGGCGCCAAAAGCTTCGTGCCGCGCGGCGTTGGCGTCGGCAATCCGGCTGTGCAGGAGAAGGGCGATGTCGAGGCCGGCCTCAAATCGGCAAGGACGCGGATCGAGGCGACCTACGAGACGCCGGCCCAGTACCACAACGCCATGGAGCCCCACGCGATCGTCGCTGCCTGGGATGGCGACCGGCTGTCGATCGACACGCCGAGCCAGGGCCTGGCCATGGCGCAGGGCCGCATCGCCGGCCTGTTCGGCATCGCGCCGCAAAACGTCCATATCCGCAGCCCTTTCCTGGGCGGCGGCTTCGGCTCCAAGGGCATGATTTCCGGACCGCAAGTGCTCGGCATCCTGGCGGCGCGTCTCGTCGGCCGCCCGGTCAAGCTGGTGCTCCGGCGCGAGCAGATGTACGGCCCGGTCGGTCACCGCGCCCCGACCCGCCAGACATTGCGCATGGGCATGGATGGCGAAGGGCTGCTGACCGCGATCTCCCATCACGCCAGGACCACGTCGAGCACGTTCGACGATTTCTTCGAACCGGCGGCCGATGCCTCGCACACGCTCTATGCCAGCCCGGCCATCGCCACCTCACACGATGCCGTGCGGCTCGACACCGGCACGCCGCTGTTCATGCGGGCGCCAGGCGAGGCCACCGGATCGATCGCGCTTGAGAGCGCCATCGACGAGGCGGCCCATGCCTGCGGCATGGACCCGCTGGAATTCCGGCTCAGGAATTACGCCGAGGTCGAACCGATGACCGGCAAGCCGTTCTCCTCCAAGGCGCTGCGCGAATGTTACGAACAGGCCGCCGAGGCGTTCGGCTGGGCGAGCCGCCCGCTGCAGCCGCGGCGGATGCGCGACGCCGACGGTTTCCTCACCGGCTGGGGCATGGGCACGGCGACGTTCCCTGCACTCATGTTCCAGGCAGAGGCACGCGCGGTGCTGAGGGCCGACGGCACCGGCTTGATGGAGACCGGCGCCCAGGACATGGGCCAAGGCGCCTGGACGGCTTTTGCCCAGATTGCAGCAGACGGGCTGGGGCTCGACATCGACCAGGTCGATTTCAGGGCCGGCAGTTCCGACCTGCCCAATGCGGGTATCGCCGGCGGTTCGGGTCACACGGCGACGGCCGGCATGGCCATCCACAATGCGGGTGCGGCCGTCATCGCCAACCTTGCCGATCTCGCCACCGGCGACGAAGCCTCGCCGCTGTTCGGCGCCGGCAATGAAGGCGTTGTTGCACGCGGCGGACGCCTTTACCGGCGCGATGACGAAAGCCGCGGCGAAAGCTATGCCGAGATCCTCGTCCGCGCGGGCCTGACCGAAATCGAGGGCCGGGGCAAAGGCGCTCCGGACCCGGCCTCCCAGGAGACGCACGCCAAGCACGCGCATGGGGCCGTCTTCGCCGAGGTGAAGGTCGACCCGGATCTCGGCCAGATCCGCGTCACCCGGCTGGTCGGCGCATTCGCCGCCGGACGGGTCATCAATCCGCGGCTGGTGCGCAGCCAGTATTATGGCGGGATGATCTGGGGCGTTTCCTTCGCGCTGCATGAGGAAGCCGTCACCGACCGGCGTTCCGGCCGCATTCAGAATGCCAACCTGGCGGACTATCATGTCCCGGTGAATGCCGACGTGCCCTCGGTCGAGGCGCTGCTGGTTCACGAGGACGACCCTCACGTGAACGCCCTCGGCATCAAGGGCGTTGGCGAAATCGGCATCACCGGGACTGCCGGCGCCGTCGCCAATGCGGTCTGGCACGCGACCGGCGTGCGCCCGCGGCGCTTTCCGATCCGGATCGAGGACCTGATGGGATGACGAGCGGTCCGCCTGAAACGACAGGCCTGCGCCAGAGCATGATGCCGAAAAGTGGGAACCGGTTTTCGGACGACATCATGCTCTATCTCTTTGATTTAGAGGCGGATTCAGATTTCAGGTCGATTCGACCTGAAATCATCCGGCTCTAGGGCAGGCAAGCAGTCGGTTGGACCGCCCTGCCCCATTCCAATTCATTCCCCCAGCGTCAAGCAACTGGAGCCAGACGCCCATGACGAGCAAGACCACGATTCCCGTCCGTCTCGATATCAACGGCCAGCATCACACGCTGGAACTCGAGCCGCGTGTCACGCTGCTCGACGCCTTGCGTGACAGGCTCGGCCTGACCGGCACCAAGAAGGGCTGCGACCACGGCCAGTGCGGCGCCTGCACAGTCCATGTCGACGGCGAGCGCGTGCTGGCCTGCCTGACGCTGGCCGCACAGGCCGAGGGCCGCGCCATCACCACCATAGAGGGGCTTGCACGGGAGGGCGAACTGCATCCCGTGCAGGCTGCTTTCCTCGAGCAGGACGCCTTCCAGTGCGGCTACTGCACGCCAGGCCAGATCATGTCGGCGGTGGCCTGCATCCGCGAGGGCCATGCCGGCTCGGACGAGGAAATCCGCGAATACATGGCCGGCAATCTCTGCCGCTGCGGCGCCTATCCACACATTGTCGCCGCCGTGCGCCAGGCGGCGCTGGAGGCCGCGTCATGAGGGATTTTTCCTATTTTCGCGCCACCTCGGCTGATGCCGCCCGCCAGGCGGCCGCGCTCCCCGGCGCCATGCTTCTGGCCGGCGGCACCACGCTGATCGACCTCGCCAAATGCGGTGTCGCCGAGCCCGACACGCTGGTCGATATCACTCATCTCAAGGGGTTCGACCAGAGCGAGATCGACGAGCGCGGCGCCGTCATCGGCGCGCTCGCCAGGATGAGCCATGTCGCCGACCATGCCGGCATCAAGAGCGGCTTTCCCGCCGTCTCGGAGGCGCTGTGGCAGGCGGCTTCGGCGCAGCTTCGCAACATGGCGACCGTCGGCGGCAATCTGATGCAGCGCACGCGCTGCCCCTATTTCCGCGATCCCTCGAATTTTCCCGCCTGCAACAAGCGTGTATCAGGCAGCGGCTGTTCGGCGATCGGCGGCGTCACCAGGGGCCATGCGGTGCTCGGCACCAGCGAGGCCTGCATCGCCATGTATCCCGGAGACCTCGCCACCGCGCTCGTCGCCTTCGACGCAACGGTCCATCTCGGCGAACGGCGCGTGCCGGTGGAGGACTTTTTCCTGCTGCCAGGCACGACGCCCGACAGGGAACACGCGATCGGACCGGGCGAGATGATCACCGCCATCGAAATCCCCGTCTCCGCCGCCGCCCGCCGCTCGACCTATCTGAAGGTCCGCGACCGGCAGTCTTATGAGTTCGCCGCCGCCAGCGCCGCCGTCGGCCTCGAACTCGAAGCCGACGGGCGCACCATCCGCGACCTGCGCGTCGCGCTCGGCGGCGTCGCCACCAAGCCGTGGCGGGCGCGCGCCGTGGAAGAGGCGCTGAAAGGCAAGGTGCTGGAGCCGGACGCCGTGCGCGCCGCCAGCCTGCTCGCCGTCGAAGGCGCCGTCGACCATGGCGCCAACCGCTACAAGATCGAACTCGCGCCGCGCGTCGTCGCACGCGCCATCCTCAAATTGGGAGAAGCGGCATGACCGTTCACATCGCAAGCACTGTTTACGTCGGAAGACATGGCGACGCGTCCGACGGCGCGCAGGTGGAGGCCGTCGGCGGCCGGCTGTCGCGCGTCGACGGCCCGGCCAAGATCACGGGTGCGGCGAAATACGCCGTCGAGCAGCAGCTCGAAGGGCTCGCCTATGCCGTGCTGGTCGAAAGCACCATCGCATCCGGCAAGGTGCGCGCCATCGAGACGGCGGAGGCCGAGACTGCGCCGGGCGTCCTCAAGGTGTTGACACCAGACACGATCATCAGCCTGAAAACCGCCTCGGACTGGTTCGGCACGCCGCCGCCGGACAAACCCTATTGTCCGCTGGCCCGCGACGTCACCTTCTCGGGCCAGCACGTCGCCGCCGTTGTCGCCGAGACCTTCGAGCAGGCCGTGGCCGCCGCGGCGATGGTCAAGGTAAGCTATGATGAGACGCCGGCCATCGTCGACCTCAGCGACGGCAAGGCCGGCGACGGCATCCCGGTCGACGCCATGACCAAGGAATGGGGCGACGCGGCCGCCGCCTTCGCCTCCGCCCCGGTGCGCATCTGCGCCGCCTACAACACACCGCGCGAATACCAGGCGCCGATGGAACCGCATGGCCTGATCGCTCGCTGGGAGGGTGACCATCTCACCGTGTGGGAGCCGAGCCAATGGCTGGACGGCATGGCGCGCACCTATGCCGAATGGTTCGGCGTGCCGTTCGAGAATGTGCGGCTGGTGTCGCCCTATGTCGGCGGCGGCTTCGGCTCCAAGGCGCTGGCGCTCAGCCATGGCGCGATTGCCGCAAGTGCCGCGAAAATGCTCGGCCGACCGGTGCGGCTGGTCATGACGCGGCCGCAGACCTTCACCGGCTATGGCGGCCGCGCCGCGACGCGGCAGACGGTGACGATCGGCGCCGACCATGACGGAAGAATCCAGTCGATCGTGCATCGCGGCGTCAACGAAACCTCCATCGACGGCATGTGGGTCGAGCCGCTGGGCTCGGTCACCTCGATCATGTACGCGACGCCGAACTTCTCCTCGAAACAGAATGTCGTGCGGGTGAATTCGGTGGTGCCGGGCGCCATGCGCGCACCGGGTGAAAACCCGTCGGCCTTCGGCATCGAAAGCGCCATCGACGAGCTCGCCTACGAGGTCGGCATCGATCCGCTGGAAATCCGGCTGCGCAACTACGCCGAACAGGATCCGCATGCGAACAAAGCCTGGTCGACCAGGCAGCTGCGCGAGGCTTTCGCAGCGGGTGCCGAACGCTTCGGCTGGGCCAGGCGCACGCCTGAGCCACGCTCGATGCGCGACGGCAACCATCTGGTCGGCTGGGGCGTGGCCGCCGGCACCTATCCGGTGCGGCGCGCCTATGGCGAGGCGATCGTGCGCATCCTGGCCGACGGCTCGGTCGAGGTCGAAAGCTCCTCCATCGACATGGGCCAGGGCACCTACACCATCCTGGCGCAGACGGCCGCCGAAACGGTCGGCGTTGCGGCCGACGACGTGGTGGTGAAGCTCGGCGATTCGCGCTTCCCCCGCGCCGGCGTCGCCGGCGGCTCGCGGCTGGCCGGCGTGATGACGGGCGCCGTCCACAAGGCCGCGACCTCGGCACTCGACCAACTGGTCGGCCTGGCGATCAGCGATCCGCGCTCGCCCTTCCATGCGCTGCAGGCCAACACGCTGGTCGTCGTCAATGGCCGCATCACCGCGCCGCGGGGCGACGGCCCCGACGTCTCGATCGCCGAACTGCTCAAAAGCGTCGGCCGCGACCGCATCGAGGCGACGGGCGACACCATGCCGGCCAATTCGAGCGTCGAGGATCGCTACAAGAACTACACCACCATCGCCATGGCGCTGCCACACACGGAGGGTGACTATTCGCGCCATTCCTGGTGCGCGCATTTCGTCGAGGTGCGCGTCGACGAGGATTTCGGCACGGTGCGTGTGTCGCGCGTCGTGTCGGCGCTGGATTCGGGCCGCCTCTACAATCCGAAACTCGCCGAGAGCCAGTGGAAGGGCGGCATCATCATGGGCATCGGCCAGGCGCTGCTCGAAGAAGGCATCGTCGATCGCCGCCACGGCCGCATCGTCAACAACAACCTCGCCGACTATCTCATCCCGACCAATGCCGACATCCCCGACATCGAGGTGATCTCGGTGGGGATTCCCGACCCGCACTCCTCGGTGCTCGGCGGCAAGGGCGTCGGCGAGCTGGCGATCGTCGGCATGGCGCCGGCCATTGCCAACGCGGTGTTCCATGCCACAGGCAAGCGCGTGCGGGATCTGCCGATCACGCTGGAGAAGCTGATCTGACGGAGAGGCTGCCAATCTTCCCCCTCGTGGGGGAGATTGGATGTCGCGGCGGTTCCGCCAATTTTCAACATTGAAAAAAAAGCGCCTGCGCCGATCACCACTCCAGCCCGAACACCAGCTTGCCGAAGTGCAGGCCGCCGGCGGCCATGTGGGCGTAGGCTTCGGCCGCTTCGTCGGGCGAAAACACCTTGTCGACCACCGGCTCGATCCGGGCCGCGCCGACGGCGCGGGCGGCGTCGCTGAGATCGGACACCGATCCGGTGTTGTTGCCGACCACTTTCAGCGCCTTGATGATGATCGGCAGCAGATTGATCGTGGCTTCGGCACCGGTGACGAAGCCGATGGTGAACAGCGTACCGCCGGGCGCGGTGGCGTTGACGGCGCGGGCGAAGGTGGCGCTGCCCCCGGTCTCGACGACAAGGTCGGCGCCGAGGCCGCCGGTCAGCTCCAGCACCTTGCCATCCCACTCGGGCGTCGCGCGGTAGTTGATGAGATGATCGGCGCCGAGCGCCTTCGCCCGCTCCAGCTTTTCGTCCGACGACGAGGTGATGATGACGGTCGCGCCGGCGGCTTTGGCGAGCTGCAGGGTGAAGATGGAGACGCCGCCAGTGCCAAGCAGCACGACGACCGAGCCCGGCCCGACATCGGCGGCGCGGATGGCGTTCCAGGCGGTGGTGCCGGCGATGGGCAGCGTCGACGCCGCCTCGAAGGAAAGATGAGCCGGCACCGGCACCAGCGAATTGGCCGGCAACGCGACATATTCGGCCAGTGACCCCGGCAGCGAAATGCCGCGCATCTGCGTCATTTCGTAAGGCCGCGGCGGCCCACCGATCCAGCGCGGCTTGGCATGGGCGATGACGCGATCGCCGATGGCGAATTTCGCAACGTCCTCGCCCAGCGCGACGATCTCGCCGGCGCCGTCGGCTACGGGGATGAGCGGAAAGCTCGGTCCGGGATAATTGCCGCTTGCCACCGCCACATCGACGAAATTGAGGCTCGCCGCACGCTGGCGGATCAGCACCTCTCCGCGCTGCGGTTCGGGGGTTGCAACGGTGGCGGCGCGGAAGGCGTCCAGCCTGGGCTGGCTGAGTTCGATGGCTTTCATGGTTTCACTCCGGTGGACGATTGGTGGTTGAGTGAACCTATTTGCTGCGTTATCTCTGGATAATCCTCGTTTCGCGAAATTGAGAACTGTGAATGATGCAGCAATCTCACGAACCCGCTGCCCTTGCCGAGATGGCTGCGTTCGCGGCCATCGCCGAGGCGCGCTCCTTCACCAAAGCGGCGGCGCGGGTCGGGCGCGACGCGACCATTCTGTCGCGGCGCCTGCAATCGCTGGAAACGCGGCTGGGGGTGAGATTGCTCTCGCGCACGACGCGCAGCGTCTCGCTGACCGAAGCGGGCGCCGAATTCCTGATGCGCGTGCGCGCCATCCTTGCATCCGTCGACGAGGCCGAGGCCGTCGCGTCCGCGCATGCCGGAGGCCGCCCGCGCGGCGTGCTCAGGCTGGCGCTGCCCGGCACGTTCGGGCGCATGTGGATCGGGCCGCTGCTGCCTCAATTCCTTGCCGAATTTCCCGATGTCCGCATCGAGGCCGAATTCTCCAACCGCTTCACCGATCTGGTCGCCGAGAATTTCGACGTCGCCGTGCGGCTGGGCAGCCTGGAGGATTCGCGCCTGGTGGCACGCAAGGTGGCGACGCGACGCAGGCTGCTCTGCGCGGCTCCCTCCTATCTCGCCCGCAGGGGCACCCCGGAGACGCCGCAGGCGCTGCTCGATCATTCCTGCCTGGGCTTCTCGGGCTTCCAGACCTTTCCGGCCTGGGAGATGACCGACCGCGAGGGCCGGCGCGCGCGCGTCGAGGTTTCCGGGCCGTTGGTCAGCGACGATGCCGAGGTGCTGGTCGAGGCCGCCGTGCAGGGGCTCGGCCTGATGATGAGCACCGACTGGCTGGTCGGGCGCGAGCTTGCCGATGGACGGCTGGTGCCTGTGCTGGAGGAGTGGACCTTGGCGGATGAAGGCGCCGTCTATGTCGTCACGCCCTCGGCCAAGGGAAAAGCCGCCAAGACCCGCGCCTTCACCGACTGGATCGGCAAGCGCTTCGCGCCGGAACCGCCCTGGCGGTAAAGCCGCTGACCCGCTCGCGGTAGAGACTGCGCGCTTCAGGGCCCATGAGCCGCCAGCGGCATGCCGATGTCCGACACGAGTTTGACGAGGTCGGCTTGGCGTCTCGTGCCGGTTTTGGCAAAGATTCGGTTGAGGTGGGTCTTCAAGGTGTTTTCGCCAATGCCGAGCGCCAACGCGCTCTTGGACGCTGACAATCCGCTGCCGATCCGCAGCAGCACCCGCGCCTCCGAGGGCGTAAGATCGAACAGCGTGGTCAGAACGGCCTCCGGGAGGGGAGAAGCCGATGTCGTCGTCGATATGAACACAGCCGCGCATGCCGGCCGGAAAACCGCGCGCGCCGTTCCTTCAGTCAACGGCAACACATAGGCAACGGCGGGCGGCTGGCCTTGGGCCGAAACCGGCAGCCCTATGCCGCGCGCGCCAAGCGAGGCATCCGCGCTCGCCGTGCTGGCGATCGCGTCGAGCAGGGCGCGGGCCACCACCCGATTCTGTGCCTGGAGCAGGCCGTTCCTGGAGAGAATGGGCCCCTGCACCGAAAACATCTGTTCGGCGGCCGCATTCGCATGGAGGATTGCTCCATTGGCGTGGGTAAGCACGACAGGCACAGCCAAATGATCGAGCGCCTGACGATAAAGATCGATGGTGATGCGGCCCTGGTCGAGCAGATCGCCGATCAGCGAAGCACGGCGCAGATGCGGCGAGAGCAATGCCAGGAAATGCTGCTCTTCGATCGAGATGCCTCCCCTGCTGGCTCGCGTGGTGCAGCCCAGAAGCCCGATTCGGTCCGGCGTATGAACGAATTTGGTGATGCAAGCCTCGCGCAGTCCCTGCGGTTTGGCCCAGTTCTGAAAAAACGGCGTCAGTTGGAGTTCGCTTTCGCTCATGAGCGACAGCGTCGCAACGGGCCGGTCGACATCGCCGACGACCGCTGCCTTCAGCCCGGGAATTCCATCAAAGTCATAGTCTTCCTCGAGGGCCCGCATCTGCACGGGATCCCAGGGCGACTGAGCCGCGAAACGGCCGCTATTATGGGCGGTGCCGGCAAGCGCGATGGTGGTATAGGCCGCGTCGACAGCTTTCGTGACGCGGGTCATGACTCCGGCCCAGCCTTCCGGGTTCAAAACGCAATCGTAGATATCGCCGATAATCGAACTCAGGACTTCGCTGCTCAGCCTTTCCATCACACCTCCAGGCACGCCCCGATCTCGCCTCGGAGGAATTTGTGACATCATACTTTTGGATGACGCAAGTCGCGGCCGCTCTCGACTATGGGTTGAACTTGGTCGCTTGAACGCCGGGCCGCCACTGTTGCCGGTTATTGTCGCAATGGAAAGCATCGCGTTCGATATTTTTTTAAGCCGTGGACAGTTGTCGAGGTTCCCCATTGTCGCGAAAGACGGTGCTTTCATCGGCTCGGTTGCCACCGCATCTTGATGAACGAGAACGATTTTCCCCGTGGCAAGACATCCCTGTCGCGGAAATACGGTCGGCCGAATACGACAGTCCGGAAAACCTGCACTTCGAAGCCATCGAAGCCACGGCCGTCGGTTCAGCGGTTCTCGGCCAGATGTCCGGACCCGTCAAGCATGCCACACGCAAAGCGAGCAACATCGCCAATGACGACAAGGACGGCTATCTGCTGATGATCAACAAGGCCGACACCATGCTGTCAGGGGTACATGCCGGCCGCGAATATGCCGTCGGCCGGGGAGAGGCCGTGCTTGTCACCGCATCGGAAGCTCTGAAAATCAACGGTGCCGACAGCAATGTCTGGACGAATGTGGTGGTCCCACGCGCGATCCTCCTGCGCGCCTTCCCGCAGATCGATGACAGGCTGGGGCTGAAGATCGGCGCCGACAGCGAAGCCCTCGAGCTTCTCAAACGCTATTGCCTGCTTCTTGAAAGCGGCAGCCCGCTTGCCTCCGCGGATCTGATCACGCACGCGACGGACACGATCGTGGATCTGATCGGCCTGGCGACCGGCGCAAAAGGTCGGGCTGCCGAACTGGCCGGGCTTCGGGGCCTGCGCGCTGCCAGGCTGGAGGCCGTCCTCGCAAGGATCGCCGAGGATTTTATCGACCCCGGCATCTCCGCCCAAAGTGTCGCTCTACAACTCGGCCTGTCGGTGCGCTACGTCCACGACCTCCTTCAGGAGACGGGAATGAGCTTCTCCGAACGCGTTCTCGAACTGCGTCTGCAGAGCGCCCACAGGATGCTCTCGCACAAACACAGCGACATGCGGGTCAGTGACATCGCCCTGACAAGCGGATTCAGCGACGTATCGTACTTCAACCGCTGCTTTCGTCGCCGTTTCGGCTATACGCCGACAAGCGCCAGATAAGTTTTGCAGCCTTCGCCAGCAGTCCGGTACCGCCCGTGCGAGGCCGTTCCGCAGCGGCTTGCGCCACCGATGACGCCGAACTGCCACAATGCGCGCAAAACACGCTGCTTTTCACTCCAGTCCAATTCCGGTGCGGCCCTGCCCAAGACAAGGCCGGGCTCCAATGACATGTCAGCCTCAGGGTGAAACGACTGTCATGTCAGGGGATCGAATGCCGCGGAATGCATTTGGAGGCCGTAAGGCCAACGCATTGAAAAACCTGGCGCTGGCGTCGACGGCACTGGTCTGCCTTGGCCTGCCGATCCCCGCATCGGCAGCCGAGATCTGGACCGGCGCCGCCTCCACGGATTGGTTTACCGCCGGAAACTGGAACCCCGCCGCTGTTCCGACATCGAGCGACGATGTTATGCTCGATCCGGTGTTCCCGCACCCGACCGTGGTCAATGCGGCGAATGCGGCCGCTCATTATCTGTTTGTCGGCACCATTTCGAGTTACTCGGGCTCGCTGACGATCACCAATGGCGGCACCCTCTCCGACACTGCCGGCTATCTCGGCTACGCTTCGGACGCGAGCGGCACCGTGAGCGTCACTGGAGCGGGCTCCGTCTGGAGCAACAGTTCGGACCTTTTCCTTGCCTTGGGTACGAACAGCAACGGCACCTTGACGATCTCCAGCGGCGGCGCTGTGAGCGACAAAGTGGGTCATGTCGGCTACGGCCCGGGCACCGGCACCGTAACGGTGGACGGCCCGGGCTCGACATGGACCAACAGCGGAGATCTTTATATCGCCGAATTTGGCACAGGCACGCTGGACATCACCAATGGCGGCGTGGTCAGCAATGCCATGGGCACCATCGGTTGGCATGTAGGCTCCACCGGCACGGTGACGGTCGACGGAGCGGGTTCGACCTGGACAAACTCCTCCCACCTATACGTCGGCGATCAGGGCACCGGTGCGCTGAAAATCTCGAACGGCGGCAAGGTCAGCAATCTGAGCGGTATCCTGGGCAACCTGGCGGGCTCCAGTGGCACGGCAACTGTCGACGGTGCTGGCTCGACCTGGGCGAACGCGGCCCTTGCGGTTGGGAACGCGGGCTTCGGCGCGCTGACGGTCACGAATGGCGGCGCGGTCACCAGTTCGGTGGGCTATGCCGGCTATGCCGCAGGCTCCAAGGGCCTGGTGGCGGTCGACGGCGTCGGCTCGGCCTGGACCAACACTTCGGACCTCTTCATCGGCTTCCAGGGCCAGGGTACGCTGACGGTCTCGAATGGCGGCGCGGTCAGCAACACCATCGGTATGATCGGCGCGCAGACGGGCTCGACCGGCATCGCGTTCGTCGATGGCGCCGGCTCGATCTGGACAAACAGCTCCAACCTGATTGTGGGCAATTTGGGTAACGGCGCACTGGGGATCACTCACGGCGGCGTGGTCAGCAACACCTGGGCCGCTGTCGGCGCGAAGACGGGCTCCATCGGCATGGCGTTCGTCGACGGCGCCGGCTCGACCTGGACCAACAGCGGAAACCTGAGTATTGGCGATTTCGGCGCCGGCACTTTGGCGATAAGCAATGGCGGCGCCGTCACCAACGCCTGGGGCTTTGTCGGCAACTCGGCGGGCTCGGCTGGCGAAGTGTTCGTCGACGGCGCGGGATCAAAGTGGACAAATAGCGGGAATCTCTACCTCGGGGGTCTCAGCACGGGCACGCTGACGATCTCGAACGGCGGCGCGGTCAGCGACACTGTAGGCGCTGTGGGCACCATGGCGGGCTCGACGGGGTTTGCCACTATCACCGGTGCGGGCTCGACCTGGACAAGCAGTTCCGACTTCTATGTCGGCGATGGAGGCACTGGCACGCTGAAAATCCTGAACGGTGGCGCAGTCAGCAATGCCATGGGCTACGTTGGCTTCGAGGCGGCCTCGACGGGCACGGCAATGGTCGACGGTGCAGGCTCGACCTGGACCAACAGCGGAAACCTCAAGGTTGGGGTTGCGGGCACGGGCACGCTAGTTGTCACGAACGGTGGCGGCGTGAGCAACCTTGCTGGCTATCTCGGATATGCCGCGGGCTCGACCGGGACGGCGACGGTGGACGGCACCAGCTCAACCTGGGCGAATACGGGCGAACTCATTGTCGGCCAATCAGGAACCGGCACGCTCGACATCACCAATGGCGGCGCCGTTAGCAACCAGACTGGCTCTGCGGGCTACGACGTCGGGTCCATGGGCACCGTCACGGTCGATGGACCGGGTTCGAGCTGGACGAATTCCGGCGACCTGTTCCTCGGTTTCAAGGGCGCCGGCACGCTCCAGGTGGCAGATGGCGGCCATGTCCTCAACCAGGCCGCGCTCCTCGCAGTGTTTGAAACCGCAACCGCCACCGTGACGGTGGACGGGGCGGGATCCTCCTGGAGCACCGATGACAATCTTATCCTGGGAAGCGCCGGTCACGCGGCACTTTCCATCTCCAGCGGCGGTTCAGCGGATGCAGATTCCGTCTTTGTCGGCCAGGCGGCGACAGCCAACGGTGCGGTTACCGTCGACGGCGTGGGCTCGAAATGGACCAACAAGAACGGCATGTACCTTGGCGGTCTGGGAATCGGCACGCTTGCCGTCACCAATGGCGGCGTCGCATCCGGCGGCGGCACCTACATGGCGTTCGCCGCCGGTGCCACCGGCCAGGCAACCGTTGATGGCCCGGCCTCACTGTGGGAGATGCACGGCGACCTGGATATCGGGTTCAGCGGCACTGCTTCGGTGACGCTCTCCAACGGCGGCACCGCTCTGGTGGACGGCTCTACCGTGATCGCCAGCCAGGCCGGCTCTGTCGGCGCGCTTAACATCGGCGGCGCGGCGGGCTCCGCGGCGGCGGGCGCCGGCGTCCTCGATTCGGCAACGTTGCAGTTCGGCTCCGGCACCGGCACGCTCAATTTCAACCATACCAGCGCGAACAATGGCTTCGCTTCGGCGATCAGCGGACTGGGGACGATCAACCAGATCGCCGGCAACACCAAGTTGACCAGTAATTCCTCCGGCTTCACCGGGACGACGAACGTTCTCGGCGGCGGCCTCTATGTCAACGGCTCGCTCGGCGGCGCGATAAATGTCACCGGCGGCCTGCTTGGCGGGTCGGGCACGGTAGGCATTGTGACCATTGCTTCGGGCGGCACCTTTGCACCGGGCAATTCGATCGGCACGATCAATGTTAGCAACACAGCCTTCTCGGCCGGTTCGACTTACGCAGTTGAAGTCGAAATCGGCGGCACATCCGATCGGATCAACGCCACCGGTACGGTGACGATTGGCGGCGGCACGGTCGACGTCATACCCTATCCGGATTATGCGACCGGCACGACCTATACGATCGTCACGGCGGCGGGCGGTGTCACCGGCACCTTCGACAAGGCCAGTCTCGAAGGCGGCTCGATCTTCATTGCGCCGACGCTCACCTATGACGCGAACAATGTCTATCTCAACCTGGCCAAGGCAAGCTTTGCCAGTGTAGGCCTGACGCCGAACCAGATCGCCACCGGCGGCGGCGCCGAAAGCCTTGGCGCCGGCAATCCGCTCTTCGATGCCATCTTTGCCTTGTCGAGCGAGGCAGCCGCCCAGGACGCTTTCGACCAGCTTTCCGGCGAAATCCATGCCTCGGCCAAGGGCCTGCTGATCGAGGACTCCCGCTTCGTTCGCGACGCCGCCAACAGCCGCATCGCTGCCGCCTTCGGCGATGCCGGCGCGTCGGCCGCACTTCCGGTCATGGCCTATGGCGAGGGCGGCCCGGAAATGGTCGCCGCCGACACCGACCGCTTCGCCGTCTGGGGCCAGGCGTTCGGTTCCTGGGGGAGTACCGAAAGCGACGGCAACGCCGCCGCCTTCGACCGCTCCACCGGCGGCCTGCTGGCCGGCGCCGACACGCTGGTGGGCGGCTGGCGTCTCGGCCTGCTCGGCGGCTACAGCCATTCCTCCTTCGATGCCGACGACCGCAACGCCTCGGGCAAGAGCGACAGCTACCATCTCGGTCTCTATGGCGGCACCAATTGGGGCGCCATCGCCTTCCGCACCGGTGCGGCCTACAGCTGGAGCAGCCTCTCGACCAAGCGCTCCGTCGCCTTCACCGGTTTTGCCGATCAGCTCTCGGCCGACTACGATGCGGGCACCGCGCAGATGTTCGGCGAACTCGCCTACAAGGCCGAGACCGGCGGGAGCTTCAAGTTCGAACCCTTCGCTAACCTCGCTTATGTCAGCCTGCACACTGACGGCTTCAGCGAAACCGGCGGTGCGGCGGCCTTGACCAGCGCCGGCGCGAGCAGCAACGTCACCTTCGCCACGCTCGGCTTGCGCGGCTCGACCGATTTTGGGCTTGGCGGCGTCAATGCCACCGCGCGCGGCATGCTCGGCTGGCGCCACGCTTTCGGCGACGTCACGCCGACTTCAAGTTTCGCCTTCACCGGCGGCGACGCCTTCACCATCGCCGGCGTGCCGATCGCCAGGGACGCGGCGGTTATCGAAGCTGGCATCGACATGAAAGTGTCGCCCAATGCCACGCTCGGCCTGTCCTATTCCGGGCAGTTCGGTGGTGGCGCCTTCGACAACGGCGCCAAGGCAAACCTCAGCGTCAAGTTCTGACGACAACAGGCCGCCGGCTCGCGCCAAATTGACGTCGCCGGGCGGTCCTGGCGTCCGCCCCCTACTCCGGCGACGGCACCGGCGGCTTCGAGGTCAGCGCGGTGCCGGCGGCGGCCACGATCACGGCGGCGATGCCGGCCAATTGCGGCGTGGTCAGGCTTTCCCGCAGGAACAGGAACCCGGCCAGCGCGCCAAGCCCCGGCTCGAGGCAGGTCAGCGTGCCATAGATGCGCGCCGGCATGCGGGTCAGCGCCACCATCTCCAGGAAGAACGGCAGCGCGCTCGAGAACAGGCCGACGAGCAGCGCGCTGACCAGGATCGACGGCGCGAGCAGGCCGCTTCCCGCCTCGGCAATGCCAAAGGGCAGCACCAGCACAGCGGCGATCGCCATGCCATAGGCGGTGGTGCGGGTGCCGAGTTCCGCGCCCGCCTTCTGCGCCAGAACGATATAGAGCGCCCAGAACCCGCCGGCCGCCAGCGCCAGCATCACGCCGATCGGGTCGAGCGGCTTTAGCGAGTGGATGAAGGGCGACAACAGCACGATGCCGGCGACCGCAAGTGCGATCCAGGCAAAGTCGCTGGCCCGCCGAGAGGTCAGTGTCGCCACCAGCAGCGGACCGGAAAACTCCAGCGCCACCGCGACGCCAAGCGGGATCCTGGCAAGTGCCGCGTAGAACAGAAGGTTGAGCGCGCACAGCGTCACCCCATAGGCGATGAGCCACGGCATGGTGGCGCGCGAGGGCCGTACCTGCCAGGGCCGCAGCACCGCGATCAGCATCAGCGCGCCGATGACCAGCCTGAGCGTCGTCGTGCCTTGCGCGCCGATCACCGGAAACAGCGTCTTGGCGAAGGTGGCGCCGATCTGGATCGACACCATGGCCCCCATCAGCGCCGCGACCGGCAAGGGTGCGGCTTCGCGGCTGGCAAGCGGCATTGATGTCACTTGTGCTTCATCTCCATGCCCGACGCGAAAACCTGCCCGGCAGCAATGCAATAGGATGAACCGGCCTGGCTGTCGTGAGACAGCGCGGATGCCTCGATGGGGGCACGGCCAGAAACGGTCGATGCCGTAAGGCGATTCCGCCACCGACAGCGCTTCGGGCGCCGGCGCGACACCGATGGCCGCCGGCCCACGGACGCGTCGCTGGCGGCGGCCCGGTTGAGTTCGACGACGGTCCCTGCCCTGAGCAGATGCGCCGTAGTCGGTCAGCGTGGTGGGCGAAAGCGCCGTGCGCCGCGCCAGTTCGGCACGACTGCGGACCGTCGTCGCGCAGCATGCGCAGGATCGCCGCTCCAGACTGGATTTGGCAGAACGCCGAACCCGCCCTAACCAGTTGGTTTCCTGGAATTGCCCTAGGCCGCGGCGGCGGAGCGCTTGAACACGATCGTGACCCGGGTGCCTTCGTCGGCGCTGGAAGTCACGTCGAACTCGGCCTTGGCGTTCTCTGTCAGCGATTGTGCGATGAGCGCGCCGAGCTTGCCTTGCTTGGGCCAGCTCTCGCCTTCCGGCAACCCGATCCCGTCATCGGCGACGACGACGCGGCAGCCATCCCCGTTCACGACGCTGTGCAGCGTGATCGTCCCGCTGTCACGCCCGCGAAATGCATGCTTGAGCGCGTTGGTCAGCAATTCGTTGACCACCAGGCCGGTGGGCATGGCAACGTTGATCGAAACCGGGTAGGTGTCCACCTTCATGTCGAGGCGAATGCCCTCGACAGCATGCGAACTCATCACGGCTGACGCGATCTGGCTCAGATAGACGCCGAGATCGACCTCCTCCTTGTGCTCCTCGCCCGACAGCGTTTGATAAAGGATGGCCAAGGCGTCGACGCGGCCGGCCAGTCTTTCGAAGCGTTTCCGGTCCGGCTCGGTCGCATTGCGCGTCTCGAGGCGAATCAGGGCGGTGATCATCTGCAGATTGTTCTTCACCCGGTGCTGCAATTCCCGCAGCAGCGTGTCTTTCTCGCGGACGCGCTCCTCGATCGAGCGCGCATCTTCAGTCTCGCCATGCGCCGAGACGTCGACCAGTGCCACCAGCCGGAAGCAGGCCTTGCCGTTGTCATCCTCGATGACGTTGGAATAGACGTCGACGATTGCAGGCTTGTCCTCGGCCCGCTCGAGCCGAAACGTGCCGACGAAATCGGTCCCGTCGACCACCGCATGGGACAGCGCGCTGTCCTTCTGCTGGTGCAGGCCAATGCCGGAAAGTGCCGCCCAATGCTTCTGGGCGAGGCTCGCCGCCTTCAGGCCCGACAGTTTCTCGAACTCCGGATTGGCATAGACGACACGTTCCTGCCCGCCGAGGTCCGAAACGGCGATGGCAATCGGCACCTGGTCGAGGAACTTCTTGAACTGTTCGCTTTCCAGCGCGCTGGCAAGGTCGGGCGTTTCCAGCAACTGCTCGACCGTTTCCGCCTTATCTGAATTCGATGTCATCTTTTGCATCCAGGAATTTTCTGGACGCCACCAATATCAGCGAAGCGATGCGCGAGCTATCGCCAAAAGTGCCACTTTCACCGGCATCAGGACTAGGCCCGCGCCGGCCTGGTCCCGCGCAACGGCAGCGCCATGGTGAAATCCAGGCCGTCGCCAAGATAATTCAGCTTGATGATGGCATCGCATTGCAAGCGTTTCCCAGCCTGGAACCCTGCAGGAACCCGAACCGGTCAACTCTGGCCGGCCACCTTCGCCAGCCGCGGACCGGTCTTGCCGTCGACGATTTCGGGCCTGGCGCTGTCGACCGCGCCGTCCCAGCCGCCGCAGAGCGCCTTGTTGAGGGCGATGTAGTCGGTCGCCAGAAGGACGCGGCTCTGCAACAGCGAATCCTCGGCCGAGTAGAGCGAGCGCTGGGCCTCGCGGCCACCGAGCCACGTTCAAAACCTCTCATGTGAAGAACCCTTACTGCTGGTTGGCCGTCACCGGCGTTTCGCCCTTATCCTGCCCGGGATCTGGTTTGGCCACCCTGCCCTTGAAGATGCGCCGCACCGTGACGAACAGCAGCGGCACCAGGAACACACCGATCACGGTCGCGGCGATCATGCCGCCCATCACGCCGATGCCGACGGAGTTCTGCGCGCCCGAGCCGGCGCCGCTGGCGATCGCAAGCGGCGTGACGCCGAGGATGAAGGCCAGCGACGTCATCAGGATCGGCCGCAACCGCTGTCGCGCCGCCTCGAGCGTTGCCTCCACCAGCCCCATGCCGGCCGCCTGCCGTTCAATGGCGAACTCGACGATCAGGATGGCGTTCTTGGCGGCGAGGCCGATCGTGGTCAGCAGGCCGACCTTGAAATAGACGTCGTTGGTCTGGCCGAACAGGCTTGCCGCCAGCAGCGCGCCGAAGATGCCGATCGGTACCGACAGCATCACCGCGAACGGGATCGACCAGCTCTCATAGAGCGCGGCCAGGCACAGGAACACGACCAAGGCCGAGATCGCATAGAGCGACATCGCCTGGTTGCCCGAAAGCCGCTCCTGATGCGACAGCCCGGTCCATTCATGCGAATAGCCGGCCGGCAGTTGCGCGACGAGTTTGTCGATCTCGTCCATCGCCGCACCCGAGCTCACGCCCGCTGCCGCCGCGCCCTGAATCTCGACCGCGGCCGAACCATTATAGCGTTCGAGCCGGGGCGAACCGAATGTCCAGTGGCTGGAGGCAAAGGCCGAGAACGGCACCATGGCGCCGCTTGAATTGCGGACCTGCCATTTGTCGAGATCCTCCGGCTGCATGCGGAAATTCGCGTCCGATTGCATGTAGACCGGCTTCACCCGTCCCCGATCGATGAAGTCGTTGACGTAATCGCTGCCCCAGGCGCTGGACAACGTGTTGTTGATGTCGGCAAGGCTGACGCCCAGCGCGCTCGCCTTCTCCTGGTCGATGTCGACCGAGAATTGCGGCTGGTCCTCCTGGCCGTTGGGACGCGTGTTTGCGAGCACCTTGCTCTGCCCAGCCAAGGCCAGAAGCTGGTTGCGCGTCTGGATCAGCGCGTCATGGCCGGCGCCATTGACGTCCTGCAGGTAGAAATCGAAGCCGTTGGTGTTGCCGAAACCCTGGATGGCCGGGGGCGCCAGCGCGAAGACCTGCGCATCCCTGATCTTGGAGAACGCGCCCATGGCGCGGCCGGCGATCGCCTGCGCGGCCATTGCGGACGACTTGCGCTGGGCGAAATCCTTCAGCCGCACGAAGCCGATGCCGACATTCTGCCCGGCTCCGCCGAAGCCGAAGCCCGACGCGGTGAAGACCCCGTCGACGGCGTCCTTTTCGTCGCTGAGATAGTGGTCGGTGACTTGCTTCAGCACGCGCTCCGTGCGGTCCTGCGTGGCGCCGACCGGCAATTGCACGCTGGTGATCAGGATGCCCTGGTCTTCTTCCGGCAGGAACGAGCTCGGCAACCGCGCAAACATCCAGCCCATGGCGACGACAATGGCGAGGAAGATGGCAAGAAATCGCCACGACCGGTTGATGATGCCGTGCGAGCCGTCGCGATAGGCCGTCGTGCCGCGATCGAACATCCTGTTGAACCAGCCGAACGGACCGGTCTGCGTGGCATGGTCCTTCGGCCGCCGCAGGATCGTGGCGCACAATGCCGGCGTCAGCACCAGCGCCACCAACACGGACAGCACCATGGCCGAGACGATGGTCACCGAGAACTGCCGGTAGATGATGCCGGTCGAGCCGCCGAAGAAGGCCATCGGCACGAACACCGCTGACAGCACGGTGGCGATGCCGACCAGCGCGCCGGTGATCTCGTTCATCGATTTTCGCGTCGCCTCCTTCGGCGACAGATCTTCCTCCTGCATGACGCGTTCGACATTCTCGACCACGACGATGGCGTCGTCGACGAGCAGGCCGATGGCCAGCACCATGGCGAACATGGTCAGCGTGTTGACCGAATAGCCGAACAGCGACAGCACGCCGAACGTGCCCAGCAGCACCACCGGCACCGCGATGGTCGGGATGATCGTCGCCCGCAAGTTCTGCAGGAAGATGAACATCACCAGGAACACCAGCACGATCGCCTCGGCCAGCGTCTTGACCACCTCCTCGATCGACAGCCGCACGAAGGGCGAGGTGTCGTAGGGATAGACGACCTCGACGCCTTGCGGGAAGGTCGAGCTCAGCCGGTTTATCGTCGAGCGCACCGCTTCGGCGGTGCTGATCGCGTTGGCACCGGTCGCCAGGTTGACGGCGACGCCCGCCGCCGGCTTGCCGTTGTAGTTGGCTTGCGTCGTATAGCTTTCGGCGCCGAGTTCGACGGTGGCGACGTCGTTCAGCCGGACCAGCGAGCCGTCCGTCTGGCTCTTCAGGATGATGTTGCGGAACTGTTCGGCGGTTTGCAGCCGGCTCTTGGCGGTCACCGTGGCGTTGAGCTGCTGGCCCTTGCGCGCCGGCAGACCGCCGAGCTGGCCGGCCGAAACCTGCGTGTTCTGCGCCTCGATGGCGCTCGCCACGTCGCTTGGCATCAGCGCGTATTTGGCCAGCTTGTCGGGGTCGAGCCAGATCCGCATCGCATAGCCCGAGCCGAAGAGCTGCGTCGAGCCCACGCCTTCGACGCGCTTCAGCGTGTCGTTGACGGTGGCGTCGACATAGTCGGCGAGGTCGGTCGAGTTCATCTTGCCGTCGCTGGAGACGAAGCCGATGACCATCAGGAAGCCGGTCGAGGATTTGGAGACGGTGATGCCGTTGCTCTGCACCACCTGCGGCAATTGCGACTGCACCAGCTGCAGCTTGTTCTGCGTCTGCACCTGGGCGGTGTCGGGGTCGGCCGAACTGGTGAAGGTCAGCGTGATCGACGCCGAACCGGTCGCGGTCAGAGGTCGCCGTCATGTAGTCGAGATTGTCGATGCCGGTCATGCCTTGCTCGATGACCTTGGTCACCGAGTTCTCGACCGTCTGGGCGTCCGCGCCCGGATAGGTAGCGCTGATATTGACGGTGGTCGGCGCGATCTGCGGATATTGCGAGATCGGCAGCGTGGTGAGTGCGAGCAGACCGCCCAGCATGATCACGATGGCGATCACCCAGGCGAAGATCGGCCGGTTGATGAAAAATGCTGACATCGTCTCAGTTCCCGGTCGACGCGGCGGGTTGCCGGCCGGTGCTGGCCATCTTGGATGGGGCCGGCAAGGCGGAGGTCTGGCCGCGATCCTTGATCTCACCGGTCGCCTCGTCGATCGTCACTTCGACGCCGGTCGCATCGCCGCCGGGGCGCACGAGCTGCAGGCCCTCGACGACGACACGGTCACCATCGCCCACGCCGCTGTCGACCAGCCAGCTGTTGCCGACGGTGTTGCGCACGGCAAGCACGCGCGTCTCGACCTTGCCCTGCGCATTGATGACCATGGCCGTCGCCTCACCCTTCGTATTGCGGGTGACGGCGCGCTGCGGCACGAGAAAACTGTTCTGGGCAACGCCCTCCTCGACCAGCGCCCGCACATACATGCCCGGCAGAAGCAGGCGGTCGGGATTGGGAAACTCGGCCCTGAGCGCGAACGTGCCGGTGGTCTGGTCGACATTGGCGCCGGCGAATTCCAGCTTGCCGGTCTGCGCGTAGATGGTGCCGTTCTCGAGCTTCAGCTTGACGCTGACATTGGGGCCGCTGAACTTCAGCCGCCCTTCCGAGATCGCCTGGCGCAGGTTGAGCAAATTGGTGCTCGACTGCGTGACGTCGACATTGATCGGATCGAGCGAGCGGATCGTGGTCAGCACCGTCTCCTGGTTGGCGGTCACCAGCGCGCCCGGTGTCAGCGTGGACTTGTCGATGCGGCCGGCGATCGGCGCGGTGATCGAGGTGCGGTCGAGGCTGATGCGCGCGGTTTCGGCGCTCGCCTTGGCGGAAGCCACATCCGCCTGCGCCTGCGCAAGCGTGGCGGCAGCGTCATCATAATCCTGTTTGGAAACAACGTTCTGCTTCAACAGGCCGGCGTATCTGTCGAACTTGGCCTGCGCGGTAGGCACCGCCGCCGCCGCCTTCTGCTGCGCCGCGACCGCGCTGTCATAAGCCGCCTTGTAGCTCGCCGGGTCGATGAGGTAGAGCGGCTGTCCCGCCGCCACCTCGCTGCCTTCCTTGAACAGTCGTTGCTGGATGATGCCGTTCACTTGTGGACGCACCTCGGCGATCAGCGAGGCCGCCGTGCGCCCCGACAGTTCGGCTGTGATCGCCACCGATTGCGGATGCAGCGTGACGACGCCGACTTCCGGTTTGCCGACGCCGCCCATGCCTGCGGGAGCCTTGCCGCCCTCTTGTGAGCAGGCCGCCAGGAGAAGAGCCGCGGCAAGCGCCGTCCAGGACGCGAGTCGGCGAACTGGCGGGGAGGACTGCCTAGACTGCATGGACATGGCTGAATGATCTTTCGCTGGAGGTGCGGTGACCGCATGGGCGTTGGCCAATGCAAAGCGAGGCCGAACGCCGGCGGTCGCAGGTGAGGCTTGAGACGGACGATGTCGTGACGAGGGGTCGCGCCCACTTGCGGGCGGCGTCGAGCAGTGCTTCGAAGCGGCTCATGTCGCGCTCCTTCTTCGTGGCTGGAGCGCACCCGAGGATCGGATGGCTGGCCGCGATGCCCTCCGCGCCATTATGCCGATCAGCACCGACATGCCAAGCGCCTTGCCAAGTCTCACGCGATCTTGCGGTCATGGTTTCCGTGGCCATCGGCGTGCCGCGAGATCGGCAGCGACAGGCGCCAGGCGGCGAATTCCAGCCGGATCGCGCCTTGCAGCGTGTCGACCGGCAAGGCCGGCGGCGTTGCGGCATGATCGATGCGCCGGCCGAACGAATATTTCGGGCTGGCCGATGCGATCAGCCGCAGCAGCATCAGGGCTTCCCACATTGTCGTGCCTTGTTGCATGGGGTGAATCCGGGAAGGCGCGATCCGCCATCCCGGAGAAGGAAACCCGGCCGGCCCGGGAACGGGTTGGGTACCGGGGCCGGCCGGCGCAGCCGGTCGGTTGTCAGCCGTTCCCGGGCTGGGGCGGCGGCATCGGGCCATCATTGGGCGGGCCTGCCGGACCGACTGCGTCATTCGGCGGGCCGCCCCATGGACCGGGGGGTGGTCCATGGGGGCGTTCCGCCGAAACGAGGATTTCGAGCTGTTCAGGCGTGAGCTTGGCGCGCAGCTCGGCGATCGCGTCCTTCAGCTTGGCGGCCGAAGCCGCACGCGCCGTGACGTCGTCTGCCAGCCTTTCCTGGAAGGCGAACGGATCGGGCTTGCCGGCCGGCCCTGCATCGGGGCCTTTCGCCTGCGGCCCGCCATCCGGCCCTCCAGGCCCGCCAGTGCCACCCGGACCACGGTCCGGCCGCGGTGGCGAAAGCACCGCCTGCAGCGCGCTGGTGTAGTCGCGCCAGGCGTCGAGCTGTTCGCTGCGGATGCCGACGCGTGTTTCGAGCGCGGCGAGCCGGGCGGCCAGCATGAATTCCGGCGGCGGCCCCACGCGGCGGGGGCCGAAGCCTTGCGGGCCGAAACTGTGCGGGCCAAAACCTTGCGGACCCCATCCTTGCGAAGGATGCGGCATCGAGCCATGGTCCGTTCCATCCTGCATTGCCATGGCAGGCGGCGGCCCGCCTGGCGCCGCGCCCGGGTCGGGCTGCGCCGCCAGCGCGGGGTGGATGGCGGCGGCGGAAAACAGGCCGAGCGCAAGAAGTCTGCTTCGCATACGGTATTCCTTTCATCCATGCTTTGGACGTCAGGAGGATAGGAAGCGTGTTTGTCTGCTTCGCGTCGGCATGTTGCCGAAGGTTTCCGCAAAAGGGCAATTTGTTTCCGAATGTTGCCATCCCCCGGCCAGAAACATTGGGTTGCAATTTTCCATGCCGCTTGCACGGGCGCTCCCTATAATCAGGACAAACCCGGGATCATGGGCAAGGGCACGATAATGCAGTCACAACCCCACATCCTCGTCGTCGACGACGATCGCGAAATCCGCACGCTGCTCGGGCGCTATCTCGACGGCCAGGGTTTTCGCGTCTCGGTAGCGGCCGACAGGCGCGAATGCGAGCAGAAGCTGGCCACTGGCCAGTTCGACCTGGCCGTGCTCGACGTCATGCTGCCGGATGGTTCGGGGCTCGACATCTGCCGGGGCTTGCGCGATCGCAAGCCGCATATTCCCGTCATCCTGCTGACGGCGCTGAAGGAGGATGTCGACCGCATCATCGGGCTGGAACTCGGCGCCGACGACTATCTCGGCAAGCCGTTCAACCCCCGCGAGCTCACCGCCCGCATCCGCGCCGTGCTCAGGCGCTCGACGCCGGAAGAAGCGGCGCCCGCGCCTCCGCCCCGCGCCTACCGCTTCGCCACCTACAGGCTGGAGCCGGACACCCGCAAGGTGACGGATGCGCAGGGCGCGGCCGTCGATCTCACCGGCGCCGAATTCGACCTGTTGCAGGTGTTCCTCGACCGCCCCGGCCGGCTGCTTTCGCGCGACCAGCTGCTTGATCTCACACAAGGCCGCGAACGCGACCCGCTCGAACGCTCGGTCGACGTGCTGATGAGCCGGCTGCGCCGCAAATTCACCGACACCGGCGACGGGCCGCTGTTCAAGACGGTGCGCAATGGCGGCTACCAGCTGACCGCGCGCGTCGAGACGGTGGAGGCGCAGGCGTGAACTCGCTGCGCCGCCGCCTCATCCTGTTGCTGGTCGCCTCTATCGTCGGCGTCGTCGGCCTGGCGACGGCGGCGGTCCTCAGCGTGCGCGGCGGCGGGCCGCCGCCGGAACTCGTCGTGCCCTGGGTTGCCCAGCAGATGGAACTCGTGGTGCGGCTGCTGCCGGGGCCCATACCCGATGTGCTGCGGGTGCAATTCAGCGACCGGCCGGCGGATGGCAAGGTGGACCGGCAGGAGACGGCGATGCTCAATGATCTGCTGCGCCGCCGCGGCTTCGACGTGCTGGCCATCGTCAGCGACAAACCGGGTGAACCCAGCCAACGTGCCTCGATGCGCCTGCCCGACAGCCGGTGGGCGATCCTCGAAATAGCACATATCGACCCGCCCAGGCGCGAATGGCTGGTTCTGGCCGGCTGGATCTCGCTGATCGTGGCCGGCGCCACCGCCGTCTCTGTCTATTTCACCTCGGTGCTGATCCGGCCGCTCGAAATGCTGGAGGCCACCGTCTCCAAGATCGGCAGGGACGGCGTGCTGGCGCCGGTGCCGGAGGTGGGCTCGGCCGAGGTCAAGGCCACGGCGCACGCACTGAACCAGCTCTCGTCCAGGCTGAAGACCGCCATGGAAAGCCGCATGCGGCTGGTGGCCGCCGCCGGCCACGATCTGCGCACGCCGATGACGCGCATGCGGCTGCGCGCCGAATTCCTCGACGAGGAGCGCGACAAGTGGCTGCACGACCTCGACGAGCTCGACCGCATCGCCGACAGCGCCATCCGCCTGGTGCGCGAGGAGGTGAACCAGGATGCCGTCGAACCGCTCGACCTTGAAAAGATGGTGCGCGACATATCTGCCGAGATGGTCACGCTCGGCCATTCCGTCTCGATCGGGCATCTGGACAGGGTTGCGGTCCGCGCCGGCGCGCTCGGCCTGCGCCGCGCCCTGCGCAATCTGGTCGTCAACGCCGCCACCCACGGCAAGGCCTGCACGATCGCGCTCGACCTCGCCGACAGGCGCGCCGTGCTCTCCATATCGGACGTCGGCCCGGGCATTCCGCCCGACCTCATCAACAAGGCCTTCGAGCCCTTCTTCCGCGTCGACCCCGGCCGCCAGCAATCCATTCCAGGCGCCGGCCTCGGCCTCGCCATCGCCAAGGAGATCATCGAGCGCTACGGCGGCACCGTGACGCTGGAGAACCGCCAGGGCGGCGGGCTGGCGCAGACGGTGGTGTTCGCGGCGGTGTGATTGGGTCAGGCCCGTCCACATCGCGAAAGGCAGCCCAATGCGGGGACTGCCAAGCAACGAGGCCTGCGAAGCGCGTTACGACGTGGCGCGCAGATTCCTGCGGATGGGACGCCTGCCCGTTGCACGGGCTTTCTCGGCCACCACGGCAGCGATCTCCACCACCTCGCCCTCGCGCGATTTGCCGTTGGTGGCTTTGTGGAGCCGCTCGTAGGGCAGCAATTCCTTGATCCGGGCATTGAGCGACGCGATTTCGGCCCGCAAATCCTCGCATTCCTGCCGCTGGACATCCCGTTGTATGTCCTCCGATGCCTGTTGCAGCGCAAGTTGCGAAAGATTGGCGTTCGCTTTCGAAAGGCTCAGCTTGTCGGCTTCGTTCTCGTCGGCGAGCGCGGACAATCTTTCATCGGCGATTTTCTTTTCGGCCACTGCGTCGTCCAGGTCGGTCTTGAGCCTGGCGATTTCGGCGGCGGCCGCACTGTTCTCGTTCGAGGCCCGCTCCAGCCGCGATTCCAGGTCTTGGATCTCGGACCGCAATCCGCGCATCTCCGTCTGGCCGCGAGCCCGTTCGGCTTCCCAGTCGCCTTCCATCAGGCTGGCCGTTTCGGTCTTTTCCGCCAGCTTCGCCTGTGTGGCCTCGAGCGCCTTCTGCAGCCGGATCTCCTCTTTCTCGCTCTTGCCAAGCGCCGCCATCAGTTCGGCAAGGCGCGCCGCTTCGCTGGCGTGGACTGCCGAAAGCTCGTCCAGCCTGTGGCGCGCCTGGCTCTCCCGCTTCAGCACCTTGTCGAGCTCGACTGACAGGCTGACGTGTTTTTCCCGCAGCATCTTGCTCTCGCGCAAGCGCCTGTTGGCCTCGACCGTCCTTGCCGTCAGCCGGTTGGCGATGTCGCCGAATTCCGCGTCGCGTTTGGCGCTGGCATTGCCCATCTCGGCGAGCTCGAGCCTTGCCGCCGCGAGCGCTGTGCGAAGCGCGTCCCGGTCCTGGACCAGGTCTGTCTCGCGCTGCTGCAGCACTTCGCACGTGCTGTCACGCTCGCGCAGCTTCGCCGCCGTGTCGTGCAGCTTTTCCGACAGCGCTCTTTGCTCGGCGATCAGGCCGGCATTTGCGAGCTCCAGCTCATTGGCGCGAAGAATGTCGGTGTGGAGGATGTTGAGGAATTCGCGCGTCAGATGATGCGAGGTCGAGATTTCCGACAATTTGCCGTTGATCTCATCCAGATAATCCCTGGCGTCGTGGAACATTCCTTCGAAGGCGTTCAACGCCGCGAGCCGGGTCTGGGCATGGGGCGTCAGTCGTGGCGTGGTTTCGGCGGTGTCGGTGTTGCCCGCATCGTCGGGATTGTCCGCGCCCTCCGCTTGCGCCGCATCGGCTTGGGGTGGCGAGACGGTTGACGCGTCATCGGGGATATCGTCGCCCTGCGGCGGTGCCTCGAATTCGCTGTCGAGGCTGGCATCCAGGGCGTCCGCCAGATCGTCCTGCAACTCCTGGAGTGCGTCGTCTACGTCTTCAGCACGCTTGATCAGGCTCTTGAAGTTCATACGGAACTCCCTCTTACGCAAAGAAAACCAGATATTTAACAAACTGCTAATATGTATCCTTACATCCGCTTATTCCGCAGGGGAAGCCCCCCTAGGGAAATGTAAATTTCAGACATTTGGGGATTTGCACCGCCGCGACAGCCAGTGCCGGGTCCCGGGCTGGCACAGACCGTAGCGTTCGCGGCGATGTCAACGCTTCTCGTGCATATTCGGTGTGCAGCCTGATATGCTGCCAGCAAACGGCTTGCAGGTCGAACGGGAGGGGATGGAGATGTCGATCAAGGTGATCGGAACCGGCTTTGGCCGAACGGGCACGGATTCGATGCGTGAGGCGCTGGCCATTCTCGGCTACGGCCCCTGTCATCACATGCATGAAGTGATCGGCAACGAGGAGCAGAAACGGGTGTGGCGTGCGCTGGCCCAAGGTGCCGCGCCGGACTGGAACCAGCTGCTGTCGGGCTATGTCTCCTGCCTGGACTGGCCTTCGGCGTACTACTGGCGCGAACTGATCGAATTCTATCCGAATGCCAGGGTGATCCTGACCTACCGCTCGGCCGAAAGCTGGTGGGAAAGTTTTGAAAAAACGATCGCGGCGGGACTTGAGCAAAGCGTCGATCAAGAATCGCTGGGCCTCGCCCTGATCGCCAGGCAGGTGTTCGGCGGCCGGCCCGGCGATCGAGCGCATGCCATTGCCTGCTACGAGGCCAATGTCCGTGCCGTGTACGCCGAAGTGCCACGGGAGCGGCTGCTGGTCCACGCTCTTGGCGACGGCTGGGAACCGCTGTGCACTCATCTGGGCGTTGCGATACCGGATCAGGATTATCCCAATCGCAACAGCGCCGCGGGCTTCAGGTCGAGATTTTTGCTGAACTGATCTGGACGAAAACCGGCGCTGCCGGCCCGGCAATCCGGGTTCCTCGCCCCCTGTGGAGCGGGGCGAGGAAAAGGCGCACCGTTTTTTACCCCGCCATGGCCAGCGGCACGGCGCTCTTGTTGGGGATCTGGATGTCGATTTCCAGCGTCGACATGGTCTCGCCCCGATCCATCGACACCTGGAGATAGTCCTGGTCGATCTGCACATGCTTGGCGATCACAGCCATGATTTCCTCGCGCAGAATGGAGACGAGGTCGGGCTGGCCACGGCTGCGGCGCTCATAGGCGAGCAGCACCTGCAGCCGCTCGCGCGCCACCGGCGCGCTGGTGCGCCGCTTGAAGAGGTCGAGGATGCTCATGCGGCCCTCCTTCCGAGCAGACGGTCGAGGAAACCCTTGCGTTCGAAGGGAACCACCACCGGTAAGTCTTCGCCTTCAAGCCGCCGTGCCGCTTCGAGATAGGCCTTGGCGGCGTTGTTGAGCGGTTCCGACAGCGTCACCGGCGAACCGAGGTTGGAGGCGCGCAGCACATCCTGGCTTTCCGGGATGATGCCGAGCAGCGGCACCGACAGGATTTCCAGCACGTCGTCGATCGAGAGCATTTCTCCCCGCGCGGCGCGCGCCGCGTCATAGCGCGTGACCAGCACATGCTTGGCGATCTGCTCGCCCTGTTCGGCACGCATGGTGCGGGCGTCGAGCAGACCGATGATGCGGTCGGAATCGCGCACCGACGACACTTCCGGATTGGTGACGATGACGGCCTCGTCGGCAAAGCGCATGGCGAGTTGCGCGCCGCGCTCGATGCCGGCCGGGCTGTCGCAGAAGACATAGTCGAAGACCGAGCGCAGCTTGTCGATCACCTCGCCGACGCCGTCCTCGGTCAGCGCGTCCTTGTCGCGCGTCTGCGACGCCGGCAGCAGGAACAGCGTGTCGACGCGCTTGTCGCGGATCAGCGCCTGCGACAGCTTGGCCTGGCCCTGGATGACGTTGACGAGGTCGAACACGACGCGCCGCTCGGCGCCCATGATCAGGTCGAGATTGCGCAGGCCGACATCGAAATCGACCAGCGCCACCTTCTTGCCGGTCTTGGCGACCGCGGCACCCAGCGCGGCCGTCGAGGTGGTCTTGCCGACGCCCCCCTTGCCCGATGTGACGACCACTACCTTGCCCATGGAAAAAGCCTCCGTTGCCTGTTGTCGTTTGTTGTGCCGTGCGCCGCACGGCTGTTGTCAGAGCCTGCCATCATGCCATCCCAAACCGGTCCGAGGCTTGCGCGCGGCGATGGTGCCTCGGCGCTTGTCCGGGCCGGAACCGTGAAGCCGGGCGTCAGCATCGCGCCGCCCTAGTTCAGCGGCACGACGGCGAGCATGTCGCCTTCGAGGAAGGCCTGCACGGCCTTGCCGCGCGAGACGCCTTCCATCTCTTCGGCGGTGGTGTACCAGCCGTCGACCGAAATCAGCTCAGCCTCGTTCTTGCGGCAGAAGATGCGTGCCGAGCGATTGCCCTGCGAGCCGGCGATGGCGCGGCCGCGTAAGGTGCCATAGACATGGATAGAGCCCGCCGCGATGATTTCGGAGCCGGACGCGACCGAGCCCAAAACGATGACATCGCCATGTGGATGGAAGATCGACTGACCCGAGCGGATCGGCGACTTGACCATAAGCGTGCCGGCCTGGACAGTTTCGATCGCGCCGGCTTCCGCCTTGGCCGCCTTGCCCTTGCCCACCTCGGCCCTGGCTTCGCCGGCCTTGCCCTCGCCTCCCTTGACTTCGCCGGCCTTTACTTCGCCGGCCTTGCCGGCATCCTTGCCGCGATCCGAAAACACCGTTTCCAGCTTGCCGGCTTCAGCCGCCTCCGCCTTGCCCTTGCGGCCGGGCTGCGACAGCAGGCCATCCGTGGTGGCCTCCTTGGCGCCGCTAAGCAACGGCGGCAGGTCAAGCCCGAGCGAGGCGCCTTCAAGCTCTATCGCATAGACCCGGATGCCTCGCGCACCGAGCGAAGCAACCAGCAGCCCGATGTCGGCGACGTCGGGCTTCAGCACGTTCAGATCGAGCACCACCGGCCGTCCCGCAAAATACCCCGGCGAATTGCCGATCCAGTGATCCAGCCCCTCCAGCCAGGCGGAAATCGGCGCCTCCGGCGTGAGCGTAAAGGCCACGAAAGAACGGGCGCGAAAACGAATGGATTTTGTTTCGACGGGGGCGGCAAAGGTCACGGCCAGCGAATCCTTACTGAGAGGTAAACGCTAGGGGGTTAATGGTTAACGAATGGTTAACGGCAAGGGGCAACTCGGCAGCTGGTGCGAGAAATTGGGAGGTCGGCTAAGCGCCTGCGGAGACCGACGACAAGCGCGGCTCCCCCGAACCACGGCCTTCAGCGGCGGCGCGAAGCTGATCGAATGGCTGCTACCAAATGGGCATCTTCGAAGGGCTTGCTGATCAACGCCACGTCGTGAGGGCGGTCCGAGATCTTCTCGGCATCGGCGTAGCCCGTGACGATGAGTGCCGGCCAATCCGCGCGCAGGCTTCGGGCGAAGCGGATGACGTCGATGCCCGAAATGAGCGGCATGGCGAAGTCGGTTACGATGACGTCGAAACGGTCCGGTTCCTTTTCGATGGCGGCCAGTGCCTGGGCGCCGCCGGAAAACGCCGTCACGTCGAAACCCGATTGCCGCAGCGACATCGCCGTCAACTCCCGCAGGGATTGACTGTCGTCGACGAGCAGAACAGTCGGCAACTGATCCTCGGCCGCCGTCGGGAGGTCCGTGCCGGCATCGTTCGCGGCACTGGCTTCGAAAACGGGCTCATCCCTGGCGGTGACGTCTTGCGCCTCGCGTGAACGGGGCAGCCAGAGCTCCATGGTGGTGCCGTGGCCAAGCTCGCTGTCAATCCTGAGCGTGCCACCCGATTGCTTGGCGAAACCATAGACAGTGCTGAGGCCCAGACCCGTGCCCTTCCCGATCGGCTTTGTCGTGAAGAACGGCTCGATCACCTTGCTGATGACATCCGCGGCGATACCTGTCCCGGTGTCCTCGACCGCAAGCCTGACATAGTCGCCCGCGGCAAGCCCCTGGCCGGAATGGCCGACGCTGCGATTGTGGGCCTTGACGCAGATTGTCCCGCCGGAAGGCATCGCGTCGCGGGCATTGAAGACCAGGTTCATCAAAGCAAGCTCAAGCTGCGCCGGGTCCGCATGCACCGGCCATATGTCGTCACCGACATGCCAGTCGAAGCGCACCAGGCCGCCCAGGATCGGCGCCACCAGGCCGGTCATCGTGTCTCCGAGGCTCGACATCCGCACGGCAACCGGTTTCAGATCCTGGCGCCTTGAAAAGGCGAGCATGCGCTGGATGAGGTCCTTGCCCTGGGAAGCGGAGCGGCGCGTCATGTCGAGAACCTGGGCCGCCTTGCCGTCGAGGCTCACTTGCCTTTCCAGCAGGCTCAGCCCGGAGAGGATCGCCGCAAGCAGATTGTTGAAATCGTGGGCAAGTCCGCCGGTCAGCTTGCCGATCGCATCGAGCCGCTGCGATTGCAGCAATTGGCTTTCCAGGTGGCGCTGCTCGGTGATGTCCTGCATGGTGCCCAGCAGTTCGAGCCCGGCGCCATCCCTGGCGACCACTCCCTGGTCGAGGAATATCCGGTATTCCTCATTGGCGCATCGCCAGCGGAACTCGCACGCATAAGAGCCGGTCTCGTGGGCGGCCGAAAGCGATCTTGTCACCGCGTCCCGATCAGCCGGATGGACCCGGCTGATGCCGAAATCTGGATCCGCCATGAACCGGTCCGGAGAAAATCCCGTCAACCGCTCGACCCCCTTGGAAACATAGCTTGCGGCGAATGGCGCCGCGGCCGCGCGAGCGTGAAAACAGATCGGCAGCGAGGCGAGGATCGTCTCCTGCCGGGCCTCGGAATGCCGCAGCGCCCGCTCGGCGTCGAGCTTGTCGGAGGTCGCCTTCAGCGCTCGCTCAAGCAGCAGTTGCTCCCTGGCCGCATTCCGTTCGATTTCCCTCGTCTTTTCATAGAGATCGACGAAGACCATGACCTTGGACCGCAGCATCGACGGGTCGAATGGCTTGAACAGATAATCCACCGCGCCGGCGTCATAGCCGCGCAACATATGTGCTTCTTCCTTGTTGATGGCGGTCAGGAAGATGATCGGCGTGGCGTTCGAACGTTCGCGCCTCCGGATCAGCGAAGCGGTTTCGTAGCCGTCGAGACCGGGCATCAGCACATCCAGCAGAATGACGGCGAAGTCGTCCTTGAGCAGAAAGCGCAGCGCCTCGTCGCCCGACTGGGCGCAAATCACCTGCCCGACCCCGTCAAGTGCCTCCTCAATGGCAAGGAGATTTCGCGCGTCGTCGTCGACAGCCAGAACGCGAACCGGCCCCAGCTTTTCGAACGGTTCGCTGCTTTCTGCTTCCATCGCCGCCATTGGCTAAATCCGCCGGGGCGCGATCAGATTGCGGTCGTCGCCGTCTGCCCGCGATGTCCCCGCTCGCGAGCGCGAGCGGCCGACCCAAACCCGCAGCAGGGCGAGGAGCAGGTCGAGGTCGACGGGCTTGGCGATGTAGTCGGACGCGCCGGCGTCCAGACATTTCTGGCGATCTCCTTTCATCGCCTTGGCCGTGACGGAAATCAGCGGAATGTGCGCGATTTCCGGCTGGGAGCGTATCCGGCGCATTGTCTCGTACCCGTCCATCTCGGGCATCATGATGTCGATCAGGGCGACGTCGACGTCCGGCGCCTCTTCAAGCATGGCTATGCCGTCCCGCCCCCGCTCGGCATGCTGCACCTCGATACCGTAAGTCTCCAGCACGCTGGTCAGCGAATAGATGTTGCGAATGTCGTCGTCGACGATCAGAACCTTGGCCCCGGCCAGATCGGCGTTGTCGAGTTGCTCGGAAGGCAGGATTTCCTTGTCGGGCCTATCGCCTGGAAGGGCGGCGGACATCAACAAGCCAAGCTGGGCAAGGTTGTCGGCACGCGGAACATCGCTGAGCGGCGGATGCAAGGCGATCTGCTGTTGAAAGGCGTCCGGATGGGGCGTGAAGAAGAGCAGGCGCGGGACAAAATCGCCGAACTGGGATATGATCTCATCGAGCATCTGGGCGTTGTCCTTGGCCGAACGGCCAAAACCGAACACGACGGCGTCATATCCGGCAATACCACCCCCGTCGGCATTAGCCGCGACGCGGCCGATGGCGGTGACCGACGTGACGCCGTCGCGAATGGCTTCCACCAGCGCCAGGCGACGCTCGGGATCCGGATCCGCGACCAGCACATTGCGTTGTGTCCTGAGTGTCCTCGACTGAATGTCGTCGAAGACACGCGAAAGTTCGCCGGCGGACACCGGCTTGCTGGAAACGCTTGCGGCGCCTCGGCGTGTGAGAAGCTCGATGTCTTCGGCGCCCGAGATAACGTGGATGGGTATGTTCCTGGTCTTCGGATCGTGCCGTAAAAGGTCGAAAAGGACCCAGCCATCAATGTCCGAAAGGCCGAGATCCAGCGTGATCGCATCGGGCATGAGCTTGCGTGTAAGCGCCAGCGTTCCCGAGCCGGCGGTGGAGAGCACGCCTTTCAACCCGGCCGATCGCGCAAGACCAAGCAGCAGCCCGCCAAAAGTGGGGTCGTCCTCCACGATCAGCACCACCCTGTCCGATGGATCGATCGCATCACGGTCGTCGGCGAGTTCCGGCGTTCCTGTCGTGCTGCTGGCCGCAACGGAAACGGCGGCCGGCGAAAGCTCGATCTGCGGTGCAAGACTGCTGCTGCGCGGGCCGTCGAAGGGAATGACAAGCGTGAAGGTCGATCCCGTTCCAGGCTGGCTTTCGACGCGCAACTCGCCGCCGAGCAGGCGGGCGATTTCCCGGCTGATCGAGAGGCCGAGGCCAGTGCCGCCATATTTGCGGCTGGTGGTGCCGTCGGCTTGTTGGAACGCCTCGAAGATCAGCTTTTGCTTGTCCTCCGGAATGCCGATGCCCGTGTCGGTGACGGCGATGGCCAGCGCTTGCGGCAGTGCCGCCGCGCCGTTTGCGCGGCCGGTCCGCTCGGCATGGATGCTGAGCGTCACGTCGCCTTGAGAGGTAAACTTGAAGGCGTTGGACAAAAGGTTGAGGACGATCTGCTGCAGCCGTTTTTCGTCCGTACGGATCGTCTCGGGCAGGATCTGATCGATCTTGATCGTAAACCCAAGCCCCTTGTCGGCCGCAAGCTGCCGGAAGGTCCGCTCCATATGCTGGCGCAGATGTGCGAGCGGCATGTCGTTGAGCTCGATCGAAACCGTGCCGGATTCGATTTTCGAAAGATCCAGTATGTCGTTGATGAGGCTGAGCAGATCCGTGCCCGCCGAGTTGATCGTGCGAGCGAACTCGATCTGCTTGTCGTTCAGGTTGCCCTGCTGGTTGGTCGCGAGCAGGTTGGACAGGATCAGCAGCGAGTTCAGCGGGGTTCTCAGCTCGTGGCTCATATTGGCCAAGAATTCGGACTTGTACTTGGACGTCAGCGCCAGCTGTTCCGCCTTTTCCTCGAGTGCCCGTCTGGCCATTTCGATCTCGAGATTCTTGTTCTCGACCTGCTTTTTCTCGTTCTCGAGAAGCTGCGCCTTCTCCTGCAATTCCTCGTTGGTGGCGTGAAGCTCTTCCTGTTTCTTGGTGAGCTCGGTCTGGCGCGACTGCAGTTCGGACGTCAGAAGCTGTGACTGCTTGAGAAGCCCTTCCGTGCGCATGGTCGCGGCGATCGTGTTGAGCACGATACCGACTGACTCCATCAATTGCTCGAGGAACAGGCGATGCGTGTCGCTGAAGCGGCTGAACGAAGCGAGTTCGATGACCGCCTTGACCTCTTCCTCGAACAATGCCGGCAGAACGATGGCGCTGGCCGGCGGCGCTTCACCGAGGCCCGAGCTGATGCGCAGGAAGCTCGAGGGAACCTCGTCGAGCATGATCGCCCGTTTGTCGGCCGCGCTTTGACCGATCAGGCCTTCCCGGAAGTCCACACGCTGGCGGATCTTGGCTTTGCCCTCGGCGGCGTAGGACGCGGCCAGTTCCAGATAAGATTCTTCCTCGTCGCGATTGGTCACGTAGAAAACACCATACTGCGCGTTCACCAGCGGCGCGAGTTCCGATATGATCATGCGCGACACCGTGGCCAGATCGCGCTCGCCCTGCAGCATGCGCGAGAACCGCGCGAGGTTGGTCTTCAGCCAATCCTGCTCGGCATTCTTGAGCGTCTGATCCTTCAGGTTGCGGATCATCTCGTTGATGTTGTCCTTGAGCGCCGCGACCTCCCCGGAAGCCTGGACGCTGATGGAACGCGTAAGATCGCCCTTGGTGACCGCGGTCGACACCTCGGCGATGGCCCGCACCTGGGTGGTCAGGTTCGCCGCCAGCTGATTGACGTTGTCGGTCAGGTCGCGCCACAGGCCGGCGGCGCCAGGCACCCTCGCCTGGCCGCCGAGCTTGCCCTCGATGCCGACCTCGCGGGCGACGTTGGTCACCTGATCGGCGAAGGTGGCCAGCGTTTCGATCATGCCGTTGATGGTGTCCGCCAGGGACGCGATCTCGCCCTTGGCATCGACGGCGAGTTTGCGCTTGAGATTGCCCTGCGCCACGGCGGTGACGACATCGGCGATGCCGCGCACCTGGTTGGTCAGGTTGGTCGCCATGAGGTTGACGTTGTCGGTCAGGTCCTTCCATGTGCCCGCCACGCCCTCGACCTGTGCCTGGCCGCCGAGCTTGCCCTCGGTGCCGACCTCGCGCGCCACACGCGTCACCTCGCCCGCGAAGGAGTTGAGCTGGTCTACCATGGTGTTGATGGTGGACTTCAGCTCCAGGATCTCGCCCTTGACATCGACGGTGATCTTCTTCGACAGATCGCCTCGCGCCACCGCGGTCGTCACATCGGCGATGTTGCGCACCTGGCCGGTCAGATTCTCGGCCATCGAATTGACGTTGTCGGTCAGGTCCTTCCAGGTGCCGGCGACGCCGCGCACCTGTGCCTGGCCGCCAAGCTTCCCCTCGGTGCCGACTTCGCGCGCGACACGCGTCACTTCCGAGGCGAAAGAGTTGAGCTGATCCACCATCGTGTTGATGGTGTCCTTGAGCTCGAGAATTTCGCCGCGAACGTCGACAGTGATCTTTTTCGACAGGTCGCCCAGCGCAACGGCGGTCGTCACTTCCGCGATGTTGCGGACCTGGCCCGTCAGATTGGCGGCCATGGCGTTGACGTTATCCGTCAGGTCCTTCCACGTGCCGGCGACACCGCGGACCTGTGCCTGGCCGCCAAGCTTGCCGTCCGACCCCACTTCGCGGGCCACGCGCGTCACCTCGGATGCGAAGGAGTTCAGCTGGTCCACCATCGTGTTGATGACGTCCTTGATCTGCAGAATCTCTCCCAGCGCATCGACGGTGATTTTCTGGGTGAGATCGCCGGTCGCGATCGCGGTCGCGACCTTGGAGACATCGCGCAACTGCACGGTCAGGTTGCCGGCCATGGCGTTGACGTTGTCGGTCAGGTCCTTCCAGGTGCCGCCGACCCCCTCGACATGGGCCTGGCCGCCGAGTTTTCCCTCCGAGCCCACTTCGCGGGCAACGCGCGTGACTTCGGAGGCGAATGAGTTGAGCTGGTCCACCATCGTGTTGACGGTGTTCTTGAGCTCGAGGATTTCGCCCTTCACGTCGACCGTGATCTTCTTGGAGAGATCACCCCGCGCGACGGCCGTCGTCACATCGGCGATGTTGCGCACCTGGCCGGTGAGATTGGCGGCCATCAGATTGACGTTGTCGGTCAGGTCTTTCCAGGTGCCTCCGACGCCACGGACTTCCGCCTGACCGCCGAGCTTTCCCTCGGTGCCGACTTCGCGCGCGACGCGCGTCACTTCCGAGGCGAAGGAATTCAGCTGGTCCACCATCGTGTTGATGGTGTTCTTGAGCTCCAGGATCTCGCCCTTCACGTCGACCGTGATCTTCTTCGACAGATCGCCAAGAGCCACTGCGGTGGTCACTTCGGCGATGTTGCGCACCTGGCCGGTCAGGTTGGCCGCCATTGAATTGACGTTATCGGTCAAATCTTTCCAGGTTCCGGCGACACCCCGCACCTGCGCCTGCCCGCCGAGCTTTCCCTCCGTGCCGACCTCGCGTGCAACGCGCGTCACCTCGCCGGCAAATGAGTTGAGCTGGTCGACCATCGTATTGATGGTGGACTTCAGCTCCAGAATCTCTCCCTTCACGTCGACGGTGATCTTCTTCGACAGGTCGCCGAGCGCGACCGCGGTCGTCACATCGGCGATATTGCGGACCTGGCCGGTCAAATTGGCGGCCATCAGGTTCACGCTGTCCGTCAGGTCCTTCCAGGTGCCACCGACGCCCTCGACGCGGGCTTGGCCGCCGAGCTTTCCCTCGGTGCCGACTTCGCGCGCGACGCGCGTCACCTCGCCGGCAAACGAGTTGAGCTGGTCGACCATGGTGTTGATGGTCGACTTCAGCTCCAGGATCTCGCCCTTCACGTCGACGGTGATCTTCTTTGACAAATCGCCCGAAGCGACTGCGGTGGTCACCTCCGCGATGTTGCGCACCTGGCTCGTCAGGTTGGTCGCCATCGCGTTCACATTGTCGGTCAGATCCTTCCAGGTGCCCGCCACCCCCTTGACCCGGGCCTGACCGCCTAGCTTGCCCTCGGTGCCGACCTCGCGCGCCACGCGCGTCACCTCCGAAGTGAACGAGGCGAGTTGCTCGACCATTGTGTTGACGATCTTGCCGATCCGCAGGAATTCGCCGCGCAGCGGCCTGCCGTCGATCTCCACCATCATGGTCTGGGACAGATCGCCCTTGGCGACGGCGCCGATGACCCGGGCCACCTCGGCGGTCGGTTGCACCATGTCCTCGATCAGGTCGTTGACCGATCGGACGCTCGATTCCCAGCTACCTTTGGCGTTCCTGACATGGCCGCGCTCGCTGATGCGCCCGTCCTTGCCGACCACCCGGCTGAGCCGCGCGAATTCCCGCGTCACCTGGTCATTGAGTTCGACGATTTGATTGAACGTGTCTGCAATCTCGCCACTCAGCCCATCATAGACGTTTTCGATGCGGACGGAGAAATCGCCGTTTCGAAAAGCTTTGAGAGCGCTAAGGATTTGTCGAGAGTCCAGTTGTTCTTTTGGTAACCGAGATGCGCCCAAAAACCCCTCCACGCGAACCCCCGGCCGGATCAGGCCGAAGCCCTTAACGCGTGGCCGCGTATTTGGTTCCATATGGCTTGCAAGCGCGGCTGAAAGGTCCGCCGCTTTGCTGGCCCCCTAGGAGGCCGACAGGCCTACAGCGGCCTCGGTCTCTGTGTACCGCTATGCAACAGCGATCCCTTCAATGCCGCTTGAAATACTGCACTTCCCTTTCGTGCTTCTCCGCCGCTTCGCGGCTGTCGAACGTGCCCAGATTCCGCCGCTTGCCCGTCTTCTCGTCCTTTTTCCTTGAATAAAGCCGATATTTTCCGTCTTTCAGCTTCCTGATCATCGGTCTCTCCTCAGGAAAGGACGAAGGGCCCGACGATCGCCGAGCCCTTCCTATTGTCAGTCGCGGTGTTCGGGCATGGCTTTCAGCTGGTCCTTGGTCCAGCTGGTCACGGCGTGAACGTCGCCGTCCTCGTCGCGCATGAAATCGAGTTCGTTGGCGGCGATGGCGACCGGCTTGGCGCCGATGCCGAGGAAGCCGCCGACGTCGATGACGACCTGGCTGCTGCCATGCATATGGTCGACGGAGCCGATCTTCTCGTCGTTGGGGCCGTAGATGGTCGCGCCTTCAAGCGTATCCGGGGTCAGTTCGGCGCGGCTGAGCCTTACGTGATTGGCGTGGTCCATGAGTGCATCTCCTTTGCGGTGGGACAGGGTGAACCTCCGAGGCGGCCAAGGGTTCCGACATTGTCGGAGATGACCAGGGATAGTGCTCCAAGAGAGCGCCGGCTTCGGGGCGATCATGGTTTTGCGCTCGGTGGCTCGATGAATCATCTTGTCATCGAGTTGCACCAACGCGTTGTTTCGAAAGGCTCGCGCGTTCAGCGCCCGCGCTTTGGCTTGAGGCTGCGCGCGGCTTGCTCGATCCCGGCGCGGTCGGTGCCGAGACGGTCGATCAGCTCCTGCGCCTCCTCGCCCGATATGCCCGCGCGGATCGCCAGTTCCTCCACCGTCAGAACGTCGGAGCTCGCGATCTCGCCGGTTTGTGGCAGCGCGTCATCCGCCGTCAGCGGCAGGGCGGCTTCCCTGTCGATCTCCATCTCGGCCCGGCTCCAGTGCCGCTCATGGTCACCATCGCCGCCACCTTCGCGTTGCCAGATCTCGTAGGCGCGGTTCCTGATCTTGTCGTCGCGGTCGTCGCTCATGTCATTCCTCCACTCATGTGAGGCATGAACGCCGCGCCGGTGCGAACGATCCAAAAAATTTGCGTGATCGTCGGGATGACAAGATGCAACCCTTCAGCCAGGCCTACACGGCACCGGAGGCTACTCGCACTGGCGCCTGGGTCCGCCGGAATATGGCTGATAGCTGTTGTCGTCGGGCCGGTAGGAGCGGTATCGGCTGAAGCAGGAATCGACATGGTCGGCGGAAAGCGCCGTCGTGGCGACCGCAGGGGCGACACCGCCCTCGACATAGCTGAGGGCTGCCGATGGCTGCGCGTCCTGGTCGTCGCCGGCGTCGAGATAGGGCGAGACGCAGGGGCGCTGCTGCCCGCTATAAGACATGTAGCTGTTGTCGTCCGGATTGTAGGAGCGGTAGCGGTTCGCGCACCAACTGACATGGGACGCCGGCAGCGCGTCGGCTCCAGCCGCCGGCGCGATCGATCCGGTCGCGGCCGGATCGGGTGCCTGCGCCTTGACGGCGATATCGGGCGGCGCGGGCTGGTCGGCCGGCAAGCGTTGCAGATTTTGCGCCGCCTTGTTCACCGGCCGCGCGTCCCTGGTCCACAGTTCCGCCACGCTGACAGTCGGCCTTGCCTCATGCGCGGGCTTGGCGGCGAGCAACCAGGCGGCAAAGCCCAGCCCGCTGCCGAAGACCGCAAGGGTCAAGACAAAGCCGCCGACCAATGCCAAAATCGCTTTCACGTCACGCTCCTTCAGCCCCTGCTTATAGAATGCGGAGCATCAAGGCTGGTTCCAGCAAAGTACGTGTCGCAGGCGCTTGAACGGGTCGCGCGCGCTCAGCTCCTCCTCAGACCGGCACGCCTCACCTCTGGGGAAAACGGGTTCTCGACCGCCAGCAGCGACGCCACCGTTTCCCGATCGCGCTGGCGCTGCTGCAGAGTGCGGGCCAGCAGCCAATCCAGCGAGATCCGGCCGGCGCCGGCTACGGCCAGAACGAACATGCCGCCGGCGATCGCCAGATCCTTTTCGAAATTCAGCAGCTCGCTCTGGCTGGCGAAGTTGGTGTGGAACAGTGTGGCCGTTGCCAGGCAGAAGAGGCCGAGGCCGATCGCCCCCAGCCGCGTCAGCACGCCCGTTGCCACCGAGAGCCCTGCCCCCAGTTGCAACGCGATGGTGGCGACAAACAGCGGCAGACCGACGCCTTGCGCGGCCACCGCCTTGGCGGCGCCGTCGAAATGGGTGGCCAGTGTCACCCCCTCATGCAGGAAGATGAAGGACATGAGCAGGCGCCCGACAAGCAGGGTCAGATCCCTGACATAGAGTTTGGTGGCGAGGGCGTGCAGCTTCGCGGCGCGTTCGTTCAGGATCATGGTCAGCCTCCGATATTTTGACACCGTGCAGACGCCGCGCGAGGACAGCGCCTGCCGAATGTGATGCTTGAAAGGGCCGGAGCCGGCTCGAGGGAGAGGCGCCGGCTCCGGCAATGGGCGCCAGCCACGAGCGCCCGAACTTTGCGATCCATCGGGGTTGGCGCAAGCCCCCCTCATCCGGCCGCTTCGTGTCCACCCTCCCTGGGGGGAGAGGTCGGATGCCCTGAATTGCCCTTCGCAAGTGGGGGCAATCCGGGGGGAGAACTTACTTCGTCACCTTGGTATCGATGGCTTTCCGCAGGTCGGAAAGCTCGTCGCAGCCGCTCGGGCACAGTTTCTGCAGCGAGGCCAGTTGCTCATCGGCCTTGGCCATGTCGCCGGTTTCGACATAGAGCTCGCCCAGATATTCGCGGGCGGCCTTGTGGTCGGGTTTCAGCTCCAGCGCCTTGTTGTAGTAGGTCAGCGCGGTGGTGAAGTCGCCGGTCTTGCGCAGCGTGAAGCCGAGCAAATTGTAGACGTCGGCCTGCTGGTTGTCCTGCGCGAGGTCGCGCAGGTCCGCCAGCGCGCCCTTGTAATCCTTGGCGTCGATCTTGGCCTTGACGGCGGTGAGGTCGGGCGCGTCGGCGCCCTCGATGTCGTCGACCGCATAGGCTGGGATGATGGTTGCGACGGGAACCACGGTCAGCACGGCAATGGCGCCGAGCAGGCCGAACAGGGCGTGCTTGCCCAAAAAGGGTTGTTTCATTGTCTGTCTCGCTTGGGTTGGGAGCTCGCGCTCAGATTTCGACAGGCGTGAAGCCGTAGGCATTGCCGTCCTTGACGAAGACGCCGGTGCCCGGGAACGGGAAGTGCGAACCGGAAATGCGGATGTTGTCCGCGATCACCCGGTCGATGATCTTGTGGCGTGTCGCGATCGCCGTCGGCCCGTCCTGGTCATAGGCGCCCTGCCATTCCGGATGCGGTGCGAGAAGCGCCGGCACATACATGGTGTCGGCCGAGATCATCAGTTGTTCCTTGCCGGAATTGGCGAGGTACACCGAATGGCCGGGCGTGTGGCCGGGGGCGGCGATGATCTGGATGCCGGGCGCGACCTCGGCGCCATCCTCGACCAGCTTCCAGTTCTTCCATTTCGGGAAGTTTTCGGCGATGCGCTTGCCCGCCGGCTTGCGGCCCTCGGGCAGCTTCGCCAGCCTGCTCGGGTCGGTCCACCACTTGTATTCGGTGGCGTTGACGATCAGCTCGGCGTTGGGGAACACCGGCGTGTTGGTGCCCTTCTCCATGAGGCCCCAGACATGGTCGGGGTGGAAATGCGAGATCATGATGGTGTCGATCGCCTTGTAGTCGATGCCGGCGGCGGCCATGTTGGCCGGCAGGTGCGTGGCGTTGGCCTGCCACTGGCCGACGCCCGAGCCGGCATCCATCATGATCAGCCTGCCGCCCATCTTGAGCACCGCTACGGTGAGCGGAATGGGCATGAAGTCGGTCGTCAGCCCCGCCTTGGCGAGCGCTGCCTTGGTATCGTCGACCGAAACATCCTTGATGAAGGCCGGGTCGTGCGGCTTCTTCCAGATGCCGTCATAGACGGCGGTCACCTCGATATCGCCGACCGTGTATTTGTAAAAGCCGACGGTGGGCTCCAGCGTCTGCGCGAAAGCGGGACGGGTGAATTCCAGCTTGCCGGCAAGGCCGAAGGCGGCAGCGGCGGCGGCGGATTGAAGCACTGTGCGGCGTGACATGCTGAACATGGTGATCTCCTCTGTTGAGTGGTGGCTAAGGCGAAAGATCGAATGGAATGACGGAGCGCCAAGCCCTGGCCCTCCGTCGCTGATCGCGGATCGGATCGGCGCCGCCGGGATCCGGCGCCGACCCGTGAACTCAGTTGCCCCAGATGCCCTGGCCGGGTTCGTCCGCATCGGATTTGGTCACCGGCCGGCTCGGCCCGGTCGTCACCTTGGTATCGACGCCATGAGGACGTGCCGCGTAGGGGATCGAGGCGGTGGCATTGGTGTCGACGGCGACGCCCGGCTGGTTGGAGGCATTGGCGTTGAAATGGTCGCTGCCGGCAAAGGCAGAAGTCGAGGCAAGCAACATCGCAGCCACGCTGAGAGCGAGCTTGGTCATTTCGGTAAATCCTTGTTTCGTTTTCTAGGGTCGCGGACCGCAAGATTGCCCCGCTTGCAGAGAAGACCCGCAAGGGCCGCGCTTTATTCCTGGGCGCTATGAGATTTTTTCTGGAAGGGCTGAAACTGCAGGAAGCGGCCCTACGGAAGGCTGCCCAGACACAATTCAGAAACAAGATTCAACAGTTCGGAAAAACTGGCGAAAAGATCGGATGGCATAAGCATCCCTCAACGGCCGGAAATCTGGCCGCCGCACAAGTGCACGATGCAGGCGCACGGACACAGGGGCACGGAATTGGGTACGGCAATGCAACGAGGTTCGAACGGATCGATGGGTGCCCTACCTGGCATGTCGCTCGCCGCCGGCAGCGCCCAGGCAATGCGCGCGCTTGCGCCCTACGCCCATGCTCCCGAAACTGTGAAGACGGGGCGGTCGATTCCGTGATAACCGCCCGGCCAAAGAGGGTGCGGCCGGCGATCGCCGGTCTGAATTCCGGAATCTTCCGTTCTGGAAGCTTCAGTCATTCCCCCTCCATGAACAACGATCAATTGCAGCGACGGCACAGCCGGCAATGCCCGCCGGCGCGGCGGCGTGACCGAGATGTGCCTGTAACGGCTTGCCAGGACGAGAAAGTTTGGAAATGGACCACGGTATCGATATCGCCGAACTGGACAGGGAAGCGGCACGATTGGGCGCAGGGCCCGAGACCAGCTCCGACAGCGTCGATGCACTTGCGGGAATTGCCTCCGGAGCGCGTGGCCAGGTCCTGGCGGGCGCCGATTTTGCCCGGGCGGGTCAACCGGACGAGCGACTCGACAAGGTCTTCGAGCAACTCGCCGAGACATTCGCCACGCTGCCGGCGGTGATCTCCGAGGGCCGCGCCTGGACCTATCGGGAGCTGGACAAGCGCGCCAATCAGTTCGCCCGTCTGCTGGTCAAGCGCGGCGTACGGCCGGGTCACCGTGTCGGGCTCATCCTCGACCGGTCCGCGGAAACCTATGTGGCCCTGCTCGCCGCGGTGAAGGCGGGTGCCGCCTTTGTGCCGCTGGCCACCGCCTTTCCGCAAGAGCGCATGGCGCTCATCATCGAAGACGCCAGCGTCAGCCTGGTCGTCACCATCGCCACCTACGCTTCGCGGGCCGACCAGCTGCCGGTCCCGCACCTGTTGATCGACAGCGCCGCCGCCGAAATATCAGCCCAGTCCGACGCGCCGCTGAAGCCGCATAAGGCGCCGGCCCCCACGGCGGTCGAAGACATCTGTTACATCCTCTATACGTCCGGCACCACCGGCAGGCCGAAGGGCGTCGCCATCCGCCACCAGAGCTTCGTCAACTTCATCCGCGTCGCCGCCGCATCCTACGGCTACCGGCCGGGCGATCGCGTCTACCAGGGCATGACCATCGCCTTCGACTTTTCCTCCGAGGAGATCTGGGTGCCATTCGTCGCCGGCGCGACGGTCGTGCCGGCACCAGGCCAGATGCCTCTCGTGGGCGAAGAGCTCGCCGATTTCCTGCGCCATCACGACATCACCTGCATGGCCTGCAGCCCGACGCTTCTGTCGTCCATGACATCGGACGTGCCCAGCCTGCGCACGCTGCTGGTCGGCGGCGAGGCCTGCCCGCACAATCTGGTGGTGCGCTGGTCGAAGCCCGGCCGGCAGATCCTCAACACCTATGGCCCGACCGAGGCGACCGTCACGGCAACCATGGGTGCATTGACGCCGGACCGGCCGGTGACGATCGGCGCGCCGCTGCCCACCTACTCGATCGTCATTCTCGACCCTTCGCTGCCGCGGCTCGCCGAACCCGGCGAACTGGGCGAGATCGGCATTGCCGGCATCGGGCTGGCGGTCGGCTATCTCAACCGGCCGGACCTGACCGAACAGAAATTCATCGCCGATTTCCTCGGCCTGCCGAACAACCCGTCGAAGCGCATCTACCGCACCGGCGACCTTGGCCGGATCAGTGACGCCGGCGAGATCGAGTATGCCGGGCGCATCGATACCCAGGTGAAGATCCGCGGCTATCGCATTGAACTCGGCGAGATCGAGGCCGTGCTGCTCGACCAGCCCGAGATCGCGCAGGCCGCCGTCACCACCTGGGAGATCGAGCCCGGCCGCGTCGAACTCGTTGCCTATTACGCGCCCAAGGCCGGCCAGCCGGCTCTCTCGCGCGCCGACATTGCCCAGACGATGAAGCGGCGGCTGCCCGACTACATGGTGCCCTCCTATCTGGAGGAACTGCCGGCAATCCCGATGACGGTCTCCAACAAGGTCGACCTTCGCCAGTTGCCCAAACCAACCAGCGTCCGGCTCTCGGCCGATCGCGCCATGGTGCCGCCCGGCAATGACGACGAGCGTTTCCTGGCCGACGCGCTATGCGCCGTGCTGAAGTTCGACGACGTGTCCGTCGAGGACAATTTCTTCGACGATCTCGGCGCCAACTCGCTGCTCATGGCGCATTTTTGCGCGCGCGTGCGCACCCGCAAGGAATGGGCGACGACCTCGATGCGCGACATCTACCTCTATCCGACGGTGGCGCGCCTGGCCAAGCACCTGAGCGTGGCGGAAGAGATGACGACGGCCACCAACGAGCCCGTTCTCACCCGCCAGGCGTCCAATTTCGTCTACTGGACCTGCGGCGCGGCGCAGTTGCTGTTTTACGCGCTCTACAGCTACGTGGCGCTGTGGGCGATCAATGACGGCCTCAACTGGGTCTATGACACGCTCGACGACCCGCTGCAGCTTTACGTCAGGTGCGTGGTGCTCTCTGCCGGCGTGTTCTTCGGCATGTCGGGCTTCGCCATTGCCGCCAAATGGGTGCTGGTGGGCCGCTGGAAGGCGGAAGCGTTCCCGATCTGGGGCCTGCGCTACTATCGCTTCTGGGTGGTCAAAACCTTGATCCGCACGGCACCCGTCGTGCTGTTCCGCGGAAGCCCGCTCTACAGCCTCTACCTGCAGCTTCTGGGAACCAGGATCGGCAAGAACGTGGTCATCGAATCCCGGGCCGTGCCGGTGTGCACGGACCTGATTTCGATCGGCGACCGAACGATCCTGCGCAAGGAATCATTGATCCTCGGCTATCGCGCCCAGGCCGGCTATATCCACACCGGGCCGCTGACCATCGGCCGCGACGCCTTCGTCGGCGTCGGCTGCACGCTCGACATCGACACCGCGATCGGCGACGGCGGCCAGCTCGGTCATTCCTCCTCGCTGCAGCACGGGCAAAGCATCCCCGACGGCGAACACTGGCATGGATCGCCCGCGGTGCCGACCACGGCGGACTATTGCAAGGTGCGCAACGTCAATCCTCCCCGCATTCGGCGCTTCCTCTATGAGGCCGTGCAGCTGATAGGCCTGTTTGCCATCGTCACCCCGCTGCCGCTTTTGTTCCACAGCTATTGGGAGAATGTCGGCGACGACTATCAGGAGACCATCGGCATTGTGGCGATCGGCACCACGGTCACACTGTTCGGCTACATCGCCGCGGCCTTTTTCGCCGCCACGGTGGTGCCGCGCCTGTTCAGCCTGATCCTGAAACCCGGCCGTACTTACACGCTTTATGGCTTCCGCTACTGGCTGCAGACGGTTGCCGAGTTCTCGAGCAACTCCCGCGTGCTCGGGCTGCTGTTCGGTGATAGCTCGGCCATCGTCCATTACATGAGCGCCATCGGCTGGAACCTCAATAAGGTGGTGCAGACGGGCTCCAATTTCGGCTCCAACCAGCAGCACGAAAACCCGCTCCTGTGCGAGATCGGCACCCAGACCATGGTGTCGGACGGGCTTTTCATGATCAACATGCACAAGTCCGCTTCCGCGTTCCGGCTCGAGCCGACCCGGATCGGCGAGCGCAACTATCTCGGCAACAACATCTACTATCCGCCGGATGGACGCACGGGCGACAACGTCCTGCTCGGCACCAAGGTGATGGTCCCCATCGACGGGCCATTGCGCGAGAATGTCGGCCTTCTGGGCTCGCCGCCCTTTGAAATCCCGCGCATGGTGAACCGCGACAAGGAACTCATCGCCGGCATCGACGAGCAAGACCGGCGCCAGCGCATCCCGCTCAAGAACCGTCACAATCTGGTGACGATCCTCCTGTTCATGGCGACGCAATGGATCATGCTGTTCGCCACGCTGGCGATCTGGGACCGGGCACTGAACTACTACACCGAATGGGCTGAGATCGCCCTCTTCGTGGCGGTGCTTTTGACCTCGGCGATCACCATTCCGTTCTACATCTTCGTCGAGCGGGCAAGCCTCGGTTTTCGCAAGCTGAAGCCGCAGATAACGACGATCTACGACGTCACATTCTGGCGCCACGAGCGCCACTGGAAGCTCGCGGATTCGCCTGTTGTGCGCCTGTTCGCCGGCACGCCGTTCCGGCCGATGATCCTGCGCATGCTTGGGGTCAAGGTGGGCAAGCGCGTCTATGACGGCGGCGCCAACCTGACCGAGCGTTCCCTCGTGGTGATCGGCGACGACGTCACGCTCAACGAAGGCTGCGTCATCCAGGCCCACTCGCTGGAAGAAGGTGCGTTCAAGTCCGACTTCATCCGTATCGGCGATGGCTGCACGCTCGGACCGTCCGCCTTTGTCCATTACGGCGTGGTGATGGGCAAGGGATCGATGGTCGATGCCGATTCCTTCGTGATGAAGGGCGAGGAGTTGGAGCCCAACTCGATCTGGCGCGGCAATCCGGCCAAGCTGCACCGGTTCGTCGAGCCGGTCATGGAAGACGGCTCCAGGGCGTCGTCCTGACGCTCGATCCCGATATCGTCGGAGGCCACATGGCAGAGCGATCCGGAAGCACCGCGGACATCCGGATCGGCCCGGTGACCCCAGCCAATCGCGCTTTGGTCACCGCATTGCAGCTGGCGCCGGAGCAGATGGATTTCGTCGCCAGCAATGCAGCCTCCCTGCGTGAGGCCAGATCCGATCGTGACGCGCGGCCACGCGCCGTCATGGCAGGCGACCAGATCGTCGGGTTCCTGATGTACCAGGCGCCGCGGGACGATGACGAGGCGCGCATCTACCGCTTCATGATCGACCGCGCCTGGCAAGGCCGGGGTTACGGCAAGGCCGCGTTGCGTGAAGTGCTGGAGGAAATCGACGGGCTCGGCCACATCAGGCACGTGTCGATCTGCTACGAACCGGAGAACGAGGCGGCACGGCAGCTCTATCGCAGTGCCGGTTTCGTCGAACAGGGGCTCGACGAGGACGGCGAAATGATCGCGGATCTCATTCTGCCCACCGGCGACCGATGACGCCGCCCGCCGATCCGTCCGAGGAAATCTCCATGGCGCGCGCCATGGCCGCCATGGCTCCGGCCGGGGTCCGCACCGGTTGCCGGATCATCCGCGAAGGCGACGAGACCCATCTGTTGCCGGCGGAAGCACGCTCCATCCCCGCTCGCCAGCCGTCCATGCGGCGGGCCAGCGGCGCGGCGCGATTGCTCGCGCACCGACTGCTGACGGATGCCGGCTTCGACGGTTTCGCCCTCTTGCGCACGCCGTCCGGTGCACCCGCATGGCCGGACGGGATAACGGGCTCGCTCGCGCATGACGACGACATGGCCGTGGCGGCGGTCGCGCCTGTTGGCCGCATCGCCTCGCTCGGCATCGACGTCGAGCCGGCGCTGCCCCTGCCCGATGAGATTTTCTCGCTCGTGGCAATTCCCGAAGACCGGATCGACGCCGCCGACCGGCAGCTTGCCGGCCGCATCCTTTTCGCCGCCAAGGAAGCGGTCTACAAGGCCGCCTATCCGCTGGATCGCGAGGTGCTGGGCTATGAGGATATCGCCGTGGACCTCGAAACCGGCCACGCGACGACGAGGACGGGCCGCAAGGTCAGCCTCGCACACTGTATCGCCCCGCGCGTGGTCGTGCTGGCGTTTGTTGCCAGATAGGCGTTGGCCTATTCGCCAACCACCTCTCGATAGGCCCTCACCGCGCCATCCAGCCCACGTATGCGCCAGCTTTGCCCGTCCTGTTCCTCGACATGGCAAGGTCCGAGCGGCACTTTCCCTCCCCCGTCGGGCAGGTCGAGCACATAGACAGGGTTGCAGATGCCCGACAGGCGCGCGCGCAGCGCTTCCACCAGCGCCTGCCCCTGCGCGATCGTGGTGCGCCTGTGTGCCATGCCGCGTGCGAGATCGCCATGGTGGAGGTAGTAGGGTTTTATCCCCAGCCGGTACATCAGCTCGCGGCAGAGCTCTTCCAGCGCTTCGACCGTATCGTTGACGCCCTTCAGCAGAACGCTCTGGTTGAGCATCACGAAGCCGGCCTGTCGCAAGGCGCGGCAGGCCACTTCGGTGGCGTCGGTGATCTCGCGCGCATGGTTGAAGTGGGTGACCACCGTCACCATAAGCCGGCCCTGCAGCGCCGCGACCAGCCCTGGCGTGATGCGCGACGGCAGTGCCACCGGCACGCGCGTGTGGAGGCGCAGCAATCGCACATGGGCGATGTCCTCGATGCGCGCCCGGATCTCGGCCAGTGCCTTGTCGGGCAGCGACAGCGGATCGCCGCCGGTCAGGATCACTTCGCGGATTTCGGGATGGTCCGATATATAGGCCAGCGCCGGCTCCAGCGCCTCGCGCGTATAACCACGGCCGATCGACGTCAGCGATTCCTTGCGGAAGCAGAAGCGGCAATAGACCGCGCATTGATAGGTCGGGAACAACAGCACCCTATCCGCATGGCGATGCGTCAGCCGCGGCACCGGGCTGAATTCGTGATCGGCGATCGGGTCGCCAAGCTCACCCTCCGCCTCGTCCAATTCCCCAGGCGACGGGATCACCTGCGCCCGGATCGGATCGGCGGGATCGTTCCAGTCGATCAAGTCGAGATAGGCCTTTGGCGCCCGCACCTTGTGAAGCGCCGCGGCGGCTTGCGCGGCTTCGCGCTCGGCCGGCGAGAGCGGCAGGGAAGCGAGATCGCGCGCATGGCGCACCCCGGCGCGGACATCGTCCTGCCAGGCGCTGTCGGCGGCGCGGGTCGCATCTTTGAGGTCGGTCATCGGGGCGTCTCGGCTGTTTGCGCGGACCTATCGGCCGGATGGACGGCGCGGTCAACCGCTGTCGCAACGCCAACCATGTCCGCCGCCTTCACAACCTGTGCCCACCCGCGCCAGCCATCGCCACAAAAGCGCTTTCAATCGTCTCGAACCTCAGCTCCGGATAAAGCGTCCCGGCTTCCGGGGTGGCCGTCTCGAGCGCGGTCTCGCCGCGGATCCAGAATGCGCGCAGCAATCCAAGGCCGGGAACCGCCGCGATCAGCGCCTCCAGCTCCTCGGCGCTCATCTGCTTGACGCGGGGCGAACGGCCGCTCACTTGCCGCCACAGCTCGATCATTTCACCTTGGGTGATCTTGTTTTGCGCGATCCGTATCTCGCTGCGAACAGCATTGGCATCCTCCAGTGCGCGCATGGTGACCGCAGCGATATCCTTCTCGCTGACGAAGGTCGCCGGAACGTTGCCCTCGCCATAGAGCGTCACCTCGTCGGGCGGCAGCGGCGACGAGCCGAAGCGCGTCAGGTCGCCCAGCGTCGCCACCCAGGTCGAGAAGAAGCCGTTGGTGTAGATCACCGTGTAGGGCAGGTCGGCCTCCCGGACCGCGTCGAAGACGGCCCGCTTGATGTCGAGCGGTTCGATCGAGCCGGGTGCGGCGGCGGCAAAGTCGAGGCCGAAACCGGCGGACGGCACATAGCGGGAGATACCGGCATCCCTGATGGCGCGCACCAGCGTCATCTCGCTGGCCGACCCCACATGCACCGAGCTGACGACGCGGTCGACCTTGCCGACGGCGCGCACGAGGCTGTCATAGTCGTCGAGATCGCCGACATGCACGGTGGCGCCGAGGTCCTTCAGCGGGCGCATCCGCGCTTCATTGGCCGACGTTGCCTGCCGCACCAAGACATGGAGGCTGTCGCCATTGCGCGCGCTGGCCTTGGCCATCTCGCTGCCGAGCAGTCCGGTGGCGCCAATGATCAGGGTGCTGGTCATATCGCCCTCCCATTGGCCAGAATTCCGTTAGCAAGGATCGAACCATCCCAGTCGCGTTCCAGGCCGATGTCATGCAAACGGCGATCGGAAAGCCGGGAGATCTGGCGCAATGTGCGGCGGCGCTCGAACGCTGCCGCGCTTCGCATGGCAAGGCCGCTCATCGCGGCGCCGATGGGTCGAAGGGTCAAGGTCATAGTCCGTCTCCTGTGTTTCACTGGGCGCAAGCCTGCCGATGTCGCCCGAGTGGGGCGAGCATGACGATTGCTCACACTTGTCTGGTCAATTCAGCGCATCGATGAACCGGAAAGCCGGTGTGGATGCTTGGTACGCCTGAATATTGGGCCATTAAGGGCTGGACGACAAACGACTCTTTGTGCAGGATTTGTGAGTAACACTCACAGGTCGATCCAATGCCGCGCAGACTGCCGCCCCTCACCGCTTTGCCCGCCTTCGACGCGGCGGCCAGGCATTTGAGTTTCTCCAAGGCCGCGGAGGAGCTCAACCTCACCCATGGCGCGGTCAGCCGCGCCATCCGCAACATCGAGGACAGGCTGGGCATCCAGCTCTTCGATCGCGGCACACGCTCCGTGCGCCTTACGGGCGTCGGCGCGGCCTATGCGGCGGAGGTCGGCAAGGCGCTCGACCAGATCGCCGCCGCCACCATCGCCGCCACACCCGACCGCTCGACGCGCATCCTCAATGTCAGCACGTCCGACGGTTTCGCCGGCCGCTGGCTGGTGCCGAGGCTGCATCGTTTCCATCGCGCCAATCCCGACATCGACGTGCGGCTGGCGACTTCGGGCGTGCTGGCCGATTTCGTCAGCGACGGCATCGACATATCCATCCGCTACGGCCGCGGCGGCTATACCGGGGTGACGGCGGAGTTCCTCGCCGATGAGGAGGTTTTCCCCGTCTGCAGCCCGGAACTGCAGCAAGGCGAGCATCCGCTGCGACAGCCGGACGATTTGAGGCACCACAAGCTGATCCACGACGCCTTTCGCATCGACTGGGCGACATGGCTTGAGCACGCCGGTGTCGAAGGCATCGACCCCACACGCGGCGTGCGCTTCGATTCCGCCACCTTCGCCGTCGAGGCCGCCGTGCATGGCGAAGGCGTACTGCTCGGCCGCAGCGCGCTGGTCTCGGCCGACCTCGCGGCAGGCCGGCTGGTCCGGCCCTTCGATCTCGCGCTGAAATCGGCGGCCAGCTACTACGTCGTCTATCCCGAAGGCGCGCTGCGTCAGAAAAAGATCAGGGCGTTCCGCGACTGGCTGTTCGCCGAAGTGGCCGCCGACTGGATTGGTGCGAAGAAGAGCGGCTGATCCGAGGAAGGCCCACCTGAATTCCCTCTCTTGCCGGCCAGCTATCGCCGTTCGCTCCGGCGCATCCAGTCAGTCCGACGGGCCGTCAGACAGCTTGGGCGTCACGATCCGTATGGGACGACTGCCGATCGGCGCCCCGGTCCCGCGATCAATGCTGACTGGGTCGATTTCGGTTCCTGTCTCGGCGTCGAAGAACCGGGTGAAATTGCCACCGCCCCGGTGCTTGCTGCCCCAGGCGGCGAGCGAGAACAGCACCGGAAGCAAATCCCGACCGGCCTCGGTCAGCACATATTCATCCCGTGGCGGCCGCTCCGAATATCGCCGTTTCTCCAGCAGCCCTTCCTGAGTCAAGGTCGCCAACCGGCTGGTCAGCATCGTCGGAGCGATGCCGAGGTTCTTGCGAAATTCGTCGAAACGGCTGAGCCCCGCATGGGCATCGCGCATGATCAGCATGCTCCACGTGTCACCCATCGTGCCGAGGCTGCGGGCGATCAAACAGGGCTGGTTGGAAAGATTCTTCACGTCGATACCATTTTGATAGTGACTTACTATTAATTTGATAGTATCTGATCTCGCGAGGCCGTTCCACCGAAAAATGATGGTGACGGCCGGTCATCGCGCCGCTGGGAGTCCCAAATGAAATTCTATCTGTGCAAGTACATCCCGCCCCGTGCCGACTTTCTTGCATCCATGACCGGCGACGAGCGGGAATGGATGAGGCAGCATGGCGCCTTCTTGGACGAGTTGCTCGACCGCGGACTGATCGTCGCCCATGGTCCGGTGATGGATCCAGGCGGCGGCTATGGCTTGTCACTATACCGGATCGCCGACGACCAGGACATCCAGGCGATAACCTCACAAGACCCCATCGTGAGAAATGGCGCCGGCCATTACGAACATCACCCCATGCTTCATCTGAGCGTACACGGCTGACAAGTCCGTCGGCACAAACCGTCATGATCATGCATCTCGAAGGATATTGAAATGAACAACAAAAATCGCGGCGTCGCCGTCGTCACCGGAGCAGCGGGCGGCATCGGGCTTGCGACAGCCAAAGCCCTTCAGTCGGCCGGCTACCGCGTCTTCGGCACGAGCCGGAAAGCCGCGACCGGGTCACCGCCCGGGATCACGATGCTGAGCTGCGACGTGACCGACGCGGACTCCGTCGCAAGCATGGTGTCGCAAGTGATAAGCCAGGTCGGGCGCATCGACCTGCTGGTCAACAATGCTGGCAATGCACTGATCGCGGGTGCGGAAGAATCGTCCGTTGAACAGGCAAAGACCCTTTTCGACGTCAACGTCTTCGGTCTCATCCGCGTCACAAACGAGGTGCTGCCGATCATGCGACGTCAGGGCGGCGGCCGGATCGTCAACATCAGCTCGGTTGTCGGCTTTGTCCCCAGCCCGTTCAGCGCGCTCTACACATCCACGAAACATGCCGTCGAGGGCTACTCCGAGTCGCTGGACCATGAGGTCCGCCCCTTCGGTATTCGCGTCCTGCTGGTCGAACCGGCCTTCACCCGTACGGCTCTCGATCACAATGCGACGAAGCCGGACAGGATGATGAGTGTCTATGACCAGGCGCGGGCAACGGCAACCGCGGTCTGGAACAGGGCGATCGAAACCGGCGATGCTCCCGAGGTCGTCGGCCAGGCGGTCGTCACCGCGGCCACCGCGACATCGCCGAAGCTGCGCTATCCCGCCAGCAAGCAGGCGCGTCGCCTATACCTGCTGCGACGGTTTGTTCCCGCGCATGCTTTCGACAAAAGCCTCCGAAAACAGATGAACCTGCCGTCGTGACAAAGGCGCGTAGCCACTGTTCGGCGAGCCGGTTTTGAAACGCCAGACATCCGCTGCTGCGGCCGGACGATTTGAGGCATCACAAGCCGATCCACGACGGTTCCGAGAGGGGAAATTGAGCCGGCGGAGTGGCGCCAAACCGCCTCTGGGCATTCCTGCCCGGTTTCAGGTGGCGCTCGACACTTTCGCGATTGCCGCCAGCACCAGCAGAGCCAGACAGCCAACAAGCGCCATCAGGCCCAGCGACCAGGAAATGCCGATATGGGCCATCGCCAATGCCAGGGCGAACGGCGCGACCGCCGAGACGATCAGGCGGGCGGACATGGCGCGTCCCTGCAGCCGGCCATAGCCTTCGCTGCCGAACAGCATCAGCGGCAGTGCCCCGGTGACGATGCTGAACAGCCCGTTGCCCATTCCGAAGACGATGGCGAACGCCATCGCGCCGGCGATCGAAGGCGCGGTGCCTAGCAGGATGGCCACGCCCGCCGTCATCAACACGGCTGAAATGATGGCGAGCCGCAGCGGCGGCAGGTTGATCCCGTAGACCATATTGATGAAACGGCTGAGCACCTGCGACGGCCCGAACAGCGTTCCAACGATGGCGGCGGCGGCACCCAGACCGAGCCCGGACAGCAGCGGCACCATATGGACCAGCACGGCGGCGCTGACCAGGTTCTGGAGCGAGAAAGCGACAACCATCAAAGCAAAGCCGAGCGGCCGCGCCGGGGCCGGCAGCGATCCCGCGACGTGCCGTGGCGGCTCGATCGCCGCGCGCCTGCTCCTGGCCAGCCCCTGCGATAGCCAGGCGTGCAGCGGCAGGCAGACCAGCAGGTTCAGCCCGGCAAAGACGAGGTAGACGTCTCGCCAAGGCAAATGCGCATGCATGGCCGATGTGATCGGCCAGAAGACTGTCGATGCGAAACCGGCGACGAGGGTGAGATAGGTTATGCTGCGCTGCGCGGCACGCGGCCGTATCTGGACCAGCAGCGCGAAGGCCGCGCCGTATTGGACAAGGTTCGATGCTGCCTCCAGCGCAATCAGCGCGCCGACGAAGGCTGGACCGTTGGGCGCATAGGCACAGGCGGCAAGCGCAGCGGCAGCAACGGCCGAGCCCGCGGTCATGATCCGTCCCGCGCCAAAACGGTCGATCCAGCCGCCGAGCAAGGGGGCGGTTAGCCCGCCGGCCAGCAGCGCGGCCGATAGCGCGCCGAATATCCATTCGGTTGGCCAGCCCATATCCTTCGCCATGTCGCCGGCAAGGATGCTGAAACTGTAATAAAGCGTACCATAGCCGATAATCTGGGTGATCCCGAGCGCGGCGACAGCCGCTATCGGGGCACGCTCCGCGGTCTCGGCTTTTGCAAGGCTTCCATCATTGCCTACCGCGGTCATGGCTCACCACCACCTCCCCGTCTTCCTTGGTGAACCGGCTCACCGGGCGGTCGAGCAGATCCAGCACAAGCTCGGACGGACGGCACAGCCGTGTCCCTCTCGGCGTCTCGACGATCGGCCGGTTAATCAGGATCGGATGCTCGAGCATGGCATCGAGCAGTTGGCCGTCGGACCACTTTGGATCGGCCAGGCCCAGTTCGGCATAGGGGGTGCCCTTTTCACGCAGCAAGGCGCGCACGGGAATTTCCAGCGTCGCTATCAATTGCTCCAGCCGCGCACGTGGCGGCGGGTGTTTCAGATATTCGACGATGGTCGGCTCCTCGCCGCTCGCCCTGATCATGGCAAGCGTGTTGCGCGAGGTGCCGCAGTCCGGATTGTGGTAGATGGTGATCGGCATGGGCTGGCCTCGTTGGGGAACGGTTGAACGTGCGGCTGCAGCAGCCATGTCGTCAGCGCCAGGGCAATGCCCGCGCCGGCCAGTTCGGCGGCGATGAAGCCCGGCAGGCTTGCCGGACTGATTCCGGAAAAACTGCCCGTCAGTGACCGTGCGGCCGCGACCGCCGGGTTGGCGAACGATGTCGATGCGGTGAACCAGTAGGCGGCGGTGATATAGAGGCCGACCAGCCAGGGGATGGCCGAGCGCTTGAAACGCAGGCCGGCGAGAATGACCGCCAGCAACCCGAAGGTCGCAATCCCTTCCGAAAGCCAGAGCGCGGGTCCCGTTCGGTCATGCGTCAACAGGGCGAGCGGCGAAAGCCCGAACATCAGGTGCGCGCCGACCGTGCCGGCGACGCCGCCCGAGAATTGGGCGAGCACATACCAGGCGCAGTCGCTCGCCGGCAGCCGGCGCGACAGCGCCAGGGCCATTGAAACGGCCGGATTGAAATGGGCGCCCGAGACCGGCCCCAGTATGGTAGTGAGCACCACGAGGATTGCCCCCGTCGGCAAGGTGTTGCCAAGCAGCGCCAGCGCGCGATCGGTCGTCAGCGACTGCGCCATGATACCGGAGCCGACCACCGTGGCCACCAGCAAGCCGGTGCCGAGAGCTTCCGCCGTGAGCCGGCGCGGCAAATCAAAACCGGCCGTGTCCCTGATGGAGGACGCGCCAGACACAGGGTGGTCGCCAGTCATCGGGCAGGCTCCCGCGTGTCGGCCGCACAGCAGCCCGGCAACACCGCCGGCGCGCAGATTTCCGGCCGGCCGGAGCAACAATCCTCCATCAGGAAGCGGAGAAGACCGCTCAGCATGTCATACTCGGCGCTGTAGACCATGGAGCGGGAATCGCGGCGCACGCTCACCAGCCCCGCGCGTTCAAGCTCCTTAAGGTGGAAGCTGACGTTGGACGCCGAAACTTCGACCTTTTCGGCGATCGCCCCGGCGGCGATGCCGTCGGGGCCGGCGATCACCAGATGGCGCAGCACGCGCAGCCGTGTTTCCTGCGACAGCGCCGCGAAGGCCGACAGGGCTTGGCGTTCATTCATATTTCAACAATCCTATGACTATTGAAGCAAGGATTATCGCACATGCTCGCCTCTGACAATCGGGAATTTGATCCCGTGATCACGGCCGACCCGCGGGACATCACCATGGCCGGCTTGCTGGGCTTTCTGGCGGATCACAGGGAAAAGCCACTGGTGTTTTTCCATGAAGGCAGGCCAGTGTTGCCGGGCTACCATGTCACCGAGGTCAAGGCCGGCCGCTTCGACGCGCTCGACTGCGGCGGGAATCCGGAATCATGGTCGGAGATCTTCGTGCAGCTATGGGACGTCAATGAGGACCGCACCCATATGCCGGCTGGAAAATTCGCGGCGATCATCCGGAAAGTGACCGAGCATGTCGGTCTCGACCAGGCGGCCAAGCTGACCTTCGAGGTCAGCGACGGCGTGCGCCCGATGCAGCTCTACCGGGCCGCGCTGCCCCGGCTGGCCGACGGCGCCGTGCATGTCGCGCTTGCGCCACGGCCAGCGAGTTGCAAGCCGCGCGACCGCTGGCTGGAGGAGGAAAAGAAGGCCAAGGCCTGCTGTGGCCCCTCCGCCGGGCCATGCTGCGGCTAACGGAGGGTGCTTTTGAGCATGTGAGTACCGGAAGCGCGGGCGTGAGCCATGTGCAGGCCGGCCGGACATCGGCAACCTTAGTCCTTGGCGCGAAAAGCGTCCGGCATCACGAACACTTCGTCGGCGCGGCCATAGCCGCCATCGGCGACTTCCTCCACAAGCACCATCGTGTAGGGCCGCACGCCCTCACCGAAAAAGTCGACGAACATGGCGGTCGTGCGATGGATGAGGTCTTCTTTCTGTGCCTTGGAGAGCGCCGCCTGCGGCATCTTGATGTTGGCGAATGGCATGGTGTTTTCCTTGTCTTCTCAATCATTTGGGCTAGGTTTCGAATGGAACGGGAGGCAGGCCGCCACAGCAGCAGCGGCCAGCCTCCTTCAGATCACGCCGCCATTGGCGCGGATGATTTGCCCGTTGACCCAGGCACTGTCCGGCCCGGCCAGGAACGAGACCACGCCGGCAATGTCGTCGGGCTGGCCGAGCCTGCCGAGCGGGATCATCTTGGCCGTGGCCTCGATCTGCGCCGCGCTCTTGCCATCGGTGAACAGCGCCGTCTCGACCGGTCCGGGCGCCACCGCGTTGACGGTGATGCCGCGCGCGCCAAGCTCCTTGGCCAAGATGTGCGTCATCGCCTCGACCGCCGCCTTGGTGGCGGCATAGACGCCGTAACCCGGCTGGTAGAGGCCGACCACGCTGCTCGAAAAATTGACGATGCGGCCGCCATCGCGAATGCGTTTTGCGCCTTCGCGCATGCCACGGAACACGCCGCCGAGATTGATCGCGACCTGGGTGTCGAAGAAGGCATCATCGGCCTGTGCGATCGGCGAAAGCTTCATGATGCCGGCATTGTTGACCAGTATATCGATGCCTCCGAACGCCTTCTCGCCGGCGTCGAAGAGGCTGGCGATACCGGCCGGAACCGCGATATCGGCTTGCACGGCGATCGCCTTGCCGCCATCGGCTTCGATGGCGCGCACCAGCGCCTCGGCCTGGGCCTGTCCCCGCGCGTAATTGACGACGACGGCGATGCCGTCGCGGGCCAGCCGCCGCGCGATCGCCGCGCCGATGCCCTTGGAGGCGCCGGTCACGATCGCCGCTTTAGTTTGGCCCGTGCTCGTTTGGCCTGAAGTCATGGAAGTCTCTCCTTCTTGTTGGTGAGACGGATATAGGCCGAACCAACTTCCGGATAATCAGCCTTGTCTTGACATCACTATTCGGAAACTGCGAACAAAGACCATGGATCGCCTGGACACGATGCGGCTCTTCGTTCGCGTGCTGGAGCGGCGCAGCTTCACCGCTGCCGCCGCCGATCTTGGCCTGCCGCGCTCGACCGCGACGGAAGCGGTCCGGCGGCTGGAAGAACATCTCGGCGCAAGGCTGCTCGAGCGCACCACGCGCCAGGTGAACGCCACGCAGGATGGCGAGGCCTATTACCGGCGCTGCCTGTCCATCCTGGCCGAGATCGAGGATGCCGAGGCCGCCTTCCGCAATGCCGAACCGTTCGGCCTGCTGCGCATCGACGCCAGCACGCTGCTCACACGCACCTTCCTGTTGCCGCGCCTGCCGGAATTCCTCGCCCGCTATGCCAGGATCGACCTGCAGATCGGCCAGAGCGACCGGCTGGTCGACTTGGTGCGCGAGGGTGTCGACTGCGTCATCCGCGTCGGCGAGCCGCCGGACAGCGGCATGATCATGCGCCGCCTTGGCATGATCCGCGAGATGACCTGCGCCAGCCCCGCCTATCTCTCCCGCCACGGCACGCCCGCCTCCCCCGATGCGCTGGACGGCCACCAGGCGATCGGTTTCGTCTCCTCCCGCACCGGCGAAGTGCTGCCCTTCGAGTTCACCGTCGGCGGCAAGACGCGCGAGGTCAGGCTGCCCGGCCGCGTCGCCGCCAACAATTCCGACACCGCCGCCGACCTCGCCCGGCTTGGCCTCGGTCTCATCCAGGCGCCGCGCTATCGCTTCGAGAAGGATTTGGCAGAGGGAACACTGGTCGAGGTGCTGGCCGAGTATCCGCCCTCGCCGACACCGCTGTCGGCGCTCTATCCGCAGAACCGGCAGCTTTCGCCGCGCCTGCGCGTCTTTCTCGACTGGGCGGCACGCATCTTCGCCGAGGCGAACCTGTAAGCGCTATTCCGGGAAAAGTGTGTAGCGGTTTTTCGTCCGGAGTTGCGTCAATACAAAGGAACAGGCACTCGCCGTTGCCCATCGGCGCCATCTGATGTCAATGTCGCCGCGACAGCGCGCCATGGGGAGATGGCGCACCGCCAGGGAGGATTTTCATGACCAAGCAGCAAGCCGGCTTGCCGCGCTATGACGATGCCGTTGCAAGCTTTCGTATCGAGGATGAGATCGCGAGACTGCAGGGCGACCCCGCGACCGGCATCAACGCCTATGTCGAATGCTGCGGCCGGCACACCGGCGGAAACCGCCTGGCCCTGCGCGCCATCTCTGCCGGGGCCGAACTCAGCGAATTCAGCTTCGAGGATCTCGCCGACATGTCGGGCCGCGTCGGCACTCTGCTGAAGGAGTTGGGCGTCGGCCCCGGCGATGTCGTGGCCGGCATGCTGCCGCGCATCCCCGAACTGGTGGCGCTGATCCTCGGCGCCTGGCGCATCGGCGCGGTCTACCAGCCGCTGTTCACGGCCTTCGGCCCGAAGGCGATCGAACACCGGCTCGGCTACAGCGGCGCCAGGCTGGTGATGACCAATCCGGCCAATCGCGGCAAGCTCGACGAGGTCGCGAACCCTCCGAAAATCGCCACCATCCTCGGTGCTGGCGACGCCCTGCCCCCGGGCGACATCGATTTCCGCGCCGCCCTTGCCGCCGCCTCACCCAACTGCGACCCGGTGATGCGCAAGGGCGAAGACCTGTTCATGATGATGTCGACCTCGGGCACCACCGGCCTGCCGAAGGGCGTGCCGGTGCCGCTCAACGCGCTGCTCGCCTTCGGCGCCTATATGCGCGACGCGATCGGCCTGCGCCCAGACGACATCTTCTGGAACATCGCCGATCCGGGTTGGGCCTATGGCCTCTACTACGCCATCACGGGACCCCTGCTGCTCGGCATCGCCACGACCTTCAACGAGGGCGCCTTCACCGCCAAAAACACCTATGATGTCATCGAGCGGCTTGGCGTCACCAGCCTTGCCGGCTCGCCCACCGCCTTCCGCCTGCTGCTCGCCGAAGGTCCCGACGCCGCCGCGCGTGCAAAAGGCCGGCTGCGTGTGGTGAGCAGCGCCGGCGAGCCGCTCAACCCGGAAGTGATCCGCTGGTTCGACGCCCATCTCGCCGCGCCCATCCACGACCATTACGGCCAGACCGAGAACGGCATGATGGTCAACAACCATCACGGCCTGGCGCACCCTGTCCGCGCCGGCTCGGCGGGCTTTGCCATGCCGGGCTATCGCATGGTGGTGCTGGACGAGGCCGGCAACGAGCTCGGCCCCAACCAGCCCGGCATCCTCGCCGTCGACATCGCCAACTCGCCGTTGCGCTGGTTCGACGGCTACCACCAGGCCGAAACGCCGGCCATATCGGGCGGCTACTACCGCACCGGCGACACGGTGGAATACGAGCCGGACGGCTCGGTCTCCTTCATCGGCCGCGCCGACGACGTCATCACCTCGTCAGGCTACCGCATCGGCCCCTTCGACGTCGAAAGCGCGCTGATCGAACATCCCGCCGTCAACGAGGCGGCGGTGGTCGGCGTACCCGACCCGCAGCGCACCGAGATCGTCAAGGCCTTCGTCATCCTGGCGCCCGCCTACGAGGGCAGCCCGGAACTCGCCGAAGAACTGGCGCAACATGTCCGCAAACGCCTCTCGGCCCATGCCTATCCGCGCGAGATCGACTTCGTCGGGGAATTGCCGAAGACCCCTAGCGGCAAGATCCAACGGTTCTTGTTGCGCAAGGCTGAGGTGGAGAAAAGGAACGGGTGAAGGGCGGCGGGAAGATTGGAGTCGGTCCTGCGCCAATTGCTGAGACCTGCGCATTGGAGGCAAAGTTGAGTGCGGGCGATAGGCGCCACCGGTAAGGGCACGTCATGACGGAGCATCGAATCTATTCCACAAGCTTTGCCAGCGTCTATCCGCACTATGTCGCCAAGGCGCAAAGGAAAGGACGCACCAGAGCCGAGGTCGATGAGATCATCCGCTGGCTGACGGGCTACACCGAGAAAGAACTCGACGCCGAACTGGAGAAGAAAACCAGCTTCGAGGATTTCTTTGGTCAGGCCCCTCGACTGAATCCTTTGCGGAATTTGATTACAGGGGTGGTCTGCGGCGTCCGCGTGGAAGATATTGAGGATCCACGGATGAAGGAAATTCGCTACCTCGATAAGCTGATCGACGAGCTTGCGAAGGGGAAAGCGATGGAGAAGATACTCCGGAAATGAGGCGAGAGGCTCGAGCGCGCGATATCATCGACCGGGCGCACGGGCGCCAACGCTAATCACGCCTCCTCACACCGCGATCTGCAGGGTCCCGTGGCGCTTCACCTCAGCCTCTATCTCCCGCACCAGCGTCTCCAGCGCGGGATTGCGGACGTTGCGGGCGCGGCGAATGACGTAGGCGAGGTCCGGAGGCTTGGGGAACGACTTGTCGACGATCTCCATGCCGGGCCGCAGATGGCGCTGGCTGAGCAGCGCCACGCCGAGGCCGGAGGTCACGCCGGCGATGATGCCGGCCGCGCTCGAACATTCGAACACGATCTCGAACACCGTTCCCTCGTCCTGGCCGAGATCGAGGCCCCAACGGCGATAGAAGCAGTTCTCGTCGAAGGATAGGAACGGCACCGGGTCGCCTTTCCCAAGGGTCAGCTCGGGCGACTTCACCCAATGCAGGGTCTCGCGGAACAGCAGGACATCGGTGGGGCGGACGTCGTGCTGGAACACCTGGATGATGGCCGCGTCGAGCGCGCCCTCGCCCAACAGCTTCTGCAAGGCCAGGCTCATGCGCACCTGCGTGCGCACGCTCACCTCGGGGTACAGCCGGCGAAACCGGCCAAGGATGCGCGAAAGGTCCGTGCAGGTCGTATCCTCGGTCATCCCCAAAGCGATCTTGCCTTGCAGCGTGCTCTTCGACAGGCTCAGGATCGCCTCGTCATGGATGCCCAGGATGCGCCTGGCATAGCCCAGCAGATCCTGCCCTGAGCTGGTGAACATCGGCGCATTCGCCTTGCGGCTGAGGATTTCGCAGTCGAGACTTGCTTCCAGCCGCCTGATCTTGTGGCTGACGGCCGATTGCGACAGACCCAGCATCTCCGCCGCCCGGGTAACACCGCCATGTTTCTCGATCGCCACCATCGCCCGCAAGGCATCGACATCCAGGCGGCGGCTCATCACTCCAGCCATGACAATCCTCGTTTGAAACGAAAGCAGCGCTTCGAGGGTTCGGCAGAGAACGGGCTTTGAGGTCAATCATATATGCCACATCTCGCGCCTATTTCATGGATATATCGAAATTTGTCATGTGCAAAGGCGCTTGCGCGCCGCCATAAATCCCGCATTCGAGATCGGCCGTGATCCGCTGGCGAACCCGCTTCGACGAAGAGACTGCATGACGCTCCCGAAACCTCCGTCCCGTCGCCTGGCCTGGCCGCTTCTGGCGGCAGCCCTGGTCGTAAGCTGGAGCTCGGGCTTTGTCGGCATCCGTTACGCCAGCGAGAGCGCCGACGTCATGCTGGTGCTGTTCTGGCGAACCCTGATGTCAGGGCTGGTCCTCCTGCCCTTCGCGCTCATGGTCGGGCCGCGCATCGGCGTCCAGGCGCTGCTCCAGCAAATGGCGTTCGGCGTTGCGATGATGTTCCTCTATCTCGGCGGCTTCGCGCTTGCCATCGGCCAGCGCGTGCCGACCGGCCTGGTCGCGCTGATCTCGGACCTCGTCCCCCTCGCCATCGCGGCACTATCGCAGCCCGTTCTCGGCCACCGGCTGACATCGAGGCAGTGGACCGGAACGGCTCTCGGCGTGCTCGGCGTGCTGGTCGTTTCGCTGAACAGCCTCAGTCTCGGCACCGCGCCGGCCTGGGCGTACGTGGTCACGATCGCTTCCATGATGGTCTTCGCGCTGGCGACCGTGCTGCAGAAGCGGATGGGGACGATCAACATGCCCATCCACCAGAGCCTGTGCATCCAATGCCTGACGGCGGCGCTGTTTTTTGCCGCTTGCGCCGAATGGAAAGGCGGGCTGATGCCGCCCCTTGATGGCCGGTTCGAGTTCGGCATCGCCTGGCTGGTGCTGTTTTCGACCTTCTTCTGCTACGGCGTCTATTATGCGAGCCTGCGCCTCCACAGCGCCGCGCAGGTCAGCAGCGTGATCTATCTCAGCCCGCCGGTGACGATGCTTTGGGCCTGGCTGCTCTTCGGCGAGCCGCTTTCGGCGGCGATGGTCCTCGGCCTCGCGGTGACGCTGTTCGGCGTCTGGCTGACATCGTCGGGTGGCACCATATCGAAGGGCGAGGCAGGTTTGCGCCCAGCCGGGCAGCCGGCCGATTGATCGCGATCCACGCAAACGCCAGCCAATTATCCAACTCAAGGGAGTGAACCATGAAGCTGACTGATTTCAAGGCCTTGACCTTCGATTGCTACGGCACGCTAATCGATTGGGAATCCGGCATGATCGACGCCCTGAAGCCGCTGACCGGGCGGGTTGGCCGCGGCCTCGGCCGCGACGAGATCCTGCAGGCGCATGCCAGGCACGAATCCAGCCAGCAGGACTGGACGCCGCAAAAGCGCTACTGCGACCTTCTGGCTGTCGTCTACAAGCGGCTCGCCGAGGAATGGGGCGTCGTGACCACGCCGGAGGAATGCATCGCCTATGGCCAAAGCGTGAAGGACTGGCCGGCCTTTGCCGATACAGCCGCCGCCTTGCAATACCTCAAGCAGCACTACAAGCTCGTCATCCTCTCCAACGTCGACAACACCAGCTTCTCCTTCAGCAACAGGAAGCTCGGCGTCGATTTCGATGCGATCTACACGGCGGAGGACATCGGCTCCTACAAGCCGTCGCCCCGGAATTTCGACTATATGCTGGAAAAACTGGCGACGCTCGGGATCGGCGACAAGCAAGTCCTGCACACGGCCGAAAGCCTGTTTCATGACCATGCCGTGACCAACCGCCTGGGCCTTAAATCGTGCTGGATCCACCGCCGGCATGCCGATCAGGGTTTCGGCGCCACGATGGATCCCGGCGAGATGCCGAAGGTGGACTTCCGCTTCGACAGCATGGCCGACCTCGCCAAGGCGCATCGGGAGGAATTGCACGGCTGATGGAAGGCCATCCCTCGAGCTGAAACCAGAACTCGCCTGAGCGCCATCAACTCTTTTTACGGGCGGCGCCGCGCTTTTCGGCGGAAGTGCCGGAACCCCACAAGGCGCGGCCGAGCAAGCCCCTGCGTTTGCGCGGGGCGAGGTCGATATCGCTGACCAGCTTGGCGCCACCCTTGCGCCGCTCGAGCGTGATCTTGCGGCTGTGGAAGGCCTCCAGCTCGGCGCGGTGCGCCACGCTCAAGATGGTCACATTAGGCAATTCGTGGATGATGGTCTCCATCATCCTGTCCTGGCTCTTCTCGTCGAGTGCCGCCGTCGCCTCGTCCAGCACGATGATATCGGGCGCGTGCAGGAGCAGCCGCGCGAAGGCCAGGCGCTGCTTCTCGCCGCCCGACAGGGTCTGGTCCCACGGCGCGTCTTCCTCGATCCGGTCGCCAAGATGACCGAGCCCAACCTTGTCGAGGGCAGCCCTGATCTGCGGGATCGTCCAATCCTCGGCGGCGCCTGGATAGGCAGCGGCCCGGCGCAGCGTGCCCGAGGGGATGTAGGGGCGCTGCGGCAGCATGAACATGCGCTTGCCCGGGTGGAAATCGACGCTGCCGCCGCCCCACGGCCACAAGCCCGCTATCGCCCGCACCAGCGTGCTCTTGCCCGAACCGGATTCGCCGGCCACCAGCAGCCGCTCGCCCGGCTGGATCACCACCTCGGTTTCCTTGACCACGGCGGTGCCGTCATCGAGCGACACGGACAGATTGTTGAGGTTGAGCATCGTGTCGTCCTTGGTCTCGCCGCGATTGATGCGTCCGAGCGCGTCGCTCTCTTCCGCGCGCTCGAGCCCATCCAGCGACATCATCAGCGAGGCGATGCGCCGTGCCGAGGCGTTCCAGTCGGCCAGGCGCGGGTAATTGTCGACCAGCCATCCGAACGCGCCCTGCACGATGGCAAAGGCGGATGCCGCCTGCATGACCTGCCCAAGCGACATCGAGCCGTCGAGGAATTTTGGCGCGCACAAAAGCACCGGCACCACCGGCGCGAACAGGCTCGATCCCTGCGAGACCAGCGCCGTGCGCATGTGCTGGCCAGCAAGCATCGCCCACTTCCCCAGCACGCCGGCGAAGGTCCTGTCGATGCCGCTGCGCTCCTCCTCCTCGCCGCCGAGCAGGGCGATGCTCTCGCCGTTTTCGCGCACGCGCATCAGCGTGTAGCGAAATTCCGCTTCCGCCTGGTTCTTCTGCTCGGAGAGTTCGACGAAATGCCGGCCGATGACCACCATCGAGGTGGAGGTGATGCCGGCATAGATGACCGCGGTGATGACGAGAAAGCCCGGAATGGTGACGGTCGAGGAGCCGATCGGCAGCGTCAGCGCGCCGCCGATGGTCCACAAGACGACGATGAAGGTCGAGGCCGCCAGGAACGCGTTGAGCACGCCGGAGACGAAATCGACAGGCGATTCGGTGGCGATCCGCAAATCGTCGGCGATGCGGGCTTCCGGGTTCTGGTGATCGCCGCTGACGAGATTGAGCTGGTAGTAGCGGCCGTTGGTGAGCCAGCGGCCGATGATGGATGTAGTGAGCCAGGAGCGCCAGCGGCGCTGGATCGTCATGCGCAGATAGACCTGCGCAACGACAAGGCTGACGCTTCCAAGCACCAGCGGCACGAACACGGCGCTCAGGAAATAGACGGTCGGCGCATTGCGCTGCTCGATGGCGTCGAAGATCGAGCGGTTCCAGACATTGATCCCGTACTGGAAGCCGACATTGACGCAGATCAGGATCAGGAGCGCGATCGTGCATGGCCAGGCGAGCTTGTCGCCCCGCCGGCTCCAATAGCCGCGCGCGCTGATCCAGAAGCGCTTCAGCAGGTATTTCTTGCGCGCCTGTTCGGCCTGTTCGGGGCTCAGCTGCGGATCAGGTTCCACCGCCGCTGGCGGCGGCGCCGCCTCGCCGACGACCTCGGATGCGGCCTCGACATCGGGTACCTTCTCCCGGCGGGGCTTCCTGGCACCGTTTGGCTTGGCGCCGCCGGCCGGCCTCTGTTTGGGTTTGATGTCTGCCACAACGGCCATAACGGCCTGGGTATCGGAAGGTTTCATCATGAGGGCTTGCGACCTTGCCAGGGCTGTCCTGGTGCCCCGATATCCGCCACGTCTCGCCATGAGTTCACCGCCGCACAATCGCCACCAAGCCACGCGAAGAGCTTGTAAAACGGAGGTTTTCACGATGCGTCTGGTCTGGACTTTGGTGTTCGCGCTGGCGAGCGGTGCGGCGTATGCGGCTTCGCCGGAGGACGACTACATCGCCGCGCGCGACAAGGCGATCGCGGCCATCGCCGCGATGGAAAGCGCGAACGCTCCCGTGGAAACGCTCGACGCCGCCAATGAGAAGGCCCGCGCCGATCTCGAACAGCGCCTTTCGACGCTTCTTGGACCTTTCACGGTCAAGGGTTTTCCGGCGGCCGGCAGGATCAATATCGAAAGCCTCAGTTCCTCCGATGTCGGCTTCGGCATGCTGGACGGGCTGCGTCACGGCACCGAGGACGGCCCCAGCATCGTCGCGTCGACACGCGGGCTGGTCGAGCGCTGGCTGCAATCGCGTGCGGCGGAGACGGACGCCGATCTCAAACTGCCCACCAGCTTCGACGCGGCGCTGAAGCTCGATGCGTTCTACACCCAGGCCATCGGCAGCGACGCCGCTTTCACAGGCACGCTCGACTTCACCCTGAAGACGCCCGACGGCGCCGACATGGCGATCGCCCGCCTTGGCGGCTGGGCACAGGATGTCGGACCTAACTACGACCAGGAAATCGTCGTCACGCTGGTCAAGGGCAACAGTGTCATGATCGCCGAGGCGCCCGCGACACCGCCCGTCCCAAGGATCGCGGCCTGCGACGCGGTGTGGACCGCGGCTGACGCCGCCGCCCAGAAACTGGTCAAGCAGGCCACCGACGACAGCGACGAAAATACATCCGATGCCGCCGACGCCGCCTGGGCAAAAGGCGACAGCGACTTCCGCGCCTGCATGGGCAAGAACCTGCGCGACAACCCGGCCTTCCCCACGCTGCTTGCCCAGGCGCAGACGCTTGCCGACCAGATGGCTGGGAAGTAGGGCGCGCAAGGCGGACGCGGCGCCGACGCTGCCAATCTCCCCCTCGGGGGGAAAGATTGGCTGTTTCGTCGTCAGCACCGTTTCCACCCCTTGCGGCCTCCGCACCCCATCACGATATTGCCGGCGCGCTGGTCTTGCTGACGGCAGTTGCCAGCACCGTTGAAAATTGATGAAAGGAAGTCCCGATCGCGCATGGCGCGACGGGCGGAGGAAAGCGTGGGAAACCCGGAATGACGACAGACACGAAAGCGACGGAAACCAAGGCATTCGAGGCGGATGTTTCGCGGCTGCTGCACATGATGGTGCATTCGGTCTATTCCGATAAGGACGTCTTCCTGCGCGAACTGATTTCCAACGCCGCCGACGCCTGCGAGAAGCTGCGCTTCGAGGCCGTCAGTCGCCCCGAATTGCTGGCCGACGATCCGAAGCCCCGCATCTCGATTGCAGCCGATCCCGACGGCAAGCTGATCACCGTCGAGGACAACGGCATCGGCATGAGCCGCGACGACATGACGGAGGCGCTGGGCACGATCGCGCGCTCGGGCACGCGCGCTTTCATCGAGCGCGTCGGCGCCGGCAATTCGAGCGAGGACACGCAGCTGATCGGCCAGTTCGGCGTCGGCTTCTACTCCGCCTTCATGGTCGCGACCCGCGTCGACGTCATCAGCCGCCTGGCGGGAAGCGAAGAAGCCTGGCGCTGGTCGTCCGACGGCAAGGGTTCCTACGAGATCGCGCCCGCCCCGCTCGAAGCCGCCCCCAAGCGCGGCACCCGCGTCGTGCTGCATCTGATGGACGACGCCGTGTCCTACACCGGATCCTATCGGCTCGAGCAACTGGCCAAGTCGCAGTCGGGCCATGTGCCGGTGCCGATCACGCTCATCGAGAAGCCCGGTGCCGAGGCGCGCGACATTGCCGATGGGACGGCCCTTTGGGTCAGGCCGAAAAGCGAGATCAAGCCCGAGGAATACACCGACTTTTACCGCGGCGTCTCCGGCCAGTATGACGAGCCGGCCGCCACCGTCCATTTCCGCGCCGAGGGCCGGCAGGAATATAGCGTGCTGGCCTTCGTGCCCGGCTCGCGTCCCTTCGATCTGTTCGACCAGGACCGGAAGGGCCGCATGAAGCTCTATGTGCGCCGCGTCTTCATCACCGACGATGCCGATCTGTTGCCGCGCTACCTGCGCTTCATGCGCGGGCTGGTCGATTCCGCCGACCTGCCGCTCAACGTCTCGCGCGAGATGATCCAGGAAAGCCCGCTGCTTGCCGCGATCCGCAAGGGCCTGACCAACCGCGTGCTTGGCGATCTCGCCAAGCTGGCGGAGAACGAGACCGAGGCCTATGCGAAAATCTGGGAAAACTTCGGCGTCGTCCTCAAGGAAGGGCTCTACGAGGACCATGAGCGGCGCGAGCAGCTCCTGAAGCTCGCCCGCTTCCGCTCAACCGCCTCCGGCGAAGGCTGGCGCGGCCTTGCCGACTACGTCTCGGCGATGAAGGAAGGGCAGAAGGCGATCTTCTTCATGGCCGGCGACGACCGTGCACGGCTCGAAGCCTCGCCGCAGCTCGAAGGCTTCAAGGCACGCGGCATCGAGGTGCTGCTGCTCACCGACCCGGTCGACAGTTTCTGGACGTCGATGGCGCCCGAATTCGACGGCAAGGCGTTCAAGTCGGTGACGCAGGGCGTGGCCGAACTTTCCGAGATCCCGCTGCTCGACGAGGCGAACAAGCCGGATGCGGCGGCGACGCCCGAAGTCGATGGCTTCCTGGCCTTCGTCAAGGCGGCGCTTGGCGATGCCGTGTCGGACGTGAAGGCCTCCGACCGGCTGACGGAAAGCGCGGTCTGCCTAGTGGCGCCCGAACACGGTCCCGACCGCCAGTTCGAGCGGCTGCTGAACGCCGCCGGCCGCCTCGACAAGACAGCCAAACCGATCCTCGAGATCAACCCCCGCCACCAGCGCGTCCTGGCGCTCGCCAGTCTCGGCGACGACGAACAGGCCTTCAAGGACGACGCCGCCCACCTCCTCTACGACGAGGCGCGCGTGCTCGACGGCGACAAGCCGGCCGACGCCAGGGCGTTTTCGGAGCGCCTCGCCCGGCTGATCGCGCGCGGTATTTCGAAGGGCTGAGGAGACGCCGGCCAGCCGTTCCCGACGTGTGGTCGAACGGGGTTGCGTGGCGACCCCGTCTCCCGACAAATTTCGGCATCTCTCGCACCCGGCGACACTGAAGTCCGCTGGCTCAATCGCCGACTGTGGACATCGCGCCTGCAATCCCTCAATCTTGGCCCGGGAACAAAACAGGCGCTTCAAAGAGAGCGCACCGGGTGCTCATGGAACGACGATGGACATTGTATGATCCACGGCTGGCCTGGATGCTGGTCGCGCCGGTGCTCTTGCTGCTAACCTTTTTCCTGGTGCTGCCGATCGCCGTGATGGCCGGCTATACCTTCTTCACCTTTGTCACCGCCGGCGTGGAAACGAGCGCGCTGACGACCGCGAACTGGCACGAATTCCTCACCGACAGCTACTATCACGGCTTCCTCCTGAAGACGCTGAGGGTCGGAGCCATGACGGCGCTGCTGTGCGGCGTGCTCGGCTACTTCCCCGCCTATTTCATCTGGGCCACGACCTTCAAGCACAAATGGCTGTTGCTGCTTTTGCTGATCGTGCCGTTCTGGATCAGTTTCACCATCCGCACCTTCTCCTGGATCAACATCCTGGGGGAACAGGGCGTCATCAACGTCGCGCTGCTCAAAATGGGCATCATCCATGAGCCGCTGCAGATGCTCTACAATGAAGGCGCGGTCATTCTGGGCATGCTGCACTTCCTGCTGCCCTACATGATCCTCAACGTCTATGTCAGCCTGGAGAGCATTGATCGCACGTTGATTTCGGCGGCCCGCTCGATGGGCTGCACGAGCGCGCAGGCGTTCCGCGAGGTCACGCTGCCGCTGTCGCTGCCCGGCCTGGCGGCGGGCCTGCTGCTTTGCTTCGTGCTGGCCGCCGGCAGCTATGTCACGCCGCAGCTTCTCGGATCGGGCCGCGACGCGCTGTTCGGCAACCTGATCTACGACACCATCATGGGCGAGTTGAACTGGCCGATGGGGGCCACGCTTTCGATCGTACTGTTCATCGTGCTCGGCTTCTTCGCCGCCGTCTACACGCGCTACATGGGCATGTCGCAGATCGTCAAAGGGCTTGGCGGATGACGGGGCTTGCAGGATGAGGGGAACACGGCGCAGGCAGGAAGGCAGATGGGCCTGGCGGCTGACCGGCTTTGTCACGGTCTGCGTCTACATCTTCATGTTCGCGCCGATCGTGGCGACAGTGGTCCTGTCGTTCAACGCCTCGATGTTCGGCGGCTTCCCGATGACCGGCTTCAGCCTGCAATGGTACGGCAAGCTGATGGCCAACGAGGCGGTGCTGGCTGCCTTTCGAACATCCTTGTGGATCGCATTGGTCACCGCCATCGTCACCACCGCCATCGGCGTCACCACGGCGTTTGCCTTGGTCCGCTTCGAATTTCGCGGCAAGCAGGCGCTGAGCACGCTGGTGATCCTGCCGGCATTGGTGCCGGAAACCATCCTCGGCGTCGGCCTGCTGGTGCTGATCAAGGCCGTCGACCAGCCGAGGACCATGCTGCTCCTGGTGCTTGGCCATATCCTGCTCGCCGTGCCCTATGTGGTGCTGATCGCCCAGGCGCGCATGATCGGCATCCGGCGCGTCTACGAGGAGGCCGCACTGTCGCTTGGCGCCTCTCGCTTCTCGTCCTTCCGCGAGATCACGCTGCCGCTGCTCATCCCGGCCGTTGTCGGCGGCGCCCTGCTCGCCTTCACCATTTCGTTCGACAACACCTCGGCCAGCCTGTTCTGGCGGCCGGCCGGCGTCGAGACCATGCCGACCCAGATCCTTTCCATGCTCAAGATTTCGATCAGCCCGGAGATCAACGCGCTCGGCACCGTGATGATCCTGGTGACCGTCGGCATCCCGCTGATCGGTGGCCTGATCCTGCAAAGCCTGACAAAACTGAGAAGACGTGGCGAACCAAAGGAGGAAATACAATGAAACTCACCACCACCAAGCGGCTGGAACGGCTGCACGATCGATACGCCAATGGCGACCTGAGCCGCCGCACGTTCCTGACGCTGACCGCAGCCGCGGCAGCATCGGCGGGCCTTTCGATGCCCTGGATGGGCCGGGCGCTCGCCGCGGTCCAGGAGGTTCGCTTCGACGGTTGGGGCGGCACGGTGCAGGATGCGATCGACAAGTTCGCCTTCCAGCCCTACACGACCAAGACCAAGATCAAGGTGGTCCAGGGCACGTTCGGCGACGAGGACGAGATCATCACCAAGATCAAGACCGCCAAGCCCGGCGACTACCAGGTCATCCATTCCTCCGGCGTCAACTACTACATCAAATACGTGAACGCCGGCCTGACCTCGGAAATCAACGAGGCCAACATTCCCAACATGGCGAACGTGCTGCAGCCGATGATCGAGCCGTTCCGCAAGCTGACACCAAAGCTCTCCGCCGTGCCCTACGACTACGGCACGACGGGCATCGCCTACAACACCAACGTGATCTCGCCGGAGGAAGCCAAGGAAAAGGGCGCCGGGCTCCTGCTCGACAAGAAATACGCCGGCAAGGTCGGCGGCTATTCCGACATGACGACGCGCGTCTGGTATGCGGCGCTCGCCACCGGGCAGGACCCCAACAACCTCAAGGACATGGACGCCATCTGGGCCAAGGTGCGCGAGACGCGCGACCTCGCCAAGAAGTTCTGGAGTTCCGGCGCGGAGCTGATGGACCTGCTTTCCAAGGGTGAGATCGTGGTGACCGATGCCTGGTCGGGCCGCGTCGCCGCGCTGCAGGACCAGGGCCATCCGATCGGCTATCTCGATCCGGCCGGCTCCTACGCCTGGATGGAGGACATGCTGATCCTCAAGGGCTCGCCCATGGCCGAATGCGAGGAACTCATCAACTTCATGCTCGACCCGGCGACCTCGATCGCGGTGGCCGAAGGCCAGAGCTATCCGCCGTCGCTCGATCCTAACAAGGTCAAGCTGACCGAGAAGATCGAGAAGCTGCCGGCATTCGACAAGACGGGCACGATGAAGTCGCTGACCTTTGCCGATCCGACCTACTGGGCGACCAACGAGGACGCCTGGACCAAGCAGTGGAACAGGATCTCGAAGGGTGCCTGACAGCCAGGAAACGACACTCCATCCCCGGCCTGTTCAGGCCGGGGCAGCCGGCGCGAGCGCGGCCGCCGAGGCGAACAGCCCGGCGGTCGAGTTCCGCGACATCGACATCGCCTACGGCAAGTTCGTCGCGGTGCGCGATTTCTCGCTCTCGATCCGCAAGGGCAGCTTCGTCACCTTGCTCGGGCCTTCGGGTTGCGGCAAGACCACGATCCTGCGCTCCATCGCCGGCCTGGTCGATATTTCGGGCGGCCAAATCATGATCGACGGGCGGCGCGTCGACGACGTCCCGATCTACAAGCGCAACATCGGGCTGGTCTTCCAGAGCTACGCGCTCTTCCCGCACAAGAACGTATTCGACAACGTCGCCTTCGGCCTGAAGTACCGCAACGTGCCGAAGCCCGAGATCGTGCGCAAGGTCGGCAAGGCGCTCGAAATGGTGCGGCTGCCGGGCAGCGAGAAGAAGCTGCCGTCGCAACTGTCAGGCGGGCAGCAGCAGCGCATCGCGCTCGCCCGCGCCATCGTCTTCGAGCCGCAGGTGCTGCTGCTGGATGAGCCGTTGTCGGCGCTGGACGCCAACATGCGCGAGGAGATGCGCGTCGAGATCAAGAAGATCCAGAAGGAAACCGGCATCACCGCCATCTTCGTCACGCACGACCAGGAAGAAGCCCTTTCCATGTCGGATCGCATCGTGGTGATGAACGCGGGCGCGGTGGAGCAGATCGGCACTCCGGAGGAGGTCTACGAGGCGCCGGCGACAGCCTTCGTCGCCGACTTCCTCGGCAAGGCCAACATGCTTGCAGGGACCGTGAGCCGGTCCGGCCAAGGAACGGTAACGGTGGTGCTTGGCACCAGCCAGACGGTCAGCGTGGCTTGTCCAAGGCCGCTTGCCGACGGCAGCAAGGTCACCGTCGTGGTGCGGCCGCAGAAATTTTCGGTCGGTGCTGGAACGAGCGCCAATCGGCTGTCCGGCCGCGTGATCTCGGCCTCCTATCTGGGCGGCAGCGCGATCTACGAGATCGACATCGGCGGCAAGACCAGCCTCCGCGCCAATACACCGATCACTGGCCGCGTGCTTCGCGAAGGCGAGACGATCGAGTTGGGTTTTGCCCCGGACGGCTGCGTGCTGCTGGACGGGGCCGGGAAGCGGATTTCCTGAAGGTCGCGGGCGCTTGGTGCGGTTCAGCCACCATTTGACGCGCCCGTGCCGTCTCGCGCAACAGCCCAGATCCCAGCCGCCTGAAGGCGTGGGGTCTGCAGATCCCCATCGGGGCTCTAAACGCTTGTTTTGCGCAATTCCGGCAGCGCCGGTCTGGTTTCAACTCGCACCGGTCAGTGATCGACTTTGCGGATGTTGCGCTCGGCCGTGGGTGCAAGGCTCCCGGCTCCGGGCACTGAAGCCGGCGCGCCTTGAAGAACCCAATCCGCCGCGATCTGCCCGATCACCGGCGCCAGCTGGATGCCATAGCCGCCGGCGCCGGCGGCGGTGACCAATGCCGGTTCCGAGGCATCGATCGGTCCGACAAGCGGCCGATGATCGGCCGTGACAGGATAAAGGCCGGCCCAGCCACGGCCAAGCCGCGCGCCCGGCAGATCGGGCAGCCGTTCCAGCAGCAGTTCGGCCAGGTGGACCTTCGATTGCTCCTCGCACTGATCGTTGTAATTGTCCGGATCCTCGGGAGCGATGGACGTCACCTTGTGGATCTCGGCAATCAGCGCGCCAGGCTTGTCGTGGCGGAAATTAAGGCCGCTGCCCTCGCCGTCCACGAGGTCCATGACCATCGGCATCGTATAGTCGAGCGGCCTGTCCAGATGGATCACGACCGCCTCATGGCGCTCGGGCCAAATGTGCAGGCGCTGGCCGAAGAGCTCGGCGACCCGCGGCGCCCATGCGCCGCCTGCGTTGACCACGGCATCGCATTCGACCGGATCGCCATTGGTCTCCAGCCTGTAGCCGCCTGGCCGCCTTCCCACCCCGAGGACCTTGCGGTACTGGTGGATGTCGCCGGCCTTTTCGCGGACGATCCGCGCCAGGAAATTGCACATGTCATAGGGATCGAGAAAGCCGTTGTCGGGTCCGAACAAACCGCCTTCGAGCCCGTCGGGGCTAAGGTGGGGAACAAGGTCCCTGAGTTCGTTCGCACGGATCAGGCGCGACTTCAGGCCGGCCCCGCCCTGAATCTCGACTGATTTCGCGAACAGCTCCATCTGCGCGGGCGTGCGCGCGAGCCGAAGATAACCGATGTGGTTGAATTGAAGCCCCTGCCCCTCCCACTGGCGAAACCGGCGGAACGATTGAACGCGAAGCATGATCTCGAACGGATCGGTAAATTGCGACCCGACAACGCCGACCGACCTGCCGCTCGAGCCTGAAGCGATCGACTGCGCTTCCAGCACCGTCACGCGCGCGCCCTGTTCGAGGAGGGTGAGCGCCGTGCATAGGCCCAGCGTGCCCGCACCGATCACCACGACATGGAAGGAAGCTGTCATATAGGGTCACCTGCTTTCAGGCATGATCCCCGATGTTCCAGAGCTCATGCTTCGACAAAGAGATAGGGAGGCGAATCGACCAAACGTCATCCTGATCCACGCTGCGCGGCGATCTCGCCCAGGGTGTCGTCGATCGCATGCAGAATGCTGCGCGCGTCCGCCTGTGTCATGGGCGTCGAGAGCGCGAACAGGCCGTAGCTGGCAGACAGGACGCCGCGGCCGAGCAAGCCCTTGTGGAATGTATCGAACCTCCGGTGCTCGGCATGGCCCGGATAGACGGATCTATAGTCCGTAACCGGATGCGAGGTAAAATGAACCTTGAACAGCGAACCGAGGCCCACGCATTGGCCGGCAAGGCCATGCCTGTCGAACGAGGCGGACACCCCTTCGCGCAGGAATGCGCCCAGTGTATCGAGATGGGCAAAGCTCTCCTTCGTCAGCGCCCGCATCGAGGCGAGCCCGGCCCGCATGGTCACCGGATTGGCGGTGAACGTGCCGCCATGGGGAAGAGCGGGCTTGCCCCTGGTCGGATCGAACACCGCCATGACATCGGCGCGCCCGCCAACGGCGCCCACGGGGAAGCCGCCGCCGATGATCTTTCCGAGCGCGGTCAGGTCGGGCTCGATGCCCCACAACCCCTGCGCGCCCGACCAGCCAAGGCGAAACGAGATGACTTCGTCGAAGACAATCAGGGCCCCGGCCGCCCGGGCGATCTCGACCATTGCGTGCAGATAGTCCCGGCGTGCCGGGATGAGGCCGGCACGATTGGGTATAGGATCGATCAGCACGCCTGCTATGCTGTCGCCCTGGGCGGCGAAGACGGCGCGAAGCGCCTCGATATCGTTGAAGGGCACGGCAATCACATCGTCCAGCACCCCGCGCGGCGTTCCCTTTGCGTAAGGCGTCGAGCTTGGCATGTCGCCCCAATTGGCCGGGGAACTGTCCAGGCTCACCTCGGCGAAATCATACGACCCGTGGTAGGCGCCTTCGATCTTGACGATCTTCGGCCGCCCGGTGAAGGCGCGCGCGGCCTTGATGGCCATCATCACCCCCTCCGTGCCGGAGTTGGTGAAGCGAATCCGGTCGACGGAGGGCAGCCGGTCGACGAGAAGCTCGGCAAGCTCGATCTCGCTGAGCGTCGGGGCGCCGAAGGCCGTGCCGAACGGCAGTTGCTCGACCACGGCGGCAGCGACATCGGGATGCGTGTAGCCATGGATCATCGAGGTGAAATTGTTGATGCAGTCATAGTAGACGTTGCCGTCGACATCCCAGACCCTGCACCCCTCGCCTCGCGCGGCATAGATCGGAAACGGATCGACAAAGACGGTGGTGCGCGTATTGCCGCCCGGCATCACCTTCTTGGCGCGCTCGAAGAGGCTCTTTGATCCAGGCATGGCGTCGGGATAATGCGGCATGGCTCTCGCTGGCGAATTTGACCGTCAATGCGGCGGCGGCACCGCCGCTCGTCGCAATGCTATGGCCAGCTTCTGCACCGACGCAATCGGCCAGGCGGAGTATGCGACACGACCAGGCCGTCACTGACCATTATCCTCCCGCCGCCACTGCCCGGTTCGGATGCCTGAGGTGGGTTGGCGTGATGCCGGTCTGCTGGCGGAACACACGGCTGAAATGGCCGGCATTGGTGAAGCCGCAGCGGTAGGCGATGTCGCCGATCTGCAAGTCGCTGCCTTCCAGCAGCGACTTCGCATGATGCACCCTGAGCGCCAGATATGCCGCCATCGGGCCGATTCCCAGTTCCAACCCGAAGAGCCGTTCGAGCTGGCGCCGCGAGCAGTTCAGGCGGCTTGCGATCTCGGCCACCGACAGCGTCTCCTGCAGGTTGCTCTCCATCAACAGCAAGGCCCGCTTCACCGCCCGGCTCGACGCCGCCGGAAACAGGTCGCCGACGGGCTGCACGTCGCGGCTGCTCCTGATCCGGTCGAGCACCAGGATCTTGGCGGCCTTCTCGGCCGCCTTCTGGCCGATGAACTGGGACACGAAATGGCCCGCGAGGTCGGCGGCACCCGTGCCGCCCGCGCATGTCGCGCGGCCCCGGTCGACGGTAAAAAGGCTGTCGGCATGCGCGTTGACCTCCGGGAACCGGCTGCGGAAATCCTTGATGTGGAACCAGCTGACGGCAGCGCTGTAGCCGTCGAGCAACCCGTAGCGCGCCAGCACGAAGCTTCCCGTGCAGAGCGCCGTCAGCGGCACTCCCTTGCCGGCGGCACGCAAAAGAAACGCCTCCTTCTCGGAACTCAGGCTGCGGTTTGTGTCGAGCAGGCCGCCGACCACGACCACGTTATCGAAATCCTCGGGGTTGCCGATCCCCCCGGTCGGCAGCAATTCGACGCCGCAACTTGCCCGGATCGGCAGGCCGCGTTCGCCGACGATCTCCCAGTCGAACTCTATCCTGCGGCTGCGGTCGCCCTCATCGCCCGCCAGCCGCAGCGTGTCGATGAACAACGATAGCGGCGACAGCGTGAAGTCGCGAACGAGGAGAAACGCAAAACGCCTGGCCATTGTTGTTCGGAACCGTCCTCGTGCCCTCTGATTGCACCCTGCTGCGCATCAATCGCCACCCCCTTATATAGCCCGTGTCGGAAAAGGCAGAGTTGGTTTGGCAAGCCCAACCCCTTTCGCCAGCGAATTCCTTTCGCCGGGAAAGTTCTGGTCTTCGGCTTCGTGCACGAGATCCCCGCGACGAACATCGGACGCTGCCCAAGCGCCCGTCGCGTCCGACATGAAGGCGATCGCAACCCTTCTCGCCGCGCGGGCAAGCGCGATCAGCGCGAGATCAGACGCGGCCTCGAAGTCGAGGACTTCGAGCAGTCGGATGAGCACGACCATCCGCGCCGGCGGTGAGACACTTCGCGCGCGCTGGCTTATTGGCTGCGGTGGCGGCCCCAGGGCCACCGACGCTGATCCGGACCTGGAGGGAGTTGCCAAGGCCGCGGCGCGGTGGTTTGGCGAACCCGAATGAAGCGTGTCCATCGGGCGGCGAATCCAACTGCCCCGCCGATGAAGCCGAACACCCGCCGGGTCCCATGCTAGGGGAACTGATCGAGCCTGATTTCGGTTGTCTGTTGTGCGAACGATCGTTGCACGGTAGGCACCTGACGAGCGAAGATGAGAGATGAAATCTGCAGCCAAGCGGCGCGGTTCCCTGCGGAAGGTCCTAGGTGGCATCGCAGCGGCGATTGCGACCACCCCTGACCGGAGGGCCGAGCAAGGCGCGAGCACCGCGTCAATGGTTGCCGAATGGCCGCTGCCGCCGTCGGCGACGCTTGGCTCCTCCTTGCGCCTGAAAGGGATCGAACGCGAAGTACGGGCCAGGCTGCCCTGGACAGTGAGGAAATTTGCCAAGGCCGAGACCGGCCGCATCGTCTTGCGCATGCTGCAAGCCGACGCGGATGCGTTCCGGGCCGCCTCGGCGACCATCTCCAAGACGCTGGAGGGAATCGAAGCGCTGGCCGTGCTTCCGCGAGAAGCGGAGGACATTCTCACCATCTCGTCGCGCGAGCGGCACAAGTGGCTCAGGGACGGTCGCCTGAAAAGCATCGGCACGCGCACCGTGAAGATGCGCGGGCGATCCAAGGCCGTGACCTTCCATGTCTTCGATCCACGCCACATCGAGGACCTTCTTGATCGTGACCTGGCGACCGCCTGGCGGGAGGAGGACGCGCGGGAAACATCCGAAAACAGGAGGCGCGGAGCCGGCAAGGCCGCGCTGACGCGAGCAGGCAAGCGGACGGGCAACGCCCGCAAGACCAGGAATTCGGGAAAAGACGATGCGCCAAAGCTCGAAGGCTGGGACACGTTCGAGGCGGAAGGATTGCTGCGGTAGAGCAACCCCAGGAAAACGATTTTCCGGCGAGGATCGCGCTCGCGCCCCATTCCCGTCTAGGGATATTGCGCCTTACCGGGGCCGGAAGCGCCGAGACCGCCCTGCAATTCCTTGGGCAGGGGAAGGCTCGAACATTGCAGATGGACGTCGCGGGCGAGCAGCTTTCGCTGCTTCTGCTCGTGCTCCTTGGTGGCCGCTATGATCCCCAATCCATACGGGCCAAGTGCAACGAATTCCCAACCCGGATGCGTTTTTTCGCGGACCGCGTAGTCCGAAGCCGCCGCTCGTACTTGCTGGCATTGCGGCGTCGCCCATTTCTGGTCCTGCTGCGAAAGCGAGGCTCCGTAATCGACTGGAGAGGTCGCGCATCCGGCCATCGTCGCGGCCAATGCGGACGTTGCAAGCCCCACCGCAATTTTCATGCAGAATCCCTTTGCCAACCACCGTGGAGAGTACATGGACGCCTTCATCTCACAAGGGGAGCGTTGCGACCAGAGAGCCCGGCCTCGTTTCCTGGGGGCCGCCCGTCGCCAGATTTGGACCGCAGCTGGGAACCAATGATGGGCGAGACTGTTCAGTTGTAGCTTGATACGACGCTGACATTCTTGCCGGCGGGCAAGGCGGACATCTTCAGGAGTTCCCATCATGACTATTTCGTCCGGATTTCGTTCAATCGCCATTGCCGCGATCGCCGCTGCGGGCGTCAGCCTGGCCAGCGCCGCGCATGCCGACAGCGGTAAAATCCGCTTCTCCGTCTACAAGGCGGCCTTCTTTGTCGGCGGCTCCGGTGGCGAGGGCACGCTGACTTTCCATGGCCGCAAATACCCGATCTCGATCGGCGGCGTCTCGGGCGGCCTCGCCTTCGGGGTCTCCAAGACCTATTTCCAGGGCACCGTGCGCCACATCAAGCGCGTCCGGGATGTGACTGGCGTATACGGCGCCGCCGGCGGCGGCGGCACGCTCGGCAAAGGCGCCCAGGTGATCGTGATGACCAACGACAAGGGCGCCCAGCTTGAACTCACGGGCCGACAGGTAGGCCTGCAGGTCAACGCCGATCTGAGCGGGCTCGCCATCTCGCTGAGATAAGCCTCGTGGCGTGAAGCGCGTCGCCATGACCCTGCGACGCGCTCCGGCGCACATTTTGAAACTGGAAATCAGCTCCTCAACCCCGGCGCTTCCTGTCCAGTGCGTTCGACATATTCCGTATAGCCGCCCCCATAGGTGTGGATGCCTTCTGGCGTCAGTTCGAGCACGCGGTTCGACAGCGCGGCCAGGAAATGCCGGTCGTGCGAGACGAACAGCATCGTGCCTTCATACTGCGACAGCGCCTCGATCAGCATCTGCTTGGTGGTGATGTCCAGATGGTTGGTCGGTTCGTCCAGCACCAGGAGGTTGGGCGGGTCGAACAGCATCAGCGCCATCACCAGCCTTGCCTTCTCGCCGCCTGACAGCACCCGGCATTTCTTCTCGATCTCGTCGCCGGAAAAGCCGAAACAGCCGGCAAGTGCCCGAAGCGGCGCCTGGCCGGCCTGCGGAAAATTATCCTCCAGCGTTTGGAACACGGTGCGCTCGCCTTCGAGCAACTCCATGGCGTGCTGGGCGAAATAGCCCATTTTCACACTCGGTCCCCGCGCCACCGTACCGGTATCGGGATCGGAAGCACCGGCCACCAGCTTCAGCAGCGTCGATTTTCCCGCGCCATTGACGCCCATGATGCACCAACGCTCGCGGCGGCGGACCTGGAAGTCGAGCCCTTCATAGATGGTGCGGCTGCCATAGGCCTTGTGCACGTTCTTCAAGGTGACGACGTCCTCGCCGCAGCGCGGCGCCGGCTGGAACTCGAAATTCACCACCTGGCGGCGCTTTGGCGGCTCGACGCGGTCGATTTTGTCTAGCTTCTTCACTCGGCTCTGCACCTGCGCGGCATGCGAGGCACGCGCCTTGAAGCGCTCGATGAAGGCGATCTCCTTGGCCAGCATCGCCTGCTGACGTTCGAACTGAGCCTGCTGCTGCTTGTCGGCGATCGCCCGCTGCTGCTGGTAGAATTCGTAATTGCCGGAATAGGCGGTGAGCGATCCCGCATCGATCTCGACGATCTTGTTGACGATGCGGTTCATGAACTCGCGGTCGTGCGAGGTCATCAGCAGCGCGCCGTCATAGCCTTTCAGGAACTGCTCCAGCCAGATCAGGCTTTCCAGGTCGAGATGGTTCGACGGTTCGTCGAGCAGCATGGCGTCGGGCCGCATCAGCAGGATGCGGGCCAGCGCCACGCGCATCTTCCAGCCGCCCGAGAGTTTGCCGACGTCGCCGTCCATCATCTCCTGGCTGAAGCCCAGACCGTCCAGCACCTCGCGGGCACGCCCGTCCAGCGCATAACCGTCGAGTTCCTCGAAGCGATGCTGCGCCTCGCCATACTTTTCGATGATCTCATCCATCCGGTCGGCCTGGTCGGGGTCGGCCATCGCAGCCTCGAGTTCCGCCATTTCGGCCGCCACGTCGCTCACCGGCCCAGCACCGTTCATCACTTCCGCGACCGCGCTGTGGCCGGCCATGTCGCCGACATCCTGGCTGAAATAGCCGATGGTGACGCCACGATCGACCTGCACCTGGCCCTCGTCAGGCTGCTCCTGGCCGGTGATCATGCGAAACAAGGTCGTCTTGCCGGCGCCGTTCGGCCCGACGAGGCCGATCTTCTCGCCCTTCTGCAGCGTGGCCGACGCCTCGATGAAGACAAGCTGACGGCCGTTCTGTTTGCCGATGTTTTCAAGTCTGATCATGGTGATCCGGGGAGGCTCAAAGGAGATTGGAGGATTTGCCCGCGCCCTTACGCGAATGAAGATGCCAGGGGAAGAGGCAGAAGCGCCGCAGATGCCTGGCGGAGCACGAGGCGCCGATTTCCTCAACTGGCGGAAATCGGCGGTTTGCATGGCTGCTCCTGCCTGCCGGCGTCCATGAAAAATCGGCGGGCGGTCGAAATCCGCCCTTGTCGAACGACTTTGACGCGGTGGCCTGCACGGCCAGACCAGAAACGCCAACAGGACAGGACCATGGCAATGGCCAAGATGCTCGTGATCTACAAAACCCCGGCCGATCCGGCCGCCTTCGACCGCCACTATTTCGACGTTCACATACCACTTGCCAAGAAGCTTCCCGGGCTGCGGCGCTATGATGTCAGCAGGCGGCCCATCGTCAAGCTCTCGGCGGGCGAGATGCCTTGTCTGGTCGGAACATTGTATTTCGACAGCCTCGAAGACATCCGCACCGCCTTCGCCTCGGAAGTCGGCGTCGCCTGCGCCGCCGACCGGCGGCTACTGGCTCCGGGCGACGACGATCTGACGATGCTGTTGTTCGACGCCGACGAGGTGTGATCCCGACCGCCAGAAACACTCCAGAAACAAGATTCAACATCCGGGAAAAACTGAAGAAAACATCGTCGGGCATAACATGCTCGTGGCAACCGGACAGCGGTCGCCACCAATGCAAAGGGATGCTGCCTGCGATGCAACAACATTCAACCGGATGGATGAGTGCCCTCGCAGGCATTTCGCTGGCCATGCTCGCGGTCGCACAGTCGGGTGCGGAGGCGGCGGTCACCCGAAGCGAATATTGCAGCCGGCTCGGTCTTCAACTCGACGGCGCCATCCAGACCAAGGCCAGGCCCGGTGCCAGTGCGAGCCAGATCGCGCAGGCAACGGCACTGCAGGACAAGGCGAACCGGTTCTGTGCCGAAAGCAAGCAGGCGCAAGGCATCCGGACCTACGCCAACGCCCTGAAGCTCCTCGGTGTGACACCGGTCGACCTCAACCAGTGACGAGCAGTCATCACCCTTGAAGACCGTCACGAAAAGGTCGGCTTTTTCCTGCGAGCAATGCCGCGAGCGGTCCGCCCTCGCGCAGCATGTCTTGCCCTTGTTGGATGGCGGCAAAGTCCTGATGACGGATCTGGGTGGAATCCGGGTAGAACGCGGTCGAGGAATTCTGCACGCCATCACCACGGCAATCTCTCGCCATCGCGAAAAAAGCCGCCGGTCGGGCCGTCGTCCGGCAAGGTCGCGGCCCAGACGATGCCGGCCGCCCCTTGCGCGACCGGGCGTCCGCCCGGTCCGCCCATGTCGGTGGCGACCCAGCCAGGGCAGACGGCATTGACCAGCACGCCGGAGCCGCGCAGCTCCGCCGCCAGCACGCGCGTCAGCGCGTTGAGCGTCGCCTTCGAGGTCGAATAGGCCGGCGCCCCCGCCCCCATTGAGGCCAGCGAACCGCCTTCGGACGACACATTGACCAGTCGGCCATGGCCGCCCGCCCCGAGCAGCGGCGCGAAGGCGGCGCCCGCCCGCCAGGCGCCGAAGACGTTGGTCTCGAACGCGTCGCGGATGACGGTCCAGTCGGGCCGCGAGGCGCGCGAGCCGGTGTCGTAATGGATGGCGGCATTGTTGATCAGCACGTCGAGCCGGCCGAACCGCCGCTGCACCTCTTCGGCTGCCGTCTGAGCCGCGTCAGGCGCGGCGACATCGAGCGCGATGACCTCGACATGGCCATCGAGCGCCTTGGCCGCCGCCTCGCCCTTGGCGATATCGCGCACGCCGAGCAGTACGGTGAAGCCGAGCTTGGCCAATTGCCGGCCGGTTTCCTGACCGATGCCGCGATTGGCGCCTGTGACGAGGGCGACTTTGTCGGAATGGGTGTTCATCTGTCATGCCTTTGTGGCTGCCGATCATCGAAGCGAAGATGGCACGGAGGGAATGAATTATTAGGCGGCGGAGATCGCAGTCATTGTGCGATCGATTGCATGGATTGGTTTGCGCAGGAATCGGGTGTCGGCCGGCGCTGCGCCATGCGATCGTTGATCCATCATGAGGACCGGTCATGCTCACGCTCCACGATTATCTGCCATCGCAGAACGGCTGGAAGGTCCGGGTCCTGCTCGGATTGCTTGAGATTCCCTACGACAGTCATCCCGTCTCGATTTTCGAGGGCGAGAGCCATACCGACGCCTTCCTGGCGCTCAACCCGGCAGGCGCTGTTCCCGTACTTCAACTCCAAGACGGCAGCGCTATTGCCGAATCCAATGCGATCCTCACCTACCTCGCCGAAGGCACGCCCTTCCTGCCGTCGGACCGCTATCGGCGTGCCAAGGTCATGCAATGGCTGTTCTTCGAACAGTACAATGTCGAGCCCGTCATCGGCTCGCTGCGCTTCTGGACCTTGACCGGACGGCTCGAGCGCAACCAGGCCATGGTTGCCGGAAAACGCGAAGCCGGAGCCCGGACGCTCGCCGCCCTGGACCGCAGCCTTGGCGAGACGCCGTTCCTCGCCGGCAGCGACTTCACCGTCGCCGACATCGCCGTCTATGCCTACAGCCATCGCGCCGGGGATTGCGGCTTTTCGCTCGTGGACTATCCGGCGTTCGCCGCATGGACGGAGCGCGTGCGCGATGCCATCGGACCCGGCTACCCCGTCCATCCCTACGGTATCGATCCGCATTCCGGAGCCTGAGCGCATGCGCTGACGGATCTGGCTCCCGCCAGAATCCGTCTCTGTTTACACCGCGGTGGAATAGGGATACTTTTTATCCTTAATAGGTCGGTCGGTACCGGCCCGGGAACCCGTGGATGATCCTGAAAAGCCAAGTCGAATGGGCACTGCACTGCTGCGCCATTCTCGCCGGTCTGCCCGAGGGGCGGTATCTCTCCACAAAAGCGCTTGCCGAGTTCCACGGCCTTCCCAAGGAATATCTCTCCAAGGCACTGCAAAGCCTGTCGCAGGCGGGACTGGTGCACACGACGCTGGGGCCGTCGGGTGGATACCGGTTGGCGCGGACGCCGGCAGAGCTGACCTTCCTCGACATCGTGGAGGCGGTTGAGGGCAAGGCGCGGACGTTTGTCTGCAACAATATCCGCGAGAACAATCCGTGTCGTCCCCAGGGCTATTGCGAAAGCAATCCTTGCCCGGTGGCGCGCATCATGTGGGAGGCCGATGAGGCCTGGCGCGCAAAATTGCGCGCCGTCAGGCTTTCCGACCTCACCGAAGCGTTGGCGCTCGACATCCCCGCGGAGCTTTGGAAAAACAGCTTCGAATGGGTGCTAGAGCGCGCCGGATGAACGTGGCCGCATAACCGTCGCGGGCGGCCGGTCTCCCGTCGCCGGCATGCAGGCGGCTAGCCATGCCCGCATCGTTCCGGGCGCCCGTTATCGACAGCGCCACGCCGAGATAGATGGCGGCGACCACCAGGTCCTGGAGCAGGCGCGCTTCTCGCGGCCTCAGGCGTGCCATGGGACGCCCACGGCCCTGGAAATACCAGACACGATGCCGGCAAGCCCGAGAAGGTTGATCAAGACCAGAGCCAGGAAATGATGACCGCCGAACATGGGCTCACCGACAGTATTTTGGCTGGCGGCAGGGCCGAACGCGAGGAAGGGCGACCGGCCTTGCCCCCTATTTCTTGGCCGGATAGGTCAATTCCTTCTGGGCGCTATCGACCACGAACACCGCCAGCAGCTTCGCGGGCTTCGTCTCGCTGCCGTTTTCGCTAACACTGTGGCGATCACCCGGCATCTCCGAAAAGCTCTCGCCGGCCTTGTAGACCTTGACCGGGGCGTCGTTGACCTGGCTGCGGATGGAGCCTTCCAGAACGGTGGCATAGATGAAGGCGGAGCTTGGATGCGTATGCGCCTCCGAATAGCCGCCCGGGCCATATTCGACGAGGATGCCCTTGATGCTCTTGCCGGGGGCATTCGGCAGTTCATGCTCATAGACGAGGGTGACCTTGGCGGCCTTCTCGCCGGCGCGATGGGCCTCCTTGGCTCCAACCGGGCCGGCCAGTGCCGCCGTCAGGGCGAGCGCGATGGCGATTGACTTGATCATTCGAAAACTCCTTTGTGTGTTGAGCTACGGCGCATCCTGCCGGTCATTTCCGCGCCGCGGTGGCGAACCATTGTTCGAAGGTGATGCGGCCAAGGCGCGGATTGTTGTCTGAGACGAGCGAAGTGTCGTTCAGCCTCGCGCCGAAGTAGAGCGCCTCCGGATCAGCCACGACCTCGCGGGGATCGCCGACAGCCTTGAGGTAGCGGGCGACGAGTTCGCTCATGCGCGCACGCTCCGGACCGGAAATCTCGATCATGCCGTTGATCGGCGCGCCGAGCGCGATCCCGGCCATCGCATCGGCGACGTCGTCCGATGCGATAGGCTGCACATAGGCCGGCGACAGGTGCACGGCCTCGCCGACCGTGCCGGACTTGGCGATGCTGGCCAGGAATTCCATGAACTGCGTCGAATGAACGATGGTGTAGAGGATGCCGGAGGCCTTGATCAGCTCTTCCTGGACGAGCTTGGCGCGAAAATAGCCGCAGTCCTGCAGGCGTTCGGTCCCGACAACCGAGAGCGCGATGTGGTGCCTGACCCCGGCAACTTTGCCCGCGGCGAGCAGGTTGCGGCCTGAAGTGGTGAAGAAATCCATGGCGGGCTGGTCCTCGAACGAAGGTGAATTGGCGAGGTCGATGACGACCTCGGCGCCAGCCAGCGCCACCTCCAGGCCTTCGCCCGTGATGGTGTTGACGCCGGTATTCGGGGCGGCGGCAACCACCTCGCAGCCCTGCTTGCGCAGCCGTTCGACCGTCTTGGAGCCGATAAGCCCGGTGCCCCCGATGATGACGATTTTCATGATAGTCTCCGTTCGCGGCCGCGCCGCGTCGTTGCTGGTTTCGTTGAGGGAGAGGTCAGTTCAGGCCGGCCTTGTCGAGGCCGTAGAGCTTGTCCGCGGAGCCGGGCACGGTCTTGAAGGCGACGCTGACACGGTTCCAGGCGTTGATGGCCATGATCGAGAAGGTGAGGTCGGAGATTTCCTTCTCCGAAAGCTGCCCGCGCACGCGTTCATAGAGCTCGTCCGGGATACCGCCTTCGGGGAGTTTGGTGACGGCTTCGGTCCAGGCAAGGGCGGCACGTTCTCGGGGAATGAATAGGATCGATTCGCGCCAGACGGCGAGATGGTACAGCCGCAGCTCGCTCTCGCCGTGGATCTTTGCTTCCTTGACGTGCATGTCGAGGCAGAAGGCGCAGCCATTGATCTGGGATGCCCTGACGTGGACCAGATCGCGGAGCTTCTCTTCGATCGCGCCATGTGTCTCGGCCATGCTGAAATCGAGGAGCTTCTTGAAGAGTTCAGGCGATTGCTGGGCGGCGTTCAGGCGCTGCGTCATGGTTTTTCCTTTTTTGGATATCTTGTGTCCTTAAGGATAATTAATATCCATAATGACTGGACAGTAAAGCGCCACCCGCCTACGATGCGAACATAAAGCTTATGTCGAAAAGTATGAGGGCGAGGATGGACGTCGTATCGGCGTTGCGAACGTTCCTGCGGGTGGCGCAGACAAAATCCTTCTCAGCGGCCGCCATCGACCTCAATCTGACGCAGCCGGCTGTATCCCGGCAGGTCTCCGCGCTGGAATCGCATCTCAAGACGCGCCTCCTGCATCGCACGACGAGCGCGCTCGCCTTGACGGCGGAGGGTGAACGGATGCTGCCGACGGCGCTGCGCGTCATCGAAGCGGTCGAAGCGCTCGGCGAAGCCAGCGGCGCCGAAGCGGCAGCCATATCCGGAAAGGTTAGGCTCAGCCTGCCGACGCCCCTCGGCTTCTTCCTCAGCGACCGTCTGGCAGGGCTGTTGGAGCGCCATCCGGCACTTCAGGTCGAACTGCTCCTTCGGGATGAACCGTCGGACGTGGTCGCGAATGCGATCGATCTCGAGGTACGCCTCGGGCCGGTCTGTGACAGCAGCCTGATCTGCCGCCGGATCGGCTGGACAACAGCCTTTCTCGTGGCCTCGCCAGCCTATCTCGAGGGACGCGACACACCGCGAACGCCGCAAGACATCAAGGATCACTCCTGCATTTGCTACAGCCGTGGCGGGGACGGCCGGTCGTGGTCGTTCTCCAGTGGAGCGGAGGAAGTGGTTCTGCGGATTGAGCCCCGCCTCGTCGCCAACAATTCGATGGCCGTCCATCGCGCTACCCTGGCGGGAGCCGGGCTTGCGGTGCTTTCCCACATCCTCGCCGGATCGGACATCGAAGCGGGCAGGCTGGTCAAGCTGATGCCGGATTTTCCGCCGACGCGCCTGCCGATCAATGTCGTCTACCCGTCCCGCCGGAATATCCCGCTGCGTGTGACAACGGTGCTCGACTTTCTTATCCAGGCCGTCCGCGGCGATGTCTTGATGGCGTCGTCGGCGCCCGTGCGGACAATTCCCGGACCCTTGACCCACACTACGGCGTCTGAAGGCTCCTATTTCTTTCCCTGCGGATAGATTGTCTCGCCGCGCTTCAGCATCGCCACGAAGGCTTCGATCTTCTTCTTGCGCCCGGCTTCGGTCTTCATGTTGTGGGTGCGGAAGGCGAGCGAGAAGCGGTTCTGCGCGCTGAGCTTTTCCAACATCGCCTTGGCCGCCGGCTCGGCATCGATCGCCGCTTGCAAATCATCGGGGATTTTCATCTCCTTGCCGCTGCCATAGGCACGTGCCCAGCGCCCGTCGGCCTTGGCCGCCTCGACCTGTTTCAGCCCGTGCTCGGTCATGCGGCCCTCCTCGATGAGCCGCGCGACATTGTCGATGTTGATCTTGCTCCAGATGCTTTTTTTGCCGCGCGGCGTGTAGCGCTGCAGGAAACTGTTCTCGTCCAGCCCCTTGCGCACGGCGTCGATCCAGCCGAAGCACAGCGCGACGTCGATGGCTTCCTTCGGTGTGATCGACTTCAGTCCCGAGCCTACCTTGTGAACCTTGATCCACACTTCGGTTTCCGTGGCGTGGTGCTGGCCGAGCCAGGTATGGAAACTGGCCGCGTCGGGAAATTCCCTGACCTTTTCGGGATCGACCTTGACCGGAGCCATCAGCGGGCCTGCCGGTTCAGAATTGTTGTCGCTAGGGCCCCTGTCATCTTGCCTCCGTCATCCTGCGGCCCGGCATCATGGCATCACACCCAATTCCCGTCAGCAGTGGAGACGCTGTCATGAAGTTGGAAACACACCATGGATTGCCGCGTTGCGGCTGAAGCGCGCCCGACCAGATGGAGGAGCACGACGCTTCCCCACCGTGCTATAGGACCACAAATGCCACGCGGGGGGATATGCCGCAATGAAATCTCTGCTCTTCGGCCTTGCCTTGTTGCTGCCGGGCGTGGCGCTGGCCGAACCGATCGAAACCCGCAAGATCATCACCGCGCTGACCGGCGACTTCAACGGCGACGGCGCTCCCGACCTTGCCATGGTGGTCGAGACCGGCCCGACCGACCCGATGGACATCCATTTCTTCCTCGGGGACAAGGAGCACAATTACCTCAAGCCTGTCGAGATCGTGCGCGAACAGATCGGTGGCGAGTGGAACGGCTACGACCGGCCGGGCTACGAAAACTCCGACGCCGAGCCGGAGCTGACAATGCTGCCCAACGGGTCGATCAAATTCCATCTGCCGGCGCCGGAGATCGGCAGCGAGCGCACCAACCAGACGCTGACCGTCGCCTACCGCAACGGCGCCTTCATCGTTGCTGGATTCGCCTACGATTCCGATGATTACCTGCAGGAGAATGCCGCCAGCGCCTGTGACTACAATGTGCTGACCGGCAAGGGCACCAGCTCGAAGCAGCAGCCGGACGGCAGCACGAAGCACAAGACCGTGTCGGCGGAAGGCAAGACCATCGCATTCCGGGACTGGAACTCGGGCGACGCCTTCGCTGCTTGCCGGGAATAATGGCTCGCTGGGCTTCGGCCGGCATCAGGCGGGTGGCGGCATTGCCGGCGTCAGGCCGTGACGGCGCATGATCTCCATCATCGCAGCTTTGTCGGGCGGCCCGCCGGCAGCGGCGTTAAGCAGACCGAATGCCTCGCGGAAATAATCCGGACCAATCGCCGCCGGCGTGATGACGCACAGCGTCTTGGCATCCCGGGTGCCGTTATTGTCGAAGCGGTGGACGGCGCCGCGTGGAATACACAGCGCCTCCCCCGGCCCAACCTCGATCGGCTTGCCGTTCACGGTCCAGGTCAAAACCCCGTCAATGCCGTAGATCGTTTCCTCGTAATGGTCGTGGCTGTGCGCCGGCGCGGGCAAGCGCTGCGCGCTTGGCACCATCAGTTCGAAAGCGGCGACGCTGCCGTTCGAATTTTCGCCCGACACCAGGAAACGGACCGACAGCCCCTTGGTGCCGATGGTTTCATCGGCTGGGTTGACCTCAGGATTCATGGATGACATTGCGCAAACCCCTCCGGTAAATTACATTTACTAGTCATCAGTAAACTCAATTTACCGGATCGTCAATGGCCACCTCCACCGAAGTTCTGCAGACCAAGACCGAGGACCTTTTGATCGGCGCCCTGCTGCGCGTGCCAGCCCAGGCGATCCAGCGCCGGCTGATCAGGGAGCTCAATGCCGCCGGCTTCGACGAACTGCGTCTGCCGCATATGGCCGTGCTGCAGTTTCCCGGCCCGGACGGCGCGCGGCCCGGCACGATCGCCGAGCGTGCCGGCATGAGCAAGCAGGCCATCAACCAGCTGCTCACCAGTCTGGAAGGCTACGGTTATCTCGTCCGCTCCGACGGCGAAGGCAGCGCGCGCGTGGTGCGGTCCACCGAGCGCGGCCACGCCGCTTTCTGGAAAATGGTCGACATATTGCGCGACATCGAGGAGGACTGGCGCACCGAACTTGGGCCGAAGCGCTTCGCCGAACTTAAGGCACTCTTGTTCGCAGTCTGGGATAGCCCGCTGGCCCGTTGACCAAGCTCCGGCCATCGAGGCAATCGGGTTTCCAAACCGCACGGCGTCGGACCAATCGGCATCTCCGATAGCACCATCGGTTTCTTCCGTTTCCCCTCACCGCATCGAGCTGCCAATTCCCTGCCCTTGTCCAACCAACGAAGGCAGAGCGGAATGAGCATTTCGAACCAGAGAATCCTGATCGTCGGCGGCGGATCCGGCATGGGCCTCGCGCTTGCAAGGCGCTGCCTGGCAGCCGGGGCCGAAGTCATCATCGCCGGGCGCGGCGAGAACAGGCTGCGGCAGGCGCGTGAGGCGCTGGGCAATCCCGCAGGGCTGGGGATGGCCACTGTCGATATTGCGCGGGAAGACCAGGTCGGGGCGTTGTTCGCCGGGATCGGCGGCCTCGACCATATCGTCAGCACCGCCGCCGACATCGAAGGCGCCTACCGGCTGCTGCCGGAGCTCGATCTCGAGGCGGCGCAACGCGTGGTCGACAGCAAGCTCTTCGGCCCGCTGCTGCTTGCCAAGCATGGTGCGCCACGGTTGGCAGTGGCTGGATCGATGACCTTTGTCTCCGGCATCGCCGCCTACCGGCCGGCTGCGCGCGGCTCGGTCGTCGCCGCCGTCAATGCCGCGCTCGAAGGGCTGGTGCGGGCGTTGGCGATAGAACTCGCGCCGCTCCGCGTCAACGCGGTGTCGCCCGGCTGGGTCGATACCAACATTTGGGCGCAAGTGGCGGGCGACAGGAAGGCAGAGACGCTTGTGGCGATGGCCGAGCGGCTGCCGGTCGGCAGGATCGGCCAGCCCGAGGACATCGCCGACGCGATTGCGTTCCTCGTCGGCAATGGCTTTGCCACCGGCACGACGCTCCACGTCGAGGGCGGACATCGTCTCGTCTAAAACAGACGGCTCTACGAAACGCTTTCAAAGCAAGACTTTGGAGCGGCTTGCGGATTCAGCGTCTGAACTGGCTTTCGGGGATGCCGGCGCCTGCATGTCGCTCGCGGCGGTAAGCAGGCGGCGCAATGCCGGCGGCTGGACGCGCCGGCGCCGCCAGATCATCGTCAGCGGCGCCGCCTGTTCCGGGCCAGGCCAAGGCAGTTCGATCAGCTCACGACGCTTGAGCGCGTCGCTGACGGCCAGACGTGGAATGAGGCCCAGCCCCGCGCCGGCCGCCACCAGCCGGGCAATGGCACCGATGCTGCCGACTTCGGCGGCAAGTTCAGGCGTACCAGTGCCCGCCTCGGCAAAGGCGGTGTCGAACATGTGCCGGTAGATGCATCCAGGCTCCGTTGCCACGAAGCGCAGCGCGGCAAGGGCGGCCAGGTCGCACGGAACCGGCTTCTGCCCCGGCGCGGTGACCAGCGCCAGCGGTTCGGCCAAAATCGTGCGCCTGGCGAAGCGCTGATCGGCGCCGCCGTTGGACATATCGCGGCGCTCGAAACAGAAGGCGACATCGATGTCGCCCTCCTCCAGCAGGCGCAGCAGCGCGCCGCTATCAGTCACTTTCATGCGCACGGCGATATCAGGATAACTGGCCTGGAACCCCGGCAGCCAGGGCGCCAGCCGGGCCGAGGCGATCGTCTCCAGCGCGCCGATGGTCAGCGCTCCGCTGGTCTGTCCCGCCGCCGCGAGCACCGCCGCCCGCGCTTCGGCATCGAGCCGCAGCAGTTCCTCGGCGATGGGCTTCAACGCCAGTCCCGCCGAGGTCAGTTCCAGGCCCGACTTCAAGCGCGTGAACAAGACAGCGCCCAGCTCGGCCTCCAGCGACTGGATCTGGTCGCTCACACTCGACTGGGCGAGATGAACCGTCTCGGCGGCGCGCGTGACGGTACGGCAGCGCGCCACCACGAGGAAGGTCTTGAGCAGTCTTGGATGCATCGGCTGGCCGAAATCGCCCGGCCTACTGCAGCTGCGGCTTTTTCAGGAAACTGCCGCGGTCGGCGGATTTCACACGCAGCCACGTTTCGCGGCCGTCGCGCACCACCCGCATCGGGATCTCGGCACCGGCCGAACCGCTTTCCCACAGCTTGCGATAGAAATCGGCGAGCCCGTCGACCGCGCCGTCGCGAACCTCGGAGATGACGTCGCCTTCGCGCAGGCCGGCCTTGGCGGCCGGGCCGCCCTCGGTCACGCTCATCACCACCACCTTGCCGTCGCTTTCGGCCGACAGCGCCCCGAGCCACGGGCGCGGCGGCTTAGCCACCTGGCCACGCGTCAGCAGGTCGTCGAGGATCGGCGGCAACAGGTCGATCGGCACCACCATGTTGATATCGGCCACCTCGCCGGCGCGGCTCATCTGCAGGCGCAGCGAACCGATGCCGAGCAGTGCGCCCTCGGCGCTGAACAAGGGCGCGCCGCCCCAGGACGGATGCGCCGGCGCGATGAAGATCGCCTCGTCGAGCAGATACTCCCAATAGCCGGCGAATTCCTGCTTGGTGACGATCTTGGCCTCGACTGCCCGGCCGATGCCGTCGGCAAGCACCACCGCGTCGCCGATCCTGGCCTTGCCGGCATCGCCCAGCGCCACGGCCGGCAGGCCGGTCGGCGCCAGCGCCTGGACGAGGCCAAAGCCTGATTCCTGGTCGTAGGCCAGCGCATGCGCGGGAATGACACGGCCGTCATGCGAGGTCAGCCAGACCTCTTCCGCCTCGGTGATGAGATAGCCGATGGTCAGCACCAGCCCGTCATCGCGGATGACGACGCCGCTGCCTTCCCTGAGCGTGCCGAGGGCCCCGGCCGTGAAGGCATCCTCCGGAACGGTCGCCCGCACGGCAACCACGGAGCGCGGATTGGGATTGATGGTCATGATTTTGTCCTGCGATGCGAATGCCTGGCGGCTTGCTGTATAGGTATGCCACGCGGGAGAAGGCGCAAGGGGTGAGAACGGTGGCCATGGACCACGAAGCCAATCACTTGGCCTTTCGAGGTTCGAACGCCCGGCAGGACAATGCGGCGGCCCAAGATTAACATAGTTCAACACAAGTTGAACTTCCCCCTCCACAGCCCTACCTATAAACGCCTATCCATCCTTCCCACGACACGAGGCCGCGCAATGACCGAATACACCCCGCCGAAAGTATGGACCTGGAACAAGGCCAATGGCGGCACCTTTGCCAGCATCAACCGGCCGATCGCCGGTCCGACGCATGACAAGGACCTGCCCGTCGGCAAGCACCCGCTGCAGCTTTATTCGCTGGCGACGCCGAACGGCGTCAAGGTAACGGTGATGCTGGAGGAGCTTCTGGCGCTTGGCCACAAGGGCGCCGAATACGACGCCTGGCTGATCCGGATCAACGATGGCGACCAGTTCGGCAGCGGCTTTGTCGAGGTCAATCCCAATTCCAAGATCCCCGCCCTGATGGATCGCAGCGGCAAGACCCCGCTGCGCGTCTTCGAATCCGGCTCGATCCTGGTCTATCTCGCCGAAAAATTCGGTGAATTCCTGCCCACTGAACAGCCGGCCCGGGCGGAAGTGCTGTCCTGGCTGTTTTGGCAGATGGGTTCTGCGCCTTATCTCGGCGGCGGTTTTGGCCATTTCTACGCCTATGCGCCGGAGAAGTTCGAATACGCCATCGACCGCTTCTCGATGGAGGTGAAGCGGCAGATGGACGTACTCGACCGCCGGTTGGCCGAGGTCGAGTATCTCGGTGGCAAGGACTATTCGGTCGCCGATATGGCGGTCTGGCCCTGGTATGGCGGGTTGGCGCTCGGCCGGATGTACAATGATTCCGCCGAATTCCTGTCGGTTCAGGATTACAAGCACGTTCAGCGCTGGGCAAAGGCGATCGACGAACGGCCCGCTGTCCAGCGTGGCCGCATGGTCAACCGCGCCTTTGGCGAACCGTCCATGCAACTGCACGAACGCCATGACGCCAGCGACTTCGACACCAGGACGCAGGACAAGCTGGCCGCCGAGTAAATTCTGGAGAACTGGCGGGCGACAAGCAAAAGCCCATCACCGGATTAAATCGGTGATGGGCTTTTTGCTTGATGCATGAGACGGATCAGTGAAGAACTTCCACGATCTGACGGGTGTCCGGGTCGACCAGCACGGTCTGATCGTTGATCACCGCAACGCGATACTTGACATTGGGGACTTCGCGCAGTTCGACCTTGTCCGGCACGGACGAGCCGAGCTTGAGCTCGACGCCCAGCAGGTTCACCGACGCCAGCGGCTCCTTCTTGATGTATTCGCGAACCACCATCTCCTGTTCCGGCTGGACCACGATCGTGTCCGCCAGGGCCGCTCCGACACCGCCTAGCAGGACGATGGCAGCCGCGGCGCTCGTAAGATAACGTTTCATAACAACCTCCATGATTGGATATTTTCGCTCCGCCTCAGGGAAAACTCTCACGCAACTGGGAGGTTCCATCCTTGTTTGTGAAATAAATGTGGCGCGCAACCAGAAACATGCCACATTTTATTATGCACACATGTGAAGATAAGCACCGGTATGCTTTTCTTTTCTGAAGAAACTTCTTCTAATTTGCGGGAATAGCAAAAACATCGCGCTTTGCAGCGCAAGCAGTGACGCCTCTTTCTCGGATTACCCGCTCCTTAGCAACAACTAACGTATACCGAAGAGTGTCGTTCCAAATGCCCTACCGGCTCCAAAAAAGGCCCGCCCTGCCGGGAGCAGAACGGGCCTTCAACGGACCGGTGGAGGTGGCGCCTCACCGATCGCGGCAGGAAAAACGCACGCATCGCGGCTTCGTTCCACCGGCCGCCGCGATTTGGCGGAAGGTGCGCAACGCTCGATACCGGAGCGGGAGCTCTTCGTCAGAATCGAACGCCGTCCCGATGGAGCGGCGGCACCGGGTTGACTGCATCCGGGCTCATCGCGACGTCTTGCGCGCGCCTGTAGATCAGCCCCACGACGAGCACGAAATAGCCGACCTGCAGGACGACCAGGACCACCACTGTCCAGCCAAGCGCCACCCAGAACGAACCGGTAGCAATATAGGTCCACACTGCGACAACGATCGTGGTCGCCGACATCCCGACGAGAAAAGACCCAAAATACATCGACCATCAAGATCGCCGAACCGGTTCCGGTCCCGGCGACTCCCTGCCCATCTCCACACCCGCGCACAGGCTTTCATTATTTTAGCAATTACGCAAGTATGGTGTCCCTCTGGGCGTCCATGTAGAAGTTTGTTGCGTCGCGGCCCCGGCAGGAGCAGTTTGATTCTCACGGACCGCGATATCAGGAAAAGAAGTCCGGTGGGGATTGGAAATGACGCTCAAGCTTATCGGCGCCGGTTTCGGCCGCACCGGCACATGGTCGACCTTTGCAGCGCTGAACAGGCTCGGCCTGCCCTGCTATCACATGCAGGAAGTGATCATAAACAAGGCCAATAAGGGCCATCTTGATTTCTGGCGCGCGGTGGCCAACAGCCCGCCCGGCACCCAGCACGATTGGAACCGCGTGTTCGCAAACTATACGGCCACCGTCGACAATCCAGGCTGCTGCGTCTGGAAGGAATTGATGGCTGCCTACCCCGACGCCAAGGTGCTGCTGACATTACACCCACGCGGCGCCGAGGCCTGGTATGAAAGCACCATCGACACGATCTACTTCACCGAGAACCTGTGGCAGTTCAAGGTCCTGGAATGGCTCACACCGTTCGGCCGCAAGTTCGGCGACATGTCGCGCAAGCTCATCTGGGGCCGCACATTGGCCGGCGTCATGGGTGACCGCGACAAGGCGGTTGCCCGCTACGCCAGCTATGTCGACGAAGTGAGAGCAGCCGTGCCGCCGGAAAAGCTGCTGGTGTTCAACGTCAGCGAAGGCTGGGGGCCGCTCTGCCATTTCCTCGACGTCGCCCAGCCAAACGAAACTTTCCCCAACCTGAACGACCGCGAAACGATCAAGAAGATCATCCGCGACATCATCAAAGGCTCCTACATCATGCTGGGGCTGACGATGGCCGCCATCGCGGCGGTGATCGCGGCATTGTGGTGGTGGCTGGGGTAACGGCAAGCCCAGGCAGTTCGATCCCTTGCCTGCATGGAGCGGTCAAGTTTTTCGCTCCGAAACAAACGACCTCAAGAGCTACCCGCTTTCACGCGGGCAGGCTGGCTGGCAGCGGCTCTCGCCGGAATTTTGCGCTTGTCTTTGCCTGCCGGGCAGCCACCAGCCCATGCCTGTCCGAGCAGGCTACCGTTCTTGAACCTGGCGGCGAGGCCGGGTGATCATATCTCGATTGGATAAAATAGCGGAACGTCCAATGGACATTGCCGGAACCGAACGGGGCCTCTCGGACTTTCGGGCGCACGAAACAAGACCTTGGTCCTACAAGGAAAACCGATCAGTTCGATCCGCAGGCGCGCAGCCTATCGAGTCAGATAGCGACGCAACGTCCCCGGTCAATCCATGGACCAGCACTTTGCCATACTGCGTTGCCGCCTCGCCAAGCCGTCTGGCGGTTGGCCGATCATGCCGGCTTAGAATGCCGGGCCTTGCAGCCGCTGCCTATTCCGCTTTCGCGGAAGTTTCCGAGGTTTGGGCGATGTGCGATGGTGTTGTTGCGGCGGTACGAGCCGCCCTGGTTGGCGCGGGCGCCGAGCACACCCCAACAATGCGCCCCCCCCGTCCGCGTCGACCATGGCAAGCGCCCGGTTACTTGACCAGCGTCCATACCCCGGCCCAGCGTCTTCAGGCATTCACCCCGGCGCCCCTGCAAACAGCACGACGCCGTCACCACCGGCCGCTGGCCAATCCCTGATGGTGCGGTCGGAGCCGCCGGTCAGCACCGTGCCATCGGCGGCGAAGGCGACTGCGTAGATCGGTCCGGTCTGGCTGTCGAACATGGCGATCTGATTCCCACTCGCCATGTCCCACAGCCTTGCGGTGCCGTCGAGTGATCCCGACAGCAGGCGTTTGCCGTCGGCCGATAGCACCAGTGCGTAAACCGTGCCCTCGTGGCCCTCGAAGCGCTTCACCTCGCGGCCGCTGTCGACATCCCAGACCTTGATCGTCAGGTCGCCGCTGCCGGTGATCAGATGATGCCCGTCGGCGGTGAACACGGCGCCATAGGTGCCTTGCTCATGGCCGTGCCAGCTGCGCAACTGCTTGCCGCTGTCGATGTCCCAGAGTTTCAGCGTCCCGTCGATGCTGCCCGAGAGGGCCTGCTTGCCATCGGGCGAGACGGCGACCGCGCTGATCGACCAGTCGTGGCCGGTCAGCACATGCAGCACGGACCCGTTGACGAGGTCCCAGATAATGACGTTGCCGGTGTCGTGCCCGCTGACGGCGCGCCTGCCGTCCGGGCTGATCGCCAGCTTGTTGACGCCACCATTCTGGCCGGATTGGAAGACGTGCAGCACCGCGCCGTCGGCGAGTTTTCGCTGCACGATCTCACCGTCGTCGCCGGCCGTCAGCGCACTGACGCCGTCGGGCATGTAGAGCGCGGTGCGCGCCATGTCCTTGTGAACGCCGAGATTGCGCATCAGGTGCTTGCCGCCCACGTCCCAGAGCTTAATCGTGTGGTCGGTGCTGGCGCTCATGATCGAACGCCCATCCGGCGCCACCGCCAGCCAGACGACCGCATCGCGATGGCCGTCGGGCTGCGTTGGTGCCGCCGGCGGCAACGGCGGCAACGGCGCCACCGTCGGCGGCGGAATGACCGCGACCTCCGGCGGCGTCGCGGCCGCAGACGCCGGCGGAACAGCAGGCGCGGCCACCGGCGGAGCTGGTTGCACCGGCAAAGCCGGCGGGTTTGCAGCGGCTGGCGGCGTGGCCGTCTGCTCGGGCGGCGGGGCCTGCGGCAAAGGCGGTGTCGGAGCAACCGGCGACGGCTCCGGCGGTTCCGGCTTCGGCGCGGATTCCATGGGCGGCGCGCTGGCGACATGCTCGCCACCCTCATGCGGCCGCCACGAGCCGAACCCGTCGCCAAGCAGCGCCAGCAAGACAACCACTGGCAGCACCAGGAAAGTCCGGCGCAGGCGTGGGCGGCCCGCCGGCTTCAATTCGGCGTCCCTGCCGAACAGCGGCACCCCGGCCGCGTGCACGGGCCGGCCGGGCAATTGACCCGCCAGGAACAGCAACGCACCGATGAAACAGGCAAGTGCCGCCGCCGAATATGCCGCCGGCCGCAGCATGGCAACGTCGAGCCCGGCAAGGCCACGCCCGGCGAGGATGTCGATCAGCGGATAGACATGGGCCAGACAGGCGGCCGCGACCACAGCCAGGCCAAGCGCCAGCGACCTGTCAGCCAACCTGTTCATCGCGCATCCTCCTCGCCTGGCCTTCAGGTCAGACTATCAGCGTCATGGGCGTATCGCAAAATGCCGCCGGGCATCGCGTGAGACGGACGCAGACAGCTGCGGTATAAGAAGATCTGCGGCGGCCCTGCTCAAGAAAACCCAGCTTGAGGTTGATTGCGCCGCCTCCGTCGTGGCCACGGATCTCCGGTTCGACCAGACGACGCCGACAAAGGTTAGTGTTCAATTTACCACGGTCGCTGCCGATAGGAACTCAGCCATCCCCGGCGAAATATTGACAGCGGACGGAGTTATGACACACTCCGCCCGGGATATAGTGGAGAGCTTGCATCATGAAGAAGATTTATGAACGGCCCGTTTTGATCAGGAAGGGCAATCTGAAATTGATCACAGCCGCGACCAACGGGCCGATTGTGATCTCGATCACGAAGTAATCAGCTGGTCAGAACCAGGTCGTCTACAACCATTTGCCAGTGGTGTTTCGTCGAAAGGCGGACACGGGTGATCTCCCTGAGCATCGGGGCGTAGCGCAGCGGCGTGAGCGCCGACAGCACCATTTCATCGCTGGCGACCAACCGGTCGCCCGACCAGCTTTCGATCAGCGCCGTTTCCCCCTCCGCCTTCAGCCAGGCAGCGCTGAGCAGCACCGAGTGGAAGACAAATGGCGTCTCGCGGCTGAACTCGGCCGGATAGCCGCTGCTGGTGTATGCCACGTGGTCGCCTGAAACATTGCCGTTGACATAGCCCTCGCTGTCCTTGGTGTGGTCATTCGCCATGGCGTTCAGGTTGCGCCAGTCGAGCCCGGCGTGGCCGCATGGGATCTTGCGGAAGCCGCGCCCGGTGACGTCGTCGAAGCCGATTGTGCGCGCCGCCGCCTCATCCACCGGCGCCCGGGGCGAAAGCAACCCGAGATCGGTGGGGTAAGGCGACAGCACCAGCCGGCGGTCGAGCCCGCCGCCGGTGATCACCACAGTGTCGGCGTCGTCGGCAAGCTCGAACCGGAAGGCCGAAGCCGGCGCCAGCGTCCGGCTCTCCGTCACCTGCCCCCGCGCCATCACCGACAGGGTCGCGCTACCGCCTGCCGCCATCCTGCCGGCCAGGCTGCGCACCGGTGCCAGCCCGACCGGCCGCGGCAGGTCCTGCGATATCAGCCCGGCGGGCGAGCCGGGTGCCAGCCGGAACTCTATCGACTGCGTGTCGTTGGCGCTTGGCGAGCGCCAGCCCGGCGGCACTGAAACGGAGAACCGGTAGGCGGCCGGCACGCGGATCGCAGCCGTCAGCGCAGATGTCGACATGGCGAAATTGGCATAACCGCCATTGTTCGTCCTCGAGGACGCGACAAAGCCACCCTGCCCGTCGAACAGCCGCACCATGATGCCGGCCATGGGCCGGTCGGCCACGCCGTAGCTGCCGTCGCGGTCGACGTCGAAATAGACGAAGGACGAGTAGTTGACGGTGCCGGTGCTGCGGCTCCAGTCGGTGCGCACGGCGTAGTCGTTGGCAGGATTGGCCCGGCGCAGCGCCCGACGGCGCAGGCGCGCCTTGCGCAACAGCTGAATGGCGGCAACCGCGGCGGCAATGATCGCGAGCGCCGCCACAAGCAGGCCGACAAGAGCGAGGTCACTCATGGCAGACCGGCTTCGGTAGCCGCTCGCCATTGTCACAAATGCAATGCATCAACTATCCCCGCCGATCCTGTCCAGCTTAGCGCGAGAGACAACCCGCGGAAAAGGGTGCGTGCGCCGCTGACGGACGTGAAATCCCTCACCCCAATTCCACCCAGACCGGCGCGTGGTCGCTGGCGCCATCTTGCCCGCGCACGTCACGATCGATGCCGGCGGCCCTGAGCTTGCGCACCAGCGTCTTCGACAACAGGATGTGGTCGAGCCGCAGGCCCGCGTTGCGTGGCCAGCGGTTCCGGCGGTAATCCCAGAAGGTGTAGAGCGTTTCCTTCGGGTATTTCTTGCGCAACGCATCGGTCCAGCCTTGTTCGAGCAGCGCGGCGAAGGCGGCGCGGCTTTCCGGCTGCACCAGCGCGTTGTCGTCATAGGAGCGTGTGGCGTAGATGTCGCGCGGCTCGGGCACGATGTTGTAGTCGCCGGCCAGCACCACGGGCAGGCCGGTGTCGATGAGTTGTTCGGCATGCGCTTCCAGCCTTGCGTGCCAGGCGAGCTTGTAGGTGAATTTCGGTCCCGGCCGCGGGTTGCCGTTCGGTGCATAAAGGCAGGCGATGACGATGCCGTTCACCGCCGCCTCGATGTAGCGGCTCTGCCGGTCGGCATCGTCGCCGGGCAACACATCGCGGGTCAGCACCGGCTCGGCACCGCGCGCGAGTATGGCGACGCCGTTCCAGGTCGGCTCGCCTTTCCACACCGCGCCATAGCCGGCATCGGCAAGCGCGGTACGCGGAAACTGCGTGTCGCGCGCCTTCAGTTCCTGCAGGCAGACCACATCGGGTTTTGCGGAGCCGAGCCACGACAGCAGGTTGTCCAGCCTGCTGTTGATGTTGTTGATGTTGAAGCTGGCGATCTTCATTGGGATCAGGGCGCGATCCTGCCCATCCAAGCCTTCACCGTCTCCGCCAGCGTCGTCAGATGATCCGCGGTAGAGAAACCCGAAATACTCTTGCGCGGCTTCAAATCATGGTCGCCGTCCTCCAGCCAGATCACTTCGATGGCATCGGAAAGGTTGTAGGTCGCGACCTCGTCCTTGGTGCCGAACTCGTCGCGTGTGCCTTGGAAGATCAGCGTCGGCGTCTTCAGCCCGGCGAGATGTTTTGTCCGCAATTGCTCGGGCTTGCCAGGCGGATGGAAGGGATAGCCGAGGCAGACCAGTCCTAATATTTCGCCCTTGGAAAACATCTCGTCGGCGATCATCGACGCGACCCGCCCGCCCATCGACTTGCCGCCGATGATGAGCTTGCCCGTCACGCCCTTCGCCCTGAGGTCGGCGATCGCGTTGATGTATTCCGGGTTCACCGTTTCGGCACGCGGTGGCGGCTTGCGCTGGCCGTAGCGGCGCGCGGCCATATAGTGGAACTCGAAGCGCACGACCTGGAAGCCAGCGGCGGCCAGCGCCTTTGCGGTGGCTGTCATGGAAGGAGAGTCCATTGAAGCGCCGGCGCCATGGGCAAGCAGGATGGTGACGGGAGCGGTGTCGTGGCCGTCGAAGAGGAAGCTGGTCATGATGTGACACCCCGCGCGACGGCGAAGCTGCCGAGCTCCCCCCAGGAAGGGGGCGATCGGCTGTCATCGCGGCCTTCGCCAACCATTGTCACCCCACCGACTTCGCCAGCTGCATGTCCACGAACCGCACACCCCTGGCAGCCACCCCTGCCCATTCCGAGACCGCGTCGAGCTCGAGGTACCGCATCCACAGCCGCCGCGCCTCGAGCAGATTGCCGGCGTCAAACTCCAGCCGCGCCAGATTGAACACCGGGTCGGCATAAGTCTTGTCGAGCGCGATCGCCTTCTGCAAATGCCTTCGCGCCGAAGCGTCGCGCCCTTGCTCGCTCATCAGCCCGGCCAAGTTGAACCAGGCTTCGACGAAGGCCGGATCGAGCTTGATCGCCCTGGCATAATCATGCGCGGCTTCCGCCACGCGCCCGGACCCGCGCAAACAGTTGGCGCGGTTGAAGGCGGCGATGGCGTCGGTGGGATCGATGGCGAGGCAGCGCTGATAGAGTGCGGCGGCCCCGTCATGGTCCCCGCCCTCCTCGGCGGCTTCCGCCTCGGCGAACAAGTCTTCCAGCGTGTCGTCGCCTTGTGCCGCGGCACCGAGATCGAACAGCAGCTGCCCGTCGAGCTCGCTCTGGCCGCCTTCGAGGTAGATGGCGTCGGGGCGGCCGTGCTGCGAGCCGACATTGAGCGACTTGGCGGTCAGCGAAGCCACCGGGCCAGAGCGGTGGACGGAGCGCGCGATCGCGCCCCATGTCGCGCCCCCGGCGATCAGCCCCGCATATTTGCGCGCCAGGATCAGGTCGCGGAAGGAATAGGGCTCGCCATCATGCTCGAAGGCGTCGAACAGGCTGAGCCTGTCGAGATCGGCGCCGGACAGCCTTGACTGGTCGATCAGCGATTGGCGCGACAGCGAAGAGGCCTCGGGCGCCTTCATCAGCCCGAGCAGCCGCAGGAAACCGTTCTCGCTCATGAGAATGCGCCCGGCCGCGCGCTCGGCGCCAACGCGACGTTCGATCTCGCTATCGCTATTTTTGGTGAGTCCGGCCTTGGTCAGTCCCGCCTTGACCAACAATGCGCGTCCGAACACGACATGCGTGGTGCGGCGGGTGACGCCGCGCCTGAGCTGGCCGTGCTGGCGCTCCACCTCGCGTGCGGCAAGCCTGAGCGGAAACGCCGCCAGTGCGCCGATCGTGCCGAAGACAGCGCCCGGAACGGCCGGAGCCGTCATTTCTTGCTCTTGCCGACCGCCTTGAGCAGGTTGGCCTTGAGCGGATTTTCAGGCGCACCACCCGCGGCCGCCTTCTTCGCGGCGGGCTTGGCGGGCTCGTCGGCCTTGCTCTTCGACTTGGCCGGCGGCTTCGACTGAGACAGGCTGGCCTTCAGCGCATCCATCAGGTTGATGACGTTGCCGCGCTCCGGTGCCGCCGCGATGATCGGCTTGTGGCCCTTCAGCTTCTCGCGGATCATCGTCATCAGCGCGACCTCGTAGCGGTCCTCGTAATTCTTCGGATCGAAGGTGGTTTCCTTCTGCTTGATCAGCGCTTCGGCAAGCTGCAGCATTTCCGGGTCAGGCTTGCCGGCTGGAATGTTGCCGAAATATTCAGCCGTGCCACGCACTTCGTTCGGGTTCCTCAACGTGCACACGAACATCCCGTTCTCGCGCGCGCCGATCGTCACCACGCGCTCGCGGCTGGACAGCACCAGCCTGGCGATGGCGAGCTTGCCGGATTTGCGCATCGCTTCGCGCAGCACGGCGAAAGTCTCTTCCGCCATCGCCCCGTCCGGCGCCATGTAATAGGGCGCGTCCTGATAGATGACGTCGACCTCGTCCTCATCGACGAAGGCCTCGATGTTCATCGTGTGGTTGGATTCGATGCGCACCGCGTCGAGGTCGGTATCGTCAATGATGATGTACTGCTTGTCCTCGTACTCGTAGCCCTTGACCAGATCCGCCCGCTCGACGAGCCCCAGTTCAGGGTCGACCGGCTTCATGTTGATGCGGTTGTGGGTCTTCTTGTGCAGCTGGTTGAACGAGATGCGCTCGCTGGCGCTGGTGGCGGGATATAGCCGCACCGGACAGCTGACGAGACTGAGTTTGAGGTAACCCTTCCAACTTGCCCTGGGCGCCATGATGAACTCCTACGCGGCCATGCACTGACTGTTACTTCGCAGCGCTTCGTCCGAAGGACGAACAAGGCTGCGCAAATCCTACACCGACCCCGCACAATACCGACAAATCCCTGACGAAATCTTCCCGCCGGGGCTGCGAGAGGACCGGCGACAAGATAATTCAAATTGTCGAAAGCGTCGATGGCGTTTGAGCCGACACGCCGGCGACCACCGCGAACGCTCCACGCTTCGTCATCCTAGGGTCTTCGCGACGGAGCTTCGCTCCTGCTTCGCCCTAGGATGACGAAGTTCAGGAGCCCTGGTCGTCGAAGGGCGCCTCAAAGCCCGTTTACCTTTCCCGAGACCACCGGCAAATCCCTGGCGAAGTCGTCGATCTCAGCCCACGGATCGCCCGACGTCTCCAGCAACCCCGGCAGCGACGCATAATTTAAATCCTGCGGTGCATCGATCGCCTCCAGATCGGCCCAGCTCACCGGTGTCGAGGCCGGCAGGTTGGTTCGGGCGCGCAGCGAATAGGGCGCGGCCGAGGTGTGGCCGCGCGCGTTGCGGTGATAGTCGATGAAGATGCGCCGCTTGCGGTTTTCCTTGCCCATTGTGGTGGTGAAGGTGTCGGGCGCGGTGGCCGCTAGATGCGTTGATATGGCGCTGGTTGCCTGATGCAGCTTCTTCCAGTTCTGCTTTTGCGTCACCGGCACGGTGATGTGGATACCGCTGCCGCCGGAGGTTTTTGCGAACGGCACCAGGCCAAGCCCCTCCAGCTCGCCCTTGATGTGCACGGCGGCCTCCACCACCTCGCGCCAGGAAATCCCCTCGCCCGGGTCGAGGTCGAGGACGATCTGGTCGGGCTTGTCGAGGCTCGAGCGATGCGTGCCCCAGGTGTGGAACTCGACGACGCCGAACTGCGCCAGCGCCAGGTATCCTTTCGCGCCCTCGACCGAGAGATAGGACTTGGTCTCGCCCTCGGAATTGGTCGCCTGGAATGTCACCACCGAAGGCGGCATGCCGGTGAACGCATGACGCTGGAAGAAGCAGTCCTTGGGCAGGCCGGTCGGGCAGCGCACCAGCGACACCGGGCGGCCAAGGATGTGCGGCAGCATGAAGTCGCCGACCAGCGCGTAATAGACGGCGATGTCGAGCTTGGTCGGGCCGGTCTTGCCGAACAGCCGCCGCGTCGGGTTTGTCACCCAGATGGTGGCGAGATCGGCTTCGGCGATCAGGCGCTTGCGCGTCGAGGAGACCGGCGTCGACAGGCCGACATCCCTGAGGCCCCGGAACACACCGTGGCGCAACGAATTGTCCGCGGTTCGATTGGCGTAGTGGATGCGCGCCGAAAACAGCGGCTTGACCCAATGCATCTCGCGCATGATTTCGCGCGGCACGCCTTCCGGCGGCGTGGCGCCGGATGTGAGCGGCCCAAGCCGGGCCAGCAGGTCGGCCGCGGTCCCGGCATCGAAGCCGGTGCCGACCTTGCCGCGATAGTGCAGTTCGCCGTCCACCCACTCGGCCATGCCGAGCGCGGCCAGCCCCTCGGCCGCGTCCGAAATGGTGTAGCCGGCGATGACGAAATCGTCCTTTTCGAGTGCCTTGGTCTTGGTCCAGCTCTTGGTGCGGCCGCTCTGATAGATCGCGGTGGCGCGCTTGGAGACCACGCCCTCCAGGCCGAGTTCCGTCACCTGGTCGTAAAGCGCTTGCCCGGAACCCTCGACATGGTCGGAGAACTGGATCGCGGAGTTGGCGCCAAGCCCGCCAAGCAGTTCGGCCAACAGCGCCTTGCGCCGGATGAGCGGCACCTTCATCAGGTCCCAGCCCTCGAGATGCAACAGGTCGAAGGCGTAGAAATGCAGCTTGCTGCCGGCGCCCGCTGCCAGCGCGTCCTGCAACAGCGCAAAGCGGGAAATGCCCTTGGCATCGAGCACGACGATCTCACCGTCGATGATCGTCTCGCGGCACGGCAGCTTGGCGAACGCATGTGGCAAGTCGCCATAGCGTCTCGTCCAGTCGATGCCACCGCGCGTGATCAGCCGCACCTGCCCGTCGGAGATATGCGCCATGGTGCGGTAGCCGTCGAATTTGATCTCGTGCAGCCAGAGCTCGTTCGTATTCTCGGCAAGGCCTTCGCCGCCCGGCGGCTTCGGCACCTGGCTCGCCAGTTGCGGCTCGATGCGGCTCAGCGCTGGCGCCTTGGCCGCGCCCGGCAGGTCGCCCGGCTTCAGCGAACCGGGCTTTGGCGCGGACTTCGCGGCCGGCTTAGGTGGCGCTGCCAGCTCCTCGATGCGCAAGCCGGATTTCACGCTTTCCGGCCGCGCTTCGAGGATATTCAGCCCCGTGTCGGCGGCGAGGTCGCGCTCCTTGAACAGCAGCCAGTTCTCCTTGTTCTCGTCTTCGCCGGGCTTTGGCTTCAGCCGGGTCAACATCCAGCCGCCATTGAGCTTTTCGCCGGCCAGCCGGAACTTGAAGGCGCCGGTGCGCAGGCTTTTGTCGACATCGTCCATCGGCGCCCAGCTGCCGGTGTCCCAGACGATCATCGGCCCGCCGCCATATTCGCCTTCGGGAATGACGCCCTCGAAATCGATGTATTCGAGCGGATGGTCCTCGGTCTCCACCGCCAGCCTTTTGTCGGCTGGGTTGAGCGAGGGCCCGCGCGGCACCGCCCAGCTTTTCAAGACATCGCCGACCTGCAGGCGCAGATCGTAGTGGTCCGCCGTGGCGTGATGCTTATGGATGACGAAGCGGTTGCCGTCCCCCGTCATCAGCCCGCCGGCCGGCTCCGGCGTCTTCGAGAATTCGCGCTTGGCGCGATAGGATCCGAGCTTGGCGGGCGGCATGTCAAAAGCCGAGCCTGGCGGAAACCAACAACCGCCTTGTTCCTTCGCGCCGTGGGGCGCTACCCTGGCACCGCTCGCGATTTATCATGTGGTCTCAGTCGTCCGTCGCCGGCGTCAGCTCCAGCTCGGCCGGCGACAAACCCTGCTGCAACTGGCTCAGCCGGAACTCATCCACCCAGTAGGCCTCGCCGTCGACCAGCACGCGCGCACTGTAGGTGCCGCCTGAGAAACGCTGCGCGGTGACGTAGACCTTGTGGCGGTCAAGTGCCTTGCGCACCGCGGCGCGCTTGGAGTTCTGGCCGTTCACGGCAGTGGACATGCGCTTCGCCCTCGGTCGCCTGACACGGAACTCGGCCGCTCTTGGCCGCCTGGCGACTGGCCCCAAGGATGGCGGAGACGCGCGCGCCTGTCAATTTCGCGGGCGGCGTCCTTCAGGTCTTCAACCGCCGCAAACGGCGCATCACGCCCTGCACGGCCTTGTAAAGCCGCGGCTTCGAGCGCACGAACAGCTCGGCCTTGCAGCGCAGCCTGATATAGGCGGTCGAGCCCCTGCCCTTCAGCGTCATCGCCTCGCACAGTTCGGCCAGCACCGAGTTCGAGGCGCCGATATGCTGCTTGTATCCCTGTCCGCCGACCGAGAGGTCGAAATAGCCGAGCCCTTGCGCCCGTGCCCACACCATCAGCTTGCCGATCATCGTCAGGCCCGGCGCGACGTTGGCCACCGCGTCCTGGTCGATCCCGAGCAGCAGGGCGTGCAAGGTGCCCTTCATGACCAGCACGTACATGACAGCGAGATAGGCCTGGCCGACGCGCAGCCCGAACAGCCGCACCGAGCCGTCGGAAAGCCCCTGCAGGGCGGCGTTGCGGTAGAACTCCACGATCGGCGCCTGCGTCAAAAGGTCGAAGCGCCCGAGTTCGCGAAAGCGGTTGAGCCTGAGGTCGAGCAGCCTGCCGAACTGCTCCTCGATCATCTCAGGCGTCTCGGCTTCGACCAGTGCGAGGCCTCCGAGTTGTTCGAAGCGGCGGCAGTGCTTGTTGAAATTCTTGGTGAAGGAGGATTTGCAGATACGCTTGACCAGCGTCTCCGGCTCGCCATCCATGACCAGACCCGAGGCGATCTGAATGGAGTCGCGCGCCGCCGAAAGCAGCGCCAGCGGATTGGCCACGCCGTGGATTTCCCGCGGAATCCCCGCAATATGGATGCGGTCGGCCGGCGGCAGCACGGCGCGGACCGCGGCCCAGGCGGCGTCGGCGTTTTGCCTGGTCCAAGGCCTGGCATCGGCCAGCAGCGGCGCCGAATAATCGCACACGCCGCAGCTCAGCCATTCGATCACGGAGTGGCCGAGCGCCCGGCGCCGCATCAGCGGCAGCAGCATGACATGCGCGCCCGTGGCGGCATCATTGACCTCGACGACGAGCAGCGCGGCGCTTTTGGGCATCAGCCGCCCGGCGATCCCTTCCACCCAGGCAAGGCCCTGGTGGCCGGTGCACAAACCGGTCTCCTCAAGACGCTGCCAGAGCTGCCTTACGGTGTCGAAGCTGGTGTGCAGCCGCGCCGTATAGTGCGCGGTGGCGCCCATGCCTGCTCTAACCGGCGAAATCGGTTGAACCGGTGCATCCGCTGTCGCGACCAACCGCACTGCCTGGCTTGCCACATGCCTCTCCCATTCGTTCTGGGGCGCATGGGCATTATCCACGCAAGCGCCGAAAACCCCGCATTGTTCCCTGGACCGCGTTGAGCAGCCTTGGGCTGGAGCGTACGAAAGCCTCGACCCGCCTGCGGAACTCGATGGCGGTGGTCGCCACACTGCCCCGCATCGTGAACCCATGGCAGAGTTCGACCAATACCGAACCCTTGGCGCCCATATGTTCCTTGTAGCTCTGGTTGCCGACCGACAGGTCGAAATATCCAAAGCCTCGTTCGCGCGCCCAGCCGATCAACCTGCCCATGATTGCAAGCCCCGGCGAGACATTGGGCACGACGCCCTGGTCCATTGCTATCAGCAGAGCATGAACAGTCCCTTGATGCACGAGCAGATATTGAACCGCGATCAGAGCCTCGCCGACGAGCAGCCCGAAAAGCCGCACCGAACCATCCAACAGGCCCTGAACAGCCGCGTTCCGGTAAAATTCGACGATGTTCTCCTGGGTCAGCAGATCGAAGCGACCAAGCTCGCGAAAGCGGTCGAGCCGCATCCGCACCAGTTCGCCGAAGATACGGTCAACCTCGGCCGGCGCCCCGGCCTCGACCAGTTCCACGCTGCCAAGCCGTTCGAGGCGGCGCCAGTCCTTGCCGAATTCCTTGACGAAGGATGGCCTGCAGAGACGCTTAAGCACTGTTTCGGGATCGCCGTCGATGGCGAGGCCGAAAGTGGTCTGGATGGAATCGCGCGTGGCCGACAGCAAGGCCAGCGGATTGGCGACGCCCTGGATCTGTCGCGGAATCCCCACGATGTGGACGCGGTCCGCCGGCGGCAGCGCCGAGCGCACCGCCGCCCACGCAGCCTGCGCGGATTGTCGCGTCCACGGGCTGGCATCGGCCAGCAGCGGTGCCGAATAGTCGCAGACGCCGCAGCTCAACCATTCGACCACCCAATGCTGGAAGGCCCTGCGCCGCATCAGCGGCACCAGCATCCTGGGTTCGCCAGTCGTGGCGTCGCCCACCTCGACGATGAGGAGTTCGGCGCCTTCCGGCAGCAGCCGCGTGGCGATCCCTTCCGCCCAGGCGTAATTCTGGTGGCCGGTGCACACACCGCTTTCCTGGAGGCGCAGCCAGAGTGGCCTGACCGCCTCGAGGCTGGTGTGCAGTTTTGCCGTATAGGCGTCGTTCGCCGCGACGGAGGTGGGATGCGAGACCTGCCCGCCAGGCAAGTCGGTCATCGCGGCAATTTGCACTGCGTGGCCTGTCACATCCTTCTCCTATCGCTTGACCGCGGCGAACGAAACCGCCCGTCGCCAGGAGCCCAGGCGGCTGTCGCGCTGCTGGTCCGGGTGTTCGATGTTCCACATGCGGTGATGCACGAAATACCATGATGCCACGAGCACGAAGATCTCGGACACCGCCGAACCCAGCAGCGCCCATGGCGGGGAGGCGATCGACAGCAGGATGGCGATCAACGCCAGCCCGACGATGGCGCCGCCCAGGGTGATGAAGGCGACGATGCGGAAGTCACCCATTATCTCGAGCACGATGCGGGGCATGATGTAGAGCATGATCGGAACGAAATTCGCGATCACGAAAAACCCGATGAATCCCACCGACGCGTCCTGGAGAGCCTGGGACTTTATCATCGGCAGGACGAACAGGATGGCGCATCCATAGACAACCGCGCCAAGGCCCATGACAACGGCCCACAGCTTTGCCTGCGCCCAGACACGGCGCGTTTCGTTGTTGCGCATCAGCTTGGCGAGTTCGGGCTGCGTCATGTTCACGAAGGCAAGACTGCTGATGCGCAGCGGCGCGAACAGCACCAGCACCGCCGCCAGCGGCGCATAGGCGGCCGGCCCGGCAATCCCCGCGACCAGCAGCGCCAGGCATTGCCCCTGGATGTTGGTGGTGGTGGCGCTGAATGCCGACCAGCAGAGCTGGGACCACAGCCTCGCATAGCGCCGCCGTGTCGGCATGCGGAAGCTGATGCGCATCGTGCGGCGCGCCAGCCTGACCAGGACGAAGATGCCAAACACATTGGCCGCCGCGAGCGCATAGAACACGGTCTGCAGCGCGTCCTTGGCCAGCCAGATCGCCAGGCCGGCCATGACCGTGCCGGCGATCGTGAAGGCGGCATCGCTGACGGAAACGATCACCTGCTGGCGGCGCGCGAAGAAGGCCGTGCGCATGTGGCTGCGCAGCGACCATGCGCCGACGAAACAGCCCGCGGCAATTCCGCTGGGGTCGCCCAAGAGACGCATCACGATCGCCGTGCCGACGGCCATCAGCAAGGCAACAACCAGCGCCGCCGTCCCGAAGGCAACGTCATAGGCATCGACGCCGGCGCTGTTGGTGCTCTTGCCCATCCATATCGAGGCCGGAACGGCGGTGAGCGACCTGATGTAGGACAGGCCGACGCCGCCCATCACCATGCCGATGGCAAAGAGGCCGTAGCCTTGCGCCGAAAGCATATGCAGCAGCGCGATGTTGAGGGCGAAGTGGAAGCCGCTCTGCATCGCCTCGCCGCCGATCATCAGCACGAGACGCCGCACCAGATGGCCAGGAAGTTTCACGGCCGTGTCTCCGCCTGGCGGGTGGTTGCCGTCCGCCCCGGCCTGGCGATGGCTGTCTTCAGCTTGTCGGCGGCTATCGCCGCGATCGCCGCCGCCGCGACCGGTTCGCTGAAGACCGCCTCGTAGCGCGCCCGCCCGGCAGCGACAAAGGAGCGCCAGGCCTCGGGCCGCAGGATGATCTCCTCGAGTTTGGCTGCAAGGGCGGCGGCATCGCCGGGCGGAACATGCCAGCCGGTCTCACCGTCGCTCACCACCTCGACCAGCCCGCCGATCGCCGACACCAGCGGCGGCCGGCCGTAGGCCATCGCCTCGATGGCGACGCGGCCGAGCGATTCGGGACGCCGCGAGGGCACGGTGACGATATCGGCCCAGCGATAATGCTCGGAGGGATCGGGGATGAAGGGCAGCACGCTGACGCGTCCGCCGAGCCCCATGCTGCCGACCAGTTCGGCGAGCGCGCGTTCGCGCTCGGTACTTTCGAAGGCGCCGCCGACCAGCCGCACCTCGATCCTCGACTTGAGTTCCGCCGGCAACGAGGCGATCGCCTCCAAAAGCACTTCCTGGCCCTTGATCCTGTTGATGCGGCCAAGCAGCAGCACCTTGAGCGGCCGCTTGCCGTCATAGGTCGTCGCTTCGGCCGCGGCCGGGCCGGCAACGCCGTTATAGACCACATGGGAGCGCGCGTATCTGGGCTCGCCGAACGCGGCGCGTGTGGCGCGCGAGTTGAAGATGAGATCGGCATGGCTCCAGTGCATCAGGCCGACTAGGATCCTGCGCATGGCGCCTTCGGGAATTTCGTGGATGTGCAGCACGGCCTTGTGCGGCAGCAGGCGCGCGGCAAGCGCATAGTCGGCCACGATCGAGGTGTTGACATAGGTGAGATCGCAATCCCGGAGCCGCCGCCAGGCCCTCAGCACCGCGACCGGCAGCCGCGCCATCTCGATGGTGGCAAGGCGCGCAATCGCCTGGCGCCTCAGCACCCAGAGCGGCTCGAAGACGATCCGGGTCGCATGCGGTTCGAGGATCCGCACGATCGGTCCGCTGCGCGGCAGGACGACCTCGATATCGGCTGAAGGAAACGCGGCGCGCAACGCGGCGACGCTCTCCGCGAAGCTGCGATCGGAACCATAGAGTTCATAGCCCTGATGGACGCATGCAATCCGCATATTCCCATGCATCTTTCTGCCAGGGGTAGTTTGACGATCCCGCCGCCTGACAGAACAGGCGACTGGAGACTTCAAGCCCAACACCCCTTTGGACTTCACTTGTTGCCGGCATGGTGACGAGCGGATGTAGAACCCGGATCACCATACCAAATGCTGCACGTCCTCCGCCGGTGTGGCGCACAGAAGTCCATGAGCAAGGATCATGCCGGCCCTGATTTCTTCGTCTGCAGGTCGCCCGGTCGCGGCATTGCCTTGTTTCGATACACATACGCTGGGATAGTTGACCGATAGTGAAACAACTCCGGCCGCTGGAAGAAATATTTTACACCCCGGTGCGATGATGGCTGGAACTGAGTCTGGCACGGATATTCGCTGGGCTGTGGTTTCCAGAGGGACGGCCGCGCATTGCGGAATCGAGCGGACTTGAAAGCGCCAGCAGCCATGAAACCTGAAATGCCCACCATCCTGATCCTCGGGACGCGCGGCATTCCAGCGGCCCATGGTGGCTTTGAAACCTTCGCCGAGAGGCTGGCGCTGTTTCTTGCCGGGCGCGGCTGGAAGGTTGGCGTCTATTGCCAGGAGGAGGTCGAGCGGGTCGACCAAAGGGTGCGTGTCGACACCTGGAACGGCATCGATCTCATCCATGTCCAGGTCGCCTCGAAAGGTCCCCGCGCGACGCTGGAATTCGACTGGCAATGCGTGCTCGACGCCGCCCGGCGGCCCGGCATCTGCCTGGTGCTCGGCTATAATGGCGCGGTCTTCCTGACCTGGCTGAGGCTGATGCGGCGCAAGATCATCACCAACATGGACGGCATCGAGTGGCGCCGGCCAAAATGGGGTATGGCTGCGCGCACATGGTTCTGGCTAAACGAATGGATCGGCGCCTGGGCCTCGCACCGCCTGGTCGCCGACCATCCGGTGATCGCGGATCACCTGGCGACGCGCCGGCCGCGCAGCGCCATCGCCACCATCACCTATGGCGCCGACCCGGTGACATCGGCCCCGGAGGCGCCGGTGCGCGCGCTCGGCCTTGAGCCTGGCAACTACCTGATCTCGATCGCGCGCATCGAGCCCGACAACAACATTCTGCCCATGGTCGAAGCCTTCTGCAGCCAGAAGCGCGACATGAAGCTGGTGGTCCTGGGCACGCTTTCCCCCGATATCCCTTACCATGTCGCCGTCCGCAAGGCGGCGAACGCCTCGGTGGTGCTGCCCGGCGCCATCTACGACCAGGCGGCGGTGAAGGCGCTGCGTTTTCACGCGCGCGCCTATCTGCATGGCCACACCGTCGGCGGCACCAACCCGTCGCTGGTCGAGGCGCTGGCCGCCGGCAACATGGTGATCGCCCATGACAACCCCTATAACAGATGGACCGCCGGCGCGGCCGCCATCTATTTCACCGACCGGCAGAGTTGCGCCGAGCGGATGCGGCAGGCGATGGAGGATGACGCGCTGGTCAGGACCTGCGGCGCGGCCGCGAGAGCCCGCGCCAACGAAGCTTTCCGCTGGGACGATGTCCTGCTTGCCTATGAAACCGAAGCCTACCGGCTTCTGGGCGTGAGCGCCGCCGCAGCCCAGCCGGTCGACCGTCCCTCGCCCGGCGCCGTATGACGGGCTGGTCGCGACGGCGGCTGCTGAGGACCGCGCTGTCGACGGCGCTGGTGCCCGCAACGGCAGCACTCTCGTCCGCATCGCCCGCGCTGGCCGCCACCGGCGAATGGCGTTTTCGCCGCGGCGTCAACGCCTGGCCCTGGTTCGCGCTGACGCGTGAGTTTCCCGCGCCGCGCACCGACTATGACTGGCCGCCCTTCCAGTCGCAGCGGCCGGTGCCGACACCGGACGACCTTCGCCGGCTGCGCCGGACCGGGCTCGACTTCGTCCGCCTGCCGGTCGATCCCGGCCCGTTCCTGGCCGCCGATGCCGCCACGCGCGCAAAATTGCTGGCGATGCTGGACGATGCCGTCGCGGCAGTCATCGATGCGGATCTCGGCATCATCGTCAACGTGCAGGCCAACGGCGCCACTCATTACTGGAATCCCGACCGTATGGTCTCCAGCACCGCCGCGCCCGAATTCGAAGCCTATCGCGCGCTGGTCGGCACGCTTGCCGGCAGGCTGCAGCGGTTCCCGTCGGGCATGGTGGCACTGGAGCCGGTCAACGAACCGCCGCAATCCTGCTCCTCCAATGTCTGGTCGAACGTCCAGGCGGCCCTCCTGACGGCGGCCAGGGCGTCATCCCAGACGTTGCCGTTGGTCGTCACCGGCGGCTGCGGGTCGATGGTGAGCGGGCTTGCCGCGCTCGATCCGGAACCGCTGGCGGCCTTCGAGCCGATCCTGTTCACCTTCCATTTCTACGAACCTTATCTGTTCAGCCATCAGGGCGCACCCTGGATGCGCGAGCCCGTCTACCGCGCGCTCAACAACGTGCCATGGCCAGCCTCCGCCGGTTCGCTCGAACGGACGCTGGCCTCGGTCAGGGCCCGCATGGCCGGGGACACCGAAACCTCGGAAGCGGACAAGCAGGCCGCCTATGCCGAAACCGAACGCGTGCTGAAGGTCTATTTCGACGCCAGGCCAGATCGCTGGTTCGTCGATAAATATATCGGCCAGGCGCGCGATTGGGCCGACAGCCACGGCATCGCCCCGACGCGCGTCATCATGGGCGAATTCGGCGCGCTGCGCACCGACGCCCGCTACGTCGCCGCCCCCAATCCCGACCGCGCCCGCTACATCGCCGATGTCAGGCAGAGCGCCGAGGCATCCGGCTTCCCCTGGGCCTTCTGGGACCTGTTCGACGGCATGGGCATGATGGACGACAAAACCCGCTCGCTCGACCCGGCGATGGTGGATGCACTCGGGTTGAGGATGCCGGAATAACCGCCTTCCAAATGCGGCCGAGTTCCTTGTCGCCGTAGAGCGCTACCTCGGCACCCCTTGTGCGCCCGGACGCCCCGCCGTCCGCGCTGGCCGCACCGGCCTGTAAAGCGCCAGCGCGATCACCACGAACTTGGTCATCAGCGTCGTCTTGGACGCCAGGCTTTCGGAGGTGTTGAGCAGGATCAGCCAGCCCAGCATCGGCAGCCAGATGCCGGGATGGCAGCGGCGTGCCACTTCGTGCATGAACAGCGCGAAGCCGAAAAACAACAGCAGGGTGAAGAAGGCGCCCTGATAGAGGAGCAGGCGGATGATCGGGTTCTCGATACCCTGTTCGAGGCCGTTGATGCGGCGCAGGCTTTCGATGAGATCGATGTCGGGCCCCACAATCAAGTCGCGCAGTTCGAAATGCTTGAACAACTCGAACATTTCGACGCGGGCATTGGCGCTGCCGCTGTCCGACACGAAGCGCTCCAGCAGCGCGTCGAAGAAGCCGTAGGAGAACAGCATGACCACCACGACCGGCAGCAGCGAGGCGAGCATGACGGCAAGGGCGGCACCCGGCAGGCTGATGCGTCCTCGCCGCAGATAAGCCACGCCACTGAAAAGCAGATAGATGCCGCCGAGCGCGATCGTCGTCACCATCGCCGAGCGCCCGCCAAATACCACCAGCGCCGCGCATTGCAGGCCGATCAGCCCGAGCCGCAGCGGCATGGACAGGGATTTCGAACCGGAGAGCAGCGCCAGCACATAGATCGAGGTGATCGTGGCGTTGGACAGAGGATGGCCCTGGAGCGCCGTCGAGCGCAGGTCGTTCATGAACACCTCGCCGTCGAGCCGGTAGGGGAAGACCAGCGTCTTGGTGGCGAACTCGAACAGCGCCAGCAGCGCGTTGACCGTCATCACCGCGTGCACCACGGTTTGCATGCGGGCGAACGTCTTTTCGTCGGCCTCGGCCAGCATCATCACCAGCAGCGCCGCCGCCACGAACGTGTCGATCATGCCGGCCATGCCGGGGCGCTGCCTGACGATGACGACGACCAGCAGCATGATCGACATGACGGCCAGCAGCGCGCTGGCAGGCCGCCTGTCGGCGATGGCCAGCGTATAGCCGACCGGGTTGCCGAACGTGCAGGCGCGCCAAGCAAACATCAGCACGAGCAGATAGGTGGAAGGATGGATCTTGGTCGCCGGATTGCCGGTCAGGCCGTCGTAATTGTAGCCCACCAGCCACAGCATGCCGCCCGAAATGCTGAACAGCAGCGCCACCACCGCGACCAGGCCGTAGCCGGTCACCCAGTCGACGGAATTGCCGGTGCGGGGCGCGGTCGGGGCTTGACCCTGGCCAGCCCAGCCGGCCGCCGGGGTGGCGGACCGGGCGGCGCCCCGGATGGCAGCCATGTCAGGCCGCCTCGTCGACCAGCAAGGCGCCGGTCGGCAACCGCCCCATGACCGAAATGGCTTGCGAGGCCGCCGTGACGTCGCGCATCGGCGTCGCGTTCAGCGTGGCGACGAGCACTATCTCGTCGACCATGGCGACCAGCGGTGAGGCGTTGAGATTGTCGGCCAGCGCGCCGCCATCGACGACGACGAGTTCGAAATTGCGGCTCGCCTGGGCCAGCATATGCTGTGTGAAATAGACGCCCTGCGCCTCGGAAAAAGCAGCCTTCGGCCGACCCTTGCCGAGAAGCGCGACGTTGCTGCCGGGCGCGTATTGGCTGAGCGCTTCGAAGGCGTATTCGCCGCGCAGCACGTCGAGGAGACCTGGCTGCGGCTCCTTCTGGCTGCCGCCGGCATTGTTGGTGTCGATGAACAGGACACGGCTGCCCCTGGCAGCCGCCGCGTTGGCCAGCAGGCGCGCCACCCGGCCCCGCTGCGCGGCGTCCTCTGGCGCCGACGTCACCAGGATCGACGGTACCAGTGGCCAGTTCGGCGGACGCCGGCTGGAGGAGAACAGGCGTCTCAACGCCAGGCCGGCGACGGCGTCCATCTTCTGTCCGGCCGGCGCGGCGGCGCCGCCGAAAGGCCACCAGCGGCGGCGCGCTGATTTTGCCGGCAGCACGCCCACCACGGGCGCGTCGATGGCCGATTGCATCTGCGCGCTGGAAAGCACCGTCGGCGATGAATATTCCGCGATCAGCGCCATGCCGGTGCCGAGCCCCAGCCCGCCGAAGAACGCGCCGAACACCAGCAGCAACAGCGGTGGCCAGCTCTTCTTCAGGGCCGGCATGGCGTCGGAGATGATGCGCGCATTGGTGCTGTCGACATTGACCTGCTCGCGCGTTTCCTGCGCCCGTTGCAGATAGGTGGCATAGACGGAGCGCACCGCCTCGAGATCGCGTTGCAGTTCGCGCAGCTTGACCGAGGCCTGGTCGGTGTCGAGCGACTTGCTCTTCATGCCCGCGACCTTCGCTTCCAGCGCCTGCTGGTTGGCCAGCGCGCGCTCGTAGTCGGTTTCGGCGGCGGCGGCGATACGACCGAGTTCGCGCGCGATGAGCGCGCGCGTGTCGCGCAATTGCTGCTGGGCCGCCATCATCGAAGGATGGCGCGGCCCGAGCTCCGTGCCGAGCTGCGAAACCTGGTCGACAAGTGTCGCCTCCTGCGCCCGCAGGCTCGAAATCACCGCCGAGCGCATCGCTTCCGAGGTCGCGTCCGGCGCGCCGCCGGACCGGCGCAACTGGTCGACCTGCGCCTTCAGCGTCGCGGTGCGGCTCTGCGCGGCGGCGAGCTGCGTGTTGATCTCGGTCAGTTCCTGGTCGCTGACCAGATTGCCGGCGGCCATGACCATGTTGTTGGCCGACCTGTAGGCCTCGACCGCATTCTCGGCCCGCTGGACGCGCTTGCGCTGCTCGTCCAGCCGCGCCGTGATCGAGTCGGAAGCATCCGTGGCCATCTTCGCGCGCGCGCTCGCCTGATCCGCCAGGTAGGCCTGCGCGATGGCATTGGCGAGCTTCGCCGCCTTGTCGGCGCTCTTGGCGGTAACGATCACGTCGAGGACCAGCACCTTGTCGGCCCGCTTGACCGCAAGCCGCCGGCGCAGCGCATCGAGCGTCTTGCCCGCCTTGTCGGTTTCGGCCGAGCCCGAGCCCAGCACGCCGCCGAGCAGGCGGCTCAACAACCCGCCCTGCCCGTTGAATTCCGGGTCCTCGGTCAGGTTGGTCGCCGCGATTGCCCTGAGCAGCACGCCGCTCGACTGGACGACGGCAACCTGGCTTTCCACCATGGTGATGCCGCCATCAGGCGGAACGCGGCTCGGATTGACGTCGTTGGTGACCACCTGCAGGTCCTGCGGATCGACGATGATCTCCGCCACCGAGCTGTAAAGCGCCGGCGTGAACAGTCCATAGAGCAGCGCCCCGAGGGTCAGCAGCGCGGCGGTGGCGAGGATCAGGAACCGGCGGCGCACCAGAATGCGCTTCAGGTCACCCAGCTCGACGGTCGAGGACGGATAGGACGCGGCCGGCGGTGGCTCCGGCGCATATTGCATCACCTCTGGAGCGTGTTGTTGCGGCAACGAGAGCAGGGATGATTGCAAAGGTCGCTCCGACAACACTCCATGTGCCCCAAAAGCTTAAATTGCGGCTTAAGCTTAGCTATTACTCCAACTGTTAAAACACTGTTAATTATGTTGGGAGCTCTTCTGATTTTTGGCACGGAGTTTGCGTAGCAGAGGCATGGGCCGTGTTGACAGGGCGCAAGCGAGCGGGAAACGAATGGAAATGGAGCAACATCTTCCTCCAGTCCGACCGTCGCCCACCGATCGTGCCTAAAAATCGAACACCGGCCAATACCGAACATCAGAATTCTAGGGGTGCGACATGCAGGTGAGCCTGCGCCTGGACAGCGACTGCCTCCGTGCTTTTCACCTGCTGCTGCTGCAGCGCCTGGCCGCGCTCGCCGAGGTCGCGGTCAGCGTCGACGCACGCCCAGCCGGGAGCGGCATTCCAGGCAGCGTCGCGGCACTGTTCCAGCTTGAAACGGTCATCCACGGCTTGCCCGCGGACGGACTGGCCAAGCGCCTGCCGTTGTCGGCGCTGGCACCCTACCACACGCAGCCCGCCGCCGCACCCGACCTCGTGCTCGACCTCTGCGGCGATGTGCGAATGGAAGGAACACGCGTCTGGCATGTCACCTATGACGGCGCCGGCGGCGAAGCGGCCATGCTGGCATCGGTGCTCGACGGACGGACCCCGCGGGCCCGCATCGAGGAGAACGGCGCCGTCGTCGCCGAAGGACGCCTGGGCACCGAATATGGCGGCATCGCGCTCGCCTCGTTCCAGGACATGCTGGCGCGCACGGCAAGCCTGATCCTGGCGGCGGTGACGGGCGCGGCGCGGGGCGCCCTGCCCGCCCTGCCCGAGCCGGAGGACGGCAGGGGGCCGCCGTCGCTGCCCTCGGCCGGCAAGCTCGGCGTCAGGGCGGGCAAGGCATTGGCGCGGCGAATCGTCCAGAAGATCTACCATCTCTGCTACAACGCCCCGCACTGGAAGGTCGGCTGGCGCGAGACCGGCGGGCGGGATCTGTTCGACCTGCGCGCGCATCCGGCCTCTGGCTGGCGAGAATTGCCCGACGACGGCAGCCGCTTCTACGCCGATCCGTTCCCGATCCTTCATCAGGGACAGGTAACCCTGTTCGTCGAGGACTATATCCACCGCCTGGGCCGAGCCATCATTTCCGCCGTGCCGTTTGGTCCGTCGGGGCCGATCGGCCGTCCGGAGCCGGTCCTCGATCTGCCCTACCACCTCTCCTACCCCTTCGTCTTCGAGCGTGACGGCGAGGTTTGGATGGTTCCCGAAAGCTGCGCCAACCGGACGGTGGATCTCTACCGCGCCACGGCCTTCCCGGGCGGATGGGTCAAGGAAGCGACGCTGCTGTCCGACATCGTCGCCAGCGACGCCACCTTGGTCGAGCATGGCGGCTCGTGGTGGCTGTTCGCCACCGTCCGGGACGGTGAAGGCAGCGCCCGGGACGGCGGCGGCGCCTTCTCGGACGCGCTGCATCTGTGGTCGGCGCCGGACTTTCGCGGCCCCTGGACGCCGCATCCCAGGAATCCGGTGCTGATCGACATCGCCTCGGCGCGGCCGGCCGGACGCATGGTCGAACGCGACGGCCAGTTGCTGCGTCCGGTACAGGACTGCCGCAGGAGCTACGGCGGCGCCCTTGGCATCGCACGCGTCACTCACCTTGATTTGAACGGCATGGAGCAGCGTGTCGAGACGATCTTAACCCCCGGCGCGCTATGGAGTGGGCGTAAGCTGCACACGCTCAACGAGGCGGGCGGCCTGGAGTTCATCGACGGCTCGGCGATCGCGCCGCGCTGGAAAAGTGGTGACGGTGGTTAACCTAAACGTTTGTTACTACCGGCCACCCGCGCTGGTTGCTTGAGGTTGATTATGGTCCGGAAGATATTTTCCACCACGGATTGTGGAGACAGAAGATGACCAGCATGAAGGGCAGCGATATCACCCCCGCCGACGCTGACCCCATCGAGGTCGACGTGGCGATCGTTGGCGCCGGAATGGCCGGCACCACGCTGGCAACCGTGTTGGCAAAAGCCGGCCGCAAGGTGGCACTGATCGATCCGCACCGCGTTCATCACGACGAGTTCCGGGCCGAAAAAATCGGTACCGATCAGATACGGCTGTTCGAGAAGCTCGGCCTCGACAAAACGATCATGCGGCTCGTCACGCCGTTTGACGACATTCATGTCTTCCGCCTTGGCCAGTTGTTCGCGCGTGAGCGCAGGCCCGAATACGCATTTTCCTATGGAGCGTTGATCAACGGGCTGCGCGATGCCCTTCCCCCGCAAGTGCCGATAACGGTCGGCAAGGTCGCCGAGGTCTCGACCGGACCGGACCGGCAGCGCCTTGTGCTGAACGACGGCAGGGTCATCACGGCTCGCCTGCTGGTGGTCGCCACCGGTCACAGCGAAGCGGTGCGGCGCGCCATCGGCGTCGAGCGGGTCGAGCAATCGAAAGCTCATTCGCTGTCGATGGGTTTCGACCTCGCCATTCCGCCGCGCGAATGCGGCTACCAGGCCGTCACCTGCTACGGCAGGCGGGCCAGCGACCGCGTCGCCTACATCACCGTCTTTCCTCTCGGCGACAAGATGCGGGCCAACATGTTCGTCTATCGCACCGTGGCCGAACAATGGACGAGGGACTTTCGGGCCAATCCGCAGAAAATGCTTTGCGAATTGATGCCTGAAATATCGGCGCAATGCGGCAACTTCGCTGTCTCAAGTCCCGTCGAGGTCCGGCAGATCAACCTGACCACGACGCAAGGCCATCGCCGCGACGGGGTCGTCTTCATCGGTGACGCGTTCTGGACGACATGCCCGACGCCGGGCGTCGGCATAGGGCGGGTCATGATCGACGTCGATCAGCTCCATTCCGTTCACATTCCACGCTGGCTGGAAACGCCAGGCATGGCGGCGGACAAGATCGCCGCTTTCTATGACGATCCGGTCAAGCTGGCCTCCGATGAGGCCGGCATGCGTGTGAGTGTCTATGCCAGGCGGATCACCACCGAAACCGGGCTGGAATGGCGCGCGCGGCGCCTGCGCAACAACACGGCACGCAGGCTGATGATCATCGGCCGCAAGGTGCGCCATTTGGGAATGCGGCGGGAGCCGGGCATGGCGTGAGGGGGCTTTCCACCCTCTATCGTCATCGTGGTTCTGTCCTGAGGGCCGTACCTCTAACCTGCCTCCACCCCTCCCGGAGAAGGAAACCGCTGGAGCGCTTCACCGGGACAGCGACATCGCGCTCAAAAAGCAGATCCAGTGCCGTTCGGTGGGAACAAGCGGCTTGCCGACAGGTTATTCCCGCAGGAGATCCTGTCATGGTCAAGAATATCGACCGCGCGTTGCAGGATGCTATTCTGGCAATGCGCATTCTTCGCAAATCCATCATTGATCATGGGCATATGGAAGCCATGGCCGAATTTGACGGCTTGATGAGCGTGACCATATCGGAGGCCGAGCGCCAACTCACCAGTTGGCAGACCGGTCATCGCGCCGAGCGATCGGACCACGCAGAATCCTGACGCGATCTCAAAGCTCGGACCCAACGGAACCTTGCCGAACGGCGTTGGTTTCATGGAATGCGACACGCTGCCGGAGGACAAAGTGGCCCGATTGGTCGACAAGCATAAGCTTGAGAGAGCCGATCGCGAGTCGCGGCTCATCCTCGACGCCGAACGGCAGGCCCGCGACGCAAAGACCGAGCGCCTTCGCAAGCAGCGGCTGTCCGCCGAGCCAAGCGGCGAGCGACAGAAGCCCGCACCGCCGAAGCGGCGTGGGTGACGGCCTGCTCGTTCGCAAAGGCAAAAGGCGCGATCGGTCGATCGCGCCTTTGTTTCAGCAGGCGAATGCGTTCAGGTCGGTAACCCTGAAGGTCCAGCGAGAGCAGTGACGGCCGAAAGCCGTTCGCGCTTCTGCCAGGTTGGCTTCTCGTATTTCTTCACCAGCCATCTCCCCTTGTTGGAAACCGTAGAGAAGACCGGCTTCGCCGCCAATGTCAATCGTACCAGGACGGCCGTGGTGATTGTTCGAAACGCCCCGCGCCGGGCGAATCGGTCCACCGTACTTTCAAATCCGCCGGCACGGGATAGATTTAGGATCGAGAAAGCGCCACAAGGCGCGTGGGAGGACCTTGCCAATGTCAGACACCGCCTTGCCGCTGGTGATCAGCGCGCCCGAGCCGCGCACGCTCGAACTGATCTTCACGCCGCCGCAGCTGGCGCGCCTCAAGGCGCATTATCGCATCGTCGAGACGACGCCCGACGGCGTGGCGCGGCTGCCGGCCCAGGTGCTGGCCGAGGCCCGCTACATCGTCGGCCAGCCGCCGATCTCCCCGCGGACGCTTGAAGCGATGAAGGCGCTGCGCTGCGTCTTCAATGTCGAGAGCAACCTCCTCGACAACATGCCCTACGAAACACTGTTCGCACGGGGTATCCATGTCGTCACGACGGGCCTGGTCTTCGCCGAGCCGGTAGCCGAGCTCGGCCTGGCCATGGCGCTCAACCTTGCCCGCGGCATCGTCGATGCCGATCTTGCTTTCCGCAAAGGCGAGGAACTGTGGGGCGGCGGCGGCAACCAGACGGCGCGGCTGCTTTCGGGAGCCGATGTCGGCATCATCGGCTTCGGCGATCTCGGCCGCGCCCTCAACCGCCTGCTGTCGGGCTTCCGCACCCACACGAAGGTGTTCGACCCCTGGCTGCCGCCGTCGATCCTGAGGGAAAACGGCGTCGAGCCGGCCTCGCTGGACGAGGTGCTGTCATCAAGCGACTTCGTCTTCGTCGTCGCCTCGGTAACCTCCGAGAACCAGGGGTTTCTGGGCGCCGATGCTTTTGGCAGGATGCGCAAGGGAGCCGCCTTCATCCTGCTCAGCCGTGCCGGCGTGGTCGATTTCCCCGCCTTGATGGCGGCTGTGAAGAGCGGCGATATCCTTGCGGCCAGCGATGTCTTTCCCGAGGAGCCGCTGGCAGTCGACCATCCCGTGCGCGCGCTGCCCGGCTTCCTGCGCTCCGCCCATCGCGCCGGCGCCCTCGACATCGCCTTCAAACGCATGGGCGACATGGTGCTGGAGGATATGGACCTGATCGACCGCGGCCTGCCGCCACTGCGCTCCAAACGCGCCGAGCGCGAGACGGTGTCGAGGATGCGTTCGAGGCCGTCCGACAGGAATTGAGCAACCGCGCGGGTGTGCTCAACCGCATAGGCGGGTTTTGTACCAAACCGTACGCTGAATCCCCTTTGAGATGCACCTTCGGAGGCGTAAAAAACAACCTCAGGGAGGTAGCGATGGTTGGAAGCCATATAGACGTGGCGCGGGCAGCTATCGAAGCCAGCTTCCTGCTACGACATCGTTCCATTGCTGGAAACATCGCCTTTCGCCGCGAAATGGACCATTCCAGGCGCGCGATCGCGCAATCGCGCGAGCTTCTGAAACGCCTTTTCCAACGCGATGACAACGGTCAAGCCTGGGAAGCTACAGACCCGGTTCCCGTTGCCGTCTCAGCGTTCGATGCCGACATTCTGCGCGCTGTATTTCGAGATCTGGTCTCGCAAGCGAACGTGCCCGAGTGTCAATGGCGCGATCTGGCCAAAAGCCTGGTTCACGAGTTTACCGGCTGCGAGCTGGCCGAGACCGGCTTGATAGAATGGCTCATCCACAAATAGTGACCCGCAAAGGTCCGTGAGCCCGTCTCCCAGAGATGCCCGCGCTTCCTGATGGAACGATCGCGCCGCCGGCTGGTTTTGCAAATGGCCGGGCGGTGGGAAGCCCGGCGTACTCGGAAGGCCCGTCACGAGTCGCGTCGGTGGCGGGCCTTTCCCTGTCCAGCAGCGATATTGGCCGAAGGTCCCATTCGTGGCCGTGCAGTGGGCGCCCTTCTCCGAACCGGTCCTGGTCGGCCAGGCCTTCGTGCTGACCGGAGCGGGGCAGGCCTGCCTGCCGGTCATCATGCGCCAGCAAGTCGGCAGGATCAGCCTGCGCCACGCGATGCGGATGTGCGGCGTCGTCAGCCTCGACCAGCTTGTGGCCAGCCTCGCGCGCGAACGCTAGAGTGGTCTGGGCCAATGACGATTTGGCCGGGCCAGCAAGAGGATCGCGATGCTCAACACGGTCGACTATGGCGGCAAGGAAGCCGATATCGTCCATGCGCTGGAGGAAGACATCATCTTTGGCCGGCTGGCGCCCGGCACGCGGCTGGTCGAGGACGTGCTGCTGGCCCGCTTCCCGGTCTCGCGCCACACCATCCGCCAGGCCCTCTACCAGCTGGAAAGGCTTGGCGTCGCCACGCGCGAGCGCAACAAGGGCGCCACGGTGCGCCGGCTCGCCCCCGAGGAAGTCCGCCAGATATATGAGGTGCGCGAGATGCTGCAGCGCCAGGCCGCGCTGATGATCCGGCTGCCGGCGAGCGAAGCGCTGATCGCCGAGCTGATCGAGATCCACCGCGTCTACAGCACCCATGTCGACGCCGGCTACCTCAGAGGCATCCATGAGGCCAACGACCGCTTCCACCTCACCATGTTCTCGGCCTGCGGCAACGCCTATCTCGTGTCCTCGATCGAGCACTATATGCGCCTCAGCCTGCCGGTACGGGCGAATTCGCTGGCCGACCGGGACAAGCTCGAAATCTCGCGCCAGCATCATCTGATGATGATCGAGGCGCTGAAGCGCAGCGACAATTGGGTGCTGGCGCAGCTCTGTGTCGATCACCTGCAGCCGAGCAAGGCGTTTTATCTGAGGGAGGTCGAGATGGGACCGGTGGGCCGCGACGCCGGCCAAGGATGATGACGGACAGTGCCGGGGTACAGGTGACGCGCCGCTGCCGCGCCATTCTATCTGACCTTGATGACGACCTTGCCTTTTGCCCGTCCGGTCCCGACATAGGCCAATGCTTCGTTGGTCTGTTCGAATGGGAAGACCCGATCGACGACGGGGCGTACGGCGCCGGATTCGATGAGCGACGTGATCTTGCCCAGCTGGTCGCCCTGCGCCCACATGAACAGGAACGAATAGTCGACACCGGCGCGTTTTGCCTTGCGGCGTATGCCACGGCTGAGCAGGCCCACGATCAGCCTCAGGACGATGTTGAGGCCTTGTTTCCTGGCAAAGTCGGAATCCGGGGGACCGGAGATGGAGATCAGCTTGCCGCCCGGCTTCAGAACGCGCAGCGATTTTTCGAGCGTCTTGGCGTCCTGGCTGTTCAGGACAACGTCGTAGCCCTGCAGGACGTTTTCGAAATCGTCCTTCTTGTAATCGACGACGATATCGGCGCCGAGACTTTTGACCAGATCGGTGCTCGCCGCGCTCGCTGTTGTCGCGACCGTCGCGCCAAGATGCTTCGCCAGCTGGATGGCGAAGGTCCCCACACCGCCGGAACCGGCCTGGATGAAGACTTTCTGGCCCTTCCTCAGTTTGGCTTTCTCGACCAGCACCTGCCAGGCAGTCAGGCCGACGAGCGGGATCGAGGCGGCCTCTTCCATGCTGAGGTTTTTTGGCTTCAGGGCCACGTCGGCTTCGTTCATGGCTATGGATTGCGCGAATGTCCCGATCCGGCCATCGCGCGGCCGGGCATAGACTTCGTCGCCTGGCTTGAAGCCGCGGACTTTCGATCCGACCCGCACGACGATCCCTGCCACGTCGTGGCCCAGAATGAAGGGCGGGCGATAGGGCAGGATGGGTTTGAACTCTCCGTCCCGGACTTTGGCATCCAGGAGGTTCACGGCGGCGGCATGGATCTCGACCAGGACATCATCGTCCCGCGGATCCGGCTCTGGCATTTCGGCCAGCCGCAGGGCGCCCTTCTTCTGATATTTGTCGACGACAAAGGCTTTCATCATGGTCACTTTCTGAAAATCGTTTGCTCAGGCAGGCAAGCGGAACTGCTTGCGCAAGGTCTTGTCGAACATCCCGGCGGGCGCGAAGCGACGCAGCAGGCTGACCTGCCGGGCCGCCTTGCCCGCGGTGTAGCGCCGGCGCGGCTGGCTGGCGGTCGCCGCTTTGACGACCACATCCGCCACCACTTCCGGCCGATCGGCTTTGGGCATCACATCGGCAAGCAACGCCTTGAAGCCGGCTCGCGCCCGATCGTATTCCTTCAGCACGGAATCCGGTTCTATTCCATTCTGGTCGAAGACGGTGCGCACGAATGCCGGCTCGATGACCGAGACGCGAATATTGAAGGCACGAATCTCATGATCGAGCGATTCCGAATAACCTTCGAGCGCGTGCTTGACCGCGGAGTAATGCGCCGAATATGGCGCGGGTACCAATCCCAGGATCGAGCCGATATTTATGATGCGTCCTACGCCCTGCCGCCGCATCGACGGCAACACCGCATTGGTCACGCGCATGACGCCGAACAGATTGACGTCGAACAGCGCCTGCACCTGCGAGATCGAGGATTCTTCGGCTCCTCCAAACATGCCGACGCCGGCATTGTTGACCAGCAGATCGATGCGGCCGGTCTGCGCGTGTATGGTTGAAACGAGTGCATCGATGGCCTTGTCGTCGGTCACATCGCAAACCAGCATGGTTACTCCGTTCGGGCTGTCGCCGAGCTTGCGGCGGCTTGTGCCGAACACGGTAAATCCCGCTCGCGCCAGCGCTTCCGCGCTGGCGCGGCCGATGCCCGAGGAGGCTCCCGTGACGAGCGCGGTCTTTCCCGAATTCCTGTTCATTTGGTGCTCCAAAATCATGAGGGCTAGCTTTTTCGCCTCGTTAGAATTACGCTCGTAATATCATATTACACTCATCATGCAATAGAAGAAAGGAATCGCAGCCATGCGCTATGAAAAAGGCCGGAAGGACGCCTCGCGCAGCCGGATCATGGAGGTTGCCGCCAACCGTTTTCGCGGTGACGGTATCGCTGCGTCCGGGCTCGCAACCATCATGAAAGACGCCGGCCTGACCAACGGGGCCTTCTATCCGCACTTTCAATCCAAGGCGGCGCTTGTCCGTGAAACCGTGGCAGCGGCCTTGGAGGATCAGTCGGACCAGATCCGCGAAGCTTTGGCTGCCGGCGGCCTGGATATGGCCATCGACGCTTATCTGTCGACGGCACACCGGGACAATCCGGGACAGGGCTGCGCGTCCGCCGCATTGCTGCCGGAGATCGCACGCGAGCCTTCCGAAACACGTCAACTCTATACCGAGCGCTTGCTGACCCAGGTGCGCCAGGTGGCGGCGGAACTGCCGCCGCGGACCCGGAATCGGGAAAGCGTTGCGCTGGGCATCTTTGCGACCCTTATCGGCGCCCTTCAGATGGCCCGCGCCGTGGACGGAACGGAACTCTCGGAACGCATCCTGGCGGCAGGGGCAGACGCGGCGCGCACGCTGATCCAGCGGGATAGCGAGGCTTCCTCCTAGGTTCGAGCGAAGTTGTAGGCTCAGACGAAGTCTGCAAGGTGCCGGCAAGCTGGGTTTCGTAGCAGAGGCGCTTGACGGTCGCTGGGCGCTGAAACTTTCCGCAAGCCGGCCTCGTTGCTGCGCAATCGCTTCCTGAGGCGATGACAAGTCCCTCCAATCAATGCCTCGCTGGCTGCGCCCGCGAGGCCTTTTTTGTGCGGCGACAAGGCCGTCCTGCCGGAACCCGGAACCATCCGCGAGCCGCGAAGTTGTCCAGACGACCTGAAGCCTGGTCGTCCAGCGTCAACGGCGATGAGCAGCAGCGGGGAAGATTGCTCAAAACCAAGCAGTCGCCTGGAGCCGTGGCTCGCGTTCCAAATATTGCAAATATTTCAAAGGTTAGACAGAACACATTTTGGTGGAATTAGGGAATCTTGGTCTGATAAACCGGAACTTTCGGGCAAACTGTTTCGTTATAACCTTGATCGTTGCTTCGACGATCACAAAGCAACAGGGAAGGATCCAGTCATGAACATCAAGATGATCTGTCTTGGCGCGATGGCGCTTTCGATGGCCACCGGTTCGGCTCTCGCGGGAGGCAGCACGGGAACATCCGCTCTCGACGATCCTGCCAAGATGAAGCCGTTCTACACGGACTCAGGCATGAAGAAGATGGTCGGCAATGATGACTTCGTCAAAGCCTGGAAGGCCCTCACGCCCGAGGACCAGACCGCCATGAAGACCGCCTGCGCCGACGAGGCCAAGAACGCCAACCCGACCAACACGCATCCGGAGTTCTGCAGCAGCGTGAAATTGAACGGCGGCAGTTGATAACGCGCCGCAGCCGTGAAAACAGCCCCGTTCGCGGGGCTGTTTTCGTGACCGCCGTGCTTTGCCCTGCCGCTACTCATTCGGCCCCCACTCCAAGTGCCTGACCCCACGAGTTTTTGCCTCGATCAACACATTTCCCGCTTTTTTCAAGAAGAGGAAAAAACAGCGTCCTTGCTCTGGTCATGTTGCACTGCGAAATATATGCTGCATTGCAATACCGGCTACCCGGCCGGACAGGTGACGGCTGGGCGCAAACGAAGGAGCTGTCGTGGCGGCATCGTTTCGGCCTGACATACAGGGCTTGCGCGCGCTGGCGGTTGGCGGCGTCGTCGCCTACCATTTTGGCCTCACGGCGCTGCCTGGCGGCTTTGCCGGGGTCGACATCTTCTTTGTCATTTCCGGCTGGCTGATCACCACGCATCTGATGCAGGAGATCACCGAGACCGGCCGGCTCGACCTCTGGCGCTTCTATGCCAGGCGCGCACGGCGCCTTCTGCCGGCCGCCATCTTCGTCATCCTGATCACGCTCGCCATCGGCACCTTCATCATGGCGCCGCAGGAACAGGCGCTCTATTCGCGCGGCGCCATGTATGCCGCGGCCTATACCATCAATCTGTGGCTGCTGCGCTGGTCGTTCGACTATTTCGCCGCCGATGCCTTGAGCAACCCCTTCATCCACTTCTGGTCGCTGTCGGTGGAGGAGCAGTTCTATCTCGTCTGGCCGGCACTGCTTGTCTTCGCCGCCTGGCTGCATCGGGGCCGGCGCATGACGGTGGTCGTGATCGGTACCGTCGGCCTCGCCTCCTTCGCGGCGTGCCTCTGGCTCACCAGTCTCTCGCCGGCCTGGGCTTTCTATTTCTCGCCGCTGCGGGCCTGGGAATTCGCCGCCGGCGGCCTGGCGACCTTTGCCGCGCCAATCTTGTGGCGGCATCAATCCTGGCTGCGGGCGGCACAGGGATGGTTGGGCTTGGCGCTAATCGCCGTCGCCTATCTCTGTTTGAGCGAAGACCTGCCCTTCCCCGGCTGGTACGCGCTGCTGCCAGTTGCCGGCTCCGTGCTGGTGCTGTTGAACGGCGCCGGCGAGCAGGGCGATGCCCCGGCCAGGACTCGCTGGCGGGCCTTGGCGCCCGCCGCCATGCTCTCGCTGCCGCCCTTGCAGTGGGTCGGCACGCTCTCCTATTCGCTCTATCTCTGGCATTGGCCCGTCATCGTCTATGCCACCATGCTGCAGCCCGACCTCGGCGTGGCGCAGCGCATCGGCTGCGCCGTGCTGGCGCTGGCGCTGTCGGCGGCCACCTACCGGCTGATCGAAAACCCCGCGCGGCGCGGCGACTGGCTGGCGGCGACAGCCAGAGCCTTTCGCTTCGACGCCAGCCCGGCCGCAGGACCGCTTCGGCTTTTCCCCGGGCTTGCCCTCGCCCCGGCCCTCGTGCTGACCGCCGCCGGCGTGGCTGCGGCCTACGCCAACGCGCATCTGGCCACGCGCAACATCGACCCCACCCAGCGCGGCATCGAAGAGGCCGCCGAACAGCCGTCCATCGCGCGCGCCGTCGACAAGGACTGCCTGCTCGATTTTCACACGGTGGAGCCGAAACCTTGCACCTTCGGGCCGGCCGACGCCGCCCACACCATCGTGCTGTTCGGCGATTCGCATGCCGACCACTGGTCGACGCCGCTGGTCGAGGCAGCAAAACGCAACGACACCAAAGTGATCACCTACCTCAAATCCTCGTGCCGCGCTTCACGCCTGTCGACCTTCAACGCCGTGCTCAAGCGCGACTACACCGAATGCGACGCCTGGCGCGAACAGGCGATTTCAGACATTATCCGCAGCAAGCCGCGCCTGGTGGTGATCTCGGAGTTCTCGATCGGCAATCTGACACGCGACATGTCCGCCGCCAGCCGCAAGGCCGAGATAGCTCGCTGGCAGGCTGGCCTGCGCTCCACCTTGGAGGCCTTCAGCCAGGCTGGCGTCGAGGCCGCCGTCATCCGCGACACGCCGATCGGCGACAGCTTCGCGAACGCCTGCGTCGCCCGCGCGCTGTGGTGGCGCGAGGCGCCGTCGCTGTGCGACACGCCGAGGGCCGAGGCCGCCAATGACGACGTGGCCGCCGCCGAGCGCGCGGTGGTGAAAAGCATCCCCGACACGCTCTATGTCGACCTCACCGACCGCTTCTGCGGCCCGACCGAATGCCACGTCTTCATCGACGGCAAGCTCGCCTTCCGCGACAGGCATCATCTGGCGACGGCCTTTGCTGAGACATTGGCAGGACCGCTGGAAAAGGCGCTGTTCTAGAGGGTTCCTTTCCCCTTGTGGGAAAAGGAAGCGCGCCCGCTTACTCGGCCCCGTTGCATCCAGGGGAAATGGACGGCGGCGGCCAAGGTTCAAAACGCCCCTCACCATGCTGACAGGTATGGCCAGGGCGGCATCGCCCGACAGGTCCTTTGCCGCCACGGCACCAGCTCGAACGATCGATTCACCGATTTATGGGAACAGGGCCGCGGCTGCAGCGTTTATTAGGCACACCTTAAGAAGGAGGTTGTCATGAAAAAGCTCTTGCTTGCATCCGTGATCGCGGTCGCTTCGGCGATGGCGGTGATCGCTCCGGCAAATGCCGCCAGCATCACGCTCGGCATCGGGAACGGCTATGATGACGACTACTACGTTCCCAGACATCGCGACTATTACCGTCACTACTCCGACGATAGCGACTATTACGGTGGCTACTCCGATGATGGTGCCTATTACCGCCGTCACCACTATCGTTATGGCGTGTACGACGACGGCTACCGGCCGCGCTATTACGGCATGTACCATCGCCGCTGCCATACCGAGCTGGTGAAGCATTGGCGTCACCACCACCGTGTGATCGAGAGAGTGCGGGTCTGCGGCTACTGACCTTGGGATTTGGCCCGGCCGGCGTTAGCCGGCCGGATCAATATTGCCGTCCGGCTTGCGTAAAACACCAGCATCTGCCGGCGCGCCCGCATCGTCGGGGTTGAACTAACCCTAACGCCTCATCATCATCCCATAGTGCACGGCCAGCAGGTCGAGCCCTACCTTCAACAGCCTTGTCACCACGTCGCGGCCTTCGCCATCCTGTTCGGCCACGGTCTTCACCGGCTGTTCCAGGCAGACGACCTTCCGCACGATTGCCGCCACGTCCCAATGCCCGAGCGCCCGTGTCGCGGCGGCGTGCGTGTGGCCGGCGTTGAGCACGCTGTCGGCGATGCCGCCGCCGATGCGGCCGCCGTCGACGCGCTCCGTCCAGCGCATCGGCTTGATATCGGCCTGCTGGCTGCGCCGGAAGTGCTCGCGGTAGCACATGCCGGCCTCGCGCTGTTGGCGGGTCAGCGAGGTGATGCCTAGCAGCGGGTCGACATTGCGCACCCGCACGATGCCGCCGGTGGAAGTGTGGCCGTCATTCGACACCTCGTAGACGCGCCGCGCCTCGGCCGTGCCCGGTGTCAGCCGCTTGCGGCCGAAGGCATCGTCCTTCAGCGCGAAATCATGGCCGACCTCGCGACGGATGCGCACCTGCTCGGCCTCGCCTCTCGGCAGTTTCGGCGCTTGCGGCCTGGCGGCCTTGGTTTTTTTGGGCATGGGTGGCTCCTTGGTTGCGTTCGAGTGGTGGCCAATTCTCAGTCGGCTCTGGCGTGGCCGACGGCGTCCCCCTCTCCGTCCCGGCTTCGCCGGGCCGCCTCTCCCCCGCTTCGCACAGGCGAGGAAACCAGGCCGGCGCCCCTCCGCGCCAGCAACTCCCGCATCACCCGCCGCTCGCGCACTTCGATGCAGAGCTGCGCGCTCGAAGGGCAGAACTGCGCGTTGCAACTCCTCACCTCGCCGCGCACGAAGCGCTGGATGGCGGCCTGCAGGTCGCCCAGCTCGGCATCCCTGATCGCGCCGAGGTAGCCGCGCAGTTGCATCTCGACGTCAGTCAGGGCGGATTGCGGGAAGCAGGAGAACATTGCCGCCAGCGCCTTCGTTGCCTGCTGCAGTTCGGCCGTGGTCATATCCGCGGATCTCCTCGATGATGGCGGTGGCGGCGTCCCCGTGGGTTTTCGGCCTGGTCCAGCCCGGCGGCTTTTTGAGCCGGCCCGGTCTTTCGCGCCCTTCGCGCGCTGAAAAAGCCGAAGCTTTTTCCATCTGGTTTCTGGACTCTGGAGAATGCCGCGTCAAAACATCGGCATTTGCTTGGGTATGCGCCTTTGTTTTCAAGGCGGTGGCGGCTCCGCCGCGCGCGCCGGCGGCCGCTCTCGCCTCGCTCTTGAGCCGCGCCTTGCGCAGCTCCTTCGTCAGTCTCTTGTGGCCGATCTCGTCGCCCTCGCGCTCGAAGAAGGCGAGCAGCTCGGCACTGATCGCGCGCCATCGCTTCAACGGCAGGCGCGCCACGCGCGCCAGCCTCGCGTCATCATCGGGCAGGCTTCCCCCGGCGTTCCACATCGCCATCAGCAGCAGCATGTAGGCGCCGATCTGCTCGGTCGAGAGTTGCAGCGTGTCGCCGATGAAATCGGAGACGTAGAGCTGCATGAAGGGCCGTTCGCTCATGCCGCGCACCACCTCGTTCTTACAGCCGCGCTAATGGAACCCGCCGCCGGTCCGGACGTTGTGACGCGTCCATGCCCAAGGGAGGATTGCCCATGACGGCTTTCATGCCGGTGACCCTGCGTTTCTGCGACAACAAGACCATGCTGGTCGGCTCGGTGGCCGATGCGGCGACAGCGCTTCGTCACCAATGGCCCGACAAAACCGCGCCGGGCTATCTCGAGGCGGCGCGGCTCGTCCGGCTCGCGGTCGAAGGCACTTGCTGCCCGCGCCCCGCCTTCGAGGCCTTCCGCGAGGCGGCCAGGCAACAAGGCATATTGGTGGCCAAGCCAAGAAGCCGCGCGCATGAGTGGCTCGACGCGGCGGCGAGCCCCTGAGACGGCCGCGATGCAACCGGCGGCAGGCCTTGTGCGTTTATGAGCGTCGGCTCGGGAGCCGCGCCAGCACCGAAGGTGAATGCCGTGGGTACGATGAAGACCGGAGTGCCGCTCAAAGTCTCCCTGGACGGCCACGTCGAGGAGATCGAGACTGTCAGCGAGGCCGCCGATTTCCTGCAGCGCTGGCCGATCGAGCGGCGGGGCCACGTCTATCGCAGCGCCCTCAACGCCTGCAGCGCCGCCATCGCGGCGCAGATCTCGCAATCCGATGCAATGAAAGTGTTCACCGGCTTTGCCCGGGTTGCCGGCATTCTGGTTGCCGGTGGCGGCCCGGCGACGATGCTGGAGCGACGGTCGGTGCAGCCGCCCAAACAAGGGCGCCAGATGCCGAAATAGCGGTGCGGCGCGATAGGCGTTCACGGTAATTCTCCCGGTATTGGCGGCGATCGAAACTGGTGACGGCGGCGTGAGAAGCGCCTTTTCCTCCATTCAACGGGGAGAAGGGACCGAGCTTCACCCGGCTTCGCAAACAGGGCGGTGAAAGCGCGCCTGATGATAGCTGCAGTAGCTTTTCATCGCCGTGATGCGCATGCCGCAGCACAGCATGTCCTGGCCGGGCCGTCCGCCGGACGCACCATCTTTAGCATCTTCCTCCAGCGCCAGGTCGAGCGGTGCGCGGCAGCGGGTGAACAGGCAATCGATGAAGCGCATGGCCACGCCATGCGGCTGCCGGCCGATAGGACCGCGCGGCGACGCCGGCACCTTGAAGCGGTAGGTTTGCCCATCAGCGATCAGCACGCCCGCCTCGCGTTGGAAAAGCCGTGGCCGGACGGGCGAAGGGGCCTGCTTCGGCCGCACGGCCGGTGTGCTCCCCGGCTGCGGGATGGCGCCGGCACGGCTCGTTGGAGGTTCCGCCTTGGCGGCTCGGCTCGCCGCCTTGGCCATCGCCGTGCCAGCTGCCGACGGGCCCTTGCCATTGGCGAAGCCGATCGCGCCCAGCATGGCATTGCGATGGACGATGCCGATAATGGCGTTGCGCGATACTGGGCTGCCGCGCTGTGCGCTGAACGCCGCCGCGATCCTGGAGGCGGAAAGCCCATCCCCGAGCCAGGCGGCAATCGCCTGCAATTCGCTGTCACTGTAGCTTGCCATGTCCGTCTCCATTGCGCGGCCAGCGGCCGCCGTGGACGGCGCCGTCAGGCAAGCGTGGGGTTTGCCCGCGGCCGTCATGGGCGCTGTCGGGCCTGGTCGGCCTGTCGGCCGCTGGGATTGCTGTGGACGAGCCGGCTCTCAGCCTCGCCGGGCGACCTGCGGCGAGGCGCGCAAGCCGCGCCCGCGCCAGGTCTCTATCGGGGGGCCGAACCAGCCCTGCCCGTCATCGGCTCGTACGGATCTACGGTGCCGTTCTGCGTGCGACAGGCAACACCCGCGGCCGGGTCGAATGGGGGGCCGGAGCCGCGGGGAGCGGCGGCTCCGGCCGTTCCGGCCGCCGGGAACGGGCGGACCGGACGCAAGGCCGATGCACCAAGGCAATCGGCTTCGCGCTTCGCCCCGGCCGGGGAGGAGGCGGCCGGGGCGGAAGGGAAAGGGCAGGCCGGCAAGGCCGGTCTGGAGGTGCTGTCGACTCTGAGAGGGTTGAGCTTTTGCATGAGTTGATATAAGCATAACTCAAAAAATGATGCAAGCCATTCTTTCATGGACGAAAGCGGGACTTGCCGGTCACATGAGGCCATGGTGAAAACGCAACTGTCGATCAGGGTCGGGGCCGCGATCCGCCAGGCACGCAAGCAGCGTGGCCTGGTCATGCGCCACATCGCCGAGCACAACGACACCGATGTCGCCGCCGTCGGCAACTGGGAAACCGGGCGCAACCTGCCCAAGACCGAAAACTTGCTGAAGACCGCCGCCTTCCTGCGCGTCGACCCCGTGGCGCTGGGCCAAGGGCAGGTTGTCTTCCTCGACGATGCCGGCCCGGTGGCGGACGCCGAGATCGTCACCGACGCCGGCCCGCTGCCGGCCGGAGCGATGGACATTCCGGTGCTGGGCGCCGCCGTCGGCGGCGACGACGGCGACTTCACCTTCAACGGCGAGCCGGCAGGATACGTGCAGCGTCCGCCAGGGGTCCGCAACCTGCCGAGAGTATTCGCGCTCCATGTCCTCTCGGATTCCATGGTGCCGCGCTACGAACCCGGCGACATGATCTATTGCGGCGGCCGCGACGCGGTGCCGGGCGACCATGTGGTGATCGAGACCTTTCCCGACGAGAACGAGAAGAACGGCAAGGCCTTCATCAAGAAACTGGTCCGGCGCACGGCGGGCGAGCTGGTGGTCGAGCAGTACAATCCGCCCAAGACGCTGACCTTCAATCGCTACGCCATCAAGCACGTCTGGCGGGTGATTCCGCTGAAGGAACTGCTGGGATACTAGACCGGGCCTGCGTGGCGTCGGCTATCGCCCGCGAGCCACGATAGCATTCAGCGTCAAGGACAACACCGTGACGGTCTTGCAAGCCTTTCACGGCGGGCGAGACGTTGCCCTCTTCGACGAAGACGACGTCTGCTGACGACTGGCCAGCCGGCGCCCTCAAGCTCGTCTCGACCTCTCCAGCGGCACGTCGCGGCCGCTCAGCATGCGCGCTTCCGAGCGCACGCGCTGGCGCTCGTCGATGAAAGCGGCCTGGATCGAGATCGCCGTGCCAGGCAGCCCGTCGGCCCGGCAGGCCGAGCAGACAATGCGGCCCGACAGCGCGGCCAGCGGCGTGCTCCCATTCACACCGAAGCGCTTCAACTGATCGGGCCGCCACCACCTGTTGCGGCCGCAATCGGCGCACTCGACCGACAGTGAGGCGACCTGCGCGATCACTGCTTCCCTGCCTGGCAACGCCATCACTTCTCCGTCCTTTTGTTCGTGCTTTGTTCCTATCTTCCCGTGTTTCGAAGCAGGAGTCGAGTCGCAGTTTCCAAACTCTCCAAAAGTCTCCCTTCTATGTCTGTTTGAGTTATGCTTATATATAACTAGCAAATATGAGTCGGCGCGGGATCACCTCGCGCCAGGACCGGGAGCAAGGATGGATGCCGCCGATTTCGCCCGCGCCTGCGGTTACACCGGCGACAGTCCCGCCTTGCTCGAAGCCTTCGAGGCGATCCGCCGCACCGGCATCGTGCAGGCCCGCCTGGATCATTTCAGGCGCAAGGCCGTCATTGATGAGTTGAAGCAGGCGGAGCCGCTGTTCCTGGCCGCGATCGGCCCGGCGCTGTCGGCGCACGAAGCTGTCGAGGATACAGCCCGTTTTATCGCCGGCTGGCGCAACATGCCGCGCTGGCGCCAGGAACGGCGCCTGGCCGATCTCGCCCGGGCGAAGCAGCAGCGGCTCGTGGCGCGCTTCTTCCGCCGTTTCGGCCATCGTCTTTGGGCACTTGAAGCAGCCTGAGGCCCGAGCACGGCTGGACCGAGCCATTTGCGGGTTTCAATCCCTGATCTTTCTTTCTAGATTGCGCCTGGGGTGCCTGTTCGTTCGACGCACATAATTGGAATGTTCAAGACTGCCCGCTCAAAAGTTCAGACCTGGATAACGGCCGGCGCGGGAACCATTGCCGCCTTGTTCGTCGCCGGCCTGATGGGGGCATTCGGCGCCCTGCCCGCCCATGGTCCACCACAATTGCCGCCAGATGCCGTCATCGAGGCCGGTCGCTGGCGCCTGCAGCCGGTGCGCGCCTATGTCGGCCATGCCAGGGTCCACGGCGTGCCGCTGAAGCCGGGCCAGAAGGCGCTGGTGCTGGAAGTCGACATGACCAACCGCACCGCGCAATCCGACAAGGGCTATTTCAACGTCTTCGCGCCGGACGGCGTCATCCTGTCCGATCCCGTGCCGATGATCGTGTTGACACGCGATCCCACGATGACGCCGGAACTGCATCCCGGCATGACCGAGCGCATGGCCTATGTCTGGCCGCTTGCCGGGGACGCCGCCGTGCCGGCAAGCCTCGCCTTCGGCGTCACCGCCGAGATCTTCAAGCCGCGCGACAATCTCTATGGCACACCAGGCTGGTACAACCCCTACCGGCTCGGCACCGTCACCTTGCCGGTCGCCGACCTGCCGACGGCCGGGCAGTCGCAGAGTGGGCAGTCTCAGAGTGGGCAGCCGGAAAGCGGCCCATGAGGATACGCGTGCTTGGCAATCTCGCGATCCTTTGCGCCACCGTGGTGCTGAGCTACGGCATGCAGATGACGAAGCCGCATTATGCCGACCTCACCGCACCTATCCCCATCGATGGTTCGATGCATGACACGGTGCGCGCGCGCAGCTTCGCTGTCAGCTTGGACAAGGTGATCTTCGCGCGCCAGCTCAAGACCAATCAGTTCGGTCAGGAAAAGCTTTTGACGACCAGCGGCCTATGGGCGGTGGTAATAACAAACCTCACCGCGACCAGCACCTCCACGGCGGTCGCCGACGGCTTCTGGCAAGGTCCGACCGGGCTGCGATATCACCAGACGGAGCGGCTGGGCTACCGCCCCGACATGCCGCCGCACGGCGTCGATCCGGGCCTGGACAACCATGGCCTGTTCGTCTTCGAGGTACCACCGGACCAGATCCGCGGCGCCAGGCTGCTGATATCGGCGCGCCAGTTCGGCCCGCTCGACGCGCAGGCCCGCATCAGCCTCGACGCGCTGCCGACCGGCGCTGACGGCCAGCCGGCCGACATCCTGCCGGAATTCGACCTCGACGCGGCGCCGGGCCTGACACCGCAGGACAAGACACCGCAGGGCAAGACATGAGCGCCGTTTCGACAGACACCCCGACCGTGGACCGGCAATCCGAGCGACGATGGCGCCGGCGCGGCTTGATGGCGCTCGCCATCCTGCTGCCGCTGACACTGGCCGAGACCAGCCATGACAGCGTCCGCGAATGGCTGCATGGCGAGGACCTTATCGCCAGGGATGTCGAGTTCGGCCAATCCGTGCCGTTCGGCGGCAGCGGCTGGAAACTGGCCGATTTGCGCGGCGGCAAGGCCGGCCGCCTGCCCAACCACGCCTACGCCGTCATCGCTACCTTCACCGTGACCATTGGCGACCCAGACCTGCAGAAACAATGGCTGGGCTGCAAACTGATGCTGACCGATGCCGCCCGGCGCCGCTGGCTGCCCGATTTCATCAGCGGCGTCAGCCTGCCCGACGGCGTGATGAATTGCGCTTCGGCCATCTTCTCCGGCGCCAAAAAAGGCGATGTCATCACCGTCGGCGACACCTTCATCGTGCCCGAGGACGCGGTGAAAACCATTCGCCCCGCCGTCGGGCTGGGCAGCGAACGGCCGTGGTATCTGCGTTTCCAGCGGCCGCCGAAGTGACAGCGCCCCAGGCTCGGCTCTGCAAGGCCGGCGCCAACAAATCCTCTACTTCCGCGCTTCGACAGTCTCGGTCACCCGCTTGGGCAGCGAGAACGCCGTCTCCAGCACGGCGGCGAGAAAACATATCCTGATCGGCTCGATCAAAATGCCGGTGGAGGAATCCTGGAACGGGCTGCCGAACAGCAGCGTCAGTCCATGGGAGAAAATCTGCCAGACATCGAGCTCGTGCGGGCCAATCAGCCGCGTCGCGCCAAGCCACAGCCAGGCCGCGCCCCAGTCGAGCAGGCGGTAGCCGACGATCAGCGTGCACAAAAGCACCAGGCTGGAACTCACCGTCAGCCGCACGCCATTGGCGATTGGCAGATAGCGCGAACGGTAGCCGGCGATGAAATGCTCGACGAAATCGCGCAGGAATTTCGGCAGTCCGGCATAGCGCCGGCCGAACCGCTCGACGCGGCTGTCCACCCGCATCAACGCCGCGTCGTCGCGCACGTCATAGCCATAGATCAGCGCCGCCATCACCAGCCAGATCAGCGGCAAAAGCATGTAGAAAAACAGATTGACCGCCACCGTCGAGGGCGCGATCGAGGTGATCTCGACCGGCACCACAGGTGCGGCGCTCGTCGCCGTCACCGGGCTCGCCAGCCCGTCGATGGACGCCTGCAGCACGGACCAGAGATTGCGGCTCATCAGCCAGTGCAGCGCGCTGTCCTTCCAGCGGCTGATGACGTAGAGACCGACGAAGATCCAGTTGGTCTCGCAGATCACCACCACGATCTGCCAGAACGACGTTGCCGTCGTCTTCGTCTGCATGAACTTGGCCAACCGGCGGATCAGCCATGACACGGCGACCGAAATCAGCAGCCAGCGCGAATCGAGCACGTCGAGCACATTGCCGCTCTGGCCGAAATCGGCCTGTTCGAGCGAGGCGCGCGAATATTGGCGCACGATATCGCCGAGGAACCCCCAGGCGGCATAATAGGCAAAGAACGGCAGCAGCGCGATGGTGATCATGCGCACCAGCCGCGAGGCGCGCCGGTCAGTACCTCCCGCCTCCTTGCCAGCGACTTCGCTCTCGGAGGCCGCGGCCTTGTCCGCGCCGCGCTGCGCGGCCAGCACATTGGGCAGGCCCGGCCGCAGCACATGGAACATCGCAACCGTCACCACCAGCTGCGCCAGCGCCACCAGCGTCAGCATGGCAAGCCCGGCGAAATGGTTGGCGAGCGCCACCCTGGCAGCCAGCTGCAGCAGGAGATCGCCGGCCAGCACCCCGGCCAGCACCAGCGCCACGAGCTGCGGCCAGAAGCGCCGCAGCAGCGAAAAACTCAAGCTGATCGGCCTGATGATGTCGGCAACCATGAGATTCTTTCACGCTGCCCCCGCGCGAAGCCTTTCTAGCAAGGCGCGGATGTTTTGCAAGAAATGGGGGCAGCTTCCTGGCAAATGGCTGGGGTGAGCGCACAACCCTTGCTGCTCCTATCGCCTCACCCGCGACTTCAGCCAGCGGTCGAACGCCACCGCCAGGATCAGGATCAGCCCGATGACGATGCTTTGCGTGTAGGACGAGACGTTGTTGAACTGCAGGCCGTTCTGCAGCACCCCGATCAGGGCAGCCCCCACCACCGTGCCGCCGACCGAGCCGATGCCGCCGAACAGCGAGGTGCCGCCGATGACGACAGCGGAGATCACCGTCAATTCGTAGCCGATGCCGGCGACCGCTTCGGAAGAATTCAGCCTGGCCGACAGCACGAAGGCGGCGAGCCCGGCGAAGAAGCCGACGATGACATAGACCGAGACCAGGATACGATCGACGCGCAGGCCCGACAGCCGCGCGGCCTCGGCATTGCCGCCGACGGCATAGACGGCGCGGCCATAGCGGGTGTAGCGCAGCACGATATGGCACAGGATGGCGGCGATGGCGAAGATGATCGCCGGCACCGGCACCGGACCGATCAGCCCCGTGCCGAACCAGCGCATCGAGGCGTCGAAGCCGGAGATCGGGCCGCCGTTGGAAATGGTCAGCGTCAGCCCGCGGAACACCGTCAGCCCACCCAGCGTGACGACGAAGGGCGGCACTTTCAGCCTTGTGATGGCGAACCCCTGCACGCCGCCGGCGAGCGCACCGACCACGACAGCAGCGAGCAACGCCGCGAACCAGCCAAAACCTTGCGTGCCTGACGTGGACAGCGACAGCGTGTTGGCGGTGCCGCCCTTGGCGACCACGGCCGCCACCATGCCACAGAAGGCGAGCAGCGAGCCGACCGAAAGATCGATGCCGGCGGTGAGGATGACGAAGGTCATGCCGAGCGCGATCAGCCCGGTGATCGAGATCTGCCTGGTGATGTTGAACAGGTTGATCGGGTCGATGAAGCTCGGCTTCAGCACGGTGAAGACGACGACCAGCGCCGCCAGGAACAGCAGCGGCCCAAAGCTCATCAAAAGCCGCGCGATCGTCACGCCGCCGCGCTGGCTCTGTTCCTCGGCGATGCTCATCGTGCCTGCCCCTCCGCATCCTGTGCCGCCGCATCCTGCCTGTCGAGCGCCATCAGTTCCATCAATCTTTCCTCGTTTGCCTCGACGCCCGGCATTTCGCCGGTGATGCGCCCCTTGCGCATGGTGACGATGCGGTCCGACACCGCCAGCACCTCGGGCAGCTCGGACGAGATCATCATCACCGCGATGCCGCGCGCCGCCAGCTGCACCAGGATCTGGTGCACCTCCGCCTTGGCGCCGACATCGACGCCGCGCGTCGGCTCGTCGACGATCAGCACTTTCGGGTCGCGCGCCAGCCAGCGCGCCAGGATCACCTTCTGCTGGTTGCCGCCCGACAGGCCCTCGATCGCCTGCTCGGCCGAAGCCATGCGGATCGACAGCATCTTCCTGAACCCCGACAGCGCGTCGCGCTCGCGCCGCTCGGCCATGAAGCCGAAGCCGTTGCTGAAGCGCCCGAGGGACGCGACGGAGAAATTCGGCAGGATACCAAGTGCCGCAAAGATCGCCTGGTGCTTGCGGTCTTCCGGCACCAGCCCGATGCCGAGCGCGATGGCGTCGGCCGGCGAGGCGGGCGCGATCTGCTTGCCGTCGAGCGTGATCGTTCCCGCCGCGATGCGGTCGGCGCCGAAAATGGCGCGCGCCAGTTCCGTGCGGCCGGAGCCGACAAGACCGGCGACGCCGAGGATCTCGCCCGCCTTGAGGTCGATATCGACACCGTCGAGCACGATGGCGTGCGGCGCTTCGGGATCGCGCACGGTGCGCAAGCCCCGAACCGACAGCACCACATCGCCGGCCGCCGCGCGTTGCGCCGGACGGGCGTAAAGTTCGGAAGCGGCGCGGCCGACCATCTTTTCGATGATGGCGGGCAATTTGATGGGCCCGCCCTGACGCTCGAGATGCCCCGCCAGCCTGCCGTCGCGCAGCACCGTCATGCGGTCGCAGATGGCGGATGCCTCGTCCAGCCGGTGGGTGACGAACATGATGGCAACATGGTCCTTGCGCAGCCGGTCCATGATCGACAGCAGCCTCTGCACCTCCGTCTCGGTCAGCGCCGAGGTCGGCTCGTCCATGATGATCAGCCGGCTTTTCAAGGACAACGCGCGGGCGATCTCGACCAACTGCTGCTCGGCCACCGACAGCGCCGAAACCGGCGTCATCGGATCGATGGTAAGGCCGACACGGGCAATGATGGCGCGGGAATCCTGTTCCATCTTGCGCCAGCTCACCAGCCCAAGCCGGCCGATCGGCGCGCGGCCGATGAAAATGTTCTCCGCCACGGTCAGCGTCGGGATCAGGCTGAGTTCCTGGTAGATGGTGACGATGCCCAGCCGCTTGGCCTCCTGCGGGCTCGCCGCCTGGTACTCGGCGCCGTCGAAGGTGATGCGGCCGCCGGACGGTGGCATGACGCCCGACAGGATTTTCAGAAGCGTTGATTTCCCCGCGCCGTTTTCGCCAAGCAGGCCGAGGATTTCGCCGGCGCGGACATCGAGCGAGACATCGCTCAGCGCGGTGACGCCGGCAAAATGCTTGGTGACGCCCTCGACGGCTAGCAGGATGGGGGATGCGGCTTCAGATGGAGACAAGGAGTGCTCCTTGATGCGGTTCAGGCTGTGCTTGAACACCCCCCTCTGTCCGGCAGGACAGAGGGGGGTGCTGTCCTGCCCGCCTCGCCAATCGGCCGATGTCCACCCGCCCCTACTTCGTCTCGCTCAACCTCTCCGCCTTATCGAGATTGTCCTTGCCGATGACGATAGGCGTGAGCAGCACCAGCTTCTCCTTCGGCTCGGTCTTGTCCTTGGCGTAGGCGACCGCGATCTGCACGGCGGTGCGCGACTGCTTGCCTGGGAACTGTTCGACCGTGCCGGCGAGCTTGCCGTCACGCACGGCCACCAGCGCTTCCGGCAGCGCGTCGAAGCCGTAGATCTTGACGTCGCTGAAATTGCGCGCGGCACACGCTTCGAGCGCGCCCAGCGCCATGTCGTCATTGGCGCAGATGATGGCGTCCGGCTTGCCGTTGGCGGCAAGGCCGGCTTCCGTCACCGTCAGCGCCTCGGCGCGGGCGAAGTTGGCGGTCTGCTCGTAGACGATCTGGTACTTGTCCTTCAGCGGATCAAGCACATTGTGCACGCCCTTGTTGCGGTCGATCGCGGGACCCGCGCCCGGCTGGCCCTGCAGGTGGAACAGCTTGGCGCCATTGGGGAACGCCGCCACCACGGCCTGGGCTTCCGCCTCGCCGCCCTTGACATTGTCGGCGCCGACATGGGCCAGAATGCCCTGGACACCGTCGACGCGGCGGTCGATCGTCACCACGGGAACGCCGGCCTTCACCGCTTCCTCGATGGCTGGCGCCAGCGCGTTGACGTCGAGCGGCGAGATGACGATGGCGTTGACCTTCTGCACCAGCGCCGCCTCGATGTCGGCGGTCTGCTTGGTGGCCGAGTTCTGGCCGTCGCTCTCGGTCAGGTTGACGCCTTGCGCCTGCGCTTCGGCCTTGATCTCATTCAGCATGTGCACGAAGAACGGAAAGCCGAGACTGGGCACCGAGCCCAGTATGGTGAGTTTGTCCTCGGCGAAAGCCGAGCGTGCGGCGAGCATCATGGCGCCCGCGGCCACGGACGTCATCAGGAATTCGCGTCTGTTCATGGGTTCCTCCTCCACAGAAGCGCACGGCCCCTAAAAACCGGGACCGGTTTCAGGAAGGATCATGCGCCGGTTAAAGTGTTGGAGCATCCTCCTTGCGCCAAGAACGCATGCCGCTCCAGCTGACCGCCGCCTAAATTCCTCCGATCGGCGTCAACAAGAGGATGCTAACCCAGGGTCAACCATTTGTGCAACATCGATATAACAGCCAGGACAGCAACTTGTCGGAATTGTCTGAATTTTGGACTCTCGGTCCGAAGGCCTTCTACGTCAGGAACGCCAAGGAGCGGCTCCAGAGCTGCGCGGCCGCCGTTGCATTGTAATCGGACAGTGCCGGGTCGGAAAAATAATGTCCCGCGTTTGGATAGCGGAAAACCTGCACATCCGCTCTCGCTGCCTCCGCGCTTTCCTGCCAGGCGCTGACGTCGGGCTCGGGGAACAGTGGATCGGTGTCCGCGACATGCAGTTGGATGGGCAAGCCGGGTCGTGTGTTGGCAGGCACGGTCGCCAAACCATGCAACAGCAGAACACCCGCTGCCAGCGGCCGCGACTCCCAGAATTCCGCCACCACGCCGGCTCCCATCGAGATACCCGCCAGCACCGCATCCCCCGGCGTCGAGGCCAGAGCCTCTCGCGCCTTCAGGCAGATGGCACCCCAGCCGATCCGCGCCTTGATCGCGAAACCTTCATCGAGATCATCCGTCGCCGCACCCTGATAGAGGTCTGGCAGTGCGACCGCATGGCCGCAGGCGCGAAGGCATTCCGCAAGATGACGCTCGATCGGGCGAAGGCCAAGAACCGAGTGAAACAGGATGACGTCCGCCATGCACCGGCCCCTAGGTCGCGCAGATCCAGACATTTTACCTGCCGGGACTTGCAGCCTCAAGGCACACCGCATCGGCTTCCATTTTCCCGGTGCGCCACTACCTTTGGGACGGCCAGGCCGACGAAATGGAGACACCATATGAAGCCGCGCATCATCTGCCACATGCTTGCCTCGCTCGACGGCAGCCTTCATCCGAGCCGCTATACTGAAAGCCCCGACGGCAGCCGGGCGGAGTGGTCGGGCCTCTATGAAAAGATCCACAAAGACCTCGAAGGTGACGCCTGGATCGTCGGCCGCGTCACCATGGCCGAGATGAGCAAGGCCGCCGCGCATCCGCCCGAGCATGTGGGCAAGGTCGATCGGCCGCATCATTTCGCGCGGCGCGACGCGGGCAGCTTTGCCGTGGCGCTCGATGCCTCGGGCAAGCTGCACTTCGCCAAACCCGATATCGGCGGCGACCATGTCGTGGTGCTGCTCGGGTATGATGTGGCCGACAGCCATCTGGCCGAGCTCGCCACTGACGGCGTGTCTTATATCGTGTCGCAAACGCCCGGCATCGATCTCGCCGCCATGCTGGACGTGCTCGGGCGTGAGTTCGGCATCCGCCGTCTGCTGCTCGAAGGCGGCGCCGGCATCAACGGCTCCTTCCTGGCGGCGGGGCTGGTCGATGAACTCAGCCTTCTCATTGCCCCCGCGCTCGACGCGCGGGCGGCAAACCAGGGCTTTGTCGAGTTCGGTGAAAGCGGCCTTGCCGACAAGGTGCGGTTGTCGCTCAAGGATTGCAAAGCCCTCGCGCATGGGCTCGTCCATTTGCGCTATGCCGTCACCCCGGGCTAAGGCCGCGTCTTGCGCGCCTCAGTATCGCATCGCGTCCAGATCGGCGATCAGCGTCGGGCCGGTCGGACGCCAGCCGAGCCGTGCCTGGGTCAGCGCGCTGGACGCCGGCAGGTCCATGGGGGCGAACATCGCCATCCAGCCGAAATGCTCCGCCGCCTTTTCCGGCGCGATCGAAACCACCGGCAGGTTCAGTCCCCGGCCAAGCGCCTCGGCGATCGCGCGCACCTCGACGCCTTCCTCGCCGACGGCGTGATAGCGCGCGCCGGGCTGTCGCTTTTCCACCGCGAGCCGGTAGAGACGCGCGGCGTCCGCGACATGGCCGGCCGAATAGCGGTTGCGGCCCTCGCCGACATAGGCCGAGATGCCCTTCTGGCGCGCGATCTCGATGAGCGGTGAAATGAGGCCTTGCTTGAGCGTGTTGTGGACCTGCGGCAGGCGCATCACCGACAGGTTGATGCCGGCCTCCAGCAACGCATTCCCGGCGAGTTCCGAGGCGATGCGCGGATTGGGGTGATCGGGGTTGAAGACATCCTCGACGGCCAGTTGGCCGTGGCCGGGACTGCCCATGCCGACGCCCGAGGTGATCACCAGCGGCCGGTCGGAGCCGGCGAGTGCCTGGCCGAGCGCGGCGATGACACGGCTGTCCTTTTCGCAATTCTCGGCGAACCGCGAAAAATCATGGTCGAACGCGGTGTGGATCACGGCTTCCGCCTCCGCCGCGCCGTCGCGCAGGCCTTGGGGATTCTCGAGGGTTCCCCGATACACCTCGGCGCCGGCGGCGGCCAACGCCTCGGCACCGGCATCGGAGCGGGTGACGCCGACGACCTGATGGCCGGCCTGAAGAAGTTCGGGAACGATGGCCGAACCGATGAAACCGGTCGCGCCGGTTAAAAAGATACGCATGCAAAATCTCCTGCACAGTTGCCTGCGTACTATCGCTGCTCTATTATTCCATTAAAGTAGTGATCTTATCATGGTATAATGGCTAACAGGATGTCCAACACTTCCGCCGGTTCGCTCGCAGCATTCCTGAAAGACAGACGCACCCGGCTCGACCCCTCATCGTTCGGCTTTTCCGGGCGCAGGCGCACGCCGGGACTGCGCCGGGAAGAGGTCGCGCAACGCGCCAACATCAGCCCGACCTGGTACACATGGCTGGAACAGGGACGCGGCGGCGCGCCTTCGGCCGACGTGCTGAACCGGATCGCCAAGGGCCTGCTGCTGACCGAGGCCGAGCGCGAACATCTTTTCATGCTGGGGCTCGGGCGCCCGCCCGAGGTCCGCTACATCGGCGCCGACGGCGTCAGCCCCAGGCTGCAGCGCCTTATCGACACGCTCGAGGCAAGCCCGGCCCTGATCAAGACGGCGACCTGGGATGTCGTCGCCTGGAACTGCGCCGCGCAAGTCGTGATGACCGATTACAGCACCTTGCCCGCTGGCCAGCGCAACATCCTGCGGTTTATGTTCCTGAGCCCCACCATCCGCGCCAAGCAGCACGATTGGGAGAACCTCGCCCGTTTCGTGGTCGGCGCGTTCCGGGCCGATGCGGCGCGCGCCGGCGCGGTGTCAGAGGTCGCCCAACTGGTGGAGGAGCTTTGCAGCGCCAGCCCGGAATTCGACGCGCTGTGGCGGGAAAACGACGTGCTCAGCCATGGCGACGGGACAAAGCGCCTGAAGCATCCCGAACTCGGCGACATCGAGCTGGAATATTCAGCCTTCGCGGTGGATGGCCGACCGGATCTGAGCCTGACCGTCTACAATCCGGTGGACAGCAAGGTCGCCGACCGGATCCGCGATCTCGCCCGGCGGCACAAGGAGCGAGAGGCGGACCTGTCGCGTTGACTCTGGATCCTATTGAAGGATCCCATTGAAGGATCCCATTGAAGGGGCGTTCGCACACCCGTTCAGCTTGCGCAAGGTCGGCATCCACCCACACAAATTCTGATTGTCAGGCAACGCATTTGCACGGTTGGCCCGCCGCCAGCCGGCAGCGGGCCAAGCGCCGCTACTGGATGATCTTGACGATCTTGCGGGTGCTTGGATCCACGATCACGGTCCGGTTGTCGACCACGGTGTAGCGATACTTGACGTTGGGGACTTCGTGGAGTTCGACGGTATCGGGCAAGGCCGTGCCGACGTTGAGTTCCACGCCGGGAAGCTTGACCGAAGCCAGCGGCTGCTTATGCACATACTCCTTGATCACTGTTTCCTGCTCGGGCTGGATGACGACGTCCTCGGCAGCGGCTGCGCCGACACCTGCGAGCAACAGAACCGCGGCTACGGCGGCAAGATCTTTTTTCATGAGTACCTCCATCTGAAACCTGCACAGCGCAACATTGTCACCGCGCTGCCGGATCGAACTTCAGGCATGATTGAATGTTCCAGGGCTTGGGCTTCGGTCCGGCCAGCACCAGACTTAGGTCCCATCGAAAAACGCAATAGTCCTGCCGGCGCCGCCGGCGGGAACGGCCGTCTTTCGCGCTCGTTGTTCGCTGCAAGTTCATCGCGGATACCTGACGGATGTCGGGCAGCACTGCGGGTGTGTTTTTTGCGAATTGGCGCAGCTACGTCCCTTCCTGCGCCAATAGGGTTCGCTCACTGCTTCAGGCGGTGAGCGAACCCTAAACCCTCGGCGTCAGCCGATAAGTGAGGAGGTTTAATGTTCAGCGACAAGGAAACCCGCCTTATGGAGGCGGCGCTGGTGATGGCGGTCCCGTTGTCGGCCTTGATCGCCGTCCTGCTCGTCAGCCTTACTTTGAACTGGTAGCAGCCCTTGCTGCCTTTATCGCCAATCGTGGGGTCGAGTTGAGGCCATGGGACAACAGATCCGTCCATACAATCCCAATCTGACCATGCTGGCCCGATCTGACTATGCTGGCTAGCCGCCAAAGGGAGGAGAATCGCGCCTTTGTCGCCGTGGAGCAAGGCGGACGGCACCGGCGCGCTTTCCGCTTTCGAGAAAGGAGCCCGGCCTGCTTTGGCGGAGGGCTCGGCACGTTGCGAGCAGGCCGGGCTATGCTCCGGCTGCCACACTTGGCGGAGGCTCGGGCCGGTGCAAAGGCAGGTTGTGCGTTTATCGCTCGACCCGCAACTCGGACTGAAGTCCTGCGAACCAGGCGCATTGGTCCCAAACATTGAACATAGTTTGCTGGCGCTCGTTGCCGAGAGGGACGCGTGAATTGGAGAAGAGCAATGCAGCTTGGTGAGATCATCGCCAACACCTTGGCCATCCTCTTGCTGGTCTGTTTTCTCGCCAGCACATTCTTCCTTTTCGGAAAGCCATTGTGGCCGGAGCAGCATGCCCGCATGATCATCATCGTGCCGGTTGACGCGATGGCGACAGCCTCGACCAGCCGCAGTGGCCCACCTGTGTTGCCAGGCACCTTCGACACCGGCCTTGCCCATCCAAGGCCGTCCTGATGGGCATCGGCGATGGTGAGCCGACCCTAGCCGGCGCTATCGAGCGCTGCTCGCGGCAAGCCTAGTCGAGCTTCTGGATGCGCCCTTTGTCGAGACGGAACACGCCATCGTTGCCGCCTTGTTGCTCGAAGTCGGTCTGCAGCTCATCCCAGATACCAAGATATCTGCCGCACTCGGCGCAACTGATCCGCGTCGATGGTGTCGCATCGGCCGGGATTTGCAGGCGGATGGTGCCGCAAAAGGGGCACTCCAATCGGTGATCGAGATATTCGCCAGGGCGCGTCTGTAGTAGCCTGCGCACAGCTTCCTCCTGGATTTGGGTGGAAGCAGGATGATCGCTCCCAAGCGCCCACGTGTCTTCGCGTCGCGGACGGCCTTTGACAAGTTACGCCAGCCATTGGCGGGGTCAATAAACAAAGACATGACTGCCAATCACCAGCCCAATCCTGGAAGCGTGGCGGCCGCGGCATCTCCAGGCAGACGCCTGACCCCGGCAGCGAATACAGCTTCACGAACGGCCCGGAACCAAACCACCCGGCAGCGGTTTCCCAATGGAAGGGACCGCAAACCACGGAAGCAGCAATGGAACTTTTGACCTTGGAACTTGCCAGGGCGAGGCAGCGACTTAACCGGGCGGAACTCGCCCTTGAACGCGCAAACGCGATGCTGGACGAAGACTGTGGCGTCGGTATCAATCTGCGGCTTTGTGACAGGATAAGATCCGCGCAACAACGCGTCGGCGAAGCGAAGGCTCGTCTTGTGAAGCTCGATCGCGCCAGCACGGATTCAGTTCACTCCGGCTGAAGCTTACGCGCCACCGAGAGAGCTTCCCGCCCGGACCCTCGTTCAGGCAATCGCAAGCTCAGCCTTGATCCAAATCCACCGGCAGTGGCCTTGCAAGTCTCATATCTTGCGCCGGGAACCGGTCGAGCGTTGGTCGCTGAGATGCGGGCGCCAGCCATGCACCCGGTCCCGCCCGGCGGCCTTGGCGCCGTAAAGCGCCTCGTCGGCGCGTCTCAGAAGATCGGCAATCTCCATCGCGGCGCCGTCCGCATCGAGGGTGCTCACCCCAATGCTGACCGTGACGATACCCTTTTCGCTGCCGGCATGCGCCATGGCAAGGTCGCGCACCTTGCTCCTGAGGGTCTCGGCGATGACGAAGGCGCCCCGGGCGTCGGTCTCCGGCAGGATGAGCGCGAACTCCTCGCCGCCGTAGCGGGCCGCCGCGTCGGCCGGACGGCGGGCAGTCGCCTGGATGCAGCGGCTCACGGCGCGCAGGCAATCATCGCCCGCCGGATGGCCGTAATGGTCGTTGAACCGCTTAAACCAGTCGACATCGATGATCACCAGGCTGAGCGGCGCCGCATTGCGCCTGGCGCGCGAGAATTCGCGCGCCAGCGCTTCATCGAAGGCGCGGCGCGTCCACAGTTCGGTCAGCCCGTCGCGGTGCGCCAGAAGGTTCAGCTTCTCGTTGACGGCCAGCAGTTCGGCCTCGACCTGCTTGGCCTCGGTGATGTCGGAAAACACGCTGAGGCTGCCGCCGTCGCCTGTCGGCCGGGTGCGTACGTCGAGCCAGCGGCCGTCGGCGAGCCGGACCTGGCGGTGGCTGACAAGCTTCTGCGAGGCCATGATGCCGTCGATCCAGCCCTCGACCGCGTCTGGCGGTGTGGTCCCCTCGCCGCGCGCCGCCGAGGCGCGCAGGATGTCGCGATAGTCGGCCCCGGGCACCCTCATCTCAGCCGTCTTAGGAAACATGGCGCGATACTGGTCGTTGCACAGCACCAGCCTGCCGTCCGGGTCGAACATCACCAGACCGTCGGCCATGTGTGTCAAGGCGTCTCCGAGCCGGACCCGACTTTCCGCCAGCTCGGTCTCGAGCTGCTTGCGCGCCGTGATGTCGCGATTGTGCGTGATCAGGCCGACGACGGCCCCGCTCCTGTCGCGAAAGGGCGCCTTCAAGGTCGCCAGCCAGCCTTCGGTTCCATCCTCGTGATGAAGGTGCTGTTCGATGGTGGACGAGACGCCCGACGCCAGCACGGCAAGCTCGTCCTCGCGGAAACCTTTCGCCGTCTCGCGCGGATAGAAGTCGAAGTCCGTCTTGCCGATCAGCGCCTTGGCGTCTGGCGCCTGCATCAGTTCGGCCGTTGCCGGATTGGCCGCGATGAACCGCCCGTCGAGGTCCTTGACGTTCAGGCAATCCGGCAGCGTCTCCACCACGGCCTTGTAGATGCGCCGCGACTGCAGCGCCTCGAGGCGCCGCCGCTCCTGGTAAAGCGTAAGCCCCGACAGCACCACCGAGACGAAGATGAGCAGGGAGGAAGGCAGCGCAACCTTCGGCAGGACTGTTTGCAGCACATCCCGCGGCAGGACGCTGAGGCCAAGCAGCGACGCCGCCGCTGCCGCCGCGCCGAGGGTCATGATGTCGACCATGGTGGGCCGGCGGCCCCTAAGGGCAAGGTTTCCGGCAACACCGACCAGCATGGCGGCCGCGATCCCCACCGCGCCGGCGAAGGCGCCGATGCCACCCTCGAAAGTCCGGAACGCACCGGCCATAACCCCGGCGACGACGCCGGCGACGGGACCGCCGAAGAAGCCGGCAACGGCAATCATCGTCGCCCTGAGATCGGCGAGCACGCCAGGCTGCAGCTGCATTGGTGTGAGCATCAGGATGATGGCTCCGGCGCCCATCAGCAGGCCGAAGGTCGCCGCCTTTACGGCGGGCGCCCAGCGGTCCAGCCACACATGGGTGTGGATCCAGACCGACACGAACATCGCCACGACCGCCAGATTGGCCAGCAATTCGGACCAGGGCGAACCCATTGGGCGCCTTTCCTGTTACCGGGCTTTCGCCGTACCGCCTCCTCGATAGACCCTCAATGACAACAAAGTGTTACATCAGGGATTGCCTTTGGTCGAAGGAGCCAGGCCGTCGCGCCCCCCCTCACCACCGCATCCCGTCGACAAAATCGATGAATGCCCGCAGCGGCGCTGGCGTCAGGCGGCGGCCGGGGTAGTAAAGGAACGGACCCGAGAATTCCTGCCACCAGGGCTCCAGCACGGGCTCGAGCCTGCCATCGTCGAAATAGGGGCGCAGCCAGTCCTCGAACAATGAGACGATACCGCCGCCGTCGACCGCCACGCTGACAGCGAGGTCCATCGCCGTGCCGGTGCTGACCAGCAGCGGGCCGGTCGGGTCGACGCTCACCGTCTCGCCGTTGCGTTCGAAGTCCCAGGGCGGCATGGAGCCGCTGGCGAAGCGGCCGCGCAGGCAGGCGTGATCGAGCAGGTCGCGTGGATGGCCGGGCCGGCCGCGCCGATCGAGATAGGCCGGTGCGGCGGCGGTGGCGAAGCGCTGCCGGCGGGGGCCAATCGGCACCGCGATCATGTCCTGCTCCAGCCGTTCGTCATAGCGGATGCCGGCATCGCAACCGCTCGCCAGTATGTCGACGAAACTGTCCTCGGCCGTTACTTCGACGCGGATGTCGGGATAGGCCGCGAGGAAGGGCGGCAGAAGGCGCGGCAGCACCAGTTTCGCCGCCACCACCGGCACGTTGAGCCGTAGCGTGCCGGCCGGACGGCCGCGAAACCCGTTGACCACGTCGAGCGCCGCCTCGACCTCGCCGAGCGCGGGACCGAGCCGCTCCAGCAGGCGCGCGCCGGCTTCGGTGGGGGCGACGCTGCGCGTGGTGCGGTTGAGGAGCCGCACGCCAAGCCCCGTTTCCAGCCGTCGCACCGTCTCGCTCAGGCTGGAGGCGCTGAAGCCGGTCGTCCGCGCCGCCTGCCGAAACCCGCCGGCGCGCGCCACCGCCATGAATGCCTGGAGGTCACCCAGATCCGTCGCCATTGTTCGCCTTTCCGCACAGCCTGTGCCGACTGCGCCATATTATCGCGCGGGCGGGGACTGTCTATATCGAGCCGATCCAAAGGAGATCGAGACCCATGACCGACATCAGCAAGGCCGGAACTTTCAAGCTCGGCGACCGCACCGTGAAGCGCCTGGGCTATGGCGCCATGCAACTGGCCGGACCCGGCGTCTTCGGCCCGCCGAAGGACCGCGATGCGGCGATCGCCGTGCTGCGCGAGGCCGTTGCCAGCGGCGTCGACCATATCGACACATCGGATTTCTATGGTCCGCACGTCACCAACCAGATCATCCGCGAGGCGCTGCACCCCTATCCCGCGGACCTCACCATCGTCACCAAGATCAGTGCGCGGCGCGGCGAGGATGCCTCGTGGATCCCGGCGATGTCGCCACAGGAACTGACGCAGGCCGTGCACGACAATCTGCGCAATCTCGGGCTGGACGTGATCGAGGTCGTGAACCTGCGCTCCATGCATGGCATCCACGGGCCCGCCGAAGGCTCGCTCGAGCCGCAACTCGAAACGCTCGCCGAACTGCAGCGCCAGGGGCTTGTGCGCCATATTGGCTTGAGCAATGTCACCCGCAAGCAGATCGCGCAGGGACGCGGCATGGCCGACATCGTCTGCGTGCAGAACCAATACAACATCGCGCATCGCCAGGACGACGCGCTGATCGACGAGCTTGCCGCCGACGGCATCGCCTATGTGCCGTTCTTCCCGCTCGGCGGCTTCACGCCGCTGCAGTCGAGCACGCTTGCCGACGTCGCGCAAAAACTCGGCGCCACCCCCATGCAGGTGGCGCTCGCCTGGCTGTTGCAGCGCTCGCCCAACATCCTGCTTATCCCCGGCACCTCGTCGGTCGGGCATCTCAGGGAGAACCTGGCGGCCGCAGAGCTTAAGCTGCCGCCGGATGCCGTCCAGGTCTTGAACGGCATAGCAGGCGAGACCGAGCAGGCCGCGTGACGCGTCGAAAGGCCCCGTTTGGCCGGCTTGCCGCCGGGGCCTCGATGCGGCCTCGGCGGCAGCTTGCTAAGCTGACGCTGCCCATGGCATCTGTCCGATACCACGGATCGACCCAAGCAGCATGGCTTCACGACCACCACCGCCCGGCAGGCCGCCACCCGGCAAGCCACGCAGCGCCGGCCCTCCTGGCGTCAGCCTGAACCGAGCGCTCTCAAAACTCGGCCTGTGCTCGCGCACGCAGGGCGAGGCGCTGATCGCGCAAGGCCGCGTGCGCGTCGGCGGCAAGGTGGTGCGCGATGCCGCGCTGCGCGTCGACATGAACCGCGACAGGATCGTCGTCGATGGCGTCGAGGTGGTTGCCGAGCGCAAGGTCTATCTCATGGTGAACAAGCCGCGCGGGCTGGTCACCACCCGCGACGACCCGCTCGAGCGCGACACCGTCTATGCCTGTCTCGAAGGGCTCGACCTGCCCTTCGTTTCGCCGGTCGGCCGGCTGGACAAGGCCAGCGAAGGCCTGCTTCTGATGACCAACGACACACGCTTCGCCAACCGGCTGATGGACCCGGCCTCGCACCTGCCCAAGACCTATCACGTGCAGGTCGCCACGGTGCCGGATGAAACGCTGCTGGACAAACTCCGCGCGGGCGCCACCATCGACGGCGAGACCTTGGCGGCCAATTCGATCGAATTCCTGCGCAGCGGCGGTCGCACGGCCTGGCTGGAGATCGTGCTCGACGAAGGCAAGAACCGCCACATCCGCCGCCTGCTCGCCGCTCATGGCATCGAGGTCAAGCGCCTGATCCGCGTCGCCATCGGCAGCCTGCCGCTCGGCGACCTCGCCAAGGGCGTGGCGCGGCACCTCACGCCGGAGGAACTGGCGCTGCTGGCGGGCTGAGTGGGCGGCGAAGCCACTATTCGACGTTGATGCTGACGACGGTCTGATGGGCATTGCCCATATAGGTGTGGACCGAAAACGTGACCTGGTCGCGCCCCTTGTATCCGGGGTTCGACCGGTAAAACCCCTTGATGCCGTCCACTTTGTGGGCATTGCATTTCCAGCGCTCGTTCGATTTGCTGAAACCGGTATAGAGCTTGGCATGCACGAGCCTGATCTTCCCGTGGCTTGGGCCCGCGACGATCCTGACATCGTTCGCGCCGGCACTGGAACAGTCGGCATTCAGGCTGGCATCCCTGAAAATATAGATCTCCTGTCCGGAGAGCGCCACCTTTCCATAGCTTTCCGCCGCCGCCGGCCAGGCGGCACATCCCAGAACCGCCAATGCCGTTATCGCACCTGTCGTCCGACGCTTCATTTCAACGATCCTCCTGCTTGTGCGATTTAGGGCAATTCCAGGAAAAGTGCGTAATGGTTTTCCGTCCGGAATTGCGTAAAACAAAGCGTTCGGGCGAGCACTACTCCACCTTGATGTTGGTGACGTATTTGAACGCGTCGCCGTCATAGGTGTGAACCGAGATCGTCACCTGATCCCAGCCCTTGAAGCCAGGGCTCGACCTGTAAAGCGCCTTGATGCCATTCACCTTGTGGGAATTGCATTTTGCCCGGTCGTTCGACTTGTTGTAATGCGTAAACACCCCGTCATGGACGAGTTTTACATTTCCGTGGCTTGGACCCGAGACCACCCTCACATCGTCCCTGCCCGCGCTGGAACAATCCACGTTCAGGCTCGCTCCGCCGAAGAAATAGACATCGTGGCCCGAAAGCGCTGTCTTTTGGGAGGTGAACATGCGGTTGGAAGCAGCCGCCGGATTGACCACAAAAGCCAGAAGCGCCAGGCCGGCCATGGTGCTTGTCGCGCGGTGAGACATTTTTTCCCCCGTTTCAGAAATTTCCCACCGGCGATTTTATGACGGCACAAATCCAGGCTCAAATCACGGAAACAGCCATACCAATCAATTCATGGTTATCAGAACAAAACCGAGTAAAGGCCCGGCGATCGCCCTTATCAACACTCTGCCGAATGAAATGGAGTATTCCTGTCGAAACAACGCCATGAAAATCGACAAGCCATAAACTTTGCCAAGAACAGATTGCCGATTGCGCTGTTTGACACCTGCCGATGATTTCTCCCTCGCGCCGTCCAGGAGTCGCTCAGGCCCGAATAGACCATCGCACCCCCCTCTCCTGACAGAAAGCTGTCAGGAGGCCTGCTTTATAGATTGATCGAAAGCTCGGCCCGGGCTTCAGTGACCAAGGAACCTAAGCGATGAATTTCGTCTCAGTCCGCATCATCACATCGGATGTCCAGCGCCTCGTGCGCTTCTACGGTGAGGTCACCGGCATGCCGGTGACGGTCTATACCGAAGACTTCGCCGAACTGGCGACGCCAGCCTGCACGCTGGCGATCGGCAGCACGCGCACCTTGATGCTGTTCGGCGGCGACATCGCCCGCCCCGCCGACAACCACACGGCCATCCTCGAATTCCGCGTCGGCGACGTCGATGCCGAATTCGCCCGGCTGTCCAACCTCATCAAGAACACGACCGTGCAGCAGCCGACCACCATGCCCTGGGGAAACCGCTCGCTGCTGTTCCGCGACCCCGACGGCAATCTGGTGAATTTCTTCCAGCCCGTCACCGCCGAGGCGATCCGGAAGTTTGACAGATAGAGACGGTCGGGATTGGCTAGGGTTTGGGAATTGCCGAAGCCTCCCCGCGTTCGTCATCCCAGGGCGGAGCAGCCGCGAAAGCGGCGTCGCGGAGACCCTGGGATCCATGCCGCGATGCTGGCCGTGGAGTGCAGCGGAGCAGATTCCGCGCCGTGGCCGCGCTCGGAGGTCGCGGCATGGATCCTCGGGTCTGCGCCGCGTCGCTACGCTCCTTGCTCCGCCCGTGGATGACGAAAAGACGGCGCTTCCGCGCCGAGCCGGTGCCCGCCCTACTTCCCGTTCCACTTGCGCACGACCGGCTCGCCGAAATCATGCTCGTAGCCGAGCACGCTGATGCTGGCCGTGTCGAGCACGAACAGCGCCCCGCCTTCCGGCGGCAGGCCGAGCCAGCGGGCGGCCAGCACGCGCAGGAAGTGCGCGCTGGAAAAGATCAGTATGTCGGCATTGGCCTTGCGCAGGCGCTCGATGATCCTGTCGGCGCGGGTGCCGACATCGGCCGCCACCTCGCCTTGCGGACAGCCGTCGCGAAACACTGTCCAGCCCGGCCGCTCGGCCAGGATCTCTTTCGTCGTGCGCCCTTCATAGGCGCCGTAGTCCCACTCCTGCAGATCGTCCCCCTTGACGCTTGTCGCGCCAAAGCCGGCAAGCACGCTGGTGTTGTAGGCGCGCTGCGAGGGGCTCGACCAGACGGCTGAGAACGACAGGCCTTCCAACCGCTCCGCAACACCCCGCGCGGCCGCCTCGCCGGCCGGCGTCAGCGGCATGTCGGTGCGCCCGGTATGCTGCCCCGAAAGGCTCCATGCCGTCTCGCCATGCCGGACCAGATGGATTTGGGGGAACGCACTGCTCATGGGCTGCCTTTCGATGTCGGCGGCACCTTAGAGGACGATGCGGCAAAGGGGAATCCGGGGTACTGGCGAAACCCTCGCCTGGCCCTGATTCCCGCCGCATTGGCACAATGATTGAGCGCGCGGCATAACTATCTCTGCTGGATAGTCATCAGGCACGACAGGCAACACCATCATGTACAAACATCTGCTCATCGCCACCGACGGTTCTGACCTGGCCGGCAAGGGTGTCGCCCAGGGCCTCACACTGGCCAAGGGCATCGGCGCCGCCGTCACCTTCGTTACCGTCTCGGAACAATTCCCGATCTTCGCCTGGGGCGGCGCCATGGCCGGCTATGCCGCCGGCGACGAGCTGGTCACCTATCAGGAGGAAGCGCGCCGCCATGGCAAGGAAGTGCTCGACAAATGCAAGGCATCCGCCGATGCCGCCGGCGTGTCCGCCACGCTGATCCATGTCGAGGACAAAAGGCCGGCCGAAGCGATCCTGGAACTGTCGCGGGCGCAAGGCTGCGACCTGATCGTCATGGCCTCGCACGGCCGCCGTGGCCTCGGCAGGCTGCTTCTGGGCAGCCAGACGGCGGAAGTGCTGTCCTACACCGAGATCCCGGTGCTGGTGGTGCGGTAGCGGCCGCAACCCGATATTTTCAAGCTGGCGCCATCGGTCAGCGCGGTTTCACCGGTGCGGCTTCATTCGCCAAGGCATATTCAACCCGTGGCGGATGCCCGAAGAGCTGTTTGTAGGCGCGGCTGAAGGCGGCTTCGGACTCGTAGCCGATGCGCAAGCCGATTTCACCCACGCGTGCGTCTCGCCTGGCCAGCAGATTGCGGGCCAGGCCCAGCCGCCATTCATTCTGGTAGCGCAGCGGCGAGCGCCCGACGAGCGCGGCGAAGCGCTCGCAGAAGCTGGATCGGGACATGCCGGCCTTGTCGGCCAGTTCATCGATGCTCCACCGCTGCAGCGGCCTTTCGTGGATGGCCTTCAGGGAACGGGCGATGCGGGCGTCTGAAAGGCCGCCGAGCCAGCCCGTGGCGCGTCCTTCATGGACCCAACTGCGCAAGGTGCGGATGACCATGAGATCGATGATGCGGGAAATCATCAAAGCCGCCCCGGGCTGGGCGTCGCTGGTTTCGACCATCAGGAAAGGCAGCATTCCATCGACCCACCCTGCCCCCTGGGCACGCTCGATATGGATGCATCGCGGCAAGGCGAAGATCATTCCCCGCAGGCTGTCAGGATCGAACCAGAAGCGGCAGGCGACGATCGCCACCTGCGGATGCGACGCCACCAGCCGCAACGTGCCGGGACCGCGAGGCAGGAGCACGAGGTCGCCGGCCTCTATGACGACAGGGGCCTGATCCCCACTCTCCATGCGCAGCGCGCCGACGGTCACCACGACGATATGGGCTTGGCCCTCGTCGAGATCGAGTTGCTCCGCCTGTGCCAGCGTGCGTGAGAAAACCTCGTCGCCGGTAAGCCTGATCTGCGCCAGCACATGCGAGAGAAGGTCCCCGGAGACACCGGCACGCGGCCCTCCATCCGGAAGAATGGTCAAATTTTCAGGCGATTCCATCATGGATGCGGCCGGCCGGCTCCCCTACATTCCTCACGAGGATAGCGCATTTTCATGCTGATTATGCGCCGTATTTTGCTTGGATCAAAACCATTCCCGCAGCCAAGGCTGCGAGAACGGGCTGTTCCAATCATCCAACCCGGCGGACGTGGTTCCAAGTCGATCAAGCGGGTCCATCGCCATCCAACCAACGAGACAGGAAATTCCAATGAGCACTCAAACCATCCAGGCGCCCGGCGCCGCATCGCAGTGGCTGAAATCCTATTATTTCCTCCGGGCCGGCTTTTCGGTCGCCTGGGTGGCGGCCGCCTTCACCCTTGGCAAAAGCGCGCCGCCGGTCTCCGCGCTACTCCTGGTCGCCTACCCCTTGTGGGACGCTGTCGCCAATATTCTGGACGCGCAGCGCAGCGGCGGCCTGAAAGCCAATCCCAGCCAGGCGCTCAACGCGGTGGTCAGCACGATCACTGCCATTGCCGTCGTCATCGCACTCGGACAGGGCCCGCACGCGGTTCTGGCGGTGTTCGGTGCGTGGGCGGTTCTCGCCGGCCTGTTCCAGCTTGCGACCGGCGTGCGCCGTTGGCGGGCAGGCGCGCAATGGGCGATGGTGCTGAGCGGTGCGCAGTCAGCGCTGGCCGGTAGCTTCTTCATCAAACAGGCAATCGGCACCGCGACGCCTGGCATCACCGACATCGCGCCCTATGCCGCGTTCGGCGCCTTCTATTTCCTCGTCTCGGCCGTATGGCTGGCCGTCACGCAGGCACGCAAGCCCACGTAAAGGCCTGGGACTGGTTGCCGCGGCGGCCTTCGCTCAAACCACTTCCAGCACCTTGCCCGTGTCGTGCTGGCGCACGAAATCGACGCGGCCGCCGTCCCAGTGGTAGCTGTAGTGGCGGCCCTGAACCGGGACACCGATGGCGTCGGGCCAGAAGATGCCGATGCACTCCCCATCGGGCATGCGCACGCTGTTCCACACCAACCCGTCGCTGCCGGCGGCCCGCAGCGCCCGCCCTTCCGCCTGCGACGCCGTGTAGTCGTCGGGATCGAGCACGCCGGGCACGGCGTTGACGTCGTCGAGGTCGCGATCGACGCTGCCGATCAGCACGCGGAAATCGGCCGTCCAGCCGGGCGCCTCGTTGGTGGCGCGCATGAATTTCTGGTGATGGTGGATGGTTTCGGCCAGCGCCACGTCCTCGCTGTCGCCGGCATAGTAGATGCCGTAGCTGCCGTCCGAAAAACGGCCGGGCCGAAGGACGGAACAATGCACGAAAGGCGCCATGACGAAACTGGCGCCGGGACCGGAAACCCGCCTTGCGGCCGGCACCTTGCCGAGATCGCCGAGCTCCAGCCGGATGCGCGGATTGGTCTTCTCCTCGACGGCGGCGAGCGCCTCCCAGTCGCGTGGATCGGCGATGTCTTCGAAGAGATCGATCGGCGGATGGATGGAGCGGATGATGCGATAGGTCTGGGGCCAGTGGACGCGGCGCCGGACCGCGAGCCCACTCACCATGCACCACGCTCCGCATCGAGCCATTCGCGCATCGCCGCGAGATCGGAAATGTCGCCGCGCAGCATCACGTCGAGCGCCGACTGCCCGCCAAAGGTGGCATTGGGCTTGCGTATCCAGGCATAGCCGCGCGCCGGCTCGGTGAAGAGGTAGCGCAGCCCCTTGTGGATGCCCATCAGATGCGCCATGCGGGTGCGCAGGTCGCGGTCGATCCGGCCGATGCCGCCCTCCTTCCAGCGCGCCCAGGTGCGCGCCGAAATGCCGCCAAGCAGGACGCAGGCCTCGAAGTCGGTGAGGTTCCAGGCCTTGAACAGGTTGACCGTGGTGCGCGCCAAAGCGCCTGCCTCTTCATCCGAAATGGCTGAGCCGACCGTGGCCGGTGTGGCGGTGATGGCTTGAAGCTGCATGTTTAGACCTCGGTAATTGGCAGATATATAGCACGTATATGCCAATTGGCAAGGCGGGGAGCCATTGCCAGTGAAGACCGCACTGATGGCGATTAGATGGTCCGAACAATATTGCATCAACAATTACGGTCGAATTTCCCGGTAGTTGGATTTCCAACTAAGGTCGCGCGTGCCCCTAAACGGTCCTTGGCGCGGTTCCGCGACCCGTGACAAACCGCAAGATCGGTCGAGCGCGTCATGTCCGCATACGCTTTAGCTGGTGCTGCCACGGAGAACGGAATGATGAAGGCGGCGCTTCAAAACTACCATGCCCGGATGCAGAGAGTGTTGGATCATATCGACCAGCATTTGAACGGCAATCTGGACCTGGATGCTTTGAGCGGCATCGCGGCATTTTCCAAATACCATTTCCACCGGCAGTTCACGGCGACCTTCGGGCTGTCCGTGCATCGCTATGTCCAGCTTGCCCGCATGAAGCGCGCTTCATACCGGCTGGCCTTCAGGGATGCCGAAAGCGTCACTGACATAGCAATGGATGCCGGTTACGATGCACCGGACGCCTTCGCCCGCGCCTTTCGGCAACGGTTCGGGCAGTCTCCTTCATCGTTCCGGAAGTCGCCCGACTGGGCACCGTGGCTTGCGGCCTTCGGGCCTATGGACAATGCGAGGAGCAAGCTCATGCACATTACCTATGACCACGACGACGTGACGATCCGCGATGTGCCCCCGACGCCGGTGGCGATCATGGAACATCGAGGCGACCGGGCGACACTCGGCGACACCATTCAGCGGTTCATCGCCTGGCGCAAGGCCGCCGGCCTGTCGCCGGAGACGAGCCCGACCTTCAACGTCTTCCGTTCCGAGAGGATCCCCGCCAACCCAGCCGATTACAGCATGGACCTGTGTGTCGGGACTGACCTGCCGATCGACGCTGATGACGGGCAGATGATGGCTGGCGTGATCCCCGGCGGACGTTGCGCGGTGTTGCGCGTCGTCCACAATACCAACAACCTGGAGCCAGCCGCGCTCTACCTTTATCGCGACTGGCTTCCTGCCAGCGGCGAGGAAGCGCGTGACTTCCCGATCTATTGCCAACGGCACTTTTCGATGTTCCCGAATGTGCCGGTGCCTGATGTGGTCTGCGAATTGTTTCTGCCGCTGAAATAGAGCCTTCTGACGGGACCTGTCCCTTCTGACCGGGCCGGCGTTGCGCCGGCCCGAAAGTCCTGCACTACTCCGCCGCCTCGTACCCCGCGATGCCCTTGATCTCGAGGAAATCCTCGAGCCCGTATTCGGCGTATTCGCGGCCGTTGCCCGACTGCTTGTAGCCGCCGAAGGGCAGGCCGGCGTCCCATTGGGGATAGTTGATGTAGACATTGCCCGAGCGCATGCGGGCCGCGACCTCGCGCGCCTTCTGTAGGTCCTTGGCCTGGATGTAGGAGGCAAGGCCGTAGACGGTGTCGTTGGCCTGCTCGACAGCCTGCTCGACCGTGTCGTAGGGCAGGATCGCCAACACCGGCCCGAAAACCTCCTCGCGCGCGATGCGCATGTCGTGGGTGACGTCGGCGAACACGGTCGGCCTGACATAGTAGCCGCGATTGAGTTCGGCAGGGCGGCCGGGGCCGCCGGCGACCAGCGTGGCACCCTCGTCGATGCCGCTCTGGATCAGGTCCTGGATCTTGTCGAACTGGACCTGGCTGACGACGGGGCCGAGCTTGGTGTTGGCGCCGTCGGCTGGACCGACCGTGAACTTTTCCGCCGCCGTCCTGGCATATCCCGCGGCCTCGTCGTGGCGGTCGCGCGGCACGAACATGCGGGTCGGCGCGTTGCAGGACTGGCCGCTGTTGCTGAAGCAGCCGGCGACGCCCTTGCTGACGGCGGTGGCGAGGTCGACATCCGGGAACAGGATGTTGGCCGACTTGCCGCCAAGCTCCTGATGCACGCGCTTGACGGTGTCGGCGGCGGCCTTGGCCACCAATATGCCGGCTCGCGTCGAACCGGTGAACGACATCATGTCGATGTCGGGATGGCTGGACAGCGCCTGGCCGACGCCAGGGCCGTCGCCATTGACGAGGTTGAACACGCCCTTCGGCACGCCGGCCTCGTCGATGATCTCGGCGAAGATGATGGCATCGAGCGGCGCGATTTCCGACGGCTTCAGCACCATGGTGCAGCCGGCGGCGAGTGCCGGACCGACCTTGCAGGTGATCTGGTTCAGCGGCCAGTTCCAGGGCGTGATCAGGCCGACGACGCCGATCGGCTCCTTGACCACGAGATGGTTGCCCTTGACGTGGCGGAACTGGAAATTCTTCAGCGTCTCGGCCATTTTGGCCAGATGCGTCAGGCCGATGCCGACCTGGCTGTCGAGCGCCATCTGGCGCGGCGCGCCCATCTCGCGCGACACGGCGACCGCCAGGTCCTTGCTGCGCTTCTTGTAGACCTCGATGACGCGGTTGAGGATGTCGAGGCGCTCCTCGACCGAGGTGAAGCCATATGTGTTGAAGGCGCGCTTGGCGGCGGCCACCGCCTTATCGACATCGGCCCTGGAGCCGAGCGAAATCCGCGCGAAAGCGTCCTCGTTCGATGGATCGATTACGTCGAGCGTGTTGGGCACGACAGGATCGACCCACGCGCCATCGATGTAGAACTGCAGATCGTGTGACATGGTCTCTCCTTGGGGTGCCGCATGGCCGGTCAGGCCGTGATATCTGGATAGAAATAACGATGCGCAAACGGCGCTGTCAAACGCAACCCCCGAACTGGTTGAGCCAACGCGCCACTGGTTGAGCCAGACGGCTGGACCAGCGATGAGCGGACTATAGCAGCGTATGCCCGGCTTCGCCCAGCAAGCCTCTTGCCGCGGGCTCGTCTGCCGCTTTCACCAGCAGGTGGTCGCCATCGAAGGTCGATACCAGGAAGATGCCCAGCCCGTTTTCCGACAGCGGCCTGATGACGGACAGCACGATGCCGGTTTCGTCGAACGCGAACGGCCCCTGCAATTTGAAGGCGACCCAGTCGCGGTCATGCGTGACGGCATCGGGCACGCGATCCTGAAGGCAGGTGATCGAGAGCTCGTCGTCGGTCCTGGTGATGCTGACGAAACCTGGTCCGTCCGCCCAGCCGGGGATCCCGTCAGCGGCTTGAAGCCGGGAAATCGCATAGAGCCCGGGCAGTTGTTTCAGCGTTATCCTCGCAGCCATCGTGGCGCTCCGATCGTCATTCCAACCTCTTGCTCATATAGACCGTCACGCCATTCATGAACGGCTCTTCCCGGTCGACCGTATAGCCGTGCCGCTTGTAGAGCGACACGTTGGCTTCGAAGGCGCCGTTGGTCAACAGGCGAAGCCCGTTGCGGCCCGCCTCGCGCGCCTTGATTTCCGCACGCTCCAGCAGGAGCCGGCCGATACCCCTGCCCTGCGCTTCCGGCGCGACGCAGACGTTCTCGATCCACAGGTGATCGTCGGCCAGCGTGGTCTCGATCATGCCGACGATGCGGCTGTCCTCGACGGCGAGGTCGAACGGATGCTCGGCGACGGCCTTTTCGTAGTCGGCGCGCATCGGCAGCGGCTCGCGGCCGATCACCGGCACCCATTTGGCATAGGCGGCACGCACGATGTCGCGGATGGCGGCGGCATCGGCGGGTTCGGCCGGCCGAAACCGGATGGCAGACTCGATGGTCATGACAGTGCTCCAGGCATGAAAAACCCCGCCGGCTGTTGTCGCGGGCGGGGCTTGAAACGAGCGAACCGGATTTATCCTGCCGGCCTTTGTCGTCGCGCAATCAGCGTACCGCTCCGCGCTGGGCGGAAGCGGCGTCGCTTGGCGATGACGGGCGCGGGAACGAACATGGCGGCAAGCTGGAGCAGCAACGGTCCCGCGTCAAGACACCGCCTCGGCCTGTCATTGGGCCAAACCGTCGGCAACGCCTTGGCCTGATACGGCTGGGACCCTCAGCGATCGATCCTCGCCGCCTGTTGCGGGGAGTATCGTTCTCCCTGGACGGCAATCGCCGAGACCGCGTTCTCGATATCGCGAAGATCGTCCGCTGTCAGGGCAACGGCGAGAGATCCGATGTTTTCCTCAAGGCGGTTTAGCTTGGTCGTGCCTGGGATCGGAACGATCCAGGGCTTGCGCGCCAGCAGCCAGGCAAGCGCGACCTGTGCCGATGTCGCGTTCTTGTCAGCCGCGATCGCGACGATGGCGTCGACCAGTGCCTGGTTTGCCTGGCGGGCTTCCTCCGTGAACCGCGGAACGCTGTTGCGGAAATCGTTGGCATCGAACGTCGTCCCGGCGTTGATGGCGCCGGTGAGGAAACCCTTGCCCAGCGGACTGAAAGGCACGAAGCCGATTCCCAGTTCCTCGAGGACCGGCAGGATCGCCTCCTCGGGTTCACGCCACCAGAGTGAATATTCGCTCTGAAGCGCGGCGACCGGCTGCACCGCATGAGCGCGGCGGATGGTGCGCACCCCCGCTTCCGAGAGGCCGAAATGCTTCACCTTGCCCTTGGCTGATCAAGTCCTTCACCACGCCAGCCACCTCTTCGATCGGCACGACCGGATCGACACGATGCTGGTAGAGAAGATCGATGTAGTCCGTCCTCAGCCGCTTGAGAGAGGCCTCGACGACGTCGCGAATATGCTGCGGCCGGCTGTCCATGCCCTGGTGTCCGGCCGCACCGGCGATGTCGATGCCGAATTTGGTGGCGATCACCACCTGGTCGCGGATTGGCTGCAACGCCTCGCCGACGACCTCTTCGTTCCTGAACGGTCCGTAGACCTCCGCCGTGTCGAAGAAGGTGACACCGCGCTCGAATGCCGCCCGGATCAGACGGACTGCATCCGGCGTCTCCATCGGCTGCCCATAGGACTGGCTCATGCCCATGCAGCCCAGGCCGATGGCCGAGACTTCGAGGCCGCTGTTTCCAAGTGTGCGCTTTTGCATCGTCACTGTCCCTTCTTCTCGGCGTCGGCCTGTTCGAAGACCTTGCGGGCGATGCCGATCGCAGTGCTTGCCGGCGGCCATCCTGCATAGAAGGCAAGATGCGTGATGGCCTCGATGAGCTCGTCCGGTGTCACCCCATTCTCGAGCGCCCGCTTCATGTGGAAGGGCATCTCGTTGATCTGGTATCCCGAGACCAGGCTGGCGACGGTGACGAGGCTGCGGTCGCGCGGCGAGAGGCCGGGGCGTTTCCAGACGTCGCCGAAAAGCACCTCGTCGGTATAGGTGCCGAGTGCTGGAGCGATGTCGGAAAACGGGCTTTTGGGAGGCGCTGGGGCATCGGTCATGAGGGTCTCCTTCTTGTGCTATCGGTGGGTGCGCGGCCTGGTCGGTCAAATCCCGTATTGTTCGTCGGTGACATGCTCCATCCAGTCGACGACCTTGCCGTCGAGCGCTTCGGCAATGGCGATATGGCTCATCGCCGTTGTCGGCGACGCCCCATGCCAATGCTTTTCGCCGGGCGCGAACCAGATGATGTCGCCGGGACGGATCTGTTGGATCGGCCCGCCTTCGCGCTGCACCAGCCCCGCGCCCGACAGAACGATAAGTGTCTGGCCGAGCGGGTGCGTGTGCCAGGCCGTGCGCGCGCCGGGTTCGAAGGTCACGGTGGCCCCGCCGACGCGCGCGGGGTCGCTGCCCTTGAAGGGTGCATCGATGCGCACCGCCCCGGTGAAATATTCGGCGGGTCCCTTCGCCGAGTGCTGCGAGCCGCTTCGTGTGATCTCCACGTTTTCCGTCCTTTCGTGATGCCGGGAGGACATTGCCGCCAAACCAGCAGCGCCGGCTTGTCCGGCTGATTGCAATCTATTTAGGGGCTGCGATGGTCACGAGTAGCTGCTATATCCGGCATGTACTTATGAGAGAAATTCATCAATGCCACGCGACAATCTGAATGAGTTGACCGCCTTCCTCGCCGTCGCGCGCGAGAAGAGCTTCACCAGGGCGGCGGCCAAGCTTGGCGTATCCCAATCGGCGCTCAGCCATGCCTTGCGCACGTTGGAAGAGCGGCTGGGCGTCCGGCTTTTGACCCGCACCACGCGCAGTGTCTCGCCGACCGAAGCCGGCGAACGCCTGGTCCGCACCGTCGGACCGAGGCTCGACGAGATCGAGAGTGAGCTCGCCGCCTTGAGCGCATTGCGAGAAAAGCCCGCCGGGACCATCCGCATCACCGCTGGCGAACATTCGGCCGACACGGTCCTGTGGCCGGCCATCGCCCGGCTGTTGCCGCAATATCCCGACATCCGGGTCGAGATCGTCGTCGACTACGGCCTGACCGACATCGTCGCCGGGCGTTATGACGCCGGCGTACGGCTGGGTGAACAGGTGGCGCGAGACATGATCGCGGTGCGCATCGGTCCCGACATGCGCATGGCGGTGGTCGGCTCGCCGGCCTATTTCGCAAGCCGGCCGAAGCCGCGCACGCCGCAGGACCTGACCGATCACAATTGCATCAACCTGCGCCTGCCGACCTATGGCGGGCTCTATGCCTGGGAATTCGAGAAGGCCGGACGCGAGCTGAAGGTGCGCGTCGACGGCCAGTTGATCTTCAACACGGCGGGGCTGCGCATGAATGCCGTGTTGGCCGGCGTCGGCCTCGCCTATCTCCCGGAGGATCAAGTGACGGCGCATCTCGCCGATGGCCGTTTGTTGCGGCTCATAGCCGACTGGTGCCCGCCGTTTCCCGGCTACCACCTCTACTATCCCAGCCGCCGCCAGGCGACGCCCGCCTTTACGCTGCTGGTCGATGCGCTGCGTTATCGCGGCTAGCCTACGGGTCCAGGGAACCAATTCAGCCGGACAGCGTTCACGGTGGTTAAATGGAACCTTGCGCATGACGGACCTGTCGAACAGTTCGACACTCGATCTATCCCATCAAATCCTCGATAATCTTCCTGTCGCCATCTACACGACCGATAGCGAAGGCAGGATCACCTATTTCAACCGGGCCGCGGCCGATTTTGCCGGGCGCGAGCCCGAGCTCGGAAAAGACCAGTGGTGCGTAACGCACAAGCTGTTCACGACCGACGGGCAGGTGTTGCCGCACGACCAATGCCCGATGGCCGTTGCGTTGCGGGAGAACCGGCCGGTCAGAAACCAGTCGGCCATCTCGCAGCGTCCCGACGGCACGCGCGTGCCCTTCCTTCCCTATCCCACGCCGCTCCATGACGACCAAGGCAGGCTGGTCGGGGCCGTCAACATGCTGTTCGACCTCACCGACCGGCATCTTGCCGACGAGGCCAGGCATCATCTGTCGGCCATCGTGGAATCCTCCTTCGATGCAATCGTCAGCAAGGATTTGAACGGCGTCATCAAGAGCTGGAACTCAGGCGCCCAGCGCCTGTTCGGTTACACCGCCGACGAAGCGGTCGGCAGGTCCGTGACGATGCTGATACCCGATGACCATCTGGACGAGGAGCCGCGCATATTGGAGCGCATCCGCAAAGGCGAGCGGGTCGAGACCTACGAGACCATCCGCCGCCGCAAGGACGGCAGCCTAGTGCCCGTGTCCCTGACGATCTCGCCCGTACGCAATGCTGTCGGCCGGATCATCGGCGCCTCCAAGATCGCCCGCGACATCTCGATAGCCAAGGAGAGCGAATATCGCATCCGCATGCTGATGCGCGAGGTCAACCATCGGGTCAAGAACCAGTATTCCGTCATCATCTCTATGATCCGCGAGACCAGCAAGAGGTCCTCGACACCGGCGGAGTTCGAACGCCAGGTGCGCGAGCGCATCATGGCGCTGTCGCTCTCGCACGACCTGCTGGTGTCCGGCGACTGGCGAGGCGCGACGATTTTCGAGCTGCTCCTGGCACAAGCCAAACCGTTCGGCAACGAGGAACGGATTTCCATGGCTGGCCCTTCCCTGACGCTGAACCCCAATGCCGTCCAGTATCTCGGCATCGCCTTTCATGAACTGGCGACCAATTCCGCCAAATATGGCGTGCTTTCGGCCGCCGAGGGAACGATATCGGTGCAATGGAAGGTGAGCCAGGCAGGCGCCCTGAAACGGTTCCAGCTGATCTGGAAAGAGCGCGATGGTCCTCAGGTGCAGAACATCGGCCATGGCGGTTTCGGCACCGTCGTGCTCCAGCGCGTCGCTCCAGCAGCTGTAAGTGGCACCGGCATTCTCGAATATGACAGCCACGGCGTCACCTGGACCCTTGAAGCCCCCTTGTTGCAGCTCGAAGCCTCGGTCGACAGCGAGCACGTCGACCCACAGGCGATCGACGAGGTGATCGGCGGACCGGAGTTCGAAGTCCTTCCCTGATGCCGCACTCGCATTCCGGCATCGCCGCTCTATGTCTTCCCCGAACAAGCATTTTTCGCCGTCCGGAACAGTCGTGGAAGACATGCGGTTGGCAAAGCACCGGAGCATGCCATGACCGATGAAGATCTTGCCAATAGCTATCGTGGCTACATCGCCTGCCTCAACACCCAGGATTGGCGGAGCCTCGACCGCTTCGTACACCAGGAAGTGCACTACAATGGCGACCGGATCGGCCTGTCGGGTTACCGCGACATGCTGGAGCGGGATTTTCGCGAAATTCCCGATCTCTATTTCGACATCCAGCTGCTGATCGCCGATATGCCGTTCATAGCGAGCCGCCTTCAATTCAACTGCACGCCGAAGGAAACTTTTCTCGGCCTGCCGGTCAACGGCAGGAAAGTGTCCTTCAGCGAGAACGTCTTCTACGAGTTTCTCGACGGCAGGATCAGGCACGTCTGGTCGGTGATCGACAAGGCGGCGATCGAAGCGCAGCTGTAGGCCGGCCCTTCACCGCTCGTCTGCTTTTCGAAGCGCGCCTAAGACCGTTCGTAAAAATCGATCATTCTAACGAAAATAATTCGTTGGAAAGATTAGTCTTGGAATGACATTTCTCCGGCATGCCTGCACGGAGAATTGCATTGTCGTCCCTGATCCACATCGCGAACGGTATTCCGAAAGGCCTGATTTCCGCCGATCTGGCCCAAGGTCGCAAGCGCCTCGATTCCCTGGGAAACGGCATCATTCCCGGCATCGTGCTGGTGGCGATGATCACGGCCGTCGCCTTCTCGGCCCGCAATGTCTCCGGTTTCGCCCTGTTCAGCCCGATGATCCTGGCCGTCGTCGCTGGCATGGTCTATTCCAACGTGCTCGGCACACCGGTGCACGCCAAGGCGGGCATCGCTTTTTCGCAAAAGCGCCTGCTGCGCTTCGCCATCGTGCTGCTCGGCTTCCAGCTGACGCTTGGCCAGGTCGTCTCGATCGGCACCGGCGGCGTCGGCATCGTCGCACTGACCCTTGGCGCCACCTTCGTCTTCACCATCACGCTCGGCCGGCTGATCGGCGTCGACGCCAAGCTCACCCAGTTGATCGCCGCCGGCACCTCGATCTGCGGTGCCTCGGCGATCGTCGCCACCAACATCGTCACCGATGCGCGCGACGAGGACGTCACCTATGCCGTCGCCTCGATCACCTTGTTCGGCACCATCGCCATGCTCGGCTTCCCGCTGCTGGCGCCGCTGCTCGGCCTCGACCAGCACGCCTTCGGACTGTGGGCCGGCGCCTCCATCCATGAGGTGGCGCAAGTCATCGGCGCCGGTTTCCAGAACGGCACCCAATCCGGCGAGATCGCCACCGTCGCCAAGCTGACCCGCGTCGCCATGCTTGCGCCGATGGTCATCGCGCTCGGCCTGATGGCGCGCCGCAAAAGTGACGACCAGTCGGCTGCACGCCCGCCCATGCCGTGGTTCGTCGCCGCCTTTGTCGCCGTCGTGGCATTGAACAGCCTGGTTACGATACCAGCCGAAGTGAAGCAGGCGGTAGTGCTGGCCACCACCATCATGCTCACCATGGGGCTGGCCGCCATGGGCCTGCAGGCGGACATTTCGCAACTGCGCTCGCGCGGCCTGCGCCCGCTGGCGCTCGCCTTCTGCGCCTTCCTGTTCATCGGCGGCTTCAGCCTGATGCTGGTGAAGGTCTCAGGCTAATTAATCCTGGAACGAGCTCGCCGCGACATAGATCGCCGCAAGCGCCTCGATGCCGGTCTGGTCGGCACTGTCGAAGCGGCCGGGCAGCGGGCTGTCGAGATCGAGCACGCCGAACACGCCCTCCTCGTCCTCAAGCAGCACGACCAGTTCGGAGCGCGAGGCGGCGTCGCAGGCGATGTGGCCGGGGAAATCATGCACGTCCTTGATCAGCATCGAGGTGCCGAGCTCGACCGCCGTGCCGCATACGCCCTGGCCGACGGCGATGCGCACGCAGGCCGGCTTGCCCTGGAAGGGTCCCAGCACCAATTCCTCGTCCGATGCCAGGAAATAGAAGCCGGCCCAGTTGAGGTCGGGCACCATCTGGAAGATCAGCGCCGCGGTGTTGGCGGCGTTGGCGATCGAATCGTGCTCGCCCTCGAGCAGCGCCTTCAATTGCTTGGCAAGGTCGCGGTAGAACGCGGCCTTGTCTGAGATATCGATGGCCTGGGCCGCGAACATGATTTGTCTCCAAACTGGGAATCGCGGTTCCGTTTCCGCAAACCCTGCACCAAACGACCACCGGACCATCCTAGGCAATTCCAGGAAAATGCGAAACGGTTTTCCGCTCGAAATTCTGTCCGTTGGCGCCTTGGCCCTATCTCCATTCCCGGCGCAAGATTTGATTCCGGCGGGAGAAAAATTTCAAAAGTATTATTTCGGAGCGCGGTCTCCTGACGCCGACAAGGAGGCCAAATTATTCGAAAGATTGAATTTTTCCTTCCGGGCGCCTATTTATCGAGAAGTTCATTTTCACGATTTCACGCGCGAAGGAGATTTCTTCAATGGCCGACGGCAATCAGACGATCATGCAAAAAGCTGAAGCCCGCTTTGTCGACAAGCAGAAGAAAACCGCGGAGCGCAACAAGGCAACCGCCGAATACATGTCCGAGGCGAGGGCCAGGGAGATCAAGACGGCAAGGCTGAGGGAATTGCGCCTGGCCAAGGAAGAAGCCGATCGCGTGGCGGAAGCGCTGAACCCGGCGCCGAAAAAGAAGCGTGTGGCCAAGAAGGCATAGAGTCACTCCAAGGACGTGAGCGGTCTCCCGCTGGGCTTGCACCAAGTCGAGGAATGCGGCGGCTCAAGCCACGTCTGACGTTCCAGCCATGCAATGGTCCTGCCGACCAAGGGCAAGAGCGTCCAGCTCCACACCGCGGCGCGTTCCCTTTCACCTGCCTTTCGGCCTCGAAGATGCGAAACGTCGCGGCCGCGCGCGAAATAGCGGATGGTACCGAGGAACCCTGATCTGGCCATTTTCCTCTTGATCGGTCCCCCGATCTGGCCTAGCCTTCAAGTTGAGAAAAGGTTTTTCCAGACAGTCCCGATGGGGTTCGGCCGTTAGCCGGGCTTAATTCCGGCCGGTAAGGGAAAACCTTTTTCCAACCAAGGATTTCTGCCGCGATGGCATCGGACGACCAGCCAGTTCCGGTCTTTCCCAAACCCGTCACCTTGCGCGACGTGGCCGCGCAGGCCGGCGTCAGCGTTGCCACTGCATCCAAGGCGCTCAACGATCAGGGGCGCATGACCGCCGAGACCCGCGAGCGCATTCGCGAGACGGCGCGCAACCTGGGCTTCCGGCCTAACAGCCTGGCGCAGAGCCTGCTGAGGCGCCGCTCCTTTACTGTCGGCCTGCTCACCAACGACACCTATGGCCGTTTCTCGCTGCCGCTGATGTCGGGCATTTCGGATGCGCTGGTCGATGCCGGCGTCTCGGTATTCCTGTGCAATGTCGAGGAGGATCCCCGTCTCGGCCAGCTCCATGTCGAGGCCATGCTCGACAAGCGCGTCGACGGCATCATCGCCACCGGCAAGCGCATCGACCGCCATCTGCCGATCGATCTCGCCAATTTGCGCATCCCCGTGATCTACGCCTTCACTCAGCCCGATCCCGACGCCGTCGCCTTCGTTTCCGACGACGCCGGCGGGGCGCGGCTGGCCGTCGACCATTTCTGCCGGCTCGGCCGCAAGCGCATCGCCCATGTCACCGGCCCGGCCAGCTTCGCCGTGGTGCATGAACGGGCGCAGGCCTATCGCGCCGCGCTGATCGAGAACGGCCTGTCCGTCATCGAACCCCTGCTCGGCGCCTGGTCGGAAGCCTGGGGGCATGAGGCGGTGACGATCCTTTTCGATGGCGGCGGAGAAAAGCCGGACGCCGTCTTCTGCGGCAACGACCAGATCGCGCGCGGCGTCATCGATGCTCTGCGCGAGCGTGGCTTGAGCGTTCCCGGCGATGTCGGCGTCATCGGCTTCGACAATTGGGAGATCGTGGCCGAGGCGACCCGCCCGCCGCTGACCTCGGTCGACATGAACCTGACAGCGCTCGGCCGCGAGGCCGGGCTGACCCTGCTTTCCCTGGTCGGCGGCAAGCCCGCCGCGCCGGGCATCCGAAAACTGCCGTGCCGGCTGGTGGTGCGGCGGTCCTGCGGCCGCCTGCCCGACGGCTAAAAAGACGGCTGAGAAACGAAGCGCCGCGATCGGCGGCAAGCCGCGCATCGCGGCCAAATGAGGAGGAGGAGAACATGAGGACTTTGATTGCCAAACTGGCCCCGACCAAATTGGCCCTGACCAAATTGGCGTTGACGGCTGCCGTTCTGGGTTGCGGCCTGCAATTTGCCGCCGCCGAAACCGCCAACATCTGGGTACGCGCCGACGGCTCGAACTTCATGCCGAGGATCGTCGACGCCTTCAACAAGGCGAACAAGGACCAGGTCAAGCTCGACATCATCCCCAATGCCGAGATCATCCCGAAATATGGCGCGGCCGCGGCCGGCGGCACGGCGCCCGACGCGCTGTCGCTCGACCTGATCTACACGCCCTCCTTCGCAGCCGCCGGCCAGTTGGAGGACATCACCGACTGGGCGAAATCGCTTCCCTATTTCGCCAGCCTGTCGCCCGCGCATGTGAAGACCGGCACCTACAAGGACCGCATTTACGGCCTGCCCTTCTCGGCCGACGCCTCGGTGCTGATCTGGAACAAGAAGCTGTTCAAGCAGGCAGGCCTCGACCCTGAAAAGGGCCCGGCCAACTGGGCCGAGATCGAAGCCGACGCCGAGAAGGTCAACGCGCTTGGCGGCAACATCAAGGGCTTCTACTTCTCCGGCAATTGCGGTGGCTGCAACATCTTCACCTTCACGCCGCTGATCTGGGCCTCGGGCGGCGACATCCTGTCGGAGGACGGCTCCAAGGCGACGCCGGACAGCCCGCAATTGCGCGGCGCCATCGATCTCTACCGCTCGATGGTCAAGAAGGATTTGGTGCCGGCGGGCGCGCAGACCGACACCGGCGCCAATTTCTTTGCCGCCTTCGCCGCCGGCAATATCGGCATCTCGCCCTCCGGCGCCTTCGCCATCGGCGCGCTCAACACGCAATATCCTGATGTCGACTACGGCGTCACCTTCCTGCCGGGCAAGGATGGCAACTGGTCGTCCTTTGCCGGCGGCGACAATTTCGTTGTCACCAAGGGCACCAAGAAACTCGCCGTGGTGAAGGAGTTCCTGGACTTCGCCTATTCGCTCGAAGGCCAGACGATCCTGGCCAAATACGGCAGCCTGCCGGTGCGCGGCGACATCGCCAAGGACGCGCTGAAGGAGCTCGACCCGCGCTACCAGATCGCCGCCGAGGCGATGGCCAAGGGCAAGACGCCGTATTCGGTGGTGTTCAACGACCTGATCAACTCCGCCAACGGCCCGTGGACACAGATGATCAACGAGGTGTTCTTCGGCGACGACGTCGATGGCGCCATAGCAAACGCCCAGGAGACCATGCAGTCGATCATCGACCAGGCGCCGGAGAAGTAGCGCCGCCTCCACCTCCCCCTTGAGGGGAGGTCGGACCGCAGGTTCGGGTGGGGTCGTCTCGGCAGTGCTCGACGTTCCTTGATGTCGGCGCGCTTGGCGGAGGACCCCACCCCCGGCCTTCGGCCGGACCCTCCCCTCGAGGAGGAGGGGACGCAGCGCCAGGGAAACAGCCATGACCACCATCACCGCAACCACCGCCCCACCCCGCGTCCGCAAACGCGTTGGCGCCGGGCGCCGGCAATGGATTGGCCTGCTCTATGTCGCGCCGGCGGTGGCGCTGGTCATGCTGTTCTTCGTCATTCCGCTCGGCATGACGGCCTGGATGTCGCTGCACAACTGGCCCTTGATGGGCGAGCACTCCTTCATCGGCCTCGGCAATTACTGGGCAATCCTGCGCGACACCAGGTTCTGGAACGCGCTGAGATTCACCGGCTACTACACGCTGATCGTCACCATCGCGATCTTCGCCGTCGCCTTTCCGCTGGCGATCTTCATCGAGCGGCCGCGCCCATTCACCAACCTCTACCGCACCATGTTCTTCATGCCGGCGGTGGTCGGCTTTGCCTCGGCGAGCCTTTTGTGGTCGTGGCTGCTCAACGTCGATTCCGGCCTGTTCAGCCCCGCCGCCTACGATCTCGGCCTGATCGACAAGAAGTTCAACCTGCTCGCCACCTTCCAACCGGCCTTCTGGTCGATCATCGCCATGGTGGTGTGGAAGGTCGCTGGCTTCACCATGATCATCCTGATGACCGGCCTGCAGTCGATCCCGCAGGATCTGCAGGAGGCCGCCGTCATCGACGGCGCCGGGCCGTTCGCCAGGTTCCGGGCGATCACCTTGCCGCTGATGCGCCGCACCCTGGCGCTGGCGCTGATCCTGTCGGTCGCGGGCTCCATCCTTGCCTTCGACCAGTTCTACATCATCCTGCGCGGCGGCCCGCGCAACCAGACGCTGACGGCGGTGTACTGGATCTTCAACCAGTCCTTCGTCTCGTTCAAGCTCGGCTATGGCGCGGCACTCTCGATGGTGCTGCTGGTCATCCTGGTGGCGCTCAGCCTCGTCCAGCTCTGGTTGCTGCGCAAACCCGAGGGGCTCGACTGATGGCGCAGGCGATATCGGGCACAGGCAAGCTTGCCGCGCGCTTGGCCAGGCATTCCACCGGAATCGTCGCCTCGGTGCTGTTCGTCGCGCCGATCGTGTGGACGGTGCTGTCGGCCTTCAAGCCGGCACAGGAGGCGCGCCTGCCGCCGCTGCCGCCCTGGCCGACGACGGGCTTCTCGCTGGAGAACTATCAAACGCTGAACAGTTTCGGCGACGGCCTGTGGGCCTCGGCGCAGAACAGCATCTATGTCTCGGTGATGACGGTCATGCTGTCGGTCATCGTCAGCGTGCTCGCCGGCTACGGTTTTTCGCGGTTTCGGTTCCCGTTCAAGGACTTGTTCTTCGTCCTCATCCTGTCGACGATCATGATCCCGTTCCAGTCGATCCTGACGCCGATCTTCCTGGTGCTGACCAAGCTTGGCCTGCACAACACGCTGACCGGCCTGGTCGGCGTCTATGTGACGCTGCAACTGCCGTTCTCGATCTTCATGATGCGCAACGCCTTCGATGCGGTGCCGCGCGAGATCGAGGAGGCCGCGCGCATGGACGGCGCCGGCAACGCCACCATGCTCATGAAGGTCATGCTGCCGCTGGTCTGGCCTGGTGTCGTCACCATCGCGCTGTTTGCCTTCCTCGGCGCCTGGAACGAATTCCTCGCTGCCCTGGTGCTGATGACCGACCAGTCCAAGTTCACGCTGCCGGTGATGATGACCGCACTTCAGTCCGGCCGCTTCGGCGCCATCGACTGGGGCGCGGTGCAGGCGGGCGTCACCGTGATGATGGTGCCGTGCCTGATCCTGTTCCTGGCTTTGCAGCGCTTCTACATCCGCGGCCTGATGGCCGGGGCCGTCAAATAGAGCATGATCCCGAAAAGTGGGAACCGGTTTTCGGAAAGATCATGCCCAAACAAAGAGATAGACGTCAGATCGAATGGAGTGAGTTCATGACCGCATCGCCATCCCCCCGGCACGCCACCCCAAATAAATCGCAGGAGACGGGCAAGCCGAAGCTCGCCTTCCGCCCGCTGCCGGTGCCGCAGGTCGACGTGCGCGGCTTCTGGGGCGACCGCGCCGAGGCGGTTGCCACGCGCACCGCCGACATCCTTTACGACCGCTGCGTGGCGGCGCGCATGCTGGAGCAGATCGATCCGGACCAGCCCTCGCCAGGCGTCGTCATTCCGTTCCACTCGCCCTCGCCCGACGAGGCGGCCTCCGCCGGCTTCACCGGCTCGACGGTGACCACGCAGATGTTCTGGGATTCCGATCTCGGCAAGACGATCGAGACCGCGGCCTATTCGCTCTACCGGCGTAAGAATCCCGAACTGGAGAAGAAGATCGACGCCGTCATCGACATGTATGGCAGGCTGCAGCAGGAGGACGGCTATCTCTCCAGCTGGTACCAGCGCATCCAGCCGGGCAAGCGCTGGACCAATCTGCGCGACTGCCATGAGCTTTATTGCGCCGGCCACCTCATCGAGGGCGCGGTCGCCTACTACCAGGCGACGGGCAAGCGCAAGCTGCTCGACATCATGTGCCGCTACGCCGACCACATCGCTTCGGTGCTGGGACCAGAGCCCGGCAAGAAAAAGGGCTATTGCGGCCATGAGGAGATCGAGCTGGCGCTGGTCAAGCTGGCGCGAGTGACGGGCGAACAAAAGTACATGGAATTGGCCAAATACTTCATCGACCAGCGCGGGCAGCAGCCGCACTATTTCGACGAGGAGGCGCGCGCCCGTGGCGCCGACCCGAAGGCCTATCATTTCAAGACCTACGAATACAGCCAGTCGCACATCCCGGTGCGCGAGCAGGACAAGGTCGTCGGCCACGCGGTGCGGGCCATGTACCTTTATTCGGGGATGGCCGACATCGCGACCGAATATGGCGACGACACGTTGCGGGTGGCGCTCGACCGGCTGTGGGACGACCTCACCACCAAGAACCTCTACATCACCGGCGGGCTCGGCCCGTCGGCGCACAATGAGGGCTTCACCAGCGACTACGACCTGCCCAACGAAACCGCCTATGCCGAGACCTGTGCGTCGGTCGGGCTGGTGTTCTGGGCGAGCCGCATGCTCGGCATGGGGCCGCACGCCCGCTACGCCGACATGATGGAGCGCGCGCTCTACAACGGCTCGATCTCGGGCCTGTCGCTCGACGGTTCGCTGTTCTTCTACGAGAACCCGCTGGAAAGCCGGGGCAAGCATAACCGTTGGAAATGGCACCGCTGCCCTTGCTGCCCGCCCAATATCGGGCGCATGGTCGCCTCGATCGGCAGCTATTTCTACAGCCTGGCGGACGACGCGCTGGCAGTTCATCTCTATGGCGATTCCACCGCCCGCTTCGACATTGCAGACACACCGGTCACACTGACGCAGGCGAGCCGCTATCCCTGGGATGGTGCCGTCGAGATCACCGTTGAGCCGCAGGCGCCGGTAGAGTTCACGCTGCACCTGCGTGTGCCGGCTTGGAGCTCCAAGGCCAAGCTCGAGATCAATGGCGAGGCGATCGACCTCGCAGAAGTGACCAGTGACGGCTACGCCGCGATCCGGCGCCAATGGAAGAAGGGCGACCGTGTCAGGCTCGATCTCGAAATGCCGATCGAGCGGCTCTATGCCAATCCCGAGGTGAGGCAGGATGCCGGCCGCGTCGCGCTGTCGCGCGGGCCGCTGATCTACTGCGTCGAGGCGATCGACAATGACAGCCGCCTGCATCGCCTGACCCTGCCGCGTACGGCCGGCATCGAGGCGCATGACGAACCGGATCTGCTCGGCGGTGTGGTGACGCTTTCAGCCACGGCACAAGCCGATGCCGGGGATGGCTGGCAGGACGGCCTTTATCGCGCCGATCCGCCGGCCAGGGTCGAGACGCGCCTGACCGCCATCCCCTATTTCGCCTGGGACAACCGCGAGCCCGGCGAGATGCTGGTCTGGCTGCGGGATAGTTGATACCGGCGGCAACGCCGTGGGGCGGCCGGTTATGTCCGGCTTGACTGGGCGGCGGCGGTCAGCGGCTTTTTCGGCGCTGCTTTCGCGGCGCTGCCGTCAATATGCGCCCAGGCCGGCCGCTCGAACAGGAACATGCCGAAGCCGATGCGCTGCACGATGAAGTAGAGCACGATGGGACTGATGATCGAGACCAGCAGCACCGCCAGGCTGAGCAAGCCCGTGTCGGTCAGCAGGCCGCTTGCCAGTGCGGCGCCGCGGAACAGCGACATCGGAATGGTGAAGGCGACATAGACGACCAGGGAATGTTCGCCCAGCCAGCGCAGCCATTCCATGGCGGGAAATTTCGACAGGAAACCGCCAAGCACGCAAAGCGCCACGGCACCGGCGACGGCCAGGACGAGATGCAGCGGCGGCCATGCCGCCAAGCCAATCTGCATGCCGACCGGCTGCATGGCATAACCCGACGAATAGACCAGCAGGCCATTGACGACAGCCCACAGGACGAGCCCGGAGACGGTCAGCGCCGGGCGGGCTTGCGTCCATTCGACGAGCCGGAACACCAGCGGCGCCATGACGAAGCCAACGTAGAAAAAGACGAAATAGGCGGCGAATTGTTCGACCGCGTAGCTGTCGGGATGCGGCGCCCACATCTGCAGGCCGGCGGCGATCGGGATGACGATCCAGGCGGGCACGGCAAGCTGCCGCAGCAGTTTCGCGGCAAGACCGAACACCGCCAGCATGTAGATGAACCACAGGACGCCATAGGGCTGGACGACGGCCATTGCCAGGTCGTGCAGCATGCCGGCGGGATCCCGGCTGAAGATGCCGATCTTCAGCCCGATCGAGATGATCGCCCACAGCACGTAGAAATAGAGGTAATGGACGACGCGCCGGTCGATATAGCGCAGCCACGGCCGGTCGATCACCTGCGACAGGAACAGCCCCGAGATCAGGAAGAATTCCGGCATCCGGAACGGCGTCGCGAAGCCGATGACATAGTGGAGAAAGCCGACGCCGCCTGTATACTCGCCGGTGTTGTAGGCCGAGTACATCATGACCACGAGGATGATCGAGAGGCCTTTGGCCGTGTCCACCCACGGCACGCGCATTGGGCTGCTGTTCATGGCGGCGAATCCAAACCGGCCGGCCCGGCTGGCCAGCCATCATCCCGCGATGTCTAGCACCATCAAGCTTCCCAGATCGTAAACGCGGCTGTCTTGCGGTGAGGCTGGCAGCGTCCGCGGGCCGCCGTGTTGAAGCCGTTGGCAATCATCTGCCGTCCGCGCTGCCCCTCGCCTGCCTGCCGGCATCATCCCCGTAAACGGGGCGAGGGACGCCGTTCTCGCCGATTTCGCCAATCGCCGGCGTTGCAGAAAGAGCGTCGGCCTCGCGGGCAGCCCTCTCGCCCCCGTTTACGGGGAGAGATGTCCGGCAGGACAATGAGGGGCAGCGCCGACCGTGACCTCTATGCACAATGAACGATTACTTTCGGGACTTGGATTTGTTCAAAGCCACCGCCGCGCGTACCAGCGCCTTGAAGGCCTCCTGGTCGACCTCCTCGCCTTTCTGGAAATCGATGGCGCGCCGTGTGTTGCCTTCGAGGCTGGAATTGAACAGGCGCGAGGGATCGGGCAGCGCGGCACCCTTGGCGAAGGTCAGCTTGACGACGGCCTTGTAGGTCTCGCCGGTGCAGATCATGCCGGCATCCTCCCACACCGGCACGCCGCGCCATTTCCACGTCTCGACCACGTCGGGATCGGCTTGATGGATCAGCGCGCGCAGCCGCGCCAGCATCTCGCCGCGCCAGTCGCCCAATTCCTTGATCCTGCCGTCGATCAGCTCGGAGGGAGATTTGCTGTCCTGGGTGGTCGTCATGCCGTTTCTCCTTTGAATGCCAGATAGCGCATTCACATGCGCTCGCCAGGCAAGTGGCTGGCCTGCTTCACCCAGGCGCTGAACTGCGCTTCGTCGAACGCGTCGTCCTCATGAATGTCGAGGTAGCGCGTGTCCTGGCTCCTGGATTCGCCCGGCGGCACCGGATCCAGCGACATGCCGCGAAAGAAGGCCACCTTGATGTATCTGGTGAAGCAATGGAAGCTGAGGAACCAACCTTCGCCCTCGACGCCGTAGAAAGGCGAGTTCCATTTCACCGCCTTGTTCACCCCGGGCACGGCGCGCTCGATGAGCGCGTCGAGCCGCCCGCCCATCTCGCGCTTCCAGCCCGGCATTGCCGCGATATAGGCCTGCACCGGAGCGTCGCCATAATCCTTGGCGATCTGCGGGTTGCCGCCGGAAAGCAGCTTCGGCTCAGCCTTGGCCGGGTCGCCTTGGCCATGCGCTTTCCTCCTATCCATTGGCCCGCTGTGCGCTGCGTCCTTTCGCGACATAGGGCAGCACGAACATATAGAGGCCGCTGAACAGCATAAGGAAGAGCGGCGGCAGTGGCGAATAGACCACCCAGGCCGGCGGCTGTCCAAACGCCATGGTGACGAAATTGGCGACGACGGTCGCCGTGAAGATGATCGACAGCCAGCGATGCGCTTGCCGCATCCATTTGCTCCAGTCCAATTCTGCCTCCTCTTGCGCTATGCGTTGAAACCCGGCGCCCTACCAGCGCGCCAGTTCGGTGATCTGGATGAGATTGCCGCAGCCATCCTCCAACTTGGCGATGGTCGAGCCGGTCACGTCGGTAGGCGCCATGGCAAAGGCACCGCCCTTCGCCTTGATGCGCTCATGGTCGCCCTTGATGTCGTCGGTGAAGAGCATCAGCGCCGGCTGGCCCTGCTTGAAGATCGCCTGCTGGTAGGCCTTTGCCGCCGGGTTGTCGTTCAGCGCCAGCTGCAATTCGGTGCCGTCGGGCTCTTCGGCCGAGACGACCGTCAGCCAACGGAACGGCCCATTGCTGAAATCGGCTTTTTTGGTGAAGCCCAGCACGCCGGTGTAGAAGGCAAGCGCCTTTTCCTGATCGTCGACATAGATGCTGGTCAGTTTGATCTTCATCGCTTTTTCTCCATGATTTTGCCGGCGGGAAACCCGCCCTCTAATATTTCTGTGTGGCTTTCAGTTCGGCCGAGAGGCCTCAGTCCGTCCGCGCCAGAAGCTCTTCCAGCTTTTCCAGGAATTGCGGCCAACCCACCTTGGCGCCGCCATAGGCCCGCTTCTGGTCGGGCCGGAAACCGGCCTGCTCCATGCGCAAATGGGTTCCCGTTGGCGTCGGGGTGAGCGTGAAAGTCACCACGCTCCTGAGATCGAACGCCGGGTCCTGATGCGCGAGGTTCCAGCTGTAGGACAACCTCTTGTGCGGCTCGACGGCAAGCACCTCGCAGTCCAGCACGCCGCCCCAGTCGGCGCTGATGTTGAAGCGATGGCCGACGGCGGGTTTGAAATCGCTCTTCATCAGCCACTCCTCGATCAGATGCGGTTGCGTCAGCGCGCGCCAGAGTTTTTCGGGCGGATGGGAGATCTCCCGCTCGACGACGACAGTGCGGGTTTGCTGTGCACTATCGTTCACTGGTCCATCCTTTTGAGCAAATCCTCGAGGTCGTCGAACCGGCTTTCCCAGAACCCGGCCATATGGCGTGTCCAGTCCATCAGGGGCGCCAGCGCGGCAAGCTGCGCGCTGTAATGCGTCTGGCGGCCTTCGTGGCGGTCGCGCACCAGCCCGGCCTGCTTCAGCACGCCGAGATGCTTCGACACCGCCGGCTGCGAGACGCCGGACTGGCTGGTCAGCGCCCCGACCGTCTGCTCTCCCTGGCGGCACAGCCGCTCGAAGATCGCCCGCCTTGTCGGGTCGGCGAGCGTCCTGAAGAGCATGTCATGAGCGTCTGGCATGGCTGATCGATAACCCATTGGCTATTGGTTAACGTATAACCACAGGGATATATGTTCGTCAAGCGGAGATTGGAGTGTCCTGAATACGGTGGTGCTAGACGGCGACGTGGCCGCGACCGATCTCGCGCGCCACCAGTTCCTGCAGTTGCCACAGATTGCGGTCGCGTATGCCGCAGGCGTCGAGATGGCGGATGGTCTCGAACAGATATTGCGCGCCCGAGCCCCAATGGCCGACGGCGTTCGCCAGCGTCGCCGCGACCGCGGGCTTGTCCAGTTTGCCGGCATAGCGCGGGTTGGCGGGATCCACGACGAAGCCGAGCGCCAGGCACGGCCCGCTTTCGGTGCTGACCCGCAGCCAGCGCGGCACGTTGACGGCGGGCAGGATGGTCATTTCGCGGCGCAGCAGCGCTTCCAGATTGGCGGCTACCGGTTCGGCGATCTCGAACACCATGCCCTGGCACTGGCCGCCACGGTCGAGCGCCATCATCAAGCCGGGCTGCTCGAGCGTGCCGCGAAAGCGCTGCACCGTGAAGCAGAACGACCGGTGCCAGCCCCGCGCCGCCGCCCGCTCACCGCCCCTCACCTCGCCCGCCGGCTTCCACAACAGCGAGCCATAGGCGAACAGCCTCAGCGGCCCGGCCGGTGCCGAGGCCAGGATCTCGTCGCGAAACCGCGCATAGTCGTCATCGGTCATCGGGATCATGCCCGGCACCGGCCCGGCATCCTCGACCACGCGCAAGGTGCGCGCCACCAGCGCCTCGGTCAGCGCCATCGGCGACTTGCGTGGCGGTGATTTGCGCGGTGCGGCGGAAATCGGCTTGCTCATTGTCGTGCCTCGGCCATGGCAGCCATGTTGCTGAAGGCTAGGGGATTCTCAAGAGCCAGAACCGTTCGAAACCTGGAATCCATACCTGAGCCATCCCGTGCAGCAGCTTGATCGGATTCAACAAAATCGGGCGACGTTCGGCGTGCCTATGACACCAGCGGCATCGGCAGCTTGAGCCCGTCGATCAGCGCATCGCGGAACAGCGCGATGGGGCGCCCTAGCCGCCCGGCAGGCGGGCGGTGCAGCAGCCAGGCGCGGACTTGCGGCTTGAAGTCGGGGCAGTCGATCACCTCGACGGCATCGCGCCAGCGACTGTCGGCGAAGGCGCCCGGCGTGACGATGCCGATGCCATGGCCGCGCGCCACCAGCGACATTCTGAGATCGACGCTGAGCGCTTCGACGCCGACCTGGAAAGGCAGCCTCGCGGCCTCGAAGCTCTGACGGATGAAGGCGCGAAAACCGCAGCCGTTTTCGTTCATCACCCAGGCAAAGCGCGATAGATCGGCAAGCTTCGCCTGCTTCGGCACGCCAAGGCCGGGAGACGCGACCAGCAGCACCGATTGTACGCCGAGATCGTCGCAGACCAGTTCGTCCGGTGGCGCCAGGCCTTCGGCGAGGCACACCGCCACCGCGTCGACCTCGCTGCGCGCCACCTGCTCGACCAGCCTTGGCGACCAGCCCGACGTGATGCGCAGCGTCAATTGCGGGAAGGCGGCGCGCAGGCCATCGAGCGGCAGCGCCAGCGCCGCATCCGAGAGATAGGGCATGATGCCCAGGCGGAATTCGCCCCTGACCTCGCCTTGCGGCGACACGCCTGCCTTCAGGTCCTCCAGCGAACGCAGCACGCGCCGGCCATGCTCATAAGCTTCGCGTCCCGAGGCGGTCGGCTTCAGCGGCTTCGACTGGCGGTCGAGCAATGCTGTCGCCAACCCATCCTCGAGGTTCTGGATGCGGCGCGTGACCCCCGGCTGGGTGAGATTGAGCCTGGCCGAGGCGCCGACGATCGAGCCAGTTTCCACCACGGCGACGAAAGCTTCGAGATCGTGGATGTTCATGCATATCTCGCATAATCATTATCGATTAGATTGAATTGTAGCATGATAAAGCTTCGGCATAAAGTCCTTACAGGATATGCCACTTCATTGAGGACTTCATGCTCGATACCAATGACGGCCAACTGGCCGGACGGCTGCCGGCTCGAACCATCACCGGCCCGCAGACGCTGCTTTTTGCAGCCTCTACCGGCATTATCGTCACCAATCTGTTCGCGCCGCAGACACTGGTCGGCCTGATCGGCCCGTCGCTCGGCGCCGGCACAGCGAGCGTCGGTCTGGTCGCCATGGCGACGCTGCTCGGCTATGCCGCCGGCCTGTTCTTCTTGGTGCCGATGGCCGATCTCGGCGAAAACCGCACCCTGATCCTGCGCATGCTGGGCGCGGCGGCTCTTGCGGCCGGCATCGCCGCGCTGGCGCCCACCATCGCCTCGCTGCTGATCGTCCTGTTCGTGCTCGGCGCCGCCTGTTCGGCGATCCAGATACTGGTGCCAATCGCCGCCTCGATGGCGCCGCCCGGCGAGGCCGGCCGCGTCATCGGCGATGTGATGAGCGGACTGATGATCGGCATCCTGCTCGCACGGCCGCTGGCCAGCCTCGTCGCCGATGCCTGGGGCTGGCGCGCCTTCTACGGCCTCAGCGCCGCCGCCCTGACGCTGCTCGCCGTCGTGCTCGCCTTCACCCTGCCGCGACGGCGGCCGGAGGTGAAATCGTCCTATGGCGCGCTGATTGCTTCACTGTTCCATCTGCTGCGCCAAGAGCCGGTGCTGCGGCGCCGCGCCTTGACCGCGGCGTTGGTGATGGCGGCGTTCAGTCTGTTCTGGACGGCGGTGGCCCTGCGCCTGGCGCAGCCGCCTTTCGGCCTCGGGCAACGCGGCATCGCGCTTTTCGCGCTCGTCGGCGCCGGCGGTGCCGTGGTTACGCCGCTGTTCGGTCGCGCCGGCGACCGTGGCTGGACGCGGGCGGCGACGATCTTCTGCCATCTCCTGCTGATCGGCGCGCTGGCGCTCGCGGCCTGGGCCGGCTCCTTTCAGTCCGGCGCGTCATGGACACCGCTCGCGCTGATGGGCGTCAGCGCCGTGCTGCTCGACATCGGCGTCACCGGCGACCAGACGCTCGGCCGCCGCGCCATCAACCTGCTGCGTCCCGAGGCGCGCGGCCGCCTCAATGGCCTGTTCGTCGGCATCTTCTTCATCGGCGGCGCCATCGGCTCCTTGCTGGCCGGCATCGGCTGGACCCTGGGCGGCTGGCCCTGTCTCTGCGCCGTCGGCGCCGCCTTTGGTCTCGCTGCCCTGCTGGTCGACTGGACCGGCGGGCCCGAATGACCGCTGGCCGGAACGACATTGCCTCATAAGCGTTGTCGGCGGGGAGGAAGTCATGAACGATGCGCCGGCAACGCCCGTCGGCAGGCCGCTTTCGCCTGGCGAGCTGGTCACCGTGATGTCCCATTTCCATCGCGCCGAGATCGCCCGCATGGCGGGCTGGCGCGACCGCCTCGACCGCACCAGCAATTGGGCGATCACCGTTGTCGCGGCGATGCTGTCGGTGTCGCTGTCGACGGCCAGCGCCCATCACGGCGTGCTGCTATTCGCCATGCTGCTGGTGCTGCTTTTGTTGTGGATTGAGGCGCGCCGCTACCGCTTCTTCGATGTCTACCGCGCCCGCGTGCGCCAGTTCGAGCGCCATTATTTCGCGCAGATCTTCTCGCCGCAGCCCGACTTTGCCTCCGACTGGCTGCTGATCCTCGGCGAGAGCCTGCGCACGCCAAAATTCCTGGTCTCGCAGCGCGTGGCGCTGGCGCGCCGCTTGCGCCGCAACTACCTGCACATGATGCTGATCCTGCTGCTCGCCTGGATCCTCAAACTGTCGACCCCGAGCCTGATCGACCAAGGCGTGCCGGTCGGCTTTGTCGGCACGATGCGCGAAGCTGTCGGCGCCGCGGCGCTCGGTCCCATTCCGGGCGTAGTCATCGTCGCCGTGGTTGCCCTCCTCTATGCCGTCCTGGTGGCAGCCGCCTTCCTGACACCGGGCGACGACGGCGAACTCTCCTTCGGCGACGTCCACGTCTGAGTTCGATATCTCGCGACGATGGCTGCAACGCAAACCCCGGCCGCGCGTTGTGATGGTCAGTCCGCGGCGGCGTCTTGAAGGGACCCATGATCCACCCACTGGCAACAAGGTCGCACGGCACCGCGGCCGCCCTTTCGCTGGCCGTCGCCCTTTCGCTGGCGATTGTCGCCCTCGCCCCGGCAAGCCAGGCGCTGGCCGCGCAGCCGGCCGGCCACGCCTCGGGCATGGGCGGCTCGGCCGAAGGGCTGTTCGTCGCCGAGATCGTGCTTCTGCTTCTGGTCGGGCGTGGCCTGGGTGAGATCTTCCAGCGCTATGGCCAGCCGGCGATCATGGGCCAGCTGATCGGCGGCATCCTGCTCGGGCCGTCGCTGTTCGGCTGGCTCTGGCCCGGCGCCCAGCATCTGATCTTCTCCACCGATCCGGCGCAGAAAAGCATGATCGATGCCGTCTCGCAGCTCGGCATCCTGCTGCTCCTGCTGCTGACCGGCATGGAGACGGATCTGCGGCTCGTGCGGCGGGTGGGTGCGGCCTGTTTTTCGATCTCGATCACCGGCGTCGTCCTGCCCTTTGCCTGCGGTTTCGCGCTGGCGCAGGTCTTGCCGGATACGCTTCTGCCCGAGCCGAGCGAGCGCATCGTCGCCGGGCTGTTCCTCGGCACGGCGCTGTCGATCTCCTCGGTCAAGATCGTCGCCATGGTGGTGCGCGAAATGAATTTCATGCGCCGCAATCTCGGCCAGGTCATCGTCTCCTCGGCAATCATCGAGGACACGATCGGCTGGCTGATCATCGCCGTCACTTTCGGCATCGCCACCAATGGCAGCCTGCAGGTGCTGCCGCTGGTGCTGACGGTGGCCGAAGTGGCGCTGTTCATGGTGTTCTCCTTCACCATCGGCCGCCGCCTGGTGTTCACCCTGATCCGCTGGAGCAACGATTCCTTCCGCAGCGAATACGCCGTCATCACCGTTATCCTCATCATCATGGGCGTGATGGCGCTGATCACCAACCTGATCGGCGTCCACACCGTGCTCGGCGCCTTCGTCGCCGGCATACTGGTCGGGGAATCGCCGATCCTGTCAGACCACATCGAGGGCCAGTTGCGCGGCGTCATCACGGCGCTGTTCATGCCGGTGTTCTTCGGCATGGCCGGCCTGTCCGCGGACCTCACCGTGCTTGCCGACCCGACGCTGGCGCTGCTGACGCTGGCCCTGGTGGCGATCGCCAGCATCGGCAAGTTCTCGGGCGCCTTCCTCGGCGGCCGGCTGGCCGGCATGTCGCTGAAGGAGTCCACCGCCGTCGGCAGCGCCATGAACGCACGCGGCTCGACAGAGGTCATCGTCGCCTCGATCGGCCTGTCGATGAACATCCTCTCCCACAATCTGTTCACCATGATCGTCACCATGGCCGTCATCACCACGCTGGCCATGCCGCCAATGCTGCGCTGGGCGCTCGGCCGACTGCCGGTCGGCGACACCGAAAAGCAGCGCGTCGACCGCGAATTGCTCGACGAGCGCGGCTTCGTCTCCAAGCTGGAGCGGCTGCTGCTGCTCGTCGACGACAGCCCGGTCGGCAAGTTCACCGCCTACCTCGCCGGTCTCGTCGGCGGCGGCAGCGGCATGCCGACCACGCTGCTCCACCTCGAGGACGGCAAACTGCCCGGCCCTGTCCGCGACAAAGGTCCCGAGCGGGCCTCCAAGCAGGTCAAGAGGGGTGCGGCCAGAAGCGCCAAGGCTGTCAGGAAGGCCGAGGATACGCCCGTCGACAAGGTCCACCTGACGGCCCGCACCGAGCTTGAAGCCACCACCGAGACGATCGCCGCGGAAGCCCGCAAGGGCTACGGCCTGCTGCTGGTCGGGCTGGACAACGCGCTGGCCGAAGGCACCTTCAGCGGCACGCTGAACGCCATCACCAGCGGCTTCGACGGCCCGCTCTGCCTGGTGCTGAATGGCGCCAAGGCCGATGGCAAGATGCCGATGCTGCGCGCCGGCGCGACCATTCTGGTTCCCGTCAACGGCACCGAGGTGGCGCGGCGCGCGGCCGATTTCGCGCTCGCCTTGGCGCGGCCGCACCGGGCGCGCGTGAAAGTCCTTTATGTCTCGCAGGCCCGCAAGGGCAGCCGGCCGAGCTCGGTTTCGCACCGCCGCGAGGAGGCCGTGCTCAAGGATGTCGCCGATCTCGCCGACCGCTATGGCGTCGCCGTCGACACAGCGATCAGGACGCGCGCCACGCCCGACAGGGCGATCGCCAGGGAAGCAGCCAAGGGCGCCGCCATGGTGGTGATGGGCGTCACGCAGCGGCCAGGCGACGAGCTGTTCTTCGGCGACACGGCGAGCGCGGTTCTGGCCGCCGCCGCCTGCCCGGTCGTGCTTCTGGCCAGCGACCGCGTGCGGCGAACCGAAGCCACCGCCGAGGAGACGGCAGCCGAGACTGGGGCTTGATGCCTGCCGGCCTTGCCGGAGGACGCGATTCCCCCGGGGAAGCGCTACGCGCTGTTCCTGGAATTGCGCCTACAGGCCGAGGAATTGCCGCCCGATCATGTAGCCCAGCGCCGCCGCGACGAGCGGAAACAGCGCCGGCGCGACCTTGCCGAACAAGGAGACGCTTGTGTCCTTGGGCGGCACATAGCGTCCATTGCCAAGATTCTTGGTCATTGCGTACCCCACGCCACCGGATAATTAGCAGATGCTTATTGACGCATGGTCGCATTAACGGGTTGCAAAGAAATTCGATCGAAAGCCGGCCATTCGAGTAGATGACTGGCGAATGCGGCTTGGCTTGGCCTGGATCTCGGAAGCGGGTATGCCCGCGGCCTCGCGCAGCCGCCGGGCATCGGTCGTCGCGGCCGAGCGCTAAATCCGGCAGACCGCCATGACGAAGAACTCGCGGTAGCAGAAGTCGGGATCGTCGAGCAGGCGATCCGGCCGCTGCTTCAGCTCCCGCCAATAGGCCTGGTCGGCGTCAGGCAGGGCGTAGCCCGGCGCGACGCTGGCAAAATAGGCCAGCAGGTCGCGAACATAGTCGCGCGTGAAGCGAGGCGCCGGCGCCCAGCGCTCGACCAGCCAGCCCTTGCGGCTGACGACCTCCAGGCCCGCCTGCCGCAGGCGCGCCGGGAGCGTCGAACCGCAATCGGTGCCGAGCACGCCCCGGTCGCGAAACCCCTGCAGCCTGGCGGCCATGAAGCGCGCCAGCAGGGCCCGGTCCATGGGCAGGATCTGCAGGATGGTCGAATCGAAATCCTTGACCGCCAGGATGCCGCCCGGCTTCAGCACGCGCCTGGCCTCGCCGACGGCAAGCTCGAACTCGGCCGGCGTCAGATACTGCATGACATTGCCGGACCAGACGCAATCGAACGATGCGTCGGCGAAGGGCAGCGACAGGATGCTGCCGACACGCGTGGCAATTTCAGGCGGCTCGGGCAGCGTGCCCGCGAGCGCCTCCACCCGGGCGATGTTTTCGGGCGCGAGGTCGAGCGCGGCGATGAAGCCGGAGGAGCCGACGGCGCTCGCGATGAGCGGCAGGAAGCCGCCGCTGCCGCAACCGGCGTCGAGCACGCGCCAGCCCGGTCGGATGCCGGCGTCGAGCAAGGCCGCCTCGTATTCGGGCCGCGACGATTCGAAATGAAGATCGAGCCAGCCGGCCTCGCTCGCTTCGTGGCCGGTGGACGTTTGGTTCCTGCCAGACAAATGATGACCCCCCATGGCGCGGCAGGGATAGAAGCGCACCCAACGGCATCGCGCAATGCCCCGCGCGGCGCGGAACCGACGCCGGTCTACGCCGGCAGGGACGGCTCGGTATTGGGTTCCAGCGCCTCTTCCGCCTCATGGTCCTCCGGAAGCACGTCGCCATGCACCGCCAGCGGCCGGCCGATCCAGATGGGATCGACCAGATGGTCGCGCTTGGGATTGCTCGTGTTCGGGTGGACGAGAATGCTGAGGCCGCCATGGTTCAGCATCAGCCACGGAACCAGCGCGCCGAAGATCCCGGTCGCGAAGGAGACCTGGTACATGGCCTTGTCATGCGGCCCGACTTGCCTGTCGTGCCAATTGCCCAGGCGCACGCGGAATCGTTCCGCGATGCGCAGCCGCAGCCATTCGGCATGCTGCCGCTCGGCCTGCCCGTCGAAATAGACATGCGCGTGATAGCTGGCGATCTCGGAAAGTGGCCGTGGACTGTCTTGGCTCATCTCGATGCCCTCCTCGCGGCATGTCTAGCCATTCAGCCCGAGAGCGCGGTCTTAAGCAAGGTCACCGACTGCCGCTCGACCCGCTGGGACGGTCGGCACCGCTGGACGCCGTTCCCGCCTCCCAGGCATGCCGTCACGCCGCCGGCGCCGCGAGGCTTTCGGCCTCGCGCACATCGTGTAGACTGGTCGTCCCCTTGGAAAATGACAAGATGAACACCGCCGAAACCCTGCCCTATCTTTCATCCCGGCTGCTTGACCGCCTGGGGATTTCGACAGTCGACATGGTCGACGAGATCGAACGCCAGATCGTCGGCCAGCGGCGCGGCGAGGTGTGGTGCGCGCCGAAGGCGGTCGTGCTGCCGGGCGACGACCGCTACATCATGGCGACGCTGGGCGTCGCCTCCACGCCGCCCGTGCTGGCGACGAAATCGCTGGTCGTCAATCCGCGCAACGCCGGGCGCGGACTGCCGACGCTCAATTCGCTGATCACGCTGCTCGACGCCGAGACCGGCCTGCCGCTTGCGCTGGTCGACGGCAATTGGGTGACCGAGAAACGCACGGCCGCCTTGAGCGCCGTCGCCGCCAGGCGCATGGCCAGAAGCGATGCGTCATCCCTGGCCTTCATCGGCTGCGGGGTGCAAGCGCGCGGCCATCTCGAAGCCTTCGCCGCCCTCTTCCCCTTGCGCGAAATCCGCGCCTTCGGCCGCGGCACCGCCAACCGCGACGCGCTATGCCAAATGGCGCAATCGCGGGGTCTGCAAGCAATCCCATGCGACACGGCAAGGGAAGCGGTCGAAGGCGCTGACATGGTGGTGACGACGGTGACCCTGGTGCCCAAACCCGCGCCCTTCCTCGACGCGAACTGGCTGAAGCCGGGCAGCTTCACCGTGATGACCGACCAGGCCCTGCCCTGGCTGCCCGAAACGATGCCCCGCTTCGACCGCATCATCGTCGACGATCTGGAGCAGGAGAGAACCATGGCCAAGCTGATGGTCGACCCGGCGATGGTTGCCGGGGATTTGACGGGGCTGGTCTGCGGGGACTTTGCGGGGCGGGAGAGCGCAGGCGAGACGACGGCGTTTGTTTTTCGAGGGCTGGCCGTGGGGATCTGGCGGTGGCGGGGTTGGTGTATGGGCGGGCGAATGTGGGAGCGTAGGGAGCGCGAAGCGGTTGGGCGGGCATGATGCAGGAAGCGCCGGAGGCGAATTACGCTACAGGCCTAAGGTGATGGCCAAGCCACCTACTCGTCAGTCGCTGTCCTCGCCCCCAACGAACGCTCAATCCATCACACGCGTCCGCCCTTCTTCAGGACTTCAGTGGCATCAAACGCGCCTTGGGCGCCGGCCTCGTCTGCATGGAACATTATCACAGTCACACCGATATCGGCCGTCGGAGCATACATGGGCGTGCTGATGGTTGTTCCGCTATAAGTGCCGTAAGCCGTACTGCCCATGACTGTTGCATTTGCGTTCCCAAACGTATTGCTGGACATACCGACAAACCGAGAGCCGCTCGCAGTTGAGGTTTGGTCAAAACGAAAATGTGTATAGCCACGAGACAATGTTGCCTCAGCTGCCTTCTTCATCGTGATCGCGCCGGCAGATCCGGTGAAAAGAGCGCCGCTGGCGTGAGTATCCAGCCGGACTACATTTGGTGCCAGTGGCATTTCTGATGTGGTTGCGCAGCCAGCAAGCGCCAGCGCGGCGGTCAAAGCGACAGCCCGATACATTGTGCTTCCCCCCAGATTCGGGTGATTTAGAGCACAGATCTTCCAATGCGTCGAATTCCGGTGAACGAAGGCGCTGCCATTTTAAGGCACTGTCAGGGATCGCCAGCTACCACGCTCATATCCACTATGCCGGGCAGAGCGAGCCGCATCGAGCCGAATGGCTGGGCCCGCGCATCGCTGTCGCGCACGGGAGATCCTTGGCACGCACGACGCGTTGGCGGCCTCTGATTGCACGCACCAGAAGTCAGACCACCTATTGAACCTCGACGCGCAGCGATAGGAAGCCTACATGACCATGCGAACGAACAAAGAACAAACTCCTTGCAAAAGCTTCATGGAGCCCGCAGATTGGCCTCGGTTGGCGAGAATCACTGTAGCAAAGGTAGAGCAATGCATCGTCTTTACGCGCAGTGAGTTACAATGCAGCCAGCAGGGCTAGACGGGGGAGCTATACGGGTGATCTGGGCAAACCGACTGCTGTTCTTTTTCAACCTGCTGTTCTTCGTAGGGTTGGCAGCCTTTCTCCATTGGCACGCAAGCGGCCTGATTGTTCCCGGCGTTTGGGAATACAAAGATTTAGTCGCCGTACTTCTGACGACAGTGACCGTGGTCCTTGCGTTCATTGGTGTTATTGTCGCCGGAGCAGCAATTTGGGGATACCAGTCCATCAAATCTATTGCCGAAGAGAAGGCTGAAGCGACCTCCAAGGCCGGTTGCGACGACTATTTGAAATCCCCAGTGTTTCGAGAGCAGGTGGATCAAGCTATCAGGCAACGATTAGCTGCCGAAGCGAAAGAAGCTGTCCAGGATGCTCTGGGACCGGCGGTTCTGAAAGCGGACGACGCGCCAGAATTTCAAGAACCTGTGGATGCGGGTGCTCACGCAGGCAACGCTGAAGGAGACCAAAAGTGGCGCGATTAACACTGGCGGATGTCCCGCATTCGGCAGCAGAAATCATTGCGCGCCACCAAACTGAAGCCCCCGTCAGAGTTGGTGCAATTGCCGCCGATTTGGGGATTACTGTTTTGGTCAGCGATCTGCCGCTTTCCGTCTCAGGAATGTTGTCCAGAATTGAGCCAGGGAAGGACAAATGGTCGATCAAAGTCAATCGGCACGAACATAGAAACCGGCAACGCTTTACTATAGCACATGAGATCGCTCATTTTGTCCTTCATCGCGACGCAATTTCGGATGGCGTAATTGATGATACCTTTTATCGCAGCGGACTCTCAGAGCGTCGAGAATTCGAAGCGAACGCATTGGCTGCCGATATCCTAATGCCTTGGTCGTTGGTGAAGCACTTGATGTCGAAGCATGGTACATCGGTTCCTGCACTTGCAAATGCTTTAGAAGTTTCCGAAGCTGCGATGCATATACGACTCGGACTGCCAACATAATAAAGCAGGAACGCGATTGAACGGCAGTAAGACCTACTTCCCAGCGATTGCAACTCGACAGGCTGAGATGCGGGCGCTTGGCCGTCTGGCCGGTCCGACGAAAGACCTGTTGCTCCCATTGATCAAGCTCCAAGCTTGGCCGCGCATTAAGCAAAGCGACACTGGTTTCGTTTCGCGAAGCCTTAATGAGCTTTTTGAAGCTTTTGGCGCGAGAAGAGTAATTATCGATCTTGCTTCGCCGCGGTATGATCGTGAGAGCGAGGCGGTTTCTTGCGGTCGTGCAGAAATCTCGGCGCTACATGCTCCCATTGAGGGGTTCAGAGCATGGGTCGACCTCATGCGTTTGCATGCGCAGTTTATTCCCGTTGTGCAGTGGACGATCGATCAGGTGATTTTACGCCAGGAAGTTCAAGAGCTGTTGGCACTAGATCGCGGCCTCGTTTTCCGATTGAAGAGAGGTCAGAATTGGAACCTGGACGGTATCGACTTGCTTGGTGGCATCTCTTTTAGGGGGAGTAGAGTGTTGGTTATCGTCGATTGTGAGCAGATTGCGCTTCGAGACGATTTGACGCTCCTCGCAAGCGCTGCGCAACGCACTATCCTCTACGCGAAAAGTAAACTTGCAGCGCCGGACCTACATTTTGTGGTCATCGGCTCCAGTTTCCCAAGCAGTTTTTCAGATATCCATCCGACAACGGCAAAACTCGATATCCGGGAGCGGCAAATCTTCTCTCTGCTTAGAGAGAGTCCTCCTCTTCTCAGGCAGGGGATACAACTCCAGTACGGCGATCACGCTTCGGTCTACGCGGCAGAACGAACCCCGTCGTTCAGAGGCTCGCCAAGGGTAGACTATCCTGCGCCTCATCGTTGGATTTATCATCGTCGACCTGCATCCGAGGGGTTCGGGGTAGCTGCAAAAGCCATTACTGACGAGGACGATTGGGACAAAGCTCTTCTGTGTTGGGGCGCGCAAGAGATTAGGCGTGCAGCAGCCGGGGATGTAGCAGGCTTGAACTCGGCATCGCCGTGGACCGCCGTGCGGATCAATGTGCATCTGCATCAGCAGGCCCATTTCTCCGCTGGTGGGGCTTCTGTTATCGAAGAGGCCTGGACCGACTAGACCTTTGTGAAAGCTTTTATGATCTCGGGCGGGGCTTGGCCGAAGCTTTGCCCGACATACTGGAAAATCTCCCATTCCTGGGCTTCGTTATCATCAAGCGTCGAAGCTTCAATCCTGTGCAGCCGACGCAGACGCAACAAATCTTTGCATTTCACACTCCTTTGAGCACCCGAGGCAAAAGCCTTAGAGGAGACGCGATAGCGATCTCGAAGAAAGGCAATAACCGCTGCGCGCGCATCTTCAATCGACATGGCTTGCGCGTGTTGCATCAGGTCAGCCCGCTTTTTCGGCAGTCCTCGGCCGCCAAGGACGAGCCGGAGACGATCAGCCGGCAGCAGTTGCAGAAGGAATTCGACAGATAAATGAGAAGACGTGGACGCTTGCCGGTGGACAATAATCTCCGGGGCCTTCGGCGCTCCAGCAAGTTCCATTACTCCGACGAAATCGGGCACAAGAGCGCGCACCGCCGAGAGGTGCTTGCTCGCAGCCACTACCGTCGTCTCGTCGAAGCACCTTGTGAAGGTGTCGAGTTGCTTCGGGAGACGCACGAGAGTGTCGGCGTGAGTTTTAATTTCGAAGCAAGATAGGCGGTCGTTGGCGAGTACAATGTCAGCGCGATTGCTCTGTCCTCCGACCACCAGTTCGGACATAACCGTTGAGCGCGACAGCTTCCGAGCCATTTTAAGTGCGCTCAAGAGGGCCGCTTTGGCGGTAGGCTCTGCCTTTTCACTATTCATGTATGTTTTCACTTCAGAAGGTGGTTCTTCTCCGGCGGTGGTGGCAATACACGTCTAAGCTGGATCGGGCACGGATTTTGGATTTCAGTTTCGAAACATCTTAGCAAATTATCACCCAGACGTCCGAGATGAGGCGCAGCAGGGTTCGCCCATATTGGCGAACCCATCAATTGACGATCGAGACCGCAATGATCGTAGCCTTGGCGGCTGAAAAACGGCAGCCTTTGACATTCGAGCGATCTTCATTGATCGCAACAACGAGGCACAACCGCCGTCTCCGGAGTAGTCGCCGACAATGTCGGATTCCAGGACATCGGCAAGGCTGCTCCACTTCAAAGCGCCGTCAACACACCATCTCGCGAATGCTGTCACAGCTTGGAAGCCCCAGCCCCCTCACCCCCCAGCCAATCTCGGCAGCAAAAATATCTCCGCCCCCGGCGGCAGTTCCTTCGACCACGTATCCCGGTAAATCGTCCCGTCGATCGCCACGGCTATGCCTCGGTCGATCCATGGCTCAAACCCGGGATACTGTTCAGCCAGTTTCCTGAACAGCTCCCTGATGTCCTTGGCTTCGACCTCGACCTTGCTCTTGCCTCCGGCAAGCTGGCTGAGCGCCCCCCAGAGCGTGACCTCGACCATCTCGCACCGGGGTCCTAGCCTTCCCGTTCCGCCTCGATCGCCGCGAGAATCCGGGGCGGCGACATCGGGATGTGGGTCATGCGCACGCCGGCCGCGTTCGACACCGCGTTGGCGATCGCCGCCAGCGGCGGCACGATCGAGGTTTCGCCGACACCGCGCACGCCATAGGGGTGGTTGGGGTTGGGGATTTCCAGGATCTGCGTGTCGATCATCGGCAGGTCGGAGCACACCGGGATGCGGTAGTCGAGGAAGCCGGCGTTCTGCAGCCGGCCGTCCTTGCCGTAAATATACTCCTCGTTGAGCGCCCAGCCAATGCCTTGCGCCGCACCGCCCTGGTACTGGCCCTCGACATAGGTCGGGTGCACCGCCTTGCCGGCATCCTGCACCACCGTGTAGCGGATCACCTTGGTCGAACCCGTCTCGGGGTCGACCTCGACGTCGCATATATGGGTGGCGAAGGAGACGCCGGCGCCGTCGGCGACGAGCTCGCTATGGCCGGCGATCGGCCCGCCCGTGGTGCCCGATTTGGCCGCGATCTCCTTCAGCGACAGCTTGCCGAGATTGCCGTGCTTCTCGCCCTTGGCGACCGCGTGGCCCTGTTCCCAGATCACGTCGTCGACCGAGATGTCCCACATCTGCGCGGCGCGCTCGCGCAGGATCTTGATCGCATTGCGGGCGGCCGAGATGGTCGCCATCGAGGACGAGAAGGTGCCGCGGCTGCCGTCGGTCATGTCGTTGTAACCAAGGGACGAGGTGTCGGCGACCACCGCCTTGAGCTGGGAATAGTCGATGCCGAGCTCCTCCGCCGCGACCAGCGACAGCGACGCGCGCGAACCGCCGACATCGACGGTGCCGACGGCCAGCGACACCGAGCCGTCCATGCCGATGTTCAAGTCCACGCAGGTCTGGCCGCCGAAATTGAACCAGAAGCCGCAGGCCATGCCCCTGCCCTGGTTCTCCTTCAGCGGCGCCTTCATGTGCGCATGGCTCTTCACCGCTTCCAGCGTCGGGCCGATGCCGATCGGGCCGTAGACCGGGCCGTAGGAGGAGCGCGTGCCTTCCTGGGCGGCGTTCTTGATGCGGAACTCGACCGGATCCATGCCGAGCTCCTTGGCGAGCTCGTCGACGGCACTTTCCACCGCGAAGGCCGCCATCGGCGCCGACGGCGCGCGATAGGCGGCGGTCTTCGGCCGGTTGACCAGCACTTCGTAGCCCACCGTCTTGACGTTATCGAGACGATAGCAGGCGAACGCCGTCATGGCGCCGATCTCGGCCCAGGAGCCGGCATAGGGGCCGGCGCTGTAGCGCAGCGTCGCTTCCGCCGCCGTGATGGTGCCGTCCTTGCGGGCGCCGATCTTGACGTCGATCGAGGTGGCGCTGGTCGGACCCGAGGCGCGGAACACCTCGTCGCGGGTCATGACGAGCTTCACCGGGCGTCCGGCCTTGCGCGACAGAGCGAGCGCCACCGGCTCGGCCCAGACATGGGTCTTGCCGCCGAAACCGCCGCCGATCTCGGAGGAGGTGACGCGCAGCTTCGAGGCCTCCATGCCCAGCAGCTGGGCGCAATGCTGGCGATAGACGAAATGGCCCTGCGTGCAGACCCACAGGTCCGCCGTGCCGTCGGAGCTGACATTGGCCACGCAGGCATGCGGCTCGATATAGCCCTGGTGGGTCTGCTCGGTCTTGAACGAGCGCTCGACGATGAAGTCGGCCTGCCCGAAACCCTGATGGACGTCGCCATGGCCGAACTGCGAGCGCTTGGTGACGTTGGAGGGCTTGACCGGCTTTTCCTCCAGCCCCTCGGTGAAGATCGTGTCGTTGATCAGCGGCGCGTGGTGCGCCATCGCCTCGTCGACGTCGGTGACATGCGGCAGCACCTCGTAGTCGACCTCGATCAGCTTCAGCGCCTGCCTGGCCGTGCGGGCATCGATCGCGGCGACGGCGGCCACCGCATGGCCGTCATAGAGCGCCTTGGTGCGCGCCATGCAATTGTCGAGGATGTCGTACATGGCGGCATCGCCATCGGTGAGGTCAGGCAGGTCGGCGGCGGTGATCACCGCCTTGACGCCCGCAAGCGCTTCCGCCTTCGAAGTGTCGATCTTGCGGATCTTGGCATGCGCGTGCGGGCTGCGCAGCACGCGGCCGACCAGCTGGCCGGCCATGTTGAAGTCGGCGCCATAGCGGGCGCGGCCGGTCACCTTGTCGACACCGTCGGGGCGGATCGGGCGCGTGCCGACGGATGCGAATTTACGCCCCGAAAAACGCGGATCGAAATTCATCTCAGGCTCCCTTCATAACGATGGCCGCGTCCTGGACGGCGCGCACGATCTTGTCGTAGCCGGTGCAGCGGCAGAGATTGCCGGCCAGGCCGAAGCGGATTTCCTCCTCGGTCGGGTCGGGGTTCTTGGCCAAGAGATCCTTGGCCGCGATCAGGAAACCTGGCGTGCAGATGCCGCATTGCAATGCGGCGTGCTCCAGGAATTTCTGCTGCAGCGGGTGCAGCCTGTCGCCATGCGCCATGCCCTCGACGGTCTCGATGCGGCGGCCTTCCGCTTCCGCGCCAAGCACCAGACACGAACACACGAGCCGGTCGTCGACGATGACGCTGCAGGCGCCGCAATCGCCCGTGCCGCAGCCTTCCTTGGCGCCGGTCAGTCCGAGCCGGTCACGCAGCACGTCGAGCAGCGTCTCGTCGGGCTGGCAGAGATATTCGACATTGTCGCCATTGATCGTGGTTGAAACCGCTACGCCAGCCATCATTTGCCTCCTGCACGTGCATAGGCGGTCATTGCGGCCCGCCTGGCCAGCACGCCCGCAACCTTGCGCCTGAATTCGATTGTGCCTCTTTTGTCGTCGATCGGCCGGCAGGCGCCGGCGCAGACCTTGGCCAGCCGCTCCAGCGCTGCCTCGTCGAGCTTGCGGCCGATCAGGGCCTCGGCCCCTTCTTCCACCAGCAACACGGTCGGCGCCGCGGCGCCGATCGCCACCCGGGCCGCCGTCACGACGCCAGCACCGTCCAGCGTCAGGTTGACGCCGGCGCTGACCACGGCGATGTCCATCTCGGTGCGCGGAATGAACCTGAGATAGGCATCGGCCGAACGCGGCGCGGGCTTGCCGAGCAGGATCGCCTCGATGATCTCGCCCTTGGCGAGCGATGTCCGGCCCGGCGCGGTCGGCACGGTCTCGACGGCAATGGTGCGCTTGCCCGACGGGCCGACGACCACGGCCTTGGCGCCCGCCGCCACCAGCGCCGGAACGCTGTCGGCCGCCGGCGAGGCGTTGCACAGATTGCCGACAATGGTGCAGCGTCCCTGCACCTGCTTCGAACCAATCAGCTTGGCCGCCTCGACCACTCCAGGCCAGGCCTTCTTCAAGCCGGCGTTCTCGCCCAGCACGGCGCAGGGCACGGCGGCGCCGATGCTGAAGCCGTCGGCGGTTTCCCTGATGTCGCGCAGGCCGGCGATCGACTTGATGTCGATGATCAGTTCGGGTTCGACAAAGCCGCCCTTCATCCTCACCAGGAGGTCACTGCCACCGGCAAGGATGGCGGCCGGGCCGGCCGATCCGGCCAATTGGCCGACGGCGTCTTCGATTGAAAGCGGACGTATGTAGCGCATCGTCTCCCCTTGGTATCGCGATTTTCAGCGACCGTTATAAACAATCGTCTCATAATGACCATCCGTTTCCCGAGCCGAGGCGATTGGGCCAGGTGCGGCAAAATGCAGTCCACTCGACCTGGAACATGGCCGCGAAGCGTCAGCCAGCGGGCCGATTGGGGCTTGACCGCCCCCCCCCGTGCGTCAATCCTTCCCGGCCAAGGGAGGAGTTTCCATGCGATGTCTGTTGGCTGTGCTTTGCGCCGTGACGCTGGCCGCGCCGGCTGGCGCCGCGACGCTCTATTACGGCGCCCGGGTTGGAATGGAGCTTACCATCGTCAAAAAGTCGGGCATCGGCTCCACGCACGCCAGTATCCTGGCCAGGCACGACAGGCGGAAGGCCCGCCTCTACTGCCGCGAATATGGCCATGATTTCACCCAGGAGTGCATTGATGCGGAAATGAACGCGCCCCTGCATTTCGAAATCACCGCCAACTGCAAGACCGGCGAATTCACCACCTTCTATGGCGCCGCCATGCTGTTCCAGGGCCGCAACAAGGGCGCGGATGTGACGACGGATTACCGGATCACCGCCGTCGACGAAAAGGTGGTGCTGGATGGCTCCGGCGCCTCGGGCTACGATTATACGCTGGACCAGTTCAAGGCGCTCTGCCCCAACCGCGTGAAGTAGACCGGTCGCGAGGCCTGGCCCGCCAAAGCCCGGGACTTGGACTGTGGCAAGCACGGCCGTTTATCGTTAGCAGAGGACCGCAGTGGAGGCGAAAGACCATGACCCTGACCAATCGCGACATTGTCGAACTGACCGAATGGCGGCGCAAGCTGCACCGGCAGCCGGAAATCTCGAACGAAGAGGAGAAGACGGCGAAAGAGGTCGTCTCTTTCCTCGCCGACACCGGGCCGGACAAGGTGCTGACCGGCCTCGGCGGCAACGGCGTCGCGGCCATCTACGACAGCGGCAAAAACGGACCAACCGTCCTGTTTCGGTCCGAACTCGACGCGCTGCCCATCGAGGAACTGTCCGGCGTGCCGCATGCATCGCAAATTCCTGGCAAGTCGCATATGTGCGGCCATGACGGGCACACCGCTATCCTGGCCGCCCTTGGCCGCCAGTTCGGGCGCGAACGGCCCGCCAGCGGCCGCGTCGTGCTGATGTTCCAGCCGGCCGAGGAAACCGGCAATGGCGCGGCCGGCGTCGTCGCCGATCCGCGCTTTGGCGAGATCGCGCCGGATTTCGCCTTCTCGCTGCACAATCTGCCCGGCGTGCCGTTCGGCGAGGTCAGGCTCAAGCCCGGCGTGGTCAACTGCGCCTCGCGCGGCATGCGCATCGTGCTGGAGGGCAAGACCGCGCATTCCTCCATGCCCGAGACCGGAACCTCGCCCATGCCGGCGATCTCGGAGCTGATGCCGGCCCTGCCAGCGCTCGGCCGCGCGACTTTCGCCGACGATGATTTCTCCATGGTCACCGTCACCCATGCGCGGATGGGCGAAGCCGTATTCGGCATCGCGCCCGCCCACGCCGAGGTCTGGGCGACGCTGCGCACGCGCCGCGACGAGCGCATGGCCGACCTCTGCGCCGCCGCCGAAACCCTGGTCAAGGAGATTGCCGGCCGCCACGGCCTCTCCGCCAGCTGGGATTATCACGAGATCTTCGTCGCCAGCGTCAACGCGCCGGATGCTGTCGAGCACCTGCGGCGCGCCCTCGCTGAAGAGAGCGTCGCGCATGGCGAGGAAGCCTTGCCGATGCGCGCCTCGGAGGATTTCGGCCTGTTCGGCCACAGCGCCAGGTCGGCGATGTTCTTCCTCGGTGCGGGCGAGCGGCACCCTGCCCTGCACAATCCCGACTACGACTTTCCCGACGATTTGATCCCGATCGGCTCGAAGATCTTCATGAGGACCGCGCGCAACCTTCTCGGCTGATCTCAGCGGCACGCCGGCCAGCTCCGCCGCAAAGCTCTGTCGATTGGCCACCTGGATGCCTCGAACTGGATATTCCCAACGGGCCGGATTGTGTGGCATCTGTGAGGGCAACGCGAGGAGTTCGAAAATGTACACGCCGCCCGCCTTCCGCGACGACGACAAGGACAGCCTGATCGCGACGATCCGCGCCGCGCGGCTGGCCAATCTCGTCACCGCCACGGCGGACGGGCCGCTCGCCACCCCCCTGCCGCTTTTTCTCGACGAGACCGAGGGCGAGCACGGCGTCATCCATGGCCATCTGGCCAGGGCCAACCCGCAGTGGCGCGTTCCCGCGATCGGCGACGGGCTCGCCATCTTCATGGGCCCGGACGCCTATGTGACCCCGGCCTGGTACGCCACCAAGCAGGAAACCGGCAAGGTCGTGCCGACCTGGAACTACGCCGCGGTTCATGCCTACGGGCCGGTCGAGTTCTTCGAGGATGCGGACAGGCTGCTGGAAGTTGTCACCCGGCTGACCAACCTGCATGAGGGCGCGCGCGCCGCGCCCTGGGCCGTGTCGGACGCGCCGCCAGACTTCATCCAGTCGCAGCTTCGCGGCATTGTCGGCCTGCGCATGCCGGTCGTCAGGCTCGAAGGCAAGCGCAAGATGAGCCAGAACCGCAACGCCGCCGACCGCGCCGGCGTGGCCTCCGGGCTGGCCGCGAGCGAGCGTCCGTCCGACCGCGAGGTCGCCGCCCTCATCTCGTGAAGGCACGGCGCCTCACCTTGCCAGCACCAGGTCGGCGTCCTCGAGAACGTACCGGACATAACGGTAGTCGCGAATGAAGCTGATCCGGCCGTCGCGCCATTCCAGCCACATGAAATGACTGGGTTTCGCGTCGGCCCGGTCTTCGAACACCGCGATCACCTCGCGGCCCTCGACCCATGCCGGCCTGAGCCACAAGCCGTCGCTCCTGGCGTAGATGGTGAAGAACATGCCGACGTCGGCGATCCCCGCGCGCGGCTTGTGCGTGGACTGATGGAGCCTCACATCGTCGGCCAGCAGCGCGCGCAAGCCGTCCCAGTCGCGTCGGTTGAACAGATTGACGTAGCGCAGGATGGCCGCCGATGCGATGCGCGCATCGGGGAGCGGATTGGCCTCGGCGTTGATCCGCCGAAGCCGGGCGCGGCCGCGCGCCAGATGCGCCTTCACCGCATCGACCGTGATGCCGAGCAGGGCGGCGATGTCGGCCAGCGGCTCGTCGAGCACATCCCTGAGGACGACGACGCTGCGTTGCGTCACCGGAAGCTTGGCGAAGCGCGACACGGCGGTTTGCACGGCTTGCCTGCGCATCAGCACCTCCACCGGGTCGGCTTCGTCGGCGATCTCGAGCGCCGCCTCGATCGGCTCGGCAACGCGGATCGCGCGACTGCGCAACAGGTCAAGCGCGCGGTTGTGGGCGATCCGGAACAGCCAGGGCCTGAGCCGAGGCGCCTCACACAACTCCTCCAGGGCAACGACTGCGCGCGCGAACGTGTCCTGCACGACATCCTCGCCGTCGATGACCGAGCCCATCAGGCGCGAACAATAGCGGTGCAGCTCGGGCCGCAAGCCGGCGGCAAGGGCAAGCAGCCCTTCCTGCCGGTCGCGCTCCACCGCTGGCTTTCCGTCGCTCAAGGACCGGCGCCCTCCATGATCGTCACCCCGGCGTCGCCGCTGAGGCCGAAGACGACGCCCTCGCCATACTGCGGGTCTTCCAGCAGCGAGACCACCCTGTCGCCGAACGCCCGGGGCGGCATCGGCGCGCCGAAGCGGGTGACGAATTGTTCCGGCGTAATGCCCATCGAGCCGGCATAGGCGCTCGCCGCCGCATCGCCGATCCCGGTGGCGAGGATCATCTGCCGCGGCACGATCGCCTGGAAGCGTATGCCGAGGCCTTTCTCCTGCGCCACGCCATTGGCATATTTGGCCATGAACCAGAGCATCCGCTTGGCGCCGCCATAACCGCCCGACATCTGCGAGCCGGTGACGGCCGCACCGCTCGACCCGACCAGCACCCGGCTGCCCGGCCCGAGCGGCAGGTTCAGCGACGCCTGCAGCCAGTAGAGCCCGGCCTTGACATCGGTTTCCCATGCGATGGAGAAGTCCTCCCACTTCAACTGGTCCAGCCGCCCCATCCGGGGCGTGGCGCCGGCGTTGAGCACCAGTATGTCAGGGCGGACCTCGCCAAGAATGCGATAGGCGGCGTCCTCGTCCGTGACATCGGCGGCGATGGTAGCGACCCCAAGCCGGGCACCGACCGCCTGCAGCGCCTCGGTGCCCCGCGCGACCACGGTCACGCCGGCACCTTGCTCGACCAGCGCTTCGACCAATCCGAGGCCAAGCCCACGGCTGCCGCCGGTGACCACGATTTTCTTGTCCCTGAGGCTCATTTGACCCTGCTCCAGTGTTCACTGTAGCTAAGACGTTTGAGTATCCGGAAAAGAGTCAGCGGTGGGGGAGATTTGTCGTCAGCCAGAAGCCGGGTCGACAGTCCGCGCCGCTGCTCGCTATGGATCTTGACGAAAATTGGTGCGCCGGTTTGGACATTGGGGCGCGACATGTGCTCCATGGCAGGTGACGAAGCGGTGGGGAAGAAGTGAAGCGCGTTTTTCGATTGTTTGCGGCGGCCGTCATGGCGTCCGCGCTGAGCGGCTGCACCAGCGTTTCCTACTACGCGCAATCGCTGGAGGGCCATGTCCGGATCATGGCCGCGCGCCAGGACGTTGGAAAACTGATCCAGGCCCCTTCGACGCCGGAGGCATTGCGCGCCAAGCTGACGTCGGCGAGCGCCATAAGGCGGTTCGCGACGGATGAGCTGGCACTGCCCGACAACAGCAGCTACCGCAGCTATGTCGACATCCACCGGGACGCCGTGACCTGGGCCGTTTTTGCCGCCCCGCAATTCTCGCTCACGCCAAAAACGTGGTGCTTTCCTGTTTTCGGCTGCGTTCCATACCGGGGATACTTCGATCGGAAATCCGCGACCGAAAGCGCCGTGGCACTTCATCGACAGGGGCTGGACGTCTATGTCACCGGCATTACCGCCTATTCCACGCTGGGCTGGTCCAGCGATCCGCTGCTAAGCACCATGCTGCGTCAGGACGACACCTATCTGGCGAGCCTTGTCTTCCATGAACTGGCGCATCAGCGCCTCTATGTGAACGGCGATTCCGCATTCAATGAGGCTTTCGCGGTCGCCGTCGAAACCACCGGCACGAGAAAATGGCTCCGCGCCGCCGGCGATCGCGCCGGATTGCGCCGCTACGAGGCCGATCGCAAGCGCAGCGCTGATTTTCTCGCACTGGTGTCGAAAACGCGCGACGAGTTGCGGCAGGTCTATGAAAGCTCCCGCCCCCCCGACGGGATGGCGGCGGCCAAGGCAGCCACGCTCGACAGGTTGCGGACGCGCTACCGGCAAATGCGCGACAGAAGCTGGGCTGGATACCGGGGATACGACGCCTGGTTCAATACGCCGATCAACAACGCAAAGCTCGCCGCGACGTCTGTCTATGGCGAACAGGTTCCGGCGTTTATTCGCTTGTTCGATTTATGCTCCGGCGATTATCCAAGGTTCTACGCATCCGTTCGACGGATCGCTGATCTGCACGAACCGGCCCGTGCCGAAGCGCTCAAGACCGCGACCACGTGCGATTGACTTGCAGAGCACGGTGGCTTTTGGCGTGCTCCGATGACTCTAAGCCTGGTTCGCTAAGACCAACGGTCCTATGCGCGCGTCGAGCACAAAACGCTCGCAGTGCTCGCCGTCGGACTCGTCGATGAAGCTCTCGACATGTTTGAAGCCGAGCTTCGCCAGGATCCGCAGCGACGCTACATTGCGCGCCGCCGCCTCGGCCGTCACCTGTTCGAGCGCCAGGGTCTCGAAGGCGTAGCGAACCACCTCGCGTGCCGCCTCGGAGCCCAGCCCCTGCCCCCAATGCGCACGCCCCAGCACAAATCCCAACGCGGCTGCCTTAGCCTCGTTCGCGCCGAAGGACAGGGTTATCGTCCCGATCGCGTCCGCCACGCCTGTCTGGTCTATCGACCATTTGATCGCCCGGCCGTCGGCCAACCGCTGACGCGCAAGGGCGAGCCATCGCTCGCCCGCGCCGATGTCGTCGGCAACGGGATCGCCGGCAAGGGAGGCGGATTCGACATCGCTCGCCCGCGCGAACCACGCCGGGATATCCCGCTCGCCCGGCGCCCGAAGCACGAGCCTTGGTGTGGTGAGCCTGGGAACTGCGTCCATGGAGGGCATTTTCGCCCTGGGGCGGCACCAATGCAACGGCGCTGAGGGCCACGGCGGCTGACCGCCAGGACAGAACCCCAAGGTACGCCCAACCGCCTTCAGCCCCAGCGCCGGGCGCTTCAATCACTCCGGGGCCACCCGGCTGCCGCCGGTCATGGCGTGAGATTTGGCAGTGGCGCCAGCCCACCGTAGGGCGGGACTATGGCAACGCGCGTTGGGGATTCGCGATGAACGGCCGTTGTGGGGCCGAAAGCGGAACGGCGGCCTTCGAAAGGCGGAAGCGAGTAAGCAGCCGTTGCTGTCACTCTCCTTCAAACACATTCCTCGTGGTCATGCATATCGCCGGCGGTGGTTCGCCTCCACTTCCCGTTTTCGTGTCTGGTGTGCTGAATTTGTCTCATTGGCGCTCGGCCTGCGGCTCCACTCTTGTCCCGCCACATCCGCCTGGTCGGGCTTCTCCCAATCCAGCTTCTTACGATACCAGTGCTCACGGACGCCGGAGGAAAGCATCATCAAACAGGACCCGGAATTGATCAATCGCCTCCTCGAAGCGGTCGAACCCTTCCTGTCGAAGCTTAGCGGCAAATGCGATGCTCGGGTCGGTACCGACGATCGCGGACCAATAGTATTGAACCATTCCGCGGGCGTCGCGCTCATTCAGCCGCATGATAGTGTAGCGGATCCCTTTCCTCAGGCTGTCGGAGGCAATAGGCGATGCCAAAATCGGATCGAAGACGTTTTCATGAAGGAATGCGAGGATTTCTCGCTCCTTGCGCCCGTGTACCCTCGCCATGTCCGATGCCCCCAGCTTGGGGCAGAGAAGATCACGGTATTATTGGCGCGTCCACTTGTATCCTGTGCCTGACCAATGCGGAGAACGCCGCATGGAGGCTCATCGAGGCGGTTGAAGAGGGGGCCGTGTAATAGCGCTTCCCTCAAGCTTAGGGACGAACGACGACTATGTGAGCCACGTGACGTTTATCCGCGCCCTGCAGTTCGTGGACTACGTGATGACCAGCGTGCGGCCGAAGACCGACACGGTGCAGTGATTTGTGCTGGGGATACAAGCCACCGGCCCTTGTAAATGAGCATCCGATCTGATTTGTAGAATGTAGCTTGCGGATAGATTCTGCTGTTGTTGTTTCGGCGATAGTTGATATCAATGCAGGGCTTACTGCCTGACCATTCCTTACGGACTGACCATATTGTCCGCTGCCTTGGCAAAAGAGTATCCGCAAGCCTTTCATGTCAGAGTTAAGCAACCTCCGAGATGTCACAACGCTCCCCCAACTTGCCAGACTATTGGACTTTCCAGCCGAGAATCTCTCATTCGCGCTTTATTGGCATCGGCGCAGGCGACCCTATCATCACTTCACCATTGCGAAAAAAAACGGCGGTCGCCGTGTCATAGCAGCGCCGAATGGCAAGCTGAAGTTTGTCCAGGGCAGGCTTGCCGATCTCCTAGGCCGCATTGAGTCTGAAATGGAGCTAAAGCGCACCACGCGCTCCAGGGTCCTGTCGCATGGCTTCAAGAAAACCTTCTCCATCATTACCAACGCCAATCAGCACCGCAATCGCCGGTGGGTGTTCAACGCCGATATCAAGGACTTCTTTCCATCCATCAATTTCGGCCGCGTCTATGGCTTCTTCCTCAAGGACAATAATTTCGAGCTCCATCCAAAGATTGCGACAATCATCGCGCAAATCGCCTGCTATCAAAACCAACTTCCTCAGGGCAGCCCCTGTTCGCCGGTCATTTCGAACCTCATCACTCACATCCTCGACATCAAGCTGAACAGATTGGCGAACGATCTGCATTGCACCTACACGCGCTACGCTGACGACATAACGTTCTCAACTAATGAAAAAGAGTTCCCCGAGCGTATCGCCAGATTGGTCAGGGGCAGCGACGACAAATGGGTTGCCGGCGACGGCCTGCTCCACCTGCTTTACCGTGCTGGATTTCAGATAAATCACGATAAGACGCGCATGCAGCGCCGGGACTCTAGGCAGGACACCACAGGTCTTATAGTCAACCAGAAGCTGAATGTGCGGCATGAGTATTACAAGCAGGTGCGCGCAATGTGCCATCACCTGTTTAAAGAGGGCTTTGCGTACTCGGAGCCTAGCAGGATTCCAGTGAGCAACCACACCCTCGAAGGAATGCTGAGTTTTATCTACCAGATCCGGAGACTCAGGAGCCTCTCAATTGTTGTCGAAGACGAGATTGAGCGAAATACGTTCTTCAAGAGGGACCAACCGGGTTTTACTGAGCTTTATGGTCGGTTCCTCAACTATCGGTCGTTCTACGGCATGATTAAGCCCACCATCATTTGTGAGGGCAAGACGGACAACATCTACCTTCTGGCTGCGATCAAAAAGCTCGCCCCAAAATTCCTTAAGCTTATCGACCCCATTCAAAAGGTGCCGATGAAAGTACAATTTTTCAACTACTCCCACCAAAGCGCGCTGTTTCAGAGCCTTTCTGGAGGGGGCGATGAGATGTACAAGCTTATGAAGGAATTCAAGGAGCGCATAGAATTCTTCAAACATGGTCTGTCTCACCCCGTGATCATGGTTATCGACAACGACAAAGCGTCAAAAGGTATCTTCAGCTACATCGGCACAGTTCACGGGACTGGGCCAGTCAGCGGCCTTGACCCATTTTATTACGTTTATGAAAATCTCTACGTCGTTCCTGTACCGACAACGGCTGACGTTACCGCAATTATCGAGGATCTGTTCGACCCGTCGGTGAAAAGACCGATCAACGGCAGAACGTTTAGCGATAGCAACAAGAAATTCGATCTTACAAAACACTACGGCAAAAACGAATTTGCAACGACAATCGTTGCGCCCGAGCGTGACACCATCGATTTCACCAAGTTCGAACCGATGCTGCAGGCCATATGCGATGTCATGGATCATTTTGCGGCAATCCTCGCAGCTAAACCTGAGGCCGCAGTTCCGCCTTTGGCAGCTACTGGCACGTAAAAAAGCAGTCTCGAAGGCTACTCAGTGTACAAGTCCCATTTCACGCCCCCGGAAAATTCTAAGGAATTCCAACATCAGTTCGGGATGCAACGGTCTCCCTCTGCGGCCGTCAGCTACGTCTGCTTTGAGGAATCCGTGTGGCGGTTCCCCAACGACCAAGATAAGGCGCATTCCTGACGTAGCCAACCAACGTGCGTCTCGTATCACATCTTGCGGTTTAGCCACCGGTGGCAGCACGGCGGCCCAACCCGCCTGTCCTACACAAAGCTGTCACCAACCCGGCTTATCCGATCCTCGGGAATGAACCATCCACACGACACGCCTTGAAACCGCCCGGCCGGAGGGCGATCGGGACATGTGGAATGTTGTTTTCGGAGACGACCATGCTTGAACGGACGGACAGGGCAGCACCCCATCGGGATCAGCCGAAGAAACACGATCTGTGGTTGAGCGAATTCGAGATTGTGCTGCGCGACCGTGTCATTGCCAATGGCGCGGTCAGGATCGAAGACGGCCGGATCGCGGAGATCCGCGACCGGCCTGTCGAGAATGCCGACTTCGTCGGCGGCGGCCGCCTGCTGCTGCCTGGTTTCATCGACATGCACGGCGACATGGTGGAACGGGAAGTGGAGCCGCGCAGCGGGGTCCACGTGCCGATGGAAATCGGCATCGCCGAGCTCGACAAGCGGCTGGCCTCCTGCGGCGTGACCACCGCCTATGCCGCGCTCTCCTTCATCGGCAACAGCGCCACGGCCGCCTTGCTGCGCTCGGAAGAACACACATCGTCCATCATCGAGACCATCGCCGGGCTGAAAGACCACCTTCTGGTCGATCACCGCATCCATGCCCGCTTCGAGGTGACGTTCAGCGCGGCTGTCGGCGTGCTGGAAAGATTGATGGATGCCGGCAAGCTGCATTTGATTTCGCTGATGGATCACACGCCCGGCCAGGGACAATACCGCGACGTCGAACTGTATATCGCCCGCCTGGCCAAGGAGCGCGGCATGTCCATTGCCGACGTATCCGAGGTCGTCGGCAAGCGCATGGCCGATCGGAACGGGCATGGCGGTGTGCTCGGCACGCTGCAGGGCCTGTCGGCGTTTGCCCGCGCGCGCGGCATCGTGCTCGCCTCGCACGATGACGACACGCCGGAAAAGGTGGAATTCGTCCACGGCCTGGGAACCGTGCTCAGCGAATTCCCGGTGACGCTGGAGGCGGCGCGGGAAGCCCGCCGGCTGGGCATGTATACGGCCATGGGCGCGCCCAATGCGCTGCGCGGAGAATCCTATTCCGGCAATCTTTCCGCTCGCCAGGCCTATGAGGCCGGGTTGCTCGACATGCTGGCCAGCGACTATCACCCGGCCTCGATCCTGCCGGCCGTCCTCGGCCTGGCGAAACTGAGCGACGGTGGCCTGGCGAAGGCGGCGGCGCTGACGAGCGCCAACCCGGCCGCCGCACTCGGGCTCACCGATCGCGGAGCCATCGAAGCTGGGCTCCTGGCCGATCTCGTCGTGGCCGACCGCCAGCCGGTGCCACGTGTGCGAGCCACCTTCCGCGCCGGCCGCATGATCTACGGCGACGGTACGCTTGAACCGGCGCGGAACAGGGTGATCGAGGGAGGCCGCGACCGGCCGCTGCCGGCCGACCGAGGGCAATCCCAGGACTAGACACCTAGGCAACTAGGGCTTAGCGGTTCTCTGGGGAAAAGCGCGTGGCGCTTCCCCAGTAGTTGCTAAAGATCGAGCACCACCATCATCCCGCGCACCTCCGCCATTTCCAGCAGCAGATCCTGCAGGTTTTCGGTGGTCAGCGGCGCACCTGATATCGCCGGCAGTTCGGCGATACTCTCCCTCATCGAAATCACGGGGACCCCGGTTTTTTCAGAAAGCAGCCGCGCGATGGCTGCGCGGACAAGCGCAATCTGGTCAGGCATGATTCCCCTTTCATGCTACGATAACGGCACCATTTTCTTCATACTGTATGCCTTGCCGCAACTTATGCGAGCATTCATTCACGCTTGCAAGTCGTCTCGTTGATGTTCGTATGATCGACAGCCGCCCAACGGGGAGAGCGACGGCGTGCCGCTGTCGTCGCCTTCCATGGCGCGGAGCAGGGCAAGCGGCACTTCGTGCCGGCAGAGCCCGATCAAAATCCTGCCTTGCACCGTCACCGGCAATTCGGTGTATCTGTCGAAAATGGAATAGGTGCCTGTCGGCTCGTTCAAAATCTCGAAACGGTCCAATGCAAACCTCAACCTTCCCCGGAACGCAGCAACGCACGCGTCCATCGGAGGTTGCCTAAAAAAATCGATTTTTGCGGGGAGGCGCGAAAGAGTTCCAATTGGCTCTTGCCGAAGCCGGCGGCCTCGCTCATCCATGGCGTACAGACACTGGGGCCAATGATGACCGATACCAGCCTTCACCTCGTCGAAGCGTCGATCGACCAATTGCGCCAAGCGCTCGACAACGGCGCCATCACCAGCGTCGAACTGGTCGCGGCCTATGTCAGGCGGATCGCGTATTTCGACCGGCACGGCATCGCGCTGAACGCCGTGCCGGTGCTCAACCCTGAAATGTTCGAGGATGCCGCCGCTTCCGACGAGCGGCGCCGGCAAGGAAAGACGCTTGGCCCGCTCGACGGCATCCCCTACACCGCCAAGGACAGCTACAAGGTCAAAGGCCTGACGGTGGCTGCCGGCTCGCCCGCCTTCGAGCATCTCGTCGCCAATGAGGACGCCTTCACCATCGCCCGGCTGCGCGCCGGCGGCGCGGTGCTGATCGGCCTCACCAACATGCCGCCCATGGCCAATGGCGGCATGCAGCGCGGCGTCTATGGCCGCGCTGAAAGCCCCTACAATGGCGACTATCTGACCGCCGCCTTCGCGTCGGGCTCCTCCAACGGCTCGGGCACCGCGACGGCGGCCAGCTTCTGCGCCTTCGGGCTCGGCGAAGAGACGTGGTCGTCCGGCCGTGCGCCGGCCACCAACAACGCGCTGGTCGCCTACACGCCCTCGCGCGGCGTCATTTCGGTGCGCGGCAACTGGCCCTTGGTGCCGACCATGGATGTCGTGGTGCCGCACACGCGCAGCGTGCCCGACATGCTGGAACTGCTTGACGTCATCGTCGCCGACGATCCGGAAACGCGAGGCGATTTCTGGCGCGCCCAGCCTTGGGTGGCGCTGCCGAAAAGCTCCGGGATGCGGCCACGACGTTATACCGACCTGACGCTTGCGGGTTCGCTGAAGGGCAAGCGGCTCGGCGTACCCAGAATGTATATCGGCCGCGACGCAGAAATAGATCGCCCGATCGAAACCCGCGCCTCGGTACTTGATCTCTGGGAACAGGCGGCCGCGGATCTGCGGCGGCTCGGCGCCGAAGTGGTCGAGGTCGACTTTCCCGTCGTCTCCAACTATGAGCGCGACCGCCCAGGCGCGCGGACCATGGTCGAGCGTGGGCTGGTGCCCGGGGACTTCGCCGACCGCGAAATCTGGGATCTCTGCATCTGGGGCTGGGACGATTTCCTGCGCGCCAACGCCGACCCTGCTCTGCCCGATCTCGCCTCGGTCGACGGCCCAAAAATCTTCCCGCAGCCACCGGGCACGCTGCCCGACCGCTATGAAGGCGGCTTCGATCTGGCGCAGTATGTCGAGCGGGCAAAGCTCGGCGTCGCGCCCTTGACCCACATTCCCACGATCGCGGATGGCATCAAGGGACTCGAAGCAACAAGACGCATCGACTTCGAGGACTGGCTGGACGCACAAGGCCTCGATGCCGTGGTCCTGCCGGCCGCCGCCGATGTCGGCCCGGCCGACGCCGACGTCAACGAGGCGTCAGCCGATCTGGCCTGGCGCAACGGCACCTGGGTCGCCAACGGCAATCTGGTCTGGCGCCATTTCGGCATCCCGACCGTCACCGTGCCGATGGGCACAATGGCCGACATCGGCATGCCGGTCGGCCTGACCTTCGCAGGCAAGGCCTATGACGATGAAAGGCTGCTTTGCATGGCCGGCGATTTCGAGCGTTCCACGCAGCGCCGCACCCAGCCGCCGCGCACGCCTGAATTGCCTGATGATGTCTTTTCGGATCATCCCGGCCAAGCCGGCACAGGCAAGACGCCGGCGCCAACCATCAAGCTTGCGGTCGAGACGCGCGCTAACGGTGATCAGGATGAGATTGCCATCACGATCGAAATGGTTGGCGAGATACCTGAAACGGCCAGCATCAAGGTCCATGTCAACGGAGAGGCCGTTGAGATGCAGCGAACCGGCATGCGGTTCACCGGGCAGGCGCTCGTCCCTGCCGCCGAGCATCGGCGCCTGCACAGCGTCTGGCGCGGCTCCTACGGCTCCATCGTGACTGCTGTCTTGCGGCTTCAGGATGGGCGCACCGCCGGTGCATACGCGGTCACCGGCGGAATCGAGTGATGATGCGCCGTACGGGCCGCCTTACCATGCACAACGGGCCAAGCCACGGAACCCAGCCATGATCAAAGTCAAGCAACTCGCCCATGTCTGCATTTTCGCCAACGACCTGGAAGAAACACGGCGCTTCTACGAAAATGTCCTTGGCATGGATATCCAGTTCAATTTCCTGCGCGATGGCGCGGTTTTCGGTTTCTACCTCAATTGCGGCGGCCGCAGCCATGTCGAGGTCTTCCAGAAAGAGGGCGCGCGGTTCAGCGAGACGGATCAGATCAACCATTTCTGCCTGGAAGTCGAAGACATCGACGCCGCGATCGCGCACATCGCGTCCATGGGCGTGGACATCACCGCCAAAAAGCACGCCTGCGACGACACGTACCAGGCCTGGCTGCGCGACCCCAACGGGGTGAAGATCGAACTGTTCGAATACACCGGCAAAAGCGCGCAATTCACCGGCGGCGACCGCGTCGCGGACTGGTAGGCTAGTCGCGCGCGGCCCACAGCAAACCGCGCTCCATGATTAGCGCCATTTCCGGCACCGCGAACTCATCCGCCGTATGGCCAAGGGAACTGTAAAAAACCTTGCCCGCGCCATAGCGGCGCTTCCAGACGACCGGCATGACGACGCCGTCGATGCCGGGAAAATGCGCGTCGGTGAAGGTGGTTGTCGCCAGCACGTCGTTGCCCGGGTCGACATGCATGTAATATTGCTCCGACCGGTAGGCGAAATCGCTGACGCCTTTCGTGACCGGATCGTCCGGCCGGGTGATGACGACATGGTAGTCGATGATGTTGCCGGGATGCGCGACCCACTGGCCGCCGGTCATGAACTGGTAGTCGGGCTCCGCGCGAAAACTGTCGCCCATCGTGCCGTGAAAGCCGCCCAGCCCGCTCCCCAGGCGAACCGCCTGCGTCAGGTTGTTCAGCTCGACCTTTTCGATCGTCGACATGGTGATGACAGGCACGATGAGATCGAATGATGCAAGGTTCGGATCGGCGAACATCGCTGTCCCCTCGCCGAGCGTGACCGCGAAGCCGTTACGCTCCAGCATGTCGCGGATGATGTTGGCGCTGCGCTCTGGCGTGTGGCCTTCCCAGCCTCCCCAGGCAATCAGGGCTTTCCTGGACATGCGGCAACCTCCCTCGATCCATTAGACCGACGACCGCTCCCCGCACCGGTCAGCGCCAGCCTAGCGCCGGCGCGACATGGGTGAGGATCGCCTCGATGACATGGGCGTTGTAGTCGACGCCGAGCTGGTTGGGAACCGTGAGCAAAAGCGTGTCGGCCTCGGCGATCGCCTCGTCCTGCGCCAGCTCCTTGATCAGCACGTCCGGCTCGGCGGCGTAGCTGCGGCCGAAGATCGCCCTGGTATTTTCCTCGATAAAGCCGATCTGGTCGCGGCTCTCATTGCCGCGCCCGAAATAGGCGCGGTCGCGGTCGTCGACCAGCGCGAAGATGCTGCGGCTGACCGAGACGCGCGGTTCGCGTTCATGCCCGGCCGCCTTCCAGGCTTCGCGATAGATGCGGATCTGCTCGGCCTGCTGGACATGGAACGGCTTGCCGCTCTCGTCGAATTTCAGCGTCGAGCTCTGCAAATTCATGCCGAGCTTCGCCGCCCATTCAGAGGTGGCGTTGGTCGCCGCGCCCCACCAGATGCGCTCGCGCAAGCCCTCCGAATGCGGCTCGAGCCTGAGCAAGCCGGGCGGGTTGGGGAACATCGGCCGTGGATTGGGCTGCGCGAAGCCTTCGCCGCGCAGCGTATCGAGGAACACCTCGGCGTGATGCCGCGCCATGTCGGCGTCGCTTTTGCCTTCCTGCGGCACATAGCCGAAATAGCGCCAGCCATCGATCACCTGCTCGGGCGAGCCGCGGCTGATGCCGAGCTGCAGCCGGCCGCCGGCGATGATGTCGGCCGCGCCCGCATCCTCGGCCATGTAGAGCGGATTCTCGTAGCGCATGTCGATGACGGCCGTGCCGATCTCGATGCGGCTGGTCTTGGCGCCGACGGCCGCCAGCAGCGGGAATGGCGAGGCGAGCTGGCGGGCGAAGTGATGCACGCGGAAATAGGCTCCGTCGGCGCCGAGCTGCTCGGCGGCGACGGCGAGATCGATCGATTGCAACAGCGCGTCGGATGCCGAACGCACCTGCGATTGCGAAGAGGGCGACCAGTGCCCGAATGACAGGAAACCAATTTTTTTCATGGTTCTGAAGTATATGCGGGCGGCACATGCTTCAATGGCGAAAGAACAGGGTTACACACCGTCGCCCTCCGCAATAGCTTAAACGCGCAACACCAGAGAGGATGGATGCTCAGGGGAATCCGCATCGTCGAGATCGAGGCGCTGGGACCGGCGCCCTTCGCCGGCATGCTTTTCGCGGACCTCGGCGCCGATGTCATCGTCGTCCACCGCAGGGAGCCGTCCGTGCCGGGCGCGCCCCAGCGCTCGCTGCTCGATCGCGGCAAGCGCTCCATCGCGCTCGACCTGAAGAATTTGGATGACGTGGCCGTGCTGACGCGCCTCATCGCCACCGCCGACGGGCTGATCGAGGGTTTCCGGCCCGGCGTCATGGAGCGTCTCGGGCTTGGCCCGGAGGCCTGCCTCGCGGCCAATCCGCGCCTGGTCTACGGCCGCATGACCGGCTGGGGCCAGCACGGTCCGCTGGCCGCCACCGCCGGCCACGACATGAACTATATCGGCCTGTCCGGCGCGCTCTGGTACGGCTCCTTGCCGGGAGAGCCGCCCATGGCACCGCCGACGCTCGTCGGCGACGTAGGCGGCGGGGCGCTCTATCTGGTGATCGGCATGCTGGCCGCCATGATGAACGTGCGCGCCGGCGGCCAGGGCATCGTCGTCGACGCGGCGATCGTCGACGGCTCGGCCCATATGATGAACCTGCTGATGTCGCTCGCACAGTCCGGCGCGCTTGCCGCCGACCGCGGCCGCAGCCTTCTCGACGGACCGCATTGGTGCCGCGTCTACCGGACATCGGATGGCGGCTTCATCAGCGTCCAGTGCGTCGAACCTAAATTCTATACGCTCTTCCTCGACAGGCTTGGCTTGACCGCCGATCCGCAATTCGCCAACCAGTTCGATCGCGAACTCTGGCCGCAGCTGGGCGACCGGCTGGCGGCGATCTTCGCCACGCGACCTCGCGACGCATGGGTCAAGTTGTTCGCGGGCTCGGACGCCTGTGTCGGCCCAGTCTTCAGCCCCCATGAAGCGGCCCAGCATCCGCACATGGCCGCACGCGGCACATGGCTGACGGTGGACAGCATCCTGCAGGCGGCGGCCGCGCCGCGCTTTTCCGGATGGGAACAAAAGACACCGGCCAAGAGCCCCATGCGCGGCGAACATGACGCAGAAATCCGCGCAGGCTTGCCGAGTTGAGGCGAGGTCCATGACAGTTCGGTCGATCGTAAAATTCCCCAATCCCCTCCTTCGCGCCGTGGCCGAACCCGTGGAGCTGTTCGACGACGATCTGCAGGCCTTGGCCAGCGACCTCATCGACACCATGCGCGCGGCCCCCGGAATCGGTATCACCGCCCCGCACATCGGCATTCTGAAACGGCTGGTCGTCATCCAGCTCCCTTCCGCGGCAAAACCGGCGATCTATGTAAATCCGGCCGTCGTCCAGGCCTCGACCGAAATGATCCGTCATGAGGAAGGCAGCGTTTCGATGCCCGGTGTCACCGAGGACATCGAACGGCACGCCCGCATCCGCGTTCGCTATCAGGATCTGGATGGCGGTGAGCGGTTCGAGGACGCCGAGGGCCTGCTGGCGGTTTGCCATCAGCATGAGATCGATCAGCTCGACGGGCTGTTCTGGACGCACAGGCTGACCCGCCTCAAGCGCGACCGGCTGATCAAGCGCTATGGCAAGCTGATGCGAACCTCGTAGACGCCACGGGGCGGATCGCAATGTTACGCCGGGCGCGTGGCCGCGCCGGCGGACCGTGTCACGTTCGCAACGTGCTAACCTGATCGCGGACGAAACGTCCGCCGGTCATTTTCCGCAGTGGTGATCGTTGATCTTGTTTATCGCAAAACCGTCCGGACCAGTCCGGTGGTAGGAGCAGGCTCCAGCGGCCGTTGTGAACAACTGCTGGTCATAGTAGCGCGGGCCGCCGAAGAGGAAGTCGATGAGATCGTCATTGGCGGGAACGTAGCGCTCCTGTTCGTCCTGGTGATGACGGTGCTTGGCGCCCGCGAATGCCGACGAGGACATGCCGAAGCCCATCGCGAGAGCAAGAGCGCAGATCGCCAACCGTTTCGTCGTCATCGCAAACACCCTTCTGTTCGGGATTCGATCTTATATCGAAAAATCGCCAGATGACGAAAAGTTCCTGAACAAGGGCCTTGCTCCGGCCATGCGCGGCAGGCGGCGACGGGTCCGGACCGCGGGCGCCCTCACCTGAACATCGCCACGCCCTCAGTCCGTCTGGATCCAGACGGATTTGGTCTCCAGATACTCGTGCAGATGCTCGATGCCGCCCTCGCGGCCATGGCCGGACATCTTCATCCCGCCGAAAGGCACGGCCGGATCGATGGCGTGGTACATGTTGACCCAGACCGAGCCGGCCTTGATGCGGCGGGCTAGCTTGTGCGCGGTGCCGAGGTGAGTGGTGAAGACGCCGGCCGCAAGCCCGTAGGGCGTCGCGTTGGCGCGGGCGACGGCCTCGTCCAGCGTGTCGAACGGCATCGCCGAAATAACCGGTCCGAAAATCTCCTCCCGCGCGATGGTCATGGTGTCCGACACCGCGCCGAAAACGGTCGGAGCGATGAAGTTGCCGCCATCATAGAGTTCGCCTGTCAGCCGCGCCCCGCCGGCGACCAGTTGGGCGCCTTCGTCGCTGCCGGCCTTGATGTAGCCTTCCACCTTGCCGGCCTGCCTGGCATTGATGAGCGGGCCGATTTCGGTCTCCGCCTCGATGCCATGGCCGATGCGCAGTTTTCCGGCGAACTCCGCCAGCCGGCGCACGAATTCGTCATGGATCTCGCGCGCCACGAACAGGCGCGAGCCGGCAATGCAGATCTGGCCCGAATGCACGAACACCGCCATCGCCGCGATTGGGACAGCCTTGTCGATGTCGGCGTCGCGGCAGACAATGATCGGTGACTTGCCGCCGAGCTCAAGCGAGACGCGCTTGAGGTTGGTGACAGCAGCCCGCGCGATCGCTTGACCTGTCAGCGTCGAGCCGGTGAAGACGATCTTGTTGACGTCGGGATGTTCGGCGAGCCGCGCGCCCGCTTCGGCCCCGGTACCGGTGACGATGTTGACGACGCCGTCGGGCACGCCGGCTTCCTGCATCAGCCCGGCGATCAGCAGCGGCGTCAGCGATGCCTCCTCGGACGGTTTCAGCACGATGGTGCAGCCCGTGGCGAGCGCCGGCGCGATCTTCCAGATCGAGGCCGCGGTCGGCGCGTTCCAGGGAATGATCGCGCCAACGACGCCAACCGGCTCGCGCCTTGTGAAGGTGACGATCTCGCCGGGGATCGAATTGTCGATCGCCTCGCCATGCAGCGCCGTCGCCATGCCTGCATAGAAGCGCAGCATGCCGATGACACGGCGCCGGTTGGCCAGCGTGCGTGTGATCGGCAGGCCCATGTCGAGCGTGTCGGAAACGCTGAGCTCTTCCCAATGTGTTTCGAACAGGTCGGCGATCCTGAGCAGCACGCATTGCCGCTCATAGGGCGAGAATTTCGACCAGGGTCCTTCGAAAGCCGCGCCCGCCGCCGCGACCGACGCATCGACATCGGCGGCTCCGCCACGCGGCACCGTCGCCAGCACCTCGCCGGTCGCCGGATTCAGCGCCTGCATCACCTCGCCGGACTGCGCGGTGACCCACTTGCCGCCGATGAACATCGGCCGGAATTCGCCGTGGTAGAGCGACGTGGCCTTCGCCCTCGGGTCGAAATTCACCGTCATCCCTTCCTCCTCGCGAATTCCCGGGCGACTATTACTCCCGGCGCGGGCGACCTCAACAAGGAAAGCTGAAGGGCGTTCGGATAATCGGACCGCTGGCGTCCGCGCCCGCGTTCACAGAAAGGCGCAACAGCAGGTCCGTGCGGGTTTAAAGATGCCTAGCCCCCGCCGCCCGGCGTGCGTTCCGACAGGAATCGCGTCAGCGCGCCTGGCTTCCCGTTGCGGATCTCGACGTCGTTCCGGCGCGCGATCGCGGCGCGCACAAGCTTGGCGCCGAGATAGCGGAACGGTTCCGGCGGCATCGTCTTGCGCCGATCGATCCCCACCAGCCCGCTGCCGCTCCAGCGATCCTTCCGTTCCAGAACAAGGCTGGCGAGGACGCGGCCGCCGATTGGTGTCTGGGCAATGCCGGTCCCGTTGTAGCCCATGCCAAAGAAAATGTTGGGATGCCCCTTCAAGTGGTCAAAGACGGGGACGTGCTCCGGCACGCAGTCGATCGGGCCCGCCCAATCATAGTCGATCGGCACTCCTCGCAGTTCGGGGTAGACGCGGCCCAGTTCGCGGATATTGTCCCGTCCGTGTTCGGGGCTGCGGTTGAAGCTTTGGCCGAAATTGCCCGCATAGGCGATGTTGCCGCTGCCACGGCCGAAGACCACCCGGCCTTTCGGAGTGCGCTGGTAGTAGAGGACCTGGCGCTGCGCGTCGCAGATGGAGGCTCCGTCGCGCCAGCCGATCCGGTCGAGCAAGTCAGGGATTTCCGCGGTCGCGACCACCTGGCTCGCGACCACGTAGAGATGCCGTCGCAGTTCGGGCAGCGCCGACAGCCAGGCATTGGCCGCCAGCACCACCTTCTCGGCCCGCGCCTCGCCCTGCGCGGTCCGGACCAGGCAGGTCCTGCCGGGCACGATTTCGGTGACGGGACTGCGCTCATGGACGACGACGCCGCGAGCGATCGCCAGATCGCGCAGGCCGGTGGCCAGCTTGGCTGGATGCACGGTTCCGGCATTCGCCTCGACGACGCCGGCATAGGAGGCGGAAGACCCGGTCCGCTGCTTGATCTCCTCGCCGGTCAGCTGCCGGAAGCGGTTGGCCCCGGCTGCCTCGGTCATCGCGACAGCGCGGTTCCAGGCTCCCTCCTGGGCGGTGGAACTGGCCGTCCACAGCCAGCCGTCGAGACGAAGATCCATATCGATCGTGCCGTCGCGCTGAAGTTTCTTCAGCTCTGCGATGGCATCGACGCTATCGGCGCAAAGCGCCCGCCCCTCCTCCTCGCCGACGACGGCGCTGATCTGATCGAGCTCGGCGAACCAGGAATGCACCTGTCCACCATTGCGCCCCGAAGCGCCGGAGCCGCACTGATCGGCCTCGAGCACCATGACGCGGGTTTCGGGAGCCAGGTCGCGGATCCGCAACGCCGTCCACAGCCCGGTGTAGCCGCCGCCGACGATTACCACGTCGGCCTGCTCGCCGCCGACCAAGGGTTGGGTCGCCGGGGCAGCGGCAATGTCCTGCAGCCAGAACGACCGATCGGCTGTCGCCGCGACCGCCGGCTGTCTCATCCGTAAAGTGGCCATGTCAGACCCTCGTCTCGCGATTGATCACGTCGGCATATTTCAGCGGCAGCCAGTCGGGGATAGGGCGCGGTTCCTGCGGGAAGCCGCCGAGATGCGTGCAGGTCCTGCTGGCATGGAGAGAGGCTTTTCGCATGGCATCGTCGGCGTCGAGACCCGCGAAGCAGAACGCGGTGATGAAGGTGGCGATAAAGCTGTCTCCCGCACCGCACGTGTCCACGACGGCGGTCGGCGACGCCTCGACATGGCGAACGCCTTGGCTGTCGCGGAAATAGGCGCCGCGGCTGCCGCAGGTGAGCACGACCTGGCGCGCCCCGGCCGACCGCAGCGCGGCCATGAGGGGCTCGACTGGCACGCTCGGCTCGTCTGGACCGGACGCGAAGACCAGAGGCACGCCCTCCAGCGGCAAGGCCAGATGCGCGGTCGAGACGTCGAGACTGAACGGCACGCGCTCGCGAACCAGGCGGCGCACGAGGTCCTCGTTGGCATTGGTGCCCAGATGCACCCAGTCGGCTTTCGAAATGACCTGCCAGTTGCGCGGCGCGGGCATGTAATTCTCGCCGACGCCGAAGGATTCGAACAGGAAAGTACGGTCGCCCGACTGATCGCGCAGCAAGGTCACCGCAGTATCGCCGGAGATCATCTCGACATCGTTGCGGGACAGCCCGGCGGTCTCGATCTCGCGGAGCGTTATCTCACCTTCAGGATCATCGCCAACGGCGCCGAAATAGCGTGCGCTCCAGCCATTGCGGCGCCATTGAACGGCAACGTTGAGGGCGTTCCCGCCGACGGTCAGGAGGTCCTTGTTGAGATAGACGTCGAGGCAGTTGTCACCGACGGCGACCAGATTGGGCGATGCTCCTCCGGTCATGCTGCTGTCGGCGCCCGCGTCATGTGGGGCTCGATCGCCTTGAGATTGCGTGTCCACGCCGCGACCGGGTCCAGAGCATAGGAGCCATTTCCGAACGGCTCGAAGGTCAGTTTCCCCCGATAGCCCGACGCGGCGAGGTCGTCGAGATACTGGCCGATCGGAAGCTTGCCGTCGCCCCAGACAAGATGCCCCGCCGGCAGCCCGTCGACGATCTGGACATGCGCGAGGCGCGGCCCGAACAGCCTGACATAGTCGGCCACGGTATCGCCGGCAGTGGCCATGCCGACCGTGTCCAGGACCACATCAACAGTGTCGGCGCCGATCTCATCGAGCATTTCGCGCAGGCCCGCCGCATTGGTGACGACGTTGGTTTCGACGCGTTGCAGCGGCTCGAGCAGGCAGCGCACGCCGACCGAGGACGCATGGGCGGCGATCTCCGCGAGCGACTGGGCCGACCGTGCCCACGCCTCTTGCGGCGGGTCGTGTTCATATCCACGCCCGGACGTCAGGAACAAATATCGGGCGCCCAGTTCGGCGCATATGTCCGCCGCGCGGCAGAACCGCCTGACGCTGTCGCGGCGGTATGCGCCGTCGCCCGACGCGATGTTGATCGGATAGATCACCTGCTCGGGCGTGAAGCACCAGACCGTCAGGCCGTTCTGCGCAAGTATCTCGCGAACCGATCGAACATGCGCGTCTGTCGCATGAAACAGGTCGAGATGCGGCGCGATGCCCCAAAGCTCGATCTCCTTGAAGCCGAAGCCGCGAAGGATCTCGGCAACGCGCTCGAATGCGTAATGCTGGAAGGCGAAGTTGGCCCCAATCAGCTGGTCGACCTTGAATTGCGGCATGGATGTCCTTCCCGGTGATTTATTTGCCGATGCCTTCGGAGAGGCCGCGGATGAAGTACCGCTGTGCGGCGAAGAAAAGCAGGACGATCGGCAGGGCCGAGATCGTCATCGCCGCGAAGACGACGCCGTAATTGGTGCCGTTCTTGGACATCAGCGATGTCAGGCCGACGGGCAGCGTCTGCACCGCCGATCCATTGGTGAAGACCATCGCGAACAAATACTCGTTCCAGGCAAACAGCACGTGCAGGATGATGCAGGAGATGATGATCGGCTGGCACAGCGGCAGGATGATGCGCCAGAAGATCTGCCCCTCGCTGGCGCCGTCGATCCGGGCCGCCTCGTCGAGATCCTTCGGCAGCCCAAGCATGTAGGCGCGGATCAGGAAGGTGCTGAACGGAATCCGGAACGCCGTGTAGAGGATGATCAGCGCCCAGTAGGTGTTGTAGAGGCCGATGGCCTGCAGCATCCGGACCAGCGGAATCAGCGCCACGGTCGGACTGAGCATGAGGCCGCCAAGGACCAGGCCGACGATAAGCGGCTTGCCGGGCATTGGCGTTCGCGTCAGCCCGTAGGCGGTCCAGGCGCTGATCAGCACCGTGCAGATCGCTGAAGCGACGGTCACCAGCAGGCTCGAGACCAGATAGTCGCGGACGCCCCGGTTCCAGGCCTGGACATAATTGCCCCAGGTCCACCGCGACGGCAGCGCGAACGGGTCGCCGAAGATCTGCCCATTATCCTTGAAGCCGTTGAGCGCCATCCAGACCAGCGGATAAAGCACGACGATGCCGAGACAGATCAGGAACGAGTATAGAAAGGCTTTCGCAAGAGCGCTCCCGAAGGTCGGGCGCGCGGTCCGCCCGCTGGCCGCCATCACCGTCACAGCTCGACCCTCCGGCGCCTGGTGTACCAAAGCTGGGCCGCTCCGGTGATCATTGTCACGGCGAAGATCACGGCGGCGATCGCGGCGCCGTAGCCGAAATTGTTCTGGATGAAGCCCTGCTGGTAGAGCCACGTGCCAAGCACCTGGCTGCGGTTGTTGGGGCCGCCGGCGGTCATGACCATGACCTCGTTGAACACCTGGAACGCGCCGGTGATGGTGACGATGATCATCAGGCCGGTCATCTCGCGGGTCAGCGGCAGCGTCACGCTCCACAGCCTGCGCAGCGGTCCGGCTCCGTCCATGACGGCGGCATCATAGAGATCGCGCGGAATCTTCTGGATCGCGATCGCGAACAGGAGCGTCGAATAGCCGAAGCCCTGCCACTGGCTCATCGCGATGATCGCGTAGATCGCCGTGTGCTCGCCGCCGAGCCAGGGCTGGATGAGTTGTTCCAGGCCAATGCGCCTAAGCCCGGCGTTCAAGAGCCCGATATCCGGCTGGTAGATGAAATAAAACAGCAGGCCGGTCACGGTGATCGAGATCGCGGACGGAATGAAATAAATCGCCCGCCAGAAGCGCCTTTGCCGCTCGCTGCCCAGCCCCTCGATCAGCGCCGCCAGCACGAAGGCGCCGCCGACCTGGAAGACGATGGAGATCAACGCGTAGAGCGTGTTGTTCCACAACGCCACCCAGACGACCGGGTCGTGCAGCAGCCGCTCATAATTGGCGAGGCCGATATTCGTGGTCTCGCCGGTAAAAATATCCTCGTCGGTGGTGCTGACGATAAAGTTGTCGACGATCGGGTAATACACGAACCAGCCGACCAGGATCACGGCGACGGCGACCCACCGGAGCGAGCCCCAGTGGCGGAACCGGCGGCCGGCTTTCGCCGCCGGCTCGCCCTTGGCGTTGCTCAAGGCAGCGCCTTCCATTCTGGCCAGACCGGGATTCGCCATTGGCCTATTTCGATGCCGCGGCCGCCTGCTTGACCTGCTCCATGACCTGTTCCGGCGTCATCGAGCCGCCGGTGAGGGCCTGGAGGCTGGACAGCCAGGCGGAGGCCACGCGCGGCGGGTTCACCGTGTCCAGCCACGGCATCAGGTAGGAAGCGGAGGCGATCTCCTTGAGGCCGGCCACGACGGAAGGGTTCATGTTGGCTTCCGACGCCCCGCCGATGGTCGCGCTGGGCTGCCCGTAGGGCGGAGCCGAGAGCGCCTGGCCATTCTGCTTGGACGTGACGAATTTCATGAAGTCGATCGCCAGCGGGATGTTGGTGGAGGCGGAACTGATCATGTAGCCTTCCGGCGCGCCTTCGATCGCTTTCGCGTCGCCCTTCGCGCCGTTCGGCACAGGCAGGGTAAAGAAGCCCAGATCGGATACTTTCAAAGCGGAATCCGCCGACGCGCTCTGATCGAACTCGATGATTTCCTGGTAATACATGGCCGATTTCGTGTTGCTGAAGGTCTGGATGGCCGACGAATAGGAAGTGCCGTTCACCGAGGCGCCGCCATCCGTGCAACTGTCGATGAGCTGCTTGTATTGGGTGAGCGCGGCGACATAGCCCGGGTCGCTATAGTCCGCCGTGCCGGGGTCGAAATCCTTCTCGAGTACCGCCTGCGGAACGTCGTAGGCGAGCAGCTGCCCCACATAGTGGATTGCCGGCCAGGCTTCCTTGTTGCCGAAAGAGATCGGCGTCATGCCCGATTTCCGGATCGTCTCGCACGACGACAGGAGCTCCTCGAAGGTCTTGGGCGCGCTCAGGCCGAGTTTGGAGAACGCCTGCTTGTTGTAGCCCATGAATTTTGCGTCGAGATAGAGCGGAATGCCGTAGTATTTGCCATTGTACATGAAGGCCTGAACGGCCGCCGGGGTCAGTGTCTTGCCCCACTCGGTATCGGGCCCGATGACCGGGGTCAGGTCGACGGCGCGATGGCCGCGCACGAAGTTTCCGCCCCAGCTGCCGGTCCAGGAAAAGTAGATGTCCGGGAGCGAGTTCGACGCGACCAGCGTTTTGGTCTTATCCTTGACGCTGTCGTCGCTTTCCTGGATGAGTTCGACTTTCACGCCGGGATGAAGCTTCTCATAGTCCTGGGCGACGCCGACGAAGTAGGGCGCCAGCTGCTGCGCGCCGAATTTCGTCAGGACCGACAGCGTTCCCTGGTAATCGACCTTAGCGTTCGGATCGGCCTGGACCGCCTCGGCGCCGATACCTTGTCCCATTGTCAGGCCCAGTGCCGATGCCGCGGCAAGCGCGGCGATTGCCGCCTGTGTTGAATATCTCATGATCAGTTCCCTTCTTCGTTTTTATGAGGTGAGGTGATCAGTATTCGACGCGCTTGTAGTAGCGGCGCGTCGTCAGCGGGTGATTGCGCAACACTTCCAGATGCGCGCTTACGCGTTCCAGCAACGTCGCCAGCACGATCGGCGAGATCAGCTTGCGGACAGCAGGCGAGATACCGGGCAGTTCGACCGACGCGGCATCGAGAACGTGCACCTTGTCGGTGTATCGCCTGATGAAATTTTCGACGCGATCACCCAGCGGACGGCTGGCATCTTCCCCCTTGAAGAGGAATACGCTCACACCCGGTTCGACCAGCTCCAGCGTGCCGTGGAAGAAATCGGCGGCATGGACCGGTCTGGTCCTGATCCACTGCATCTCTTCCAGAATGCACATGCCGTAATAGTAGGCTTGCGGCCAGACGGAGCCGGCGCCGGTGAAAATGTGATAGGTTTCGTTCTTGATCGTGTCGGCGAGTTTCGCCGCGCTGTTTTCGTAGGCCGCCTTTGCCCCAACCAGCAGTTCGGGCAATCTCTTGAGTTCGGCCACGGTGGCGTCGAAGTCCTCGTACTCGCCACGCTCGGCCAGCAGTGCCAGCACAATCAGCAGCGACTGCAGATAGAAGGATTCCGAAGAGGTGTCGTCCTCCGCGAAGTTCGTGAAGGTGAAATCGGCTTCCCTGGCAAGTGGCGTGTCGGAATGGCCGGTGAGCGAGAGCGTGCGCACGCCTTTCTCCTTCAGGAAGGAAAGCAGCTGCACGCTTTCCCTGGTCGTGCCCGACAGCGACGGGATGACCACGAGCGACTTCCGGTCCAGCCCGGCGGGCGGATCAAGCACGACCTGCGCCGGATATTCTCCCCGCACCGGGAAGCTCGTACGGCGCTCGGCCAGCTCGATGGCCGGAAGGGTCAGAAGCTGCACGCCACCGGTCCCCATGAAATAGAGCCGCTCGACGCCATCCGCGAGCAGCCGGTGCATGAGCGCCCTCGCCTCTCCGGCGAAGGAGACGGCTCCGCTCTGGATCTTGATGAAGCGGTCTTTGTCAAAGTTGAGCATGCAGGTCTTCCTCGTATTTTCGCTGCGGCAGGGCGTCCGCTCGTTGCAGGCACCGCCGGCGGATCGCCACGGCCACCACCGATCCGAATGATTGTGAGATCGATCTCACATATTTAACGCACGCATTTCAGAGGTTGGCAAGCCCCCTTGCAGGACGAATTCGCGGAAGAGCCTATTTGGATCGGGTGATCAGCGCCCGTGCAGCCGCGAGACCGAGCCGCGAACGATGAGGCGGGTCGGGAAGCGCGTGTGGCGCGGGGCCAGCTTCTTGCCGGCCAGGCGGTCGAGCAGCATTTTGGCGGCAAGCGGCCCTATTTCGGCTGTCGGCTGCGCGATGACGGTGATCTGGGGATCGGTGAAGGTGGCGAGGTTGAAATCGTCGAAGCCGACCAGCGAAACATCATGCGGGATCGACAGTCCCATCGAGCGCAGGCCGAGCAACGCGCCTTGGGTCATCAGGCTGTCCACGGTGAACAAGGCGGTCGGGCGATCGCGGCGGCTGAACAGTCGAATGGTGGCTTCGACAGCATGTTCCACGGTCGAGCGTGACACGCTGACCAGCGATGGGTCGAGGGCAATGCCATGTGCCGCAAGCGAATTCTGGTAACCGGCGAGGCGCTCCTGCGCGGTGAAGATGCGCGATTCGTCCCGCAACAGGCCGATGCGCTCGTGGCCATTGGCAACCAGGTAGTCCACGGCCTCGCGCGCACCGCCTTCATTGTCGACGACGACGCTGTCGCACTGCACGTCCTTGACGACACGGTCGATCAGCACGACCGGCGTGCCCTCACGGGCGAGCTGCACGATATGCTGGCTGTCCGTCGCCGAGGTCGGCGCAAGAATGAAGCCACGGATGCTGAGCGAACGCAGGCTTTGGAGCAGTTCCTTTTCCTGTTCGACATTCTCTTCGCTGCTGGCGATCAGAAGATTGTGGCGGTGCCTGCGCAGTTCCGCCTCGATATCATGGGCAATGCGCGCGAAGAACGGATTCTGGATGTCGCCGGGAATGAAGCCGACGATCGGCAGTTGCCCGCTGCGCAGGGCCTGCGCGACGAGGTTGGCGCGATAGCCCAGTCGCTCGGCGGCTTCCAGCACGCGCAAAGCCGTACCGTCGCCGACGTAACCATAACTGTTGAGCGCCCGCGCCGCCGTGGCGCGCGAAACGTTGGCCGCGGCGGCCACGTCTTTCAGGGTGATCCCTTTCTGCGTCACGATCATTGTGCTCCCGGGACGGTAATATCCCGTTTGGCGAACCCGCGGGCGAACTTGCCCGTACGCTATTGGTAAATAACAACAATGGTGGGCCCGGAGGGACTCGAACCCCCAACCAAGCGGTTATGAGCCGCCGGCTCTAACCATTGAGCTACAGGCCCCACGCGGGCTGGATTAATGTTTTTCGCATCGCGGCACAAGGCTTTCCCGGCGGGCTTTCGCAGATCGCCCAAATCAACCCATAATCGCGCTCTACGCGCCCCCCTGCGACCTGATCGCAGACCAAGGAGATTTTCATGACCAGACATCTTTTGCCCCTCGCGCTCGCCGCTGCAATCGCTTTTCCGGCGATGGCTGGAGCCACCGATCTGCCGACCCCGCCCCGCATCATCGTGTCCGGCGAGGGCGAAGCAACCGTGGCCCCCGATCTGGCGGTGCTGACGCTCAGCGTCATGCGCGAAGCCAAGACGGCGCGTGCCGCACTCGACGCCAACAATGATGCCATGGCCGCGGTGATCGCCGCGATGAAGGCCGCCGGCATCAAGGATCGCGACCTGCAGACCGCGGGCATCCAGATCACCCCCCGCTACAACTATACCAACAAGCCGGACGGCAGCCAGGAGGCCGAACTCGTCGCCTATCAGGTGACCAACACGCTCTCGGTGCGCGTGCGCGACGTCGACAAGACAGGCGAGATCCTCGACAAGGCGGTGTCGCTCGGCGTCAACCAGGGCGGCGGCATCGCCTTCACCAATGACAATCCGGCGGCCACCGTCACAGAGGCCCGAAAGAAAGCTGTCGCCGACGCCATGGCCAAGGCCAGGACGCTGGCCGAGGCGGCCGGGGTCAGCCTGGGCCGGGTGCTCGAGATCACCGATCAGAACATCAGGCCGGCGCCGATGCCGATCAACGCCAAGGCATTCGACGCCGCGGCCGGCGCGGCGCCGGTACAGGCCGGCGAGAACGCCTACAATGTCCAGGTCACCGTTACCTTCGAACTGAAGTAGGCGGCGCTGGACGCCGTGGCTGAGCATTGCTTGGCCACGGACCTGCTCAAGAGAGACCGCCGCGGGCAATAAAAACCCCGCGGAATCGCTCCCGCGGGGTTTCGGGCCACTTCTTTCCCTAGGGAAAGGGGCTCCAGACCTTCACAGAAGGTCCACGCCTGAGATTCTCAGCGGTTGATGACCGGGCAACCGCGCTCGTTGGCGAACACGATGACGACGCGGTCGCCGTACTGACGGCCCATCACCTTGACCACGCGGCGGTTGACATCGACGATGCGGGCACGGTGCAGCCCCATGCGCTCCGCCTTGTCGAGGGCGCGATCCGGCGAGCAGCCACGGCGCCAATCGTCGCGGCGCTCGTCCCGGCGGTGGCGATAGCCGTCGTCGCCGGCATAGACGCCGAAGCGCGGGTCCTGGTTGTTGCCGAAGCCAAGATAGAGGCTGTCGGCATGGGCGGGGATGGCCGCCAGCGTGCCGAGGCCGACCAGAGCCGAAAGCGCTGCCGTCTTGATGGTGGTGTACATGGTTCTCTCTCCTTGTTGCGGGCTTGCGCCCTCCTCGTGAAACCGATGGCGGGAGAATGCACCGGCCTGTCTGAACTATTTACGAACTGCCCGTTCATCCGCGGTTCATGTGGCGCCACACGGCAAAGCGCCGACCTTTCAAATCTCTCGCCGGCCAAATCCCTCGCCGGCACTCAACAATATCGCGCCAGGCGCCTCGCCCTCGCACGGTTCCCGACAGGCAACTCCTGACGATCTACCGCGCGCGTCAGGGCTCGTCGTCGAGCATAAAGTCAAAATAGTCTTCCGGCTCGGCCAGGTCGGTCTCGCTCGCCTTGACCCGGCCGCGCATGGAAATGCCGGCCTCGTGCACGGTCTCGGCACTGCCGGAAACCAACCGATGCCACCAGTAGAGGTCGCGGCCTTCCGCCACCAGCCGGTAGGCGCAGGTGCTGGGCAGCCAGCTGATGGTGCGCACATTCTGCGGCGTCAGGCCGACGCAGTCGGGAACGCGCGCCAGCCGGTTGGCATAGTCCGCACAGCGGCAGCTCTCGGCGTCGAACAGCCGGCAGCCGACGCTGGTCCAGTAGATTTCACCGGTGTCCTCGTCCTCGAGCTTGGACAGGCAGCACTTGCCGCAGCCGTCGCAGAGCGATTCCCACTCGGTGGGGCTCATCTCTTCCAGCGTCTTGGTCTTCCAGAACGGGGTTTCCATTTCCGGCATGTGGCCCCAGCCGCCGCCAAGGTCAAGCGCGGCGACAGCCGGAATGAGGCTGCAAAGGGGGCCGAATGACATGAAGTTGCCTTCAAAAGGTCGGCCAATAGCCCTGTACAGCCCCTAACGATGGGCAACTGGAACCAATTTCGTTAAAAGCGGTTTCGGCAAGGATGGGACCCCACAAGGAGAATTTCGATGAAACGCCAACCACGGATTCTGGCAGGCACAGCCCTTGGCCTGTTGATGGCATCCGCGCCGTTAGGCGCGTCCCCGCTTCAGGGGACAGCCGCGTTCGGCCCCATGCAACGCGGGGGGACACCGCTGATCATCCTGGCGCAGGACACCCCCACCGACCAGGGACAGGGCGACGAGGAACAGCCGCGCAAGAAGAAGCGCGAGCAGCAACAGCAGACCGAGACCGCTCCGGCCGCGCAGCAGCCCGCCCCCGCGGCTGAAGAGCAGCAGCCGCGCAGGAAGAAGCGCGACCAGCAGCAGCAGGCCGAGCAGGCGCCCGCCGGCGAGGCCGCGCCCGCAACCGACGAGCAGCAGCCGCGCAGGAAGAAGCGCGACCAGCAGCAGCAGACCGAACAGGCGCCCGCCGGCGAGGCCGCGCCCGCAACCGACGAGCAGCAGCCGCGCAGGAAGAAGCGCGACCAGCAGCAGACCGAGCAGGCGCCCGCCGGCGAGGCCGCGCCTGCCAACGACAACCAGCCGACCAAGCCTGGCAGGAAACACAAGCTGGACCAGCAGAAAGAGGCGCCGGCCGCCGTGCCGGAGACCGCTCCGACACCGAAGCAGGCTCCTGCCGGCGAAGCGACGCCGAAGGTTGAATCCCCTCCCGCCGGCGAGCAGGTTCCCGCCCAGGGCGAGCAATCCCAGGACAAGACGAAGAAGCACGGCAGGAAACCGGCTGGCGAACAGCCGGCGAATGGCGAGCAGCCCGCGACCGGCGAACAGCCGCCGACCGGTAGGCAGCCCACCACCGGCGAACAGCCGGCGACGGGAGAGCAGCCCGCCACCGGTGGGGCCGCTACCAATGGGAAGGCCGCGCCTGTCCAGGGCGAAAACCCGGTTCAGGGCGAAGCCCCCGCCGACAAGAATGCCGCCCCCATCCTCGACAGCCAGAAGGATGCCAGGCGCAAGGGTCGCGGCGAGAACGGCCAGGGCGGCGGGAACCCAGCCACCCAGCCCGCCAACCAGAATGGCGAACAGCAGAACGGCGGGCAGCAGAATGGTGGGCAGAATGCCCAGCAGGGCGGTGACCAGGGCCGGAAGCCGGTAGTGGCGCCGGTGGATCAGGGTCCGCCTCCAACCGACGACAGGGCCGCCCAGGAGGCGATCAAGACGGAAAAAATCGTCCCGGTGACGCAGGAGAAGGGCAAGCGGCTCGAGCGCGCGCCTGACGAGGACATCCGTGACCGCCGCCGGCCCAAGGGCGTCGACGTGCTCAAGGAAATCGGCGACCGGGTGATCGTCCAGTTCAACGACCAGACGTTCGTCCAAAGCAACGATCGACCGCGCCTGACCCGCGGCGCCAAGGATGTCTACTACGAGGACCTGCCGCAAGGCCGCACGCGCGAGACGGTCGAGCGCGACAATGGCTTCCGGATCGTCACCATACGCAACCGCTACGGCGACATCCTGCAGCGGTCGCGCATCGCGCCCGACGGTCGCGAATACGTTCTGAGCTATGTCGACGAGCGCAGCTACCAGGACGAAGATGACTGGCGCGATCCCGGCGATGACCTGCCGCCGATGCGGCTGACCATCCCGCGCCGGGACTACATCCTCGATTCCGAGGATGTCGAAAGCCCCGACGACTATTACACCTTCCTCGAACAGCCGCCGGTGGAGAAAGTGCAGCGTCTGTATTCGATCAACGAGGTCAAGCGTTCGGCTCGCGTGCGCGACATTGCACGGCGCATCGATCTCGACACGCTGAACTTCGAATTCGGCTCGTCCTCAATCTCCGACACCGAGGTGCAGAAGCTCCAGGGTGTCGCCGACGCCATGGAGAAGCTGTTGAAAAAGAACCCGGCCGAGACCTTCCTGATCGAGGGCCATACCGACGCCGTCGGCACGCCCGAGGCAAACCTTGCTCTGTCGGACCGTCGCGCCGAAGCGGTCGCCGAAGCGCTGACCAACGCCTTCGGCATCCCGCCCGAGAACCTGACGACACAGGGCTATGGCGAGGAGTATCTGAAGGTCGACACCTCGGCGCCCAACCGCGAGAACCGGCGCGTCGCCATCCGCCGCATCACCTCGCTCGTGGCGCCGGTGGCGAGCAACAACTGACCTGCTTTTCCAGCCACTTGCAGTGGTTTCTGGAACGAGGTCGGCAACAAGATCCCATCCCGGTCAACCGGGATGGGATAGACCGCGGACGGCACGGCCCGGGTCAACAAGAATTGTACAAGCCTTGGAGCCGGCTCATTGAATCACTGGGCTTCGCACCCCAGATTCCTGACTGGGCGTTCCCTGCCCCGTCCCGACTCCAGCGGGACGCATTGAGCCCCGCCGGCCCTCTCCGGCGGGGTTTTGTGCTTTTAGGTCCACCTAGCAAACGGTGGCCTGCCGGGCGCTCAACGAAGGATTAGGCGAATTGATGCCTACGAAAAAACCGGCGATCAGAGGCTGAGCGGCTTCGTCGGGCAATCGACGAGGGCGACCAGTCAGGTGAACCGGAGCCGTTCGATGTCGAGTCCTTTTTTGAAAGCAAGCGGCGGCGGCAGGACCCCCTTCAGTAGATGTTCCTGATCTTGCTGTCCGTCCTGGCAAACACCTCATCCGGCACAAAAAAGTCTCCGGCCAGCGGTCCGGTTGCGTCAGGCGCATAGACCGAGAAATCGCTGACGCCCTCGGCGCGCAGCACCTCTTCGTCGATATAGAAATTGCCTGATGCCTCGCGCGACGGCCGCATGAAGATCGCGTGCGCGGCATCGGCCATGATGTCGGGCGACCGGCTCATCGCCGCGACCGTCGCTCCGCCCAGAAGGTTGCGCACCGCGGCCGTGTCGATGGTCGAGATCGGCCACAGCGAATTGACCGCGATGCCATCCCTGGCGAATTCCGCGCTCATGCCCAGCGTGCACATCGACATGCCGAACTTGGCCATGGTGTAGGCGACATGGTTCTTGAACCATTTGGCCTTCATGTCGAGCGGCGGCGCCAGATTCAGGATGTGAGGGTTCTTCGCCAACTTCAGGTGTGGAATGCACATTTTGGACACGAGGAAGGTGCCGCGCGTGTTGATCTGATGCATCAGATCGTAGCGCTTCATGTCGGTTTCCAGCGTGCCGGTAAGCTGGATGGCGCTGGCATTGTTGACGCAGATATCGATGCCGCCGAATTTCTCGACGGTTCTGCCGACCGCCTCGGCCACCTGCGCTTCCTCGCGGATGTCGCATAGCACCGGCAGTGCCTTGCCGCCGGCCTGCTCGATCTCTTCAGCGGCGCTGTAGATCGTTCCCGGCAGCTTCGGATGCGGCTCCGTCGTCTTGGCGGCGATCGTCACATTGGCGCCGTCGCGCGCGGCGCGCAGCGCGATCGCCAGCCCGATGCCACGTGACCCGCCGGAGATGAACAGCGTCTTTCCCTTGAGCGACATTTTTCCTCCGCCTGGATTGTCTTGTGTCGCGATCCTTGCGCGCGCCAGAGCGGGATACAAGAGCTTGTGGTGCGACGCGATGGTGACGTAGCGGAGGGTACCGTGCCTTGTCGGCTGCAAACGACGTGGCGCCGAAACCGATTTGGCGTATGATTCCATACCGGATGGCAGATCACCAAATGGCTTTGTTCATCAAGAATGTCGAAGTGGAGCGGTTGGCCCGAGAACTTGCCAAGAGCCGTGGTGTGCCGGTGACCGAAGCGATCCGGCAGAGCCTCGAAAACGAAACTGCTCGCGAACACCTGACTTCTCAGCAAAACGAGTCTGACCTGATCGCGAGGCTGATGGAAATTTCAGAGCAAGCAGGCCGGATACCTCATCGGGACCGCCCAATGACCGAAGACGAAGTACTCGGTTACGATGAACTCGAAATACCGAGCAGCTGACGGATACTTCGTCCGCACCGTCGCGCCGCCCCTCATTGCCCTGCCGGGCATTTCTCCCCGTATAGTGACGGGGAGAAAGACGCTCTCATCGCGGACTTCGCCAATCATCACCTTTGCAAAAGGAGCGCCGAGGTCGCGGCAACTCCCTTCTCCCTGTCATTATACGGGGAGAAGGTGCCGGTAGGCGGATGAGCGGCAGCGCCGACCTCTGAAGATAATCGTCAGACTTGCCCGACATCCACTCCTAAACCAGAACCAGCCCCTGCCGCATCGCGATCGCGATGGCGTCCGTACGATTGGCGGCACCGAGCTTGATCAGGATCGCGGCGACATGGAACTTCGCTGTGTGGACGGAGATGTTGAGCCGCCGCGCGATCACCTTGTTGGGCGCCCCTTCGGCCAGCAGCGCCAGCACTTCCGCCTCGCGCGGCGACAGCGCTGGCCGGGTGGCGGCGCCATCGTCGACGGTTTCCTCGCCGAACAACCCGCTATGGCTTCCATCCCCATTGGCCGCATCATCGCGGTCGAAATCCTCATGCCTATCCGGCATCGAACGCCCTTCGCCGGACACCCGGTAGCCGGCGGCGGCCAGCCTGACGGCAGCGGCGATCAAAGCTGCGTCCGCGGCCAACGGCAGCACCGCAAACACCTGGCCTTGCGGCCGGCCCGCGCGGTCCGAAAGCAGTACCTTTGGCGTCGTGATGCTGCCGACGCCGGCTCGATCGACCGAGGCCGCGCTGTTGGCGACGGCGTCATCGACGATGGCGACATCGGCGACCCCGCCGCCGGCCACGACCGGCAGCAGATCGTCGGCCATGGCAAGCGAAGCCGACAAGCGCTCGGCACGCACGGCATCGCGCAGTGCGATCAGCACCACGAGCTGGCGTTCGCCGCGCGCCACGTCAGGCCTTGTCAGCGTGTCGCTTTCCATCCGTCCTCTCAGCTCAGCGGCTTTTCGCCGATCGTCAGCACGACGTCGCGCTGTTCGCCGCCGCGCACGACACCCAGCTTCACCGAAGCACCGGCGCTGTCGGGCCCGAGCCGGCGGATCAGGTCTCGCGGACCATGCACGGCCTCGCCGTTCCACGCCACGATGATATCGCCGAGCGAGAGGCCAGCTGCCTTGGCCGGGCCATTGTCGTCGAGGCTCATCACCATTGCGCCGTGCGCGTCGCGGTCGCGCACCGGATGCAGGCCGGCGCCGAGGTAACCACGTGCGACATGGCCCTTTTCGCGAAGCGTCGCCACCGCGCGTTCGATCGTCTCATAGGGCATGACCAGCGCGCGGCCACGCGGGCCGAACAGAAGCATGCCGATCAGCGCGCCCTTGGCGTCCAGCACCGGGCCACCCTCGAATCGGCCGTCGGCACCGACAGCCAGGTTGATGCGCCGGTCGATGGTGCCGCCGCGCATCGAGCGCCAGGCCGGGCCGACTTCGCCGACCGAGCCCGACACGGCCAGCACCGAGCCCTGGCTGCTGCCGATGGCTATGGCGATATTGCCTGGCCGAACGGGGCTGGCTCTATCGAGGACAGGCGCGGTGGCCGCATCCGCGGGCTTCAGCAGGGCGACGCCCGTCGAAGGATCGCGGCCGACCAGTTCGGCCTTCGCCGTCTCGCCGGAGGCGAGCGTCAGTTCGATCTCCTCGCCGGCCTCGACGGCTTCCTCGGCGGTGACGAAATAGCCGTCGCCCCAGTGGAAGGCGCTCGCCGTGCGGTGATGATGCGTGGCGAAGCTTGCCGTTCCCGGCGTCGCCTTGGCGGCGATATCGGCGATGGCATCGGAAAATGCATTCAGATTGAAGTCGCTCATGATGATCTCCTGGGTTTTCTCATGCCCCAGATATCGCTCGGCAGTACGCCAGGAGGTACTCGCCTGACGGCTAGTTGCAGGTTCGACTGGCCATCTGGTCAGGTCGCGGCGGTTCCGGCCGCTCCGCACATATAGTCACGATCAAGCCTGAAAACACGGAGCCTCCCATGGCCCTCGCCGCGCCAAAATTCCAACCGGACGAGACATTGCTCGACGCCTATTCGACGACGGTTGCCGAAGCGGTCGACCGCATCGGCCCGGCTGTCTGCCGCATCGAGCGCATCGGGGGGCCGGGCGGCCATGGCTCGGGCTTCGTCATCGCGCCCGACGGGCTGGTCGTCACCAATTTCCATGTCGTGGGTGACGCCAGGACGGTACGCGTCTCGATGCCGGACGGCGCCTCCAGCGAAGGCCGCGTGCTCGGCCGCGACCCCGACACCGACATCGCCCTGGTGCGCGCTGACGGCAGCTTCGCCGACGTGGCGCCGCTGGGCGATTCCAAGCGGCTGCGGCGCGGCCAGATCGCGATTGCCATCGGCAATCCGCTGGGCTTCGAATGGACCGTCACCTCGGGCGTCGTCTCGGCGCTCGGCCGCTCGATGCGGGCTTCGACCGGCAGGCTGATCGACGACGTCATCCAGACCGACGCCGCGCTCAACCCCGGCAATTCCGGTGGTCCGCTGGTCTCGTCGGCCGGCGAGGTTATCGGCGTCAACACCGCCATGATCCATGGCGCGCAAGGCATCGCCTTCGCCGTCGCCTCCAACACCGCGAACTTCGTCATTTCCGAGATCATCCGCTTCGGCCGCGTGCGCCGCGCCTTCATTGGCGTCTCCGCCGACACGGTAAACCTGCCGCGGCGCGCGGCTCTCTTGTCGCAGGTCTCGACAAGCACGGCGGTACGGCTGCGCAGCGTCGAGAAGGACGGCCCGGCGGCCAGGGCGGGTCTCAGGGAAGGCGACATCATCGCCGCAATCGACGGCCGCCCGGTGACCGGCGTCGACGACCTCGTGCGCATGCTCGACGCCGAGCGCATCGGCCGCGAGACGCTGTGCACCGTGGTGCGCCGCACCGGCGTCAGCCAGGTGATGGTGACGCCGGTGGCACGGGCGAGCTGAGGCTGCCGTTCAAGCCCCCGGGGCGCCTTCCGCATACCGCGCCAGGAACTCCTCGCTGGGCGGGATCGGCTTGATGACGTCGATCAGCACGCCGTTGGGATCCCTAGTGATGAAATGGCGCTGGCCGAAAGGCTCGTCACGCAGCGTTCGCAGGATAGGCAGGCCGGCAGCAAGGATCCGGTCATGGATCGCATCGGGATCGCGGACCTCGAAATTGATCAGCAGCCCGGAAGTCCGCCCCCGCCCCTCCTCGGGGATCGTCTCGTGGTCGCCCTGAACGATGCCGAGATTGACGCGCTTGTTGTCCACCGATTGCAGATGCACGTACCAGTCGCTCTCAAACAACGGCCGGAAACCGAAATGCCTGACATAGAAGGCCGCGGTGCCGGCGACATCGCCGGTCATCAGCACCGGGTAGTAGCTCGTCGTCTTCATCTTTCCTTCTCCCGTCAACTGACATACAGTCTGCATGTAAATTGAATTAACATACAGGCTGAATGTATGCAACAGAAATCCGCGCGTCGTTCCAATCGCGATCGCACCGAGACAACGCGCGCCGACCTGATCGCGGCGGCGCGCAAACTGTTCACGGAAAAATCCTATGCCGGGACCGGCACACCGGAGATCGTTGCCGCCGCTGGCGTGACGCGCGGCGCGCTCTACCACCATTTCGCCGACAAGCAGGCGCTTTTCGCCGCCGTGGTCGAACAGGAAGCCGCGGCGGTGGCGCGAGAGATTGACCGCGCCTCCCCGCCTTCGCTCAGCGCCCGCGATGCGCTGATTGCCGGTTCCGATGCCTATCTCACGGCCATGCGCGCGCCCGGCCGCACGCGGCTCTTGCTGCTCGACGGCCCCGCCGTGCTCGGCCGCGCCGCCATGGACGCCATCGACAACCGCCACGGCAACCGCTCGCTGCGCGAGGGCCTTGTCGCGGCGATGCGGACGCAGTCGATGAAAAGATTGCCGCCCGAAGCGCTGACCGCGCTGCTTGCCGCCGCCTTCGACCGCGCGGCGCTCGCCATCGAGGCCGGTGCGTCGGGCGAGGATTACCGCGCCGTGCTGACGGCGCTGATAGACGGACTGTCGCGCGCCTGAAGTGCCCCCGCGAATGTATCGTGCAGTCATCGCCCGGGTGCGGGGCGACGATGTCGCCATGCGTAAACTTGTCGCCGGCTGCCGCTGCCCGACCAGGACATCACGATTGCCGCAAGCCGCGGCTAGTCCGTCCAGCGCCGGAACAATGCGCTGGCGTTCACGCCGCCAAAGCCGAAGCCATTGGAAATCGCGTAATCCATCTCCATCGGCCGGGCGTGGTTTGGGACGAAGTCGATCCCGTCGCTTGCCGGATCGGGGGCGCTCAGATTGAGGGTTGGCGGTGCGACCTGGTCCCTGAGCGCCAGGACCGTGAAGATCGCCCCAAGCCCGCCGGCGGCGCCAAGCAGGTGGCCGGTCGCCGACTTCGTTGCGCTGACGGCTATGCCGAAATCTTCTCCGAAGACCCTTTTGATCGCGGCGATTTCCCCCAAGTCGCCGACTGGCGTGGAGGTCGCGTGCGCGTTGAGGTGGCGGACCTCCCGTGCCGAAATACCGGCTTGGGCAATCGCGATCTCCATGGCCCGGCGCGCACCGTCGCCATCCTCGGGGCCGGAGGTGATGTGATAAGCGTCCGCCGTCGTGCCGTAGCCGACCAGTTCGGCGAGCGGTTTGGCGCCGCGCGCAAGCGCGTGGCTCAATGCCTCGATGACCAGGATGCCGGCGCCTTCGCCCATGACGAAGCCGTCGCGCGACATGTCGAACGGGCGGGAGGCCTCCTCAGGACGATGATTGAAGGACGTGGAAAGAGAGCGTGCCGCGGCAAAGCCGCCGAGGCTGACCGTATTGATGCAGGCTTCCGTTCCGCCGCAGACCGCGATGTCGGCCTCGTTGGCGCGGATAAGACGCGCCGCATCGCCGATCGCCTGGATGCCGGCCGCGCAGGCCGTCACCGGCGCGCCGAGCGGACCCTTGAACCCATATCGGATCGAAATCTGTCCCGCCGCCATGTTCACCAGGAACGACGGCACCGTGAACGGTGAGAGACGCCGAACACCGCGCAGGTCGACGGTTCGCACCGCTTCGGTTATCGCGGGAAATCCTCCGACACCCGACGCGATGATCGTCGCGGTGCGGGTCCTGTCATCGTCCGAGACCGGGTTCCACCTGGCCTGGGCAACCGCCTCTTCCGCAGCCGCCAGCGCAAAGACAATGAAGCGGTCGGCCTTGCGCTGGTCCTTCGGCGCCAGGACGATGTCTGGATCGAAGCCAACTTCGGGGTCTTCCAGCAAGGAAGGAACCATTCCACCGACCTTCGCCGGCAGGTCTCGCACCATGTCGTCCGGAAGCTTTCGAAGCCCCGAACGGCCGGCCAGCAGGCGCGACCATGACGCTTCGACATTGGCCGCGAGCGGCGTGACCGCTCCCATGCCCGTAACAACGATCCGTCGCATCTATTTTCCTATCACTTGGCCAGCGCGTGCGGCTTTCAAGCCGCGACGGCTTCGCGAACCTGAGCGGTGGCGGCACTCAGAAAAGCCTTCGCGAGGTCGGGATCATTGACGGCGCGCGAGAGGACGACCGCGCCGACCATTGTCGAGAGAACGACCATGGCTTTACCGCCGGGCGCATCGCCGTCCGCCTCGCCAACCCATGAGCCCAGCATCTCGAGGTATTCTCGGATGCCGGCCTCAAATGATGCCTTCACCTCGGCGCCTTGCCTGGCAGCATCCGAGCCAAGCGCAACCACCGGGCAGCCGTCCATCCTTTCCTCGCGATGCCCCGTGCTGAGATAGAAGTCGATCACGGCGCCAAGCGGATCCTCAGGGCTCGCCGCGGCCGCCGTCGACCATCGGTTCGCAGCGCTTTCCAATGCCCGTCTGGACGCCTGCGCGACCAAGTCGTCCTTGGACGCGAACTGCTTGTAGAACCCGCCTTGGGTCAGCCCGGCGCCCTCCATCAAATCCTTGACGCCGATGCCATCGAATCCGCGCTCCCGAAAAAGCCGGCTCGCTACATCGATCACGGTTTGCCGGTTCTGCTCAGCTTGGCTGCGAGTCACACGCATCATTCGTCTCCTTTTTTGATTGCGTTCATAATCTATACCAGTTATAGAGTACGAATGCAATCTATTTTCACAGAAGGCGATGGGCATGAAAAAGAAACTCATTATTGGGCTGGGGAGCGTTCTCGTCGCGGGGTTTGGGGTGGCTGCATTCGTCACGCTTCCCATTCGCACACAGGCAGCCGCCGTCGTGGCTGACCCGAGGCAGGAAGCACCGATCGTCAGACTCGTGACGGCAGTGGCGGTGACAGGATCCGAACGCGGCTTCACGGGTACAATTGCCGCGAGGGTGCAGAGCAATCTTGGGTTTCGCGTACCCGGCAAGATCATCGAGCGCCTTGTAAATGTCGGCGAACAGGTCAAGGCGGGCCAACCGCTGCTGCGGATCGATGATACCGATCTTGCCCTTGCCCTCACCGCCAAGCGCAACGCTGTCGCGGCTGCGCGCGCTGTCCTGGTTCAGACCAGTGCGGACGAGAAGCGCTATGCGGTTCTGGTCAAGAAGGAGTTGGCCGCAACCCCGCAGCGTTACGAGCAGGCGAAGGCAGCACTCGATACCGCGACTGCACAGCTTGCCGCCACCGAAGCGGAAGCGAAGGTCGCGGAAAACGAGGCGGCCTATTCCGTCCTGGACGCGAACGCCGACGGAACCGTCGTCGAAACGCTTGGCGAGCCAGGACAGGTTGTCGCCGCGGGACAGACCGTGGTTCGGATCGCGAACGCCGGCCCCCGTGAGGCGGTGGTCACGCTTCCCGAAACGATCCGGCCGGCGATCGGCTCGGTAGCCGAGGCGGGCTTGTATGGGGGCGATGGGCGGCATTTTACGGCGCATCTCCGGCAGTTGTCGGACGCTGCCGATCCCCAGACTCGTACCTATGAGGCCCGTTATGTGCTCGATGGTGAGGCCGCGGCAGCACCGCTTGGCGCGACGGTAACCATCCGGCTTGCAAGCCAGGCAAGTCAAACGGAAGTCCAGGTGCCGCTCGGAGCCGTGCTGGACGATGGTCAGAAGACCGGCGTTTGGAGTTTGGACGGCGCAACCTCGACCGTACACTTTCGGCCCGTCAAGCTTGTTCGTGTAACCAGCGAAACCGCCGTGATCTCCGGGCTGAGCTCGGGCGATTCGATCGTTTCGCTCGGTGCTCATCTCCTGCAGGAAGGCGCTCGCGTCAGGACTGCCTCTGAAAACAGGAGCAACTGATGAGCCTCAATTTTTCCGCGATCGCCGTTCGCGAGCGAGCCGTTACCCTTTTCTTCATCATTCTGCTCGTCGCCGCCGGCGCCTACGCTTTCCTCATGCTTGGACGTGCGGAGGATCCCAACTTCACCATCAAGACCCTGACGGTCACGACCGTATGGCCGGGCGCGACGGCGCGCGAGATGCAGGACCTCGTCGCCGAACCGTTGGAGAAGCGACTTCAGGAGTTGACCTGGTACGACCGTGTGGAGACGACGACACGGCCAGGCTATGCCTATTTGACGGTCACGCTGAAGGACAGCACACCGCCATCCAGCGTGCAGGAGGAATTTTACCAGGCCCGCAAGAAGCTCGGGGATGAAGCCCGCAACCTGCCGCCCGGCGTGCTCGGCCCCTTCGTCAACGACGAATATTCCGATGTGAGTTTCGCTCTTTACGCCCTTAAGGCGAAGGGCTTGCCCATGGGGGAACTCGCCAGGCAGGCCGAGACCATTCGCCAGGACCTTCTGCATGTGCCCGGCGTCAAGAAGATCAACATCCTCGGCGAACGTCCCGAACAGATATTCGTCGAGTTTTCCTATGCCAAGCTGGCAACCCTCGGCGTGTCGGCGCAGGATATCGTCGCTGCCCTGCAGCGGCAGAACACCGTCACACCGGCGGGCTCGATCGACACAGAGGGGCCGCAGGTCTTTATCCGGGTCAACGGCGCCTATGACAGTGTCCAGACGATCGCCGACACGCCGATCGTCGCCGCGGGACGGACGTTGAAGCTCTCCGACATCGCCGTGGTCCGGCGCGGCTACGAGGATCCTGCCACCTATGTCATCCGTCACCAGGGTGAGCCGACCATCATGCTCGCGGCGGTGATGCAGGAGGGCTGGAATGGTCTTGAACTCGGCAAGGCACTGGAGGAGAGGTCAGCAGCGATCGCACAGACGCTGCCTCTCGGAATGACGCTGGCCAAAGTGAGCGATCAGGCCGTCAACATCGGCTCGTCGGTCAACGAGTTCATGATCAAATTCGCGATGGCGCTTGGCGTGGTGCTGCTGGTGAGCCTGCTCAGCCTCGGCTGGCGCGTCGGCATCGTCGTGGCGGCCGCCGTCCCGCTGACGCTCGCCGTCGTCTTTCTCATCATGCTGGAAACCGGCCGGTTCTTCGACCGCATCACGCTTGGTGCCCTCATCCTGGCGCTGGGCCTCCTCGTCGACGACGCCATCATCGCCATCGAGGTGATGGTGGTGAAAATGGAAGAGGGCATGGATCGCATCAAGGCGGCGGCCTATGCATGGAGCCACACCGCGGCGCCGATGCTGTCGGGCACGCTGGTGACGATCGCCGGGTTCCTGCCGGTGGGCTTCGCGCGCTCGACGGCCGGCGAATACGCCGGCAACATCTTCTGGGTCGTGGGGTTCGCCCTCATCGTCTCCTGGGTCGTCGCGGTTTTCTTCACCCCTTATATGGGCGTCAAGATGCTGCCCGCGATCAAACCGGTCGAAGGCGGCGTTCACGCCATATACGACACACCGAACTATCGGCGCCTCCGCCGGCTCATCACCTTTGCCGTGCGCCACAAGTTCGTGACCTGCGCTGCCGTCGGCATCGTCTTCGCGCTTTCGGTTGTCGGCATGAGCGGTCTCAAGCAGCAGTTCTTCCCGACATCCGACCGTCCCGAAGTGCTGGTCGAGGTTCGCCTGCCGGAGGGCACCAGCATCGAGACGACGACCGCCACGGTCGAGAAACTGGAACACTGGCTTGGCGGCCAGCCCGAGGCCAAGATCGTCACGAGCTATGTCGGTCAGGGCGCTCCCCGCTTCTTCTTCGCCATGGCGCCCGAATTGCCTGATCCCGCCTTCGCCAAGATCGTCGTCCTGACCCCGGACGCGGACGCGCGCGAGGCCTTGAAGCACAGGCTCCGTGAAGCGGTTGCGACAGGGCTTGCCCCCGAAGCGAACATCCGCGTTACGCAACTCGTGTTCGGACCTTACACGCCGTTCCCGGTCGAGTTCCGGGTCATGGGGCCAGACCCGCGGCAATTGTACACCATCTCCGAAAAAGCGCTCGACATCATGCGCGGCGTACCGGACGTGCGGCAGGCCAATCGCGACTGGGGCAATCGCACGCCGGTACTGCGCTTCATCCCGGATCAGGACCGATTGAACCTTATCGGCCTGTCGCCGGCGGAAGTGGCCCAGCAGCTCCAGTTCCTCCTCACCGGCATCCCGGTCACGCAGGTCCGCGAGGACATCCGCAACGTCCCCATCGTGGCCCGCAGCGCCGGCGGCGAGCGACTGGATCCATCGCGTCTGGCGGATTTCTCGCTGATGAGCCGGGAGGGCCGCCAGATTCCACTCGACCAGATCGGTCACTCCGAAGTTCGTCTGGAAGAACCGATCCTGAAACGCCGCGATCGCACACCCGTCATCACGATCCGCTCGGACATCAATGAGGCGACCCAGCCTCCAGAGGTTTCCAAGCAGATCATGACGGCCCTTCAGCCGCTGATTCAATCCCTGCCTGCCGGCTATCGCATCGAAATGGGTGGATCGATCGAGGAGGCAACCAAGGCCAACACAGCGCTGGGCAAGGTCTTTCCGGCCATGCTCGCCGCCATGCTGATCGTCATCATACTGCAGGTGCGATCCTTCTCGACGATGGCGATGGTCATGCTGACGGCACCTCTCGGTCTCGTTGGCGTCGTACCGATGTTGCTGGCCTTCAACCAGCCTTTCGGATTCAACGCCATCCTGGGCCTGATAGGCCTGGCAGGTATCCTGATGCGCAATACGCTGATCCTGACCGAACAGATCAAGGAGAACCGTGCCGCCGGTCTTGACGACTATCAGGCGGTCATCGAGGCCACGGTGCAACGCACAAGGCCGGTGATCCTGACCGCACTTGCCGCCGTTCTGGCTTTCATCCCCCTCACGCACTCCGTCTTCTGGGGATCGATGGCGTTCACGCTGATCGGCGGCACGGCTGCCGGCACGGTGCTGATCCTGCTGTTCCTCCCTGCACTCTACGTCGCGTGGTTCCGGATCAAGCCGGCCACGGATGAGGTCCAGGAGAATTCAACGGAGGAACCGGAAGTGCCGGCAGCAATGGCGGCCGAGTAGGGCTCCGTTGTCGCAGGAGACGGTTCGAATTCTTGCCCGTTGGCTCTGCCTGGACACAGGCCAACGGCACGAACTTGCCGCTTACAGACGATCGTCCACGCGAGTCCGGCCGGTTCGCTTCATCAATTCTGGAGACATGCATGAACCGTCCAGTTCGAACACGAACTGATCCCGACGAGATGCGCGCGCGCATCCTGGCTGTGGCGGACGAGCAGTTTCGCCGCCTCGGCACCCATAAGACATCGGTGGCTGATATCGCCTCCGAACTCGGCATGAGCACGGCAAACGTCTATCGTTTCTTCCCCTCCAAGGGTGCGATCATCGAGTCCGTCTGCGGGCGGGTCGTCAACGAGGTCGCCGGGATCGCCTCTGCGATCGCATGCACGAGCGCGCCGGCCCCGGAGAAACTCGACCAACTCCTGACCGCGATGCACCATCACAGCAAGACCACACTGGTCGAGGAAAGGCGCATGCACGAGATGGTTGTCGCCGCCATGCAAAACAACTGCGCGATCATCAAGGCGCATACCGAGCGGGTGGTAACGATCCTCGAAGCGATTATCCGCGAGGGCATCCAAACACGGGAATTCAAGGTCGAAGATCCAGTGGAAGCAGCGCGCGCGGTCAAGACCGCCTTCACGCCGTTTTTCCACCCGATTCTGATCGAGCACCGCCTTCGACACGGCGAAGATGACGAAGCTGGCCTGCGCGAGCAGATTCGCTTTATCCTGAAAGGTCTGGGAAAGTCCGACTGAGGCGCGTGCCGTTGGTCCGGCAGGGCTTAGCGATGGGAGGCGACCAGAAGATGGAGGTCGACACATTGGTTTCGCGACGACCAGCAAAGTGGAAGGACATTATCGCGACCGGCTGTGAAGCGTGGAGTTCCCCAACAGTCTCCGAAAGGCAGGTGATCGTGTCCTTGTACGCAGCGGAGAATGCAATGGCGAGGCAACCGAAACCGTCCAATCCCGTTATGGCTGGCTCACCCACCTTGCGGGCTCACATTCGGGATGGACACATGAAAAGGACCTATGAAAAACCGACACTGCGCAAATGCGGAAAATTGACCGCCCGTACGGCGCAGCTCGTGGTTTCCGGGGTGACGCAGATCGAATGATTTTCGGCTGAGTTCCAGGATTCAGCCGCCGGCGTTCGCATCACCGTCGGTGTCCGGCTCCTCTTCGGGCACCTCGCCCGGCTCGAACTCGTTGAAGCAGCCGAGCCCGCGCTTGAACCGGTCGATCAGCCAGGCCGCCGCCGGCTTTGGACTGCGATCGTTGCGGTGCATGGCAAACAGGGGCGAACTCACTTCCTTGTAGGGTTCGAGGTCGAGTTCCACCAGGCGGCCGCTGGCCAGGTCGTCGGCGATCAGCCAGCGCGGCAGCCCGCCCCAGCCGAGCCCCTCGCGCATCAGTATGTGCTTGGTGCGCATGTCGGTCAGTCGCCACGTGCGGTAGGCGAAGACGCCGTAATCGCGTCCCTTGGTGCGCTCGGACTGGTCGATCACGACAAGCTGCGTATGCTCGCGCACATCCTCGAGCGCCACCGGCTTCGGCAGCAGGGCCAGCGGATGATTGGGCGCTGCCGCCGGCACCAGCGACATGAAGCTGATGCGCACGAGATGCACGTCGACATCGCCTAGCAGGCCGCCAATGCCGAGATCGGCCTGTCCGCTGACGACAAGATCGGGGATGAGACCGAGCGTGCCGATATACAGGCGCAGCATCACGGTCGGAAACCGCGCCTCGAATGCCTTGAGCACCCGCACCAGCACGGGGGAAGGCAGTGATACGTCCACCGCCAGCGCCACCTCGGCCTCCAGCCCGTGATGGTGCCCGTCGACGCGCGAGCGCATGCGCTGCAGCACGCCAATCATGCGCCGCGCGTCTTCCAGCATCGCCCGGCCGATCTCGGTCAGTTGCGGCTCGCGCGTGCCCTCGCGCTCGAAAAGCTTCAGCCCGAGCTGCGCCTCGAGATTGGCGATACCGTAGCTGATAACGGATTGCGCGCGGTTGAGCTTGCGGCCGGCTGCCGAGAAACTGCCGGTATCGGCAACGGCGACAAGGATTTGGAGCTGGTCGAGGGTCGGGTTGGGCTGCATCGTTGTATCTACTTTATGGATGGATCGTATCGAAAATATACCAGTTTATCTGATTGGTCGATGCCCCATATATGGCGGGACAATTCATCCCACTGGAGAGACCCGCTATGTCCATTCTTCTCGTCACCTCGAGCCCGCGCGGCGCTGCCTCGCACTCGACCCGCATCGCCACCGAGTTCGCCCAGAAGCTTCTCGCCGCTGACCCGTCGAACACGCTGGTCGTGCGCGACCTCGTCGCCAACCCGCTGCCGCATATCGATGCCGACTATGCGACCGGCATCTACACGCCGGCCGATGCCCGCACCCCGCGCCAGGCCGAAGTGGTCGGCGTTTCCGATGTCGTGCTTGACGAGTTGTTCGCCGCCGACACGGTGATCCTGGCCACCGGCTTCATCAACTTCAACATCTCCTCGACGTTGAAGTCCTGGGTCGATCACGTCGCCCGCTCCGGCAAGAGCTTTGCCTATGGCGAGAACGGCCCCAAGGGTCTCGTCACCGGCAAGAAGGTCTACATCGTGCTGGCCTCCGGCGGCATCTATTCCGAAGGTGCGGCCGTGCAGTTCGATCACGCCGTTCCCTACCTGCGCAGCGTGCTCGGTTTTATCGGCATGACCGATGTCGACGTCATCCGCATCGAGGGCGTCTCCAAGGGACCTGACGCGGTGGATGCCGCGCTCGCCAAGGCTACGGCCACGGTCGATGCATTGGTTGCCGCCAGCCGTGATGTCGCGGCTGCAGCGTAAGACTCTCGGTCCATGGTTTGTCAAAGGCAGGCGTTCGCGCCTGCTTTTTTCGTTCTAGCCGATCAGATGCCTCAACAGGCTGGCCGAAGCGACCCCGATCAGCACGGTTGGCAGCATGGAAAGCCGTGTCGCGGCGACCAAGGTGATGGCCAATGCCGCGAGATCGGCGGGATTGCGCGACACGAAGGCCGGCGCGATGACAGAGATCAGCACGCAGCCGGGTGCTGCCTCCATCACCGCCGTGGCACGGGGACTGAGCACGCGGTTGCGCAGCACGACATAGCCGCCGATCCGCGTCAGATAGGTGACGCCGGCCATCAGCACGATGGTGAGAAGGGTCGCTGCGTCGATCATGCATCACCCGCCATCAGCCAAGCCGCGGCCAGCCCCGACACCGCGCCCGCCGCGACATACCAGGCGCCGGCAACGAAGAGATAGACCAGCGCCGCGACGGCCAGGCTGACAAGCCAGGGCCGCGCCGCCGCCACGCCCCTCCACATGCCGCGCATCAGCACCAGGAAGACGGCCGGAAACGCCATGTCGAAACCGTAGGTCTCGACATTGCCCAGCATCGGGCCGAGCAAGGCGCCCAGCGTGGTGAAGGCCACCCAGGTCAGATACATCGCCAGCGCGGCACCCATGTAATAGCGCGGGCTGAAGGCCGGTGCGACACCGGCGGCGGCGCGCTGTTTGGCGTCGGCCAGGCCCAGCGCCCAGCTTTCGTCGCATAGAAAGAACAGCGCCGGAAACACCTTGCGCCGCGGCAGATCGCGCAGGAACGGCGCGAGCGCCGCTCCCATCAGCAGATGGCGGCTGTTGACCAGGAAGGTGATGGCGACGATGAGCAGGATGTGCGGCGGCGACGTCCACAGCTGGATCGCCGCGAATTCCGAGCCGCCGGCGAAGTTCAGCCCCGTCATCATGGACAGCTCGACCGCGCTCAGCCCTTTCTGCACGGCCTGGGCGCCAAGCACCAGCGCATAGGGGATGGTGCCGAGCAGCACCGGCGCGCAGGACGCCACGCCACGGCGAAACTCCGATCCCGAACCATTGCCCACCGTCTCGACTGCCTGTGAAATGCTCATGTCCTGCCCCAGGGCGGCCTCACAGCCGCCCTGCCCCGCGTTTGAAATCTCGTGATGTCAGGGGCAAAACATAGCTACACCTCTCCGCAATTTGGTCGCGAAGATTGTTGTCTTTCGTCAGATTTTGGCATTCACTGTTACGAAGCCGCAGGAAAATGGAATTCAACGCCATGAAGCTCGACGACATCGACAAACGCATCCTGCGGGCGTTGCAGCGAGACGGCCGCATGGCCAACAATGATCTGGCCAATGAGGTCGGCCTGTCGCCCTCGCCTTGCCTGCGGCGCGTCAAGCTCCTGGAGGAAGCCGGTATCATCGACCGCTATGTCGCCGTGATCAATCCGGCCAGCATCGGCAAGGGCCTCACCTTCTTCACCCGCATCTGGCTGAAGGCACAGGACGAGGACACGATCGAACATTTCGCCACCGAGGTCGCCAAGCTGCCGCAAGTGATGGAGTGCTATCTCATGCTCGGTGACTGCGACGCCATGGTGCGTGTCGTGGCCGCCGGCATCGATGACTACCGGCGTTTCCAGTCGGAGCATCTCAGCCGCATCAGGGGCGTGCAGAACGTCAAGACCGACGTGCCCAGCCAGACGATCAAATATACATCGGAACTGCCGATCTAGGGCAAGCCAGCGCAATCCAAGGGTCTGTATCCGTCAAAGCGCTAACGTCCAGACTGGATAAAAAATGCAACCGGATTGTAGGATGGGCGCTGGTGCCGGCGTCCTTCGGACGCAAGGGCACGGCGAAGCTGGACCGTGCCACCACAAGACCGCGTTCCGGCATGGGAGAAAACCATGAACCATTCCTACCGTTGGGTCATCGTCGCGGCTGGCGCGCTGATGTCCTGTGTCGCCATCGGCACGATGTTTTCGCTGGCGATCTTTCTCGAACCCATGGCGCTCGATACCAACTGGTCGCGCGCGGGCATTTCGAGCGCCATGACACTCAATTTCCTGGTGATGGGCCTTGGCGGTTTCGCCTGGGGTGCCCTGTCCGACCGGTTCGGCGCCCGTATCGTCGTCACAATCGGCGCCGTGCTGCTCGGGCTGGCGTTGGTGCTGGCAAGCCGCGCCGGTTCGCTTCTCACCTTCCAGATCACCTATGGCGTGCTCGTCGGGCTCGCGGCCAGCGCCTTCTTCGCGCCGATGATCGCGCTGACGTCAGGCTGGTTCGACACCAATCGCGGACTGGCCGTATCGCTGGTCTCGGCCGGCATGGGCGTGGCGCCGATGACGATCTCGCCGCTCGCCCGCTGGCTGATCTCCGCCTACGAATGGCGTAGCGCCATGTTCGACATCGGCATCCTGGCCTGGGTGCTTCTGCTGCCCGCCGTGCTTCTGGTGCGCCAGCCGCCGAAGCCTGTCGCCTCGGGTGCCGCCGCATCACGAGCCGCCGAAGGCGCCGGCCTCACGGTCGGCCAGGCGCTGCGCTCGCCGCAATTCATCGTGCTGGGGCTGACCTTCTTCGCCTGCTGCGCGGCCCATTCCGGCCCGATCTTCCACATGGTCAGCTACGCCATGCTGTGCGGCGTCGCCCCAATGGCCGCTGTCTCGATCTACAGTGTCGAGGGTCTGGCAGGCCTCGGCGGCAGGCTGCTCTACGGCGTGCTGGCCGACCGGCTCGGGGTCAAGCCGGTGCTGATCGCCGGGCTGGCGATCCAGGCGATCGTCATTGCCGCCTATCTCTCGATCAGCCAGCTCGACCAGTTCTATATGCTGGCCGTCATCTTTGGCGCCACCTATGGCGGCGTCATGCCGCTCTACGCGGTGCTGGCGCGCGAATATTTCGGCCAGCGCATCCTCGGCACCGTATTCGGCGCCGCCACCATGCTCTCCAGCCTCGGCATGGCGCTGGGGCCGCTTGCCGGCGGCATGATCTTCGACGCCTATGCCAGCTACCATTGGCTCTTCATCGGCTCGGCGCTTATCGGCCTGGGTGCCGCGGGCATAGCGATCGCCTTCCCGCCGCTGCCACGCAGGGCGTTGCAGACGGCATAGGCTTCGCCGCGCTGCAATCGTAGCCAGAGGGCAGACGGGCTTGACGGGCGATGGCCGGTCAAGCCACGCCTATCTCGCGGTCACGCCGACTTGAGAACCGTGAACGGCCGCTTTTGAATGGCCCGCTTGGTCTGGAAATTCGCGGCCGGAGCGGGACGGCCGACGTGAAAGCCCTGGACCTTGTCTATGCCGAATTGGCGCATGAGGACCATCTGCTCTTCGGTCTCCACCCCTTCGACCAGAATCTTGTGGCCGCGATTTCTGACCAGCGCGATGATGTCCTGCAGCATTGCCATGCCCTTAGGGGTGCCGCAGTCGTGAAGAAACGAGCGGTCGATCTTGACCGTATCGAAGTCGATGAGACGAAGCCATGAAAGGCCGGCGAAGCCCGTCCCGAAATCATCGAGCCAGATCCTGATCCCGAGCAGCTTCAGGTCGCTGATGCAGCGCAGGATGTCGGAATGCATCTCCATCTCCAGCCCCTCGGTGATCTCGAAGGCCAGCCTGTTTCCGGTCACGCCGGTCTCGCCCAGAATGGTCGCGACCGACGTCGCGAAGCCGGGCGTCTTGAGCTGGATCGGCGAGACGTTGACGCTGACGACGCGCACGTGATCCTGCGCCAGGAGTTCGGCGCACACCGTCCTTATTGCCCAGCGCCCGAGCTCGAGGATGGCGCCGGTTCGTTCCGCGACGGGAATGAACAGGCTCGGCGGAACCAGGGTGCCGTCGAGCATCTTGAGGCGCATCAGCGCCTCCACGGCCTCGAACCCGCCCGACGCGACGTCCTGGATGGGTTGGTAGACGAGCGAAACGAGGTCCTGGCCAATGGCGATCTTCAGCAAGGCCGCCAGGTTCTCGCTCTCGTCGCTGCTCTGGGGATCGGTCGGATCGAACAGCCGGGCACAGTTTCGGCCGCTGGCTTTTGCAAGATAGAGCGCTCGATCGGCCTCGTGGATGATCTTCTCCAGCTTGGCGGCGGTCTGCTTCCTGGTGAACGCCGCGCCCACGCTCGCCGTCACGATCGAGATGCCATCCCGGCGCAACTCATGCGCGATCGCCAGGTTCTCGATCGTGCGGCAAATGGCTTCCGCCAGATCCGCGACCTCGCCCTTCTTGTCCATGCGGGCCAGGACGATGAATTCCTCGCCGCCATAACGGCCGATGGAGCCATCATGTTGCTTGATCAGGTCGCTGAGCGCATCGGCGACCTGGATCAGGCAACGGTCGCCTTCCTGATGGCCATAGCAATCGTTGAACTTCTTGAAGAAGTCGACATCGATGAGGATCGCCGCGAAACCGTGGCCAAGCTTTTGCCAGTCGTTCCAATAGTCGCGCAGTTTTTCGTCGATCGCGCGCCGGTTCTCCAGCCCTGTCAACGGATCCGTCCGCGACAGCCTGAGCAGGGCCTTGCCGCGCTCGGTCGCCTCCTTGTGCTGGATCTTGGCTTCCAGCGCGTTCAGGAAGACGTTGTAGCGTTCTTCGTTCAGCTTCCAGTTCACATAGGACGTGAATGTGAAGCACGAAACGTAGAAGGTGCCGAAGACCATCTTGTATATCAGCGTAGCGGGTAAAAAGTAGTTCACCACATACAAGATGCACAAAATTATCGTCGACGTTATGATCGAGACCTTGAAGCGGAATGTGAAGAAGAGATTGGCACTCATCATGAAAATGGTGCCAAAGACCATATAATAGGCGACGCTTTCCTTGTTCGCGCCCATGGACGCGGGGCAAAGCCAGCCGATATAGCCAAAGATGATGGCCGCGGCGCAGGTTACGTCAAGCCAGTCGGTGGCGGCTCCCCTGCGAAGCTGTGCTTCCAGGACCAACAGTGCAGTCAGTCCGACAGCGAAGCGGGCCGTGATTGTAAGGGCGGCCACGTCGGGTATCAGCAGCAGATCCGATACCGAAAACAAGACGTAGATGACGACGGCGATCCAGAGGCCTGGCCTGGCTTCCTTCCTTCGCTTCGCCTGGGCTTCCGTGCGGTAAAGGGTTCGAAGTTCGGCCGCCCCCAGCTCCTGGCGCGGCGGTTCCGCATCCACCGCATCGGCCACTGCGGATGACGCGCGTTCGTTCACGACAAATCCCGACTGAAGGACATTTCGCGTTCCGAACTCTTTTCCAGCTTCTGCCCCCAACGCAGACCGACTCCTTGGCGCGACACAACTTGCCGCGCGATCAAATGCAATGACGCAGGACAAGTTTCCGTTAACTCGAACCCGGAATCCCGCCCTCAAAAACCCCAAAGAATTGATATGGTTAGCGGGAAATTAATCATATCGATAGAATGCAACGGAGCCGCCGTTGGCAAATCGAGTATTCTACGCAATAAGTTAACTGACTGTTAACTATGGAGCCTTGGTGTGCAAACTGTCTTTGACGGCCAGAGTCTGATTACTGCTGAAGCAATCGCCGGTGGTCTCCGTCGAGGAAAGCCCGAGCATCATGGCGAAGCGTTCGAAACCGCTCGCGCGGAGCTGGCGCTCATCCTCCACGCCACACAGCAACAGGTCGAGCAGCAAAAATTTCCCGCCGAGATCGTCCGCCGCCTGCTGTCGCTTCTCAACGCGCTGCGCGCCAAGGTCCATCCCGACGTTTGGCAGGCCTTGATACCGGTGGCGCAGAACCACCCGATCCAGAGGTACTTTCTGGAGGATCCGCTGACACATTGGTCCTTCACCAAGCCCAGGGGTTATTCCGGCGACGCGCAGTTGCTCGACTACATCTATTGCGACCCGCATGTTGCCGAGAGCGTCGCAAGCGCCTCGGAGGTCGGCAAGGCGCTTTACAGCCACACCCAGAACGTTCCGTCATGCGTCGCCGCACGCGAGCGCCGCGATCTGCTGACCCGCTATGTCGATGAAACCGCGGCCAGGAACGGGCCCGAAACGGAAGTCCTGGCGATCGCTGCCGGCCATCTGCGCGAGGCGAACCGTTCGGCCGCATTGGCCGAGGGCGGCCTCAAGCGCTGGGTCGCGCTCGACCAGGATCCCCAGAGCGTCGGACTGATCGCGCGCGACTTCCAGGGCACCGCGGTCGAGGCCATCGACGGCTCGGTGCGCACTGTGCTCACCAGAAGCCACAAGCTCGGCAAGTTCGACCTCATCTATGCCTCCGGCCTTTACGACTACCTCCAGCACAATGTCGCCGTGAAACTCACCAAGACCTGCCTGCAGATGCTGAAGCCGAACGGGACCTTCCTGTTCGCCAACTACGCCGAGGGCACTCCTGACGCCGGCTACCGGGAAACGTTCATGGACTGGGTGCTGCTGCTGCGGTCGGAGGTCGACATGTGGAACATCATCAACGCCAGCGTCGACCGCAACGCAGTCGACGCGCAGGTCTACTTCGGCGAGAACCGCAACGTGCTTTACGGCGTCATCCACAAGCGTGGATAATACCCGTCTGGATGCAAACCGGCTGACGTAGGACCTCGAGCGCTTCGACCGCGGTGCTCGAGGGTTCGGTCCTCTTACGCGCACCCCAGGCTCGCTTCGGGAACGGCATGCCCTAGCCGAAAATCCGCTCGCCCTGTTCGTCGACGAGCTGGATGCCTTTCTTGATCGAGATGTCGACGGCGTCGTCCAGCCCGGCGAAACGGTCGGCGCGGATGAATTTGTGCTCCTTCACCACGCCGTCGACTTCCTTGGAGACGACGCCGCAGGTCTGGTACTGGCCATCAGCCTTGTAGGGCGTGGCGCTGATCGTGAAGCCCTTGTGCTCGACCTGCTTGGCCGGTGCGGCACTGCCGGGCTCGGCCGCTTCGCCGCCACCGCCGAAAAGACGCTTCAGAAAAGACATCGCTCAGATCTCCCTGTCGCCGGCGATCGCGGTTCGCGTGCGATTCACGACGTTGTTCCTCCAGCATGCGCGAATGTGCCGCCGCGTTCCAGTCCCCTGATGAAGACGGAGACCAGGAGCTCGATCTGCTGGCCGATCTCATCGGTCTGGCGGCGGTCGGACCTGGCGGCATAGCCGCTGGTGACGATGCCATGTACGCTTGACCAGAGGGTTCGCGCGGCGATCCGGCGCGTGTCCTCGTCGAGATCGAAGCCGCCATCGGCAAGCACGCTGGCGATGATCTCGAACAGCTGGTCGAGCCGCGCCTCGTAGACATCGGGCTCGGTCAGCACCGGACGCCTCCTGTTGAAGGCAAGCAGCGCCGGCCAGCTGCCGGGATGCGCCTCGACGAAGCGAACATAGGCGCCGGCCAGTGCCAAAAGCCGCTGGCGCACGTCGGTGATGCCGCGCCTCGCAAGCTCGGCCATCGCCGCGGCGCCCGCGCCCCCCAGCCGGTCGAGCAGGCGCATGTTGACGGCGCGGTGCACCCCGTCCAGATCGGAAAACAGGTTGTAGACCGAGCCGACCGAGATGCCCGCCTGTTCGGCAATGGTCCTGGCCTTCAGATTGTCCATGCCGCCTTCGTTGAGCAGCGCTTCGGCAATGGCCAGCACCCGCTCGCCCGTCTCTTCCTTGTCGAGTGCCATGCTTTTCCTTCTGAATGAGGCGCCTTGCAAATGACCTGCTGTTTTCGACCCGACGCCGCTTCGTTTACCACATCCAGGGTATCGTGAACAGTGTTCAAAAAGGTCTTGAACGAGGTTCATTCCTGCTGTCGGCTACTGGGCCATGGGCATCCTGCTGCTCACCGGCAGCCTCGTGAACCTGGTCAAGTACCGCACCGACGAGCGCATCTCCGCCGAGACCACCGCCAAGATCGAGAAGGCGCGCAACGAGAAGCTGATCAATGAATATGTCGGCAAGGAATGATGCCGACCTGCCCTGACGAGAAAAGCCCGGATCTCCCCGGGCTTTTATATTGAGCTTTCGCGCTTCAGAAGACGCGCCGCAACATGGGTTCAGCGATGTGTCAGCGCTTCCAGCGCTTCGGCGGCGGCTTCCAGAATGGCGATCGCCTCGGCCTGCTTTTCGGCCGGGGCATCGACGATCTCGCCGAGTGCCGCGCGCAGCCGGTGGCGGATGGCGCGGAATTCGTCGCGCGTTTCGGAGCGCTCGCCACGTCCACCCCGGCCGCCGCGACGATCCTCGCCGTCGTCGTTCCAGCCGAACCAGTCGCGCGCCTTGGCCATCTTGCGGCCGAACCGCTCGAGATGATCGAGCACGCCGTCGATCATCTCGCGATTGTCGGCCAGATGCGCCTGCCCGGCCTCGGTGATCGAGAACACCTTCTTGTTGCCTTCGCTCGACGACACGGCATAGCCGGCCTCTTCCAGGAAGGTCAGCGTCGGGTAGACCACGCCCGGGCTCGGGCTGTAGATGCCGCTGGTGCGCTCTTCCAGCGCCTTGATGATGTCGTAGCCGTGACGCGGCGCCTCGGCCAGCAGCGACAGCGTGATCAGCTTGAGGTCGCCGTCGGCCAGCATGCGCCCGGCGCGAAAGAAGTCCCCCGGGCCGCCGCGACCGCCGCCGCCCCTGCCCCCGAACGGGCCGAAGCCGCCGCCCCCCCTGCCACCGAACTTGCCGGCCATATGCATGAACATGCGCTCGCCGAAATGATGACGGTCGGAATGATTGTGCCCAAAATTGTGCTTGTGCATTGATTGCTCCTTGAGTTCTATCTCACGATATATCTTAATTAGGCACACCCTATCGATGAGTCAAGATATATCTTATGATGTATCTTAGCCAACGGTGGCGTCCACGCGTCAGCGGCAGGAATGGATGGTGTGTGAGTGGGCTACCAGCGGCCCTTGCGCCGATTCCAGCCGTAGAGCAGATCGGCGAAGCGATCGTAGGCAATGCGGGTCGGCGGCAGCATGAGCCGATTGCCGAACAGGCGCGCCAGCCATCCCTCGCCAGGCGTTGTCAGCCAGACCGCGATCGCCACGTCTGCACCGACCAGCAGCCTGCCCTGGGCGTCGGTCGCATGCAACCGGCGGCGGATGTCCTCCAGCGCGATGCCACGCGACGACAGCGCATCTGGCTCCAGGTTGATGTCGCGGAATTCGATCCGACCGGCCTTGACCGCCTCGACCAGCCGCCGCTTCTGCCGACCGATGCCGGCATCGCAGACGGGGCAGCGCGTGTTGTACCAGACGGTCAGCACGGGCCTGGACATGTGTCAGCCGTGATCGTGCCGGTGGTGCAGATCGGGATAATGCGGATGCTTGTGGCGCAGCGGCGCATGCCGGTGCAAGTGCGAATGCGGCTCCGTCACCGGCCCGTCATGATGATGCTTGTGGTGCTCGTCATGCACATGGCTGTGCTCATGCTCCAGCGCCTCGTGCTCATGCTCGTGATCGTGGCGTTCCGATAGATGCAACCAGAGCCCGACGCCCATCAGCAACCCGGCAAGCGCCAGCTTCAGCGTCACGGCATCGCCGAGCATGACGATGGCCAGCAAGGCACCGATGAACGGCGCCAGCGAATAATAGGCTCCGGTGCGCGCCGTTCCGAGATGGCGCAACGCAAGGATGAACATCACCAGGCTGACGCCGATGCCGAAGAAACCGACAGCCGCCGCCGAGGCGACAATCGGCGCGGCGGGAAGCGAGGCGCCGCCGATCAATGCCAGGCCGACATTGACGGTACCGGCCACGAGCCCCTTCAGCATGGCGATCACCACCGGGTCTGTGGCCGATATCCGGCGCGTGAAATTGTTGTCGAGTCCCCATGCCAGGCACGCCCCCGCGACCAGCAACGCGCCAAGGTTGAAAGTGACGCCATTACCTTGCCACGAAAGCAAAACAGCGCCAGTGAGAATGGCAAAGGCACCGAAAAGCAGGTGCCGGTCGACATTTTCGCGATAGACGAGCCAGGCGATCGCCATCGTTGCCAGCCCTTCGAGGTTGAGCAGCAATGCAGAACTGGATGCCGTGTTGAGGATGAGGCCGAACATCAGCAGGACCGGTCCAACAATGCCGCCCATGCCGATGGCCAGTGCAAGCCATGGAATATCCTCGGCGGCCAGTCGCGCCTCGCCGGCATTGGCTTGCCGGTCGCGCAACAGGCGATAGAGGGCAAGGCCAAGGCCCGCGCCGAGATATAGCAGGCCCGCAAGCATGAACGGATTGACGCTGTCGAGCAGCAGCTTGGACAGGGGCGGCGTCGCGCCGAACAAGACGGCAGAGCCGAGGGCAAGCGGTACGCCGGGCCAAAGATGCGAATGGGAATGGGTCATGGCTCACCCTATCATGGTGGCGCGCCATGTCATCGACCACACCGCCAGGCACGGCTTGCGAGATCGCCCAACGGAAGTCTGCGCCTCAATTCCGATGCATGATGGCCCGACGCATCTGTTGTCGCGAAACAGCGCCCACTCTTCACAGAGGCGCCCGTTGGGCAGGTGGCAAAACCCGTTGCCGGCCTTGTCCTCCTTGATTGTCAGGCGTCCGTCAATCGCCGCGCAATGGACCGATGCGGGATTGGCCGTGCCGACCTGTTTGCGCAAGGCGGATACTATCATCCAAGCGACGAGATGATCTCGCGGTAAGCGAGCTCCGGGAAAGCCTTCATCGTCTGCGACCTGATATTGCCGCCCGCGGCCAGCATCAGCGCGAAACGCGCCAGCACCGCATCGTCGGGCGCCTCGACCACCGCCACCATATCGAATTCGCCCATGGTCAGGTAGAACGACTTGAACGATCCTCCCATCTCGCCCAGTTGCTTCCTGGCGGCGTCGAGGCGCTTGGGCGAGTCGCGCACGTTCTTAGCGCCGTGCTCGGTCCAGTTCATCAGCATGATGTAGGTCGTCATGGTAGGCCTCTCTCCGGGGCCACGGAGCACGGCACTCAGGCCATGGGCTTGTCGACACGGCCTCGGCCGGGGCTGGCTTCCGGGGGTTGTCGCCCGAAAATGCATCCGACGCCGGAGTATCCTCCCGCTGCCGACGTCCTGCAAGCGCTACCGCGCGGGAACCCAATGCCGAGTGAGCGCGACCTCCCGCCAGCCGACACAACAAAGGCGCTGGCAGGCATCAACCGCAAATCAGCCGGCGGCGTTCAGGTAAAGCCGGTTTAAAAACCCGCCGGATTGCGGCAATCTCCGTCGTGGTCCCCAGGCCGGCAATACCCCATCCGGGGCCAATCCAGCCGCAGGAGAGCTTCATGCGCGAGACATCAGAGCTGCCGCCGGAACAGATCGAAATTCCCGCCGCCTGGATCGGCGAGGACATGGCGAATCCTGAAAAATGGCTGGTCGACCTGGAGCCAGAGGACGTCGCGGAGTTGGAAGCTGCCGCAACCGGCTTTCTCGCCGGCTCGCACGATATCGGCAGTCTGACCAAGGCTGATTTCCCCTTGCCCCGGCTTGCCGGCCACCTTGCCGCGCTTCGCGAAAAACTGATTGCCGGAATTGGCTTCGAGGTGCTGCGCGGTCTCCCGGTCGAGAGATATTCCACCGAAATGGCGGCAACGATCTTCCGCGGGGTTGGCGCCCATCTGGGAAGCGCTCGGTCCCAGAATGCCCAGGGCCACATACTCGGCCATGTCCGCGACATCGGCGCCGACGCCAAGGACCCCAGGACACGCATCTACCAGACGTCGGAACGCCAGACATTTCACACCGATTCCGCCGATGTCGTCGGCCTGCTCTGCCTGCGCGATGCCATGCAGGGCGGCGAGTCCCTGCTGGTGAGCACGGTGACGATCTACAACGAGATGCGCAAGAGACGGCCCGATCTGGTCCGCCTGCTGTTCGATCCGATTGCCACCGACCGGCGTGGCGAGATCCCGGAAGGCGAAAAGCCCTACTTCGAAATCCCGGTGCTCAACTGGCATGCCGGACTGCTGACCGGCATCTATCAGCGTCAGTACATCGACAGCGCGCAGCGCTTCCCCGATGCCATGCGCCTCACTCCAGCCCATGTCGAGGCGCTGGATCTTTTCGACAGCCTTGCCAATGATGTCAGGCTGAACCTGTCGATGCGGCTCCGGCCTGGCGACATGCAGTTCGTCTACAATCATTCGCTGCTTCACGACCGCATGGGCTTTCGCGATTGGCCGGATCCCGACAAGCGGCGCCATATGCTGCGCCTGTGGCTGTCGGTCCCCGGCGACCGTCCGCTGCCGGACTGCTTCCGGCAGCGCTATGGCTCGATAGAGATCGGCAACCGGGGCGGCATCACCGTCAAGGGCGCGCGGCTGAACGTGCCGTTGCTTTGACGCCCGAAACGAAAAAGGGCGCCGATCGGCGCCCTTAACTGTTCGCGACAAAAATGAACTCAGCTATCGAGGAAGCTGCGCAGCTTGCGCGAGCGGCTCGGGTGCTTGAGCTTGCGCAGCGCCTTGGCTTCGATCTGGCGGATACGCTCGCGGGTGACCGAGAACTGCTGGCCGACCTCTTCCAGCGTGTGGTCGGTGTTCATGCCGATGCCGAAGCGCATGCGCAACACGCGCTCCTCGCGCGGGGTGAGCGAAGCCAGAACGCGCGTGGTGGTCTCGCGCAGATTGGCCTGGATCGCCGCGTCGATCGGCAGGATCGCCATCTTGTCCTCGATGAAATCGCCCAGATGCGAATCCTCCTCGTCGCCCACAGGCGTTTCGAGCGAGATCGGCTCCTTGGCGATCTTCAAGACCTTGCGCACTTTTTCGAGCGGCATGGCGAGCTTCTCGGCCAGTTCCTCCGGCGTCGGCTCGCGGCCGATCTCGTGCAACATCTGGCGCGAGGTGCGCACGATCTTGTTGATCGTCTCGATCATGTGCACCGGAATGCGGATGGTGCGCGCCTGGTCGGCGATCGAACGCGTGATCGCCTGCCTGATCCACCATGTCGCGTAGGTCGAGAACTTGTAGCCGCGGCGGTACTCGAATTTGTCGACGGCCTTCATCAGGCCGATATTGCCTTCCTGGATCAGGTCGAGGAACTGCAGGCCACGATTGGTGTATTTCTTGGCGATGGAGATGACGAGGCGCAGATTGGCCTCGACCATTTCCTTCTTGGCGATCGCGGCTTCGCGCTCGCCCTTCTGCACCTGGTTGACGATCTTTCGGAATTCCAGGATCGAGATCGCCGTTTCCGTGGCCAGATTCTGGATCTCGGCGCGCAAATCCTTGATCGCGTCCTTCTCGTTCTTGGTGAATTCCTTCCAGCCGCGCGAGGTCAGGTTGGCGATCGAACGCGTCCAGTTGGGGTCGAGTTCCGAGCCCTGATATTCCTTCAGGAATTCCTCGCGGCGCACGCCATAGCTTTCGGCCAGGCGCAACAGCTTGCCCTCGTTCTGCACCAGCCGCTTGTTGATGTCGTAGAGCTGCTCGACCAGCGCCTCGATGCGCGCCGTGTTGAGCGACAGCGACTTCACCGCCTTGATCAGCTGGTCCTTCAGCTCCTTCAGCCGGCGGTCCTGGCTGGGCGACAGCGTGCCGGCGGCGGCCAGACGGTTCTCGACCTGCTGGTCCTGCAGCTTCCTGAGCTTCTTGTAGGTGTCGGCGATGACGTCGAGCGTCTCCATCACCTGCGGGCGGAGTTCCGCTTCCATCGCCGCCAGCGACAGGCTCGCCTCGTCCTCGTCTTCCTCGTCGTCATCGCCGATGCCGCGCGTGTCGGCGCCGACATTGGTGATGTCGTCTTCGTCGTCGCGTCCGCGACGCGACTTTTCCTCGACCTTGGGTGCTTCCTCGACGCGTTCGACCACCGGCGCCTGCTTGGCTTCGGGGCCGGCATAGGTGGCTTCGAGGTCGATGATCTCGCGCAGCAGGATCTTGGATTCGTTGAGCTCGTCGCGCCAGATGATGATGGCCTGGAAGGTCAGCGGGCTTTCGCACAGGCCCGCAATCATCGTCTCGCGCCCGGCCTCGATGCGCTTGGCGATGGCGATTTCGCCTTCGCGCGACAGAAGCTCGACCGAGCCCATCTCGCGCAAATACATGCGCACCGGATCGTCGGTGCGGTCGGTCGGCTCTTTCTTGGTGGTGGTGGCGGCGACCGCGGTGCCGGTCTGCTCGGCCAGCTCGTTGGCGTCTTCCTCGGCATCGGCGGCGGTGTCGCCGGCCTCGGCCTCTTCGCCCTGTTCGTCATCCTCGACGACGTTGATGCCCATGTCGGACAGCATCGCCATCGTGTCCTCGATCTGCTCGGAGGTCACTTCCTCGGAAGGCAGCACCGAATTCAGCTCGTCCATGGTGACATAGCCGCGCTTCTTGGCGGCCTTGATCATCTTCTTGACAGCATCATCGGAAAGGTCGAGCAGAGGCCCATCGGTGGCGCCTTCGCGTTCGGTCTCGACCTCTTCCTTTTCCTTTGTCGCCATAGTCTTTATCTTCTCCTAGCGGCCGGCCATCGGGGCCGCGTAAGCTGTCGGACCAGTCAAATCGGATACGCCCGTTTTTCTAAACGCGCCTTACCCGGCCCACAAACTGCATCCACTCTTTTGTTTGGTGCATGCCGTTGCCCCAAAACCGGGTTTCACTCTTGGGCGGCATACATTAAGTCCAGATTAACCCTGATATCTGTGGCAGGCGGGCCGCCTGTCCAGTGACCAAGTACCTTGCATCGCTTGTTTCCCGTCGACGCGGGTGCGGGTTAACGTTTCGAATCGTCCTGATTCCGTCATTCTGTCCGAAGGTCAAGCGCCTCTGGCATGATTCGCATGAAAAAAGCGAATCAATTACCCGACTTAGCGCACCGCGCCCCCAAGGGGAGCGCGGCCGCGCCTTCATTCCTGCACTCAGCTGCACTTAGGCTCGCCCAGCCCTGCCCGACGAAACGCCAAATCCTTCGATCAGCGCTTCCGTCGCTTGTACATCCTGAAACTGCGCCTGAATTTCGATCAGATGGCGGAAATTTTCGTCCGAAGGGTCCGCCTCCAGCGCCGCTTCCGCCTGTTTCAGTTCCTTATGTAAGGTGCGCGCGCTGCGCTGCAAGTGCAACGCCTGGTTCAGGGCGTCGCGGGCATCCTCGAGCGCCGCCGTCTCCAGCGCCGGCCATTGCCGCGCCCGCTTGATCAGGCCGACGGCGCGCTCCCAGATCTCGGCGCAGCCGGCGCGCTCGATCGTCGCCACCACGGCGTGGCGGTCGTTGGCCATGTCATGCGCCATCGCGTCGAGGATGGCGGCATGCAGCCGGGTCAGATCGGAATTGGCGAGATCGAGGAACTCGACATGAGCGAAGTTCTCGTCGATCAGCGCCGGATGGTTGATCAAGGCGACGATGATCGTCGCCTCGCGCACCGACATCCCTTCGCTGCCGCGCTTGACCAGCGCCGACTGGCCGAGGCTTTCGGTGATCGCCATGCGGCCGCCGCCAGGCTTGGCGAATTGGCCACCGGGTGCGGCTGCCTTGCCCTGCCCCGGTTTCCAGTCCTGGCGGCCTTGGCGCGCATTGCGCTGGGAGCCGAAGAAGCTCTGCACCCGTTCGCGCATTTCCTGCTGGTAGTGGTAGCGCGTGCTTTCGTCGCGGATGCGGCTGCTGAGTTCCCGCAGCGTCTGTCCCAATTCCGCCCGCCGCTCCGGCGTGTCGAAGACGCCGCCCGCCGTCTCCCGCATCCAAAGGAGGTCGACCAGCGGCCGCGCATCGGCCAGCACGGCGCGGAAGGCATCCGGCCCCTCGGCCTTGACCAGGTCGTCGGGATCCTTGCCTTCCGGCAGCAGCGCGAAGCGCGCCGAGCGTCCGGCCTGTACCGACGGAAGCGCCATGTCGGCGGCCCGCCACGCCGCCTTCAGCCCGGCCTTGTCGCCGTCGAAGCACAGCATCGGCTCCGGCGCCATGCGCCACAACAATTCGAGCTGGTTTTCGGTAAGCGCGGTACCGAGCGGCGCCACGACATTCTCGAAGCCGGCCTGCGCCAGCGCGATCACGTCCATGTAGCCCTCGACGGCGATGACCGTACCGCCTTTCGCCAATGCCTTGCGGGCGCGGGCGAAATTGTAGAGCACATTGCCCTTGTGGAAGAGCTCGGTGTCGGGCGAGTTCATGTATTTGGCGAGCGCATCGGGCGCCAGCGCGCGACCGCCGAAGGCGATGATCTTGCCGCGCGAATCCGGGATCGGGAACATGATGCGGTCGCGGAACCAGTCATACGAGACCGGAATATCGTCGCCATGGCGCACCAGCCCGCAGGCTTCGATATCGGCCTTTGGCACGCCCTTGGCCGCCAGATGTTCCTTCAGCGCATTGCGGCTGTCGGGCGCGAAGCCGAGCCGGAACGACTGCTGCGTCGCCGGCGTCAGCCCACGGTCGCGCAGATAGGCGCGGGCTTTGGCGCCTTCAGGCCCTTGCAGGCGTTCCTGGAAGAAGACGGTCGCCATTTCCATAACGTCGGTCAGGCTGGCGCGTTCCTTCTCGCGCCGCTCTTCCTGCGCATCGCGAACCGGCATCGGCACGCCGGCCATGTCGGCGATCTTCTCGACGGCCTCGGGAAAGCTCAATCCCTCGAGTTCGGTGAGGAACTTGAAATGGTCGCCCGAGACCGAGCAGCCGAAACAGTGGTAACGCCCCTTCCTGTCCTCGCAGTGGAAAGACGGGCTCTTTTCGCCATGAAACGGGCAGCACGCCCAATAATCGCCACGCGAGGCATTGGTCTTCTTGCGATCCCACGCGACGCGCTGGCCGATAACCGATGAAATCGGCACGCGGTCGCGGATCTCGTCGAGAAAGGCGGGCGGAAAGCGCATTGAGGGAACTCGTTTCCCCACCATATAATCATGCCCGCGATTTCAGACGACCCCTAATGCGGACGATGCCCGGTTTCCACAGGCCAGAAAGAAAGGCGGCCATTGCGGACCGCCTTTCTTTTTCAGTCCGGCACCAGTCGGAACTTACTGCGCGGCAAGCGCGCCGAAGATGACGCCGGAGAGGATGCCGACCAGCACATAGTCGTTGCCGACGCGGATCCACTCCTGGCCGCGGCCGGGACGGTGCAGGCCATAGCGGCCATAGTCGCGGATCGGCCGGTGCTGCCTCCAGCCGGAATATTTCTGGCCATTGCGCCAGTTGTTCCGCTTCACCACGACCTTCTTCTTGAAGACACGCTTTTTCATATCCCGGTGGTCGCCGGGCCTCTGCCAGTCGACCTTCGTGTAGTTCGACTGCGGCGCGACCGGAGCATTCATCGGCGCTGCCTGGCCGGTGAGTGAGGTGGCGGCCAGCATCGAGAAAGCCAGAGCGGAAAGCACAATGCGTTTCATGGGAAGTCTCCTTGGTTGTCGATGCCAGAGGAATAGCGGCCAAGGGATGAACCGAAACTGAACGCCAGCATTACAATTGTGTAATGAATCTCGCTGTTTAGTCCGAATATTTGAACATAAGCGCAAGGAGCGGCGCCAACACCCTCGCAGGTCCGGCCGACCCACGGCTCAAGCCCGTGCAACCATTTGGGGGCCCGTCCATTTTCCGACACCGGCCGTCGCCTCGCGGCGAGCCCTTGAAATCGACAAATTTTTATTATCCGGCTAAAATATTCCGACTATATTCCAAGGCTGCCATGACCATGATTCGTACCCTCGCTTTAACCACCGGTCGCCATGCTGCCCGCCGCGCGCGCCATGCCGCCGTGCAGGCGCCGCGATGAGCGGCTCGGTCGTCCTTCTGCACCTGGCCGGCGCGGTGGCGCTGATGCTGTTTGCCACCCGCATGGTCAAGACCGGCGTCGAACGGGCCTATGGCGACGTGCTGCGTCATCGCCTGCGCGCCACCATGCGCAATCCGATCATGGCGGTGCTGGCCGGCACCGGCCTTGCGATCGCGCTGCAAAGCTCCACCGCCGTCACCTTGCTGGTCGGCTCCTTCGCCGGTTCAGGCATCGTCTCGGGCGCCGCCGGTCAGTTGGCCGTGCGTGGCGCCGAGATCGGCTCGGCTCTGGTGGTCAAGCTTCTGACCTTCGACCTCACGCTGTTGGTGCCGCTCTGCCTGATTGCCGGCACGGTGATGTTCATGGCCACGGAGCGGCGCGACTGGCGCCAGACCGGCCGCATCCTGGTCGGCATCGGCCTCCTGATCCTGTCCCTCGAAATGATCGGCCAGGCGTCCGAGCCGCTGCGCAACAGCCAGCTGCTGCCGGTCATCCTCAATTACTTCTCCACCGATTCCATCACCGCCTACCTGCTGGCGGCAATGATCACCTGGCTGTTCCAGTCGAGCATCGCGGCGGTGCTGTTGATGGCGACGCTGGCCGGCCGTGGGCTGATCAGCCCTGAACTCGGCCTTGTCCTCATCCTCGGCGTCAATCTCGGTTCGTCGCTGATCGCGCCGATGCTGACACGCTCGGCCAGTCCCGAAGTGCGCGTCGTGCCGGTCGGCAACCTTTTGATGCGCGGCCTGGGTTCGCTGGTCATGCTGATCCTGTTCATGATCTTCCGGCCGCATGTTGCCTTCCTCGGCCCGACGGCGGCCGATCAGATCGTCAACGCCCATATCCTGTTCAACGTGGTCATCCTGCTCGCCGGCCTGCCGCTGGCCGGTCTGGTCTACCGAGCCTCCGAAAGGATCGTGGCGCTCGGCGCCAAACCGGCGCCGGCCGCTGCGCTCGACGTCGTCGAACTGTCGGCGCTCAACGAAAGCGCGATCGATGTGCCGAGCCAGGCCCTGGCCAACGCCACACGCGAGGTGGTGCGTGTCTGCGAGACGGTCGAGATCATGCTCAAGCGCATCATCGAACTCTACGAGGACGCCGACTCGGACAAGATCAAGGCGCTGGCGGCCCTCGACGACCGTGTCGACCGCAGGCACGCGGCCATAAAGCTCTACCTCGCCAAGGTCACCAGGAATCCGATGACCGAAGACGAGGCGCTGCGCTGCCAGGAGCTGATCGGCGCCTGCGTCAAGCTCGAGCAGGTCGGCGACATCATCGTGCGCAACATGCTGGTGCATGTGAAGAAGAAATTCGACCGCGGGCTGGAATTCACCGACGAAGGCTGGAGCGAATTGTGCGCCTTCCATGGCTCGGTGTTGGCCAATGCCCGGCTCGCCTTCAACGTCCTGGTCTCGCGCGATCCCGAAACCGCGCGCCAGCTCGTGCTGGAAAAGGACCGGCTGCGCGACCGCGAGAAGGAAACCAGCGCCAGCCATTTTATGCGCCTGCGCGAAGGCACCGCCAAAAGCGTCGAAACCAGCTCGATCCACCTCGACACCATCCGCGACCTGAAGCAGATCAACTCGCTGCTGGCCTCGATGGCCTACCCGGTTCTGGAAGAGCGCGGCCTGCTCACGGGATCGCGGCTGAAGGCGAGCTGACTGGCGGAAGCTTCCTGCAATCGCACCGATTTGGAACACGCTTCCATCATTCGGGAAAGAGCGCCAAATTTAGCCTTTGCTTATCCAGCCATCCGTCGGCTAAGCATCCGTTTCCACCGGAAGGAAATCGATGGATACCCATTCGCGCAGTTTCGCCAAGGCGCTTTCCTGGCGCGTGACCGGCACCATCGATACGATGATCATCTCGCTGGTGGTGACCGGAAGCATCAAGCTTGCGGCCGCCATCGGGATGACGGAGGTCTTCACCAAGTCGCTGCTCTATTATTTTCATGAGCGGGCATGGCTGAAGATTCCTTACGGACGCAAATCCGTGACTTGAAGGGCTTGCGATCGATCGGTCCCGTCAAGAAAACCTAAACCGGCGACAAAAATTTCTGGATTGCCTGCCAAGGCCATCCATGGTTTGAGCCCTGCATTCGGGGGTTCCTTTTCATGTCGCTGCCGCTCATCGCCCTGTTCATCGCCGCCTTCGCTTTCGGCACCACCGAATTCGTCATCGCCGGCGTGCTGCCGCAGGTGGCGCAGGGGCTAGGCGTTTCGGTTCCTTCCGCCGGCTACCTCGTCTCCGGCTATGCCTGCGGCATCGCCATCGGCGGGCCGCTGCTGGCGCTTGCCACCAAGAGCCTATCGCGCAAGACCTTGCTGCTTGGCCTCGCCGTCGTCTTCACCCTCGGTCAGGCGGCCTGCGCGCTGGCACCCGACTTCACCTCGATGCTGTTGCTGCGCATTGCCGTGGCTGTCGCGCATGGCGCCTATTTCGGCGTCGCCATGGTGGTCGCCGTCGGCCTTGTGCGCGAGGATCAGCGCGGCATGGCGGTCGCCGTCATCCTGTCGGGTCTCACCGTCTCCAACGTCATCGGCGTGCCGGCCGGCACCGCCATCGGCAACATCTGGGGATGGCGCGCGACCTTCTGGGTGATGTGCGCGCTGGGCGTGGCGGCAACGCTCGCCATGGCCGCCTTGCTGCCGCGTACCACCGGATATCAGGCCAGGTCGGCGAGCCTTGCCAGCGAGGTCCGCGTCCTGGCGCGCCAGCAGGTCTGGACTTCGCTGATCCTGATGCTGATGCTGATGCTCGGCCAGTTCTGCCTGTTCACCTACATCACCCCGACGCTGCTGGAGGTCACCGGGCTCGATGAAAACCTGGTGCCCTGGGTGCTGCTGCTCAACGGCGTCGGCGCCACGCTTGGCGTCTTCCTGGGCGGCAAACTGTCCGACTGGAAACTGATGCCGTCGCTGATAGCCATGCTTGCCCTGCAGGCGGTGACGCTGGCCATCATCTATGCCGTCAGCCCCTATCCCGTGCCGATGGTCGTCGCGATCATCGTCTGGGGCGGCCTCAACTTCGCCATTGGCACGCCGATCCAGACCCGCATCCTGGCCTGGACGGCCGACGCCTCCAACCTCGCCGCCTCGCTCATCCCGTCCGGCTTCAATATCGGCATCGCGCTGGCCGCATCGCTGGGTGCCGCCATGCTCAATGCCGGCTACGGCTATCGCAGCCTGTCGCTTGTTGGCGCCTTTGCGATGCTCGTCGCCGTCATTGTGGCTGTCATCTCCCATCTCTGGGAACGGCGCAGCGATATCGGCCCGCCAGTACCGGCGGCCGCCGAATAACATGGCAAGGACCGTCGCCGATTTCGGCCTGACCTGCGGCACCTTGCCGGCGGGCAGGCAAAACGCAATCACCGATGTGCCTGGCGTGCGCGTCGGTCACCGCACGCTGCGCGACGGCGACATCAACACCGGCGTGACCGCGATCCTGCCGCATGGCGGAAACCTGTTCCGCAGCAAGGTGACGGCGGCAAGCCATGTCATCAATGGCTTCGGCAAGACCGTCGGGCTGATGCAGGTCAAGGAACTCGGCGCCATCGAGACGCCTATTCTCTTGACCAACACGCTTTCGGTCGGCACCTGCGCCACGGCGCTGATCCGTGACGCCATCCGCCAGAACCCCGATATCGGCCGCACCACCGGAACGGTCAATCCGGTGGTCGGTGAATGCAATGACGGTCCCTTGAACGACATCCAGGCCATGGCGATATCAGAGCAGCATGCCCTTGCCGCGCTGGCGGATGCCCGAGAAGGCGCGTTCGAACAGGGCAATGTCGGCGCCGGAACGGGAATGAGCTGCTTCGGCTTCAAGGGCGGCGTCGGCTCGGCCTCCAGGAAAATCGCGCTCGCCGGCGGACATCATCTTGGCGTTCTCGTCCTGTCGAATTTCGGCAGGGCCGGCGACCTCGTCCTGCCCGATGGGCGCCGGCCCGACCCCAGGCGGCAGGCCGAGGCCGAACGCGGCTCGATCATGATCGTTCTGGCGACCGATGTGCCGCTCGAACACCGCCAGCTCGAGCGCCTGGCGCGCCGTGCGGGCGCCGGCATCGCCAGGCTCGGCTCCTTCTGGGGCAATGGCAGCGGGGACATCGCCATCGCCTTCAGCACCGGCAACCCGGTCGACCACGATGAAAACCGAGATCTGGTGCCGCTGCTCGCGCTCAACGAAGCACGCATCGACATTCTCTTCCGGGCGGCGGCGGAGGCGACGCAAGAGGCGGTGCTGAACTCCATGCTGTCCGCCGAGGCATTCACCGGCAGGGCCGGCACGCATCGCGCATCGCTCGCCGACTGGCTGCGCGACCTGCCCGAAAGGCGATAGATAGGCGCAGAAAACGCCATCAGATGGCCTCCGGCGTGGAGTTTCCAAACGGTCTCTTACAAATCGATCCGAAACCGCAGGCTCTGCACCCCGCCATAGGCGGCATCCTCGAAGAAGCGCTCGACGAGTTTGCCGCCATTGGCCAGAATCACCTTGTGCGAGGCCGGATTGCCCGGCTTGGCGGTGATCTCGATATGGGGAAGGCCTACCGCCCTCGCCTCGTCCAGCATCAGCCGCAACGCTTCGGTGGCGTAGCCGCGCTGCCGCTTCCAGGGCACGACGGCGTAGCCGATATGACCAAGCACGTGCGAAGGCAGTTCCGCCGTGCCCTTCTGCCAGCGAAAGCCGATCGAGCCCGCCGCCTCGCCGTCCCAGATCCAGCGGCGGAAGCCCGGCAGGCGTGGCACCCGTGTCCCGTCGGGCAAGGCGATGGGCGGCCCCTTGGCTTCGGGATCGTCGAGGCTGGCCAGGAACGCCACCGGGTCTTCCTCTATTGCCGCAAGCTGCTCGCGCGTCGCTTCCAGGAGCCGCACATTGTCCGGCGACCAGCCGCGTTCGAGCGCCGCCTTGTAGCTCGGCAGATGTTCAAGCGCCGGTTTGACGATCTCGACCATGATCGATGCCTCCTGAAAAACGCTGCAGGCATAGCCTTGGACAGCAGGGGGCTCAAGCCGCCTGGAAGTGTATCTCTCCCTTGTTCAGGAAGCAGGTCTTGCTGAACAGCGACAGGTCGAGCGGATTGGGCAGCCTGATATCGTCGATATCGGGGACTGGTTTTTTCGACAGTTCGTACGAACGGTCGACCTGCGCGATGAAGACCAGGATAAGTCCCCTGTCGCGCGCGAATGATCGCAGCCTGCGTATCTGGATCGTCAGATCCGGATTTTCCCGCTTCTGGTCGAGCAATTGCAGGTAGTCGATCACCACCAGCGTGCCGGCCCCGGCCGAGGCCAGCCGCGCCACCATGTAGTCGGCCGAGATGGCATCGGAACTGTCGAATTCGAACCGACCCTCGAATTGCCGTGGCTCGACCCCGATCGCGCGGAAGCGGTCGAGAATGTCCGCCTGCGTATATTCCAACGTGAAGAACACGCTGCGCCGGCCGCGCCTCATGGCTTCGACCGCCAGTTCCAGGCTCATCAGCGTCTTGCCCTGGCCCGGCCGCGCGCCGACCAGCAAGAGGTCGCCGGGCGCCAGTTGTGCAAACAATCTGCCTGCGGGCCCAGTTTCCGCGGCCTTCGCCGCAAGCAGGCTCCAGCTCGCGAAACCTTCTTGTGCCGCAATACGGTCGAGCGCCTGGTGGAGCGGTATTTTCACCTCGCGGGACAACAGCCTGGCTTACGCTTCAGATGATAGACGGGCCAAAACAGCCTCATCGCAAAACCTCCTGGTGCGAGCAGTTTTTGCAACCCCTCCTTATGCCTGGTGCTCGAACAGTCGGTCCGGTGATTGGATGGCCCCGCATGAACGATGCTTTCCCGGCGGAGGGAGGAGGCGTGGGCCACGCCAGAATCAGATCATAGCCCAATCGCGCCGGCTCGAAAATCGGGCGTTCGTAGATATGGAGGCTCCCGCCGCAAGCCTTGACCCAGCATGTCCGTTTATGGATGGTTGCGCGTCGGCCTGGTCTTTTCGCGCCTACTTGCCGGTGCGCTAAACAAGATGTGTTTCGCCTGGCGGCGCGCCGCGTTTTATGATCGCCTCGGGTGATTCCGCGGGGATCACAAACGGCTTCGACAGGAGAATGGGTCCGGTGCGGTTGAGATCTGTCCCGTTGGGTGTCGTTACGTTCCTCGGTCTCCTCGTCGTCGTCATGGCCTTGATGGCATCGGCCCGGTCCTTTGCCGCGCCATCGGCCATTCCGGCCTGGCTGCAGGCCCATGTCGGAGATGGCGATGGCCAGATTTCACAAGTGGTGCTGGAGCGGGCGCGCGCGCTTTACCTGAAAAAAGTCGCCCAGGGCGTCGTCCGGAACCCCTGCTACTTCGCCATGGACGCCACCCGTCCCGGCGATTTGGGCAATGGCGTGCTCGGGCGCCGCTACTATGTCGTATGCGAGGCCAGCCAGTCGTTTCGCGCGATTTCGTCGGGTCACGGCGGCGGCCGCAACCTGAAAGGCACGGTGGATTTCTCCAATGGCAGGCGCTGCGCCAGGAATTTCGGCAATGCCATGGATTCGGAACTGACCGCCGGCGGTCCCTACATGACCCGCGAGGCGAAAACCTCGTTCAAGGGCTATTATCGCATCGGCGCCAAACAGGACGTGGCCTTCCAGCGCACTTTCATCCAGTTCGACGGCGAAGGCGAAGCCGCCAACGCAAGGCAGCGCGTGATCGGCGGCCACGCGGCGCAGGTGCTGCGCGGCATGTGCCTGCGCAAGAGCCCGAGCAGTTCCTATGCCGACCATGACGGCTTCGTGCCGTTCGGCAGGCTGGTGGACTATGCCGGCGGCCGCAGCAATGGCTGCACCAGCTGGTTGCCGGCCGATGCCAGGCAGCTCATCTCGATGGTGAAGGACAACCCCACCACGCTCTATATCTATCCGGAATCGCGCGACATCGCCGCCGTGGCAAACGGCCATTCCGCTTCCGGCACCTACTGGAACGCATCCTGCCTGAAGGAGATCGGTACGCCGAAATTCTGGCCGCGAAAAACCCTTGAGCCGGTCATTGCCCAGTACAAGAAGGACCATCCGGCGGCGCCGCCGCAGCCACTGCCGATGTGCAAGGAGCCGTGAGATGGACCCACGGCACCCTGCTCCGGCTCAGTGCAGGAAATCGAGCACGGCCTGCATGAACTCGGTGGGGTATTCCACGTTCGACAGGTGAACCGCGGGCAGCACGACAAGCTTGGCCCCGGGCACGGCTGCCGCGATCAGTTCGCTGTGGCTGGCCGCCGTCACCGTGTCATGCTGGCCGGCGATTACCAATGTCGGCCGGTTGATCAGGGCCACCGTGCGGCGAAGGTCGGCGTCGCGAACCGCGGCGAACAGACCCGCCAGGCCCAGACGGTCGATCTCAAGCAACATGGCGCGGAATTTCTCGATGACGGGCTCGTTGGCCGCCACCATGCCGGCCGGGAACCAGTTGTTGAGGAACACTTCGGCGGTTTCCGACATGTCCGGCGCCTGTCGCACGACGGCGATCCGCTCGTCGAAATAACTTGCCGGCGAGAGGTGAGATGAAGTGTTGCTCAGGATCAGCCGGTCGATCCGCTCGGGCGCGTGGATGCCGAGCCACTGCCCAACGAAACCGCCCAGCGACAGGCCGAGGAAATGCACCCGGCCAAGGCCGAGCGCATCGATGAGTTCGATCACGTCGCGGCCAAGCCGGTCGAGCGAATAGGCGCCGATCGGCACGCTCGATCCGCCATGGCCGCGAAAATCGTAGCGCAGAACGCGGAAATGCCTGGACAGTTCGCCGATCTGGCCATCCCACATGTGCAGCGTCGTGGCGATGGAGTTGGACAGCACCAGCACCGGTTGCCCAGCGTCACCGTCGAGCTGGTAGGCAATGCGCGTGCCGTCACCGACAGTCACGAAATTCAGCTCACTCATGATTAAAATCCTTTTGGAACGTTGAATGAGGCAAAGCGTAGCTGTGGCTGGGATTTGGTGATATTACAAAGATAGGACAATCTCTGTAATCAAAGCTGACATGGCCGAATTCACCTTGCACGACCTCCAGTGCTTCGACGCGGTGGTCCGCTGCGGCGGCTTTCAGCCGGCCGCGGCCCTGCTCCATCGCTCGCACCCGGCGGTGTTCGCCGCCGTCGCCAGGCTCGAACGACAGCTCGACCTCGTCCTCCTGGATCGCGGCGGCTATCGCGTGCGGGCGACGGAAGCGGGGCTGTCGTTCCATCGACGGGCGCAATCGCTGCTGCGCGAACTGGAAGGCCTGAGCGTCCACGCCGCCCAGCTCTCGATGGGCGAGGAAAGCGATATCAACGTCGTGATCGGCGACCTCTGCCCGCGCCCGCACGTACTGGGCATGCTCGGACGGTTCTTCGCCCAGTGCCCCGGCACGCGGCTGCATCTCCATTTCGAAGCCGTCGGCGGCCCGTGGGAACGCCTTTTTGACGACAAAGCCGATCTCATCCTGCACTGGATCGACAAGGGCGACGTACGGGTGGAATGGATCGATCTCAGCAAGGTGTCGTTCATTCCCGTCGTGGCGCCAGGCTTTCTGCCGGAGCACGTCAACCAACCGGTCTCACTGGAGAAGATGCAGGCATTCACCCAGTGCGTGATGCGCGACACCGCCCTGCATTCGCCACGACAGGACTATTTCGTGGCCGAGGGCGCGCCACGATGCCTGGTCCCCGACCAGGCCATGAAGAAGGAACTCATCCTGCAAGGGCTCGGCTGGGGCCACCTGCCTCACTTCCTGATCGCGGAAGAGCTGCGCGACGGCCAGCTATTATCCATAGCCGGCAGTCATCTGCCGGGCCGCACCGACGAATTGGTGGTGGCGCGCCGCCGCGACCGGCCGCACGGCCCGATCGCCAATCGCTTGTGGGACCATATCCAGCGGGAAGCACCGGCATTGCGCCGCGCATTGGAGCCTCGGGTCTAACAGCGCAGCTTGGCGTCGAGTGGCCGTGTTGGAAGACGACGATGCGAGGGTAAAAAGCGCTACTGCAGCAGCCCCTTGACGATGCCGCTCGCCTTGCCGAAATCCATCTGGCCGGCATATTTCTGCTTCAGCACCGCGATCACCTTGCCCATGTCCTTCTGGCTGGCCGCACCGGTCGCCGCTATCGCCTCGCGCGCCGCCGCCGTGACCGCCGCATCGTCAAGCTGCGTCGGCAGGAAGCCGCGGATGATCTCCATCTCGCCGCGTTCCTGCGCGGCCAGTTCCGGGCGCTTGCCGTCCTCGAATGCCTTGGCCGATTCGTCGCGCTGCTTCACCATCTTGGCCAGGATCTGCAAGATTTCCTCGTCGCTGGCGGGTTCCTTGCCGGCACCGCGATTGGCGATGTCGCGGTCGTGGATGGCGGCCTGGATCAGCCGCAATGTCGGCAGCCGGTGCTTGTCCTGCGCCTTCATCGCGGTCTTCAGGGATTCGGCGATTTTCGCGCGCATTGCTCTCTCTCCTTCGGTCGGCGCGGAAAATAGCGCCGGGGGCAGGCCAACGCAAACTCTGATATGCCCGGGCAAGCCTATGATATTCCTCAATGAAATAAATTGCGGCCCTCTTTCGCATGATCATTGACCGCCCTGTCCCCTTCCCCTATGTACTGGGCCTTGCATGAACTGAAGCTTGGGTGCGTGGAGGCCGCGAATTCGCCGCTTCGCGCCGTTTGCCGCGCCAACGCCCGCCGGGCTATGGAAGCGCGCGGCTTGATAGGAGTGCCGCCATGGCCGAGATGACGCCCGCCTGGGCCACTGAAAAGCCGACCGCCCTTCTGGTGCTGGCCGACGGCACCGTCATCGAGGGTCGCGGCCTCGGCGCCACCGGCTCGGCGGTCGCCGAGGTCTGCTTCAACACGGCACTTACCGGCTACCAGGAAATCCTCACCGACCCGTCCTATGCCGGCCAGATCGTCACCTTCACCTTCCCGCATATCGGCAATATCGGCACCAATGGCGAGGACATCGAAGACCTCAATCCAGCCGCTCGTGCCGGCGCCGTCGGTGCCGTGTTCAAGGCCGATGTCACCAACCCGTCCAATTACCGCGCCGCCGGCCATCTCGACCAGTGGCTGAAGAAGCGCGGCATCGTCGCGCTCTCGGGCATCGACACCCGCGCGCTCACCGCGCTGATCCGCGAAAAGGGCATGCCCAATGCCGTCATCGCGCACGCGCCCGACGGCGTCTTCGACCTCGACGACCTGAAGCGGCGTGCCGCCGCTTGGTCGGGCCTGATCGGGCTTGATCTCGCCAAGGAGGTCACGTCGGGCCAGTCTTCTGTCTGGCGCGAGACGCCTTGGGCGTGGAACGAAGGCTTTGGCGAACAGGCCGACCCTTCGCTGCACGTCGTCGCCATCGACTACGGCGTCAAGCGCAACATATTGCGGCTGCTCGCCGGTCTGGGCGCCAAGGTGACGGTGGTTCCGGCCAGCACCGGTTCGGAAGAAATCCTCGCCATGCGGCCCGACGGCATTTTCCTCTCCAACGGCCCCGGCGACCCGGAAGCCACCGGCGACTATGCCGTGCCGGTCATCCAGGACCTGCTCAAGACCGACATTCCGGTGTTCGGCATTTGCCTCGGCCACCAGATGCTGGCGTTGGCGCTGGGCGGCAAGACCGCCAAGATGCACCAGGGCCATCACGGCGCCAACCATCCGGTCAAGGATCACACCACCGGCAAGGTCGAAATCGTTTCGATGAACCACGGCTTTGCCGTCGATGCCGACTCGCTGCCCGCGGGTGTCGAGGAAACCCATGTCTCGCTGTTCGACGGCTCGAATTGCGGCATCGCGTTGACCGGCCGCCCGGTATTCTCGGTCCAGCACCACCCCGAGGCCTCCCCCGGCCCGCAGGACTCGCACTACCTGTTCCGCCGCTTCGTCAACCTCATCCGCGAAAAGCGCGGCGAGGAATTGCTGGCGGAAAGGGCCTGAGACGCGTCGCGCCACCCCTCACTTGCCTCCCGCTCATAGCTGGGCTCCATCTTCCACGACATCGTTCGTGACAGTCATGACCGTCGCCGGCCTAGTCACCTTGGTGACGAAGACGATGACCGCCAGCACCAGGAAGCATGCACCGACCAGATAGGGCGCGCCGCCGAAGGTGACGGGCGCGCTGGGGCCGGTGAACCAGGAAAAGATCGCGGTATAGAGCAGCGGCGTGACGATCGAGGTGATCGAGAAGATCGAGGTCATCGCGCCTTGCAATTCGCCTTGTGCCGAAGGGGGAACCTTGGCGGCGGCGAGGCTCCTCAGCGGCGGATCGGCCAACGCTTCCAGGCAGCCGACGACGATCACCGCGTAGACCATCCAGCCTTGCGAGGCGAAGGCATAGCCGAAGGCGCTGGCCGCGGTGAACGTCAGGCCGATGACCGCCGTCCTCCACTCGCCGAGCCTGGGGATGACGCGCGGCAGCACCGTGGCCATGATGATGGCGCCGCACAGGCCGAAAGCGCCGAGCGAGAAGCCGATCTGCTGCTCGCTCCAGCCGTAGCGGTAGTTGGAGACGAACGACCACACCGCCGGATACATCATGTGGCCGAGCGTCATCAGGAAGAAGACCAGCCCAATCCAGCCGATGCCCTGATATTGGCGCATCTGCAGAAGCGTGCCGACCGGGTTGGCACGTTTCCACTCGAAGCGGCGGCGGTGCTTTTCATCGAGCGTTTCGGGCAGGAAGAACATTGCGATGAGGAAGTTCACGAAGGCGAGCCCGGCGGCGAAAAAGAACGGCACGCGCGGCCCGAATGTACCGAGCAAACCGCCAAGCACCGGCCCGATGACGAAGCCGACGCCGAAGGCAATGCCGAGCAGGCCGAAATTCTTCGCCCGGTTCTCGTCGTTCGAAATATCGGCGATGAAGGCCGACGTCGTCGAATAGCTGGCGCCCGAAATGCCGGCCAGGACGCGACCGATGAAAAGCATCGGATAGGACCAGGCGATGGCGCAGATCAAATTGTCGATGGAGAAGGTCAACACCGAGGCGAGCAGGATCGGCCGCCGCCCGAATCGGTCGCTCAGGCCGCCCATGATGGGCGCGAAGAAGAACTGCATGGCCGCATAGACGAAGAACAGCCAGCCGCCCTCGATCGCCGCTTCGCTGATGCCGACGCCGGTCAATTCCCTGAGAAAGGCCGGCAGCACCGGCATGATCATGCCGAAGCCGATGATATCGAGCAGCAGCGTGGTGAAAACCAGCGCAAGGCCCCGCTTGGCGGTTTTGGGATCGATCATGATGGGTCAAGCTCCTCTGGCCGCCTGGGGGCGCGGGCGGACGCACCTTATAGGCGAGCCCGCGGAAAGGAACAGTGCGGGAACAGGCAGGAAGCTTTGATCCTGACACTCCCTGACGGCGCGTTGGCCGCCAGGTCCATGTCCGAAAACGGCTGCTTAGAGCGGGCCGCTCATCGTGTTGCAGTCCGAAAGCTTGCCGCTCTTGTATCCGCGTGTCAGCCAGGTCTGCCGCTGCTGCGAGGTGCCGTGGTTGAAGCTTTCCGGCACGACATAGCCCTGCATCTTCTTCTGCAGCGTATCGTCGCCAATCTGCTTGGCCGCGTTCAGCGCGCTTTCGAAGTCGCCCTGCTCCAATATGCCCTTCTGCCCGGTGTAATGCGCCCACACGCCGGCGAAGCAGTCGGCCTGCAACTCGATGCGCACCGACAGCTGGTTGGCATCGGCTTCGCTCATGCCTTGCCGCATCTGGTTGAACTTCCCCATGATGCCGGTGAGGTTCTGCACGTGGTGGCCGACCTCATGCGCGATGACATAGGCGCGGGCGAACTCGCCGGAAGCGCCGAACTGCTGGTCGAGCTGCTGGAAGAAGGTCATGTCGAGATAGACCTTGTGGTCGCCCGGACAATAGAACGGTCCCGCCGCCGCCGAGGCAAAGCCGCAGGCGGAGCGGACCTGGCCGGAAAACAGCACCAGCTTCGGGTCCTCATAGGTCAGGCCTTGCGACTTGAAGATGCCGGTCCAGGTGTCTTCCGTCTCGGCGAGCACGGTCGCCACGAACTGCTTCATCTCGTCATTGGCTGGCGTTGCGGCGCTGTCCTGGCCGCCGCTGTTGTCCGATATCTGGCCACCGCCGCCTGGCAGCAGGCCACCGTCGCCACCGCCCAGGATCGTTGAGGGATCAAAGCCGAAATACCATCCTGCCAGCACCACCAGGATGACGAGGAATATGCTACCGCCGCCACCGGCGCGGCCACCGATCGGAATGCGGAACTGGCCGCCACCACCACCGATCCCGCCGCCGCCGCCATCGCTGCGGTCGTCCTCGATATTGTCACTCTGACGACGGCCTCTCCAGAGCATGGCAACTCCTCGTGCTGCAAACTTCCCCATTGCTCCGGCAGGGCCGGCTCAATCCAACAAACAAGTATCGCAATGGTTGCTCCAAGTCACAGCATTTTTGTGGCCAGGCAGCGCCGCATGGCCGCTCCACCACACTGGCCGGGAGCGCCGCAAGGCCTGTCGCATCGCCGGCATTGGAAGGGGGTTCCAGGCTTGAGGACGATCAGGTGTTTCCTGTCGATGCCGGTGGCGTTGCCGTGCCTCGGGCTTGCGAATGCCGGCGCGGTGACGCTCGATCCCAGCGTCGCCGTCACCGATCCGGCCACGTTGCAGGCGCTGGAGCGCGGCGGCCTGTCGATCAGCCATTTGCTCGGTCCCACGCTCGGCCTCACCCGCGACGCCGACAATAGCAGCCAGTTTTCGGTGCCGGCGCTGGCCAGCGTGCGCGACACGGTCAAGCGCGAGATATCAGACGAGCCGAAGACCAGCGAAGGAAATTGGGCCGGTCCGGCGGTTCTATCAAACGCTGAACCGCCCTAGCCGCCTTCCAGGCTCCGCCAGAACTGGAGGACCGTTGCGGCGATCGCCTCCGGCGCGTCTTCCTGGACGAGATGCTTGGCGCCGGCGACTGTCTGAAACGTCGCACCGGGAATGCGCCGCGCCAGCTCCCGGCCGTCCTTTATCGGGATCCAATCGTCATTTTCGCCCCACAGGATGGTGACCGGACAGCGAATCTCGCCATATCGCCACTCCGCTTCCTCCGTGTACTTGTCGTCCACCTGCGCGACTTGCCTCCAGAACGCCTTCTGGCCCTCGTCGCCAAGCCATGGACGCAGATAGGCCTGCATCTCGTCTGTGCGCAACGAATTGTCCGTCGCGCCATCGATGTAGGCCCGCAAGATCGCTTCGTGGACATATGCGGGCAGCCCGGCAAAAACCTTCTCGTTCTGCCTGGCTGCCTGGACCAGCGGCGAACCTTGCGGGCTGATCGCCACTGGATCGATCAGCACCATCGAGCGGAACTCCAACCGTTGAGCAGATGACCGCGCAGAGCGGTCGATCCGCCGAAATCATGCGCGACCACGTCGGGCCGTTCCAGCTTCCAGTGGGCATAGAGCGCCGCGAACAGCTCTTTCTGCATGCCACGCGACACATCGCCGTCCGGCTTGTCCGACCAGCCATAGCCAAGCATGTCGAAATAGTGGACGCGTCGCTGCTTCGCCAGCCATGGCGCGATGCGGCGCCACTCGACCGAGGAGAATGGCGTGCCGTGGAGAACGACGGCGGGCGGTCCTTCCCCCATGACGCCCCAGGCAATCGAATGTCCCTGAAAGACAAAGCGTTCAGGCGGGCGCCACTCGATGGTCATCCGCATCGGTCCAGAACTGCTGCCGCTTACTCTTTCTGCTTGGCGCCGGCGCTCTTGCCGTCGGAGCTTTTCGAGCGTTCCTCGAAACGATCGGCGCCTTTCTTCAGCGGATGTCCCGTTTCGGCCTCGGTCTTGCGCTCGTCCCTGGCGGCCGCCTGTTCCAATCCTGTGGCTGCCTGCTTGCCTTTTGCGGTCGGTGCCTGCTCGATGCCCATTGCTTCCTCCCTGGCGCGCGATAGGCGCGCAATGAGAGGGGAACGCGCATAAGCGCCGGCAGTTCCAGCGGCTAACATGGTCGAAAACGCGGCAATGAAGCGCTTCAGCGCGCCGTCATCGCCTTGCGGAACGCTTCCAGCGTCTCGGCGCTGACATGGTGTTCGATGCCCTCGGCATCGATGCGCGCCGTCTCGGCGCTGACGCCGAGCGAGCGCAGAAAGGCCTCGACCGTCTGGTGGCGGATGCGGCTTTCCTCTGCGACCTTGCGGCCGGCAGCGGTCAGGAACACGCCGCGATAGGGCTTTCGCGACACCAGCCCGTCGGCGCATAGCCGCGTCAGCATCTTGGCCACCGTCGGCTGGGCGACGCCAAGACGCGCGGCGATGTCGACCTGGCGCGCCTCGTTGCCGTCCTCGATCAGGTCGGCGATCAGTTCGACATAATCCTCGACCAGCGCGCTGCGGCGCGCTTCGCGCGTCTGCCGGAACCCTTCCGAATGGACATCGGCATCGAGCAACGGCTCACGCGGGACCGGTCTGTTCTTCAGCGCCAATGCGCGCTCCTCCTCGGGAGTTTGCCGTCCCTGCTTTTATAGCACGGGCTCTGATTCTTCAGGCCGTTTATTTGCATTCCGAGAGAGGCGCAACCGGCGTCTCCGGGGGCGTCATCCTCGCACGCACAGCGCGACATGCTAAAAAGCACCGACAATGAAATATAGCCTATTGCATAATGTTGAGCCATGGCATACCTTGAGGGCATCCTCCGGAAGTCGCGGAAAGCCTTTTCATGTCAGAAGCAGACGTCACAACCTCCCGGTCCGCATGGCGGTTCGCCAGACGGGATGAAGACGATCAGCCCAGCCTGCGCGAGGTCAACTCCTCCATCGCGGTGCCGACATCAGGCGTCTGGTTCCGCCGCTTGTTCGCCTTCATGGGTCCCGGCTACATGGTCTCGGTCGGCTACATGGACCCGGGCAACTGGGCGACCGACCTCGCCGGCGGCGCGCAGTTCGGCTACACGCTTTTGTTCATCATCATGCTGTCCAACCTGATGGCGATCCTGCTGCAGGCGCTGGCCGCGCGCCTTGGCATCGCCACCGGCCGCGACCTCGCCCAGGCCTGCCGCGCCTACTATCCGCGCCCCGTCAATCTCGTGCTGTGGATCGCCTGCGAACTCGCCATCATCGCCTGCGACCTCGCCGAGGTGATCGGCACCGCGATCGCGCTGCAGCTTTTGTTCGGCATCCCGCTGATCGGCGGCGCCATGCTCACCGCGCTCGACGCTTTCCTGGTTCTGCTCCTGATGAACAAGGGGTTCCGCTATCTCGAAGCCTTCGTCGTCGCGCTTTTGGTCATCATCTTCAGCTGCTTTGCCATCCAGATCTTCGTTGCCGCCCCGCCGGCCGGCACGATCCTGCATTCAATGTTCGTGCCGTCCTCCGAAATCGTCACCAATCCGGCGATGCTCTACATCGCCATCGGCATCATCGGCGCAACGGTGATGCCGCACAATCTCTACCTGCATTCCTCGATCGTGCAGACCCGCGCCTATGAGCGCACGGAGGCCGGAAAACGCGATGCCATCAAATGGGCGACGACGGACTCCACCATCGCTTTGATGCTGGCGCTGTTCGTCAACGCCGCCATCCTGATCGTCGCGGCCGTCGCCTTCCACGAAACCGGCCACCAGGATGTCGCCGAGATCGACCAGGCTTTCAAGCTGCTGTCGCCGCTGCTTGGCCTCGGCATCGCCTCGATCCTGTTTGCCGTGGCACTGCTGGCGTCGGGCCTGAATTCGACGGTGACGGCGACGCTCGCCGGCCAGATCATCATGGAAGGTTTTCTGCGCCTGCGCATCCCCAACTGGGCGCGGCGCCTGCTGACGCGCGGCCTCGCCATCATCCCGGTGGTGGTCGTCACCGCTCTCTATGGCGAGAAGGGCACCGGCCAGCTGCTGGTCTTCAGCCAGGTGGTGTTGTCCATGCAGCTGCCTTTCGCGGTCGTCCCGCTGGTGCAGTTCGTGTCCGACAAGAAGAAGATGGGCAATCTCGCCATCCCGCGCGGCGTCGCCGCACTGGCCTGGGTGGTCGCGGCAATCATCCTGGTGCTCAATTTCAAGCTGCTCTACGACACCATGTTCGGGGTTGGCTGAAGTTCCGTTTAATCACGGGACAAACCGCCGGATCGCGCTATCTTCCCGATGCCATGAGCGACCTCGAAGACATCAGGACATTCTACGCGCGGCTGATGGCGGTCAACGCCGCCTCATCGGACCCGCGCCTGGAAGAGGTGTTCGCCAGCGTACCGCGCGAGGCCTTCCTCGGCCCCGGCCCATGGACGGTCATCACCGGCAACGGCACGGTCACCACGCCAAGCGCCGATCCGGCCCACATCTGCCAGAACGTTCTGGTGGCGCTCGATACCGACAAGGGCATCAACAATGGCGAGCCCTTCCTGCACGCCATGTGGATCGGAAAACTCGCGCCAAAGCCTGGTGAGGCCATCACGCATATCGGCGCCGGCAGCGGTTACTACACAGCTTTGCTGGCCAAACTGGTTTCGCCAAGCGGCACCGTCACCGCCTTTGAGATCGACGAAAACCTGGCCGGGCTGGCGCGCAAGAATCTCGAAACCTACGGCAATGCGACCATTGTCCATGGCGATGCCGTGACGTCGCCGCTGCCGCCGTCCGACATCATCTATGTCAATGCCGGTGTCGTCGCCCCTCCCGCCGGATGGCTGAAAGCGTTGCGCCCCGGCGGCCGCATGATCTTCCCCTGGCGTCCCGCCGAGCGCGTCCCGCTGGCGATGCTGGTGACCCGCACCGAAAAGGGCTTTGCCTGCGATCCGTTCATGCGTGCCTGGTTCATCCCATGCTTCGGCGCCTCGCTCGCGGATTTTGCGGCGAAGATCCCGACACGCGAGCAGGCCACGCGCAGCCGCTCGATCTGGCTGGTCGAGGACAGGCAGCCGGACCGCACCGCCACGGCGATCTTCGAGCATGTCTGGTTCTCGTCGAAAGCCGTGAGCGTCCGGGGCTGACCTATCGAGGGCGGACCAAATCTCGCGGCCTTTGTCGGGATGGGCGCGGTTGCTCCGTCCTTGGGTTGAAGTCCGGCCGCGATGGCGTGGCCGCAAGCAAGGGAGAGCACAATGAGAAAGATCATCGCCGCGACCTTCGTCAGCCTCGATGGCGTCATGCAGGCGCCGGGCGGGCCGGAAGAGGATCCGGTCGGCGGCTTCGAATTCGGCGGCTGGACATTCCACTACTTTGATGAGGTGGGAGGCGCGGCAATGGAGGAATTGTTCTCCAAACCCTTCGCCCTGCTGCTCGGCCGCAGAACCTACGACATCTTCGCCGCGTACTGGCCCTACCAGAAAGATCCGATCGCGGATGCCTTCAACCCCGCGACCAAGTATGTGGCGACGCATCGGCCGGATACTTTGACCTGGCAGAACACGCACGCGCTTGGGCCCAATATCATCACGGCTTTGCGTCGCCTCAAGCAGGAAGATGGACCTGACCTGCTCATCCAGGGATCTGGGAACCTCATTCAGACCTTGCTCGCCAACGGGCTGATCCACGAGATCCGGCTGATGATCTTCCCGCTGTTGCTGGGCAAGGGCAAGCGGCTGTTCGGCGATGCAGCGATGCCGGCCGCTTTCAAGCTTGTCAAATCGCAGACTTCGACCACCGGCGTCATCATCGCGACCTATGAGCGCGCGGGCGAAATCAAGGTCGGCTCCTTTGTCACGGGCGAGCCATCCCCGGCCGAACTCGAGCGGCGCAAGAACTGGAAGTAAATTCGGGCATCAAGCAGCCTGCGATCGCCGCGCCAGCCCATCGCGTATATGGCGTGCGAATTCCTGCGCCGCCGTGCTGACGCCATGCCTCGGCAGGTGCAGGTTGATGGCAAAATTCGGCAGCGGCGGCAGGCCGGTGTCGAACGGCAATATGTCGAGATCGGCTGGCACGGTGGCAGCGAGCCATGTGGTGACGGCGAGGTCGGAACGCACCGTCGCGGTCGTCGCGTCGATGTTGCCGTTCTCGAACACGCTGCGCCATTCCAGCCCATGCTCGTTGAGTGCCGCCAGCACCACCGGCCGGAAGGCGCAGGTGTCGGCAACGATCGAGACGGGCAATGGCCGCTTGGCGCGAGCCACCCCACCCCTTGCGCCGACCCAGACCAGCCGGTCGATTGCCAGGCATTCGCCCGAGGTCGGGCCTACCGGCTCCTCGATTACCGCAAGGTCGATGGTTCCGGCCGCGAGCGCCGCCGCCAGTTCCGGCGAGGACGCGCAGACCAGCGATATCTCGACCTGCGGATAGGCCTCGGCATAGGCCTTCAGGATGGGGGCCAGCAAAGTGCCGACAAGGTCGTAGGGAACGCCGAGACGCACCTGTCCGGCGACAGCGCTCCCCACCATCTCGGTCCAGATCTCGTCATTGAGGCTGAGCAGGCGCCTTGCCTTGTCGAACAGTCGCTCGCCGGAATGGGTCAGCCGCAGACCGCGCCGGTCGCGCTCGAACAGCCCGCAGCCGAGCGTTTCTTCCAGCCGCTTGACCTGCTGGCTGACCGCGCCCTGCGTCATATGCAGTGCGTTGGCCGCCGCCGTCATGCTGGCCTTGTCGGCGACGGTGACGAAGGTGCGCATGAGACTGGTATCGAGATTGCGGATCATGACCGGTATTATAAGTGCTAATGATGATCATCGCAAACATTGCATTTACTGATGTCAATCTCAGTCTACCATGAAGCCTCCGACAAAGGACGCTCCATGCTCCAGCCGATCCTGCCGCTCATCCTGTTTGCCTTCGTGGCTACCGCCACGCCGGGCATCGCCACGACATTGTCGACCGCTTCGGGTGCGCAGTTCGGCTTTCGCCGCTCGGTTCCCTTGATGGTCGGCAGTGCCGCCGGTCTCGCGACCGTGACAGGGGCGGCCGCCGCCGGGCTCGCCGGGCTGCTGCTTGCCATGCCGTCGCTGCAGCTTGCCATGAAGATCGCGGGCTCGCTCTACCTCGTCTGGCTGGCAATCAAGATCGGCCGCGCCGGCCCGCCCAATCTCGATGTCGCCATGGCCAAACCCAACAGTTTCCTGGGCGGCGCCGGCATCCAGTGGATGAATCCCAAGGGCTGGGCGATGGGGCTGGGCGCGGCGGCTTCGTTCGCCGCCCTCGCCGACGGACCCGGACAACTCGCACTGCTGCTCGGCTCGACCTTTGGCCTCACCGCTGCCATCTCGCTGTCCGTCTGGTGCATCGCCGGCATGGTGCTGGCCAGGCTGCTCAAAACCGAGTGGCAATGGCGCGCGCTCAACATCGTGCTGGCGCTGGTGCTCGCCGCCTCGATCATCCCGATGTGGCGGACGGCCTGACGGCCGGCCGCCACGTCAGCCTAAGCCGCGTAGCGCGGGGCCGGCTTGTCGGCGTGCAGGCTGCCATAGAAGGCCTGGCGGGCGCCTAGGAATGTGTCCAGCTTTCCCGTGTCGGCAAGCGCCGGCACGGTGACGGCCTCGCCCCTGGCCAGGCCGACAAGGGCAGCGTCGACCATATCGTCGGCGGTCATGACGATCTCCTTCGGCAGCTGGTCGATATCACCGCCGGAAAGCTCCCAGAAATCGGTCCGGGTCGCGCCCGGCAGCACCACCTGCACCGTCACTCCGGTGCCCGCGACCTCGCGATGCAGGGCTTCGGTGAAGTTGACGACATAGGCCTTGGTGCCGCTGTAGATGCCGCCGAACGAGGTGTCGAAGGCCAGGACCGAGGCGATGTTGACGATCCCGCCCCGGTTGCGCGCCAGGAGCCCAGGCAGCACGGCACGCGTCAGCCGGGTCAGAGCCACGACATTGACCTTGATCATGCGCTCGGCCGCGTCGGCATCGGCGGTTGCCACCACTGCCTGACCGCCAAGGCCGGCATTGTTGACCAGCAGCGTCACGGTTTCGTCGGCTGATATCGACTGCTCGACACGGCGCACATCGCCGTCGTCGGACAGATCGGCGCTGATCACGCTCACGTTGCGGCCGTGGTCATGGCGCAACTTCCCGGCCAGCGCCTGCAGCCGGTCGGCACGGCGCGCCACCAGCACCAGGTCGTAGCCCTGCCCCGCCAGTCGATCCGCATAGACGGCGCCGATCCCCGATGAAGCGCCGGTGACGACCGCCGTGCCCTTGTTGTCATTCTTGCTCATTGTCACGTTCCTTGTGTTCGCTGGCTCGGCCCCGGTGGATAAATATCGGCCGGCAAGGCTGCTATCCGAATTAGTGGTATATGCCACTTTCCGCGAAATAGGTATATGCCACCATCTTGTCAACGGCGGCGGCGAAAACTATTTCTGCGGCAGGCTGGCGCACCTGCCAGACAATTCCAGCAAGTGCCCAGCGGTTTTGCGTCCGGAATTGCGTGACAAGAGAGAGCATTGGAGGCGATGCGTTTCGCCGGAGATGCTCCACAAGGAGCGACCATGAGTGAAGCTGACGGATTTAGCCGTTGCAACAATGCCACCTTGCGGCGCACCGCACGCAGGCTCGGCCGGTTCTACGACGACGCGCTGGCGCCTTCCGGCCTGAAGGGCACGCAGTTCGGCCTGCTGTTCCAGATCAGTGTCGGCAGCGAGCCGGCGATGGGAGCCATTGCCGAGGCGCTGATCATGGATCTGTCGGCGCTCGGCCACACGCTGAAGCCCCTGGTCCGCGACGGCTATGTCGAAACCTTCCCCGACAAGGACGATCGCCGCGTCAAGCGCGTACGGCTGACGTCATCAGGACAGGCCAAGCTCGACGAGGCGATCAAGCTATGGAGCGTCGCCCAGCGGCAGTTCGAGGCCATGATCGGCGCGGAGCAGGCCGCGAAACTGCGGGCCACACTCGATGAAGTGGCTGCGTTGAAGCTGAAATTGCCCGCGGCCACTCCTTCCAGCTGAAGAAGCGGCCGCGAAAAAACAAGGATGCAAGCCTCGGAGCCGGCCTTATTCCGCCGGCATGGTGACGGCCCGGGCAAACACCCGCCCCGCCAGCACAATGCCGAGCCCGACGATCGGAAACACCGCCGCGACCAGACCGAGATCGGCGGGCGCGCCGTAGCGCAGCACGCCACCACCGACCACCGCGCCCACCGCCACGCCGAGATAGAGCGCCGAACCATTGAGCGACAGCACGATCGGGGCGGCGTCCGGCGCCAACTTGATGATGCGGCTGGCCTGCGCCGGCGGGAACGCCCAGCCGACGATGCCCCACGGCACCATCATCGCCATCAGCGCCGGTCCGGCAATGTGCTGCGGTAGGAAGGTCGGGATGACCGACAGCATGATCAGCATGGCGGCACTCAACGCCAGCGACCAGCCGACGGTGCGCGTGGCGCCGAAACGGTCGGCCGCTTGGCCGCCGGCAATGTTGCCGATGACGGCGCCGACGCCGAAGGCGAGCAGCATGCCGGGCAGCGCGATCTCGCTCAGCCCGCCGCCCTCGATGGCAAGCGGCGCGACATAGGCAAAGACGGTGAAGGCACCGACCAGCGCCAGCAATGTCGTCACCAGGATCGGCATCACGCCGGGACGCATGGCGGCCGCCAGCCGGCGCTTCAGCGGCAGCCTGGTCCCGATGATGCCGCGCGGCAGGCGGTACCACAGGATGGCGCCGGACAGCGCGCCAAGGCCGGCAATGGCATAGAAGGTGCCACGCCAGCCGGCGATGGCCGCGACGAGCGCGCCAAGCGGTGCACCGACAGCGACGGCCACCGTGGTGCCGCCGACGACGACGGCGATGGCACGGGCGCGGTGATGGTCATCCACCAGCGCCACCGCCGTGCCTTGCGCGGTCGCCGCGAACAGGCCCGACGACAGCGCCATGATGATGCGTGCGACGAGCAGCACTTCGAAGGATGAGCTCAAGGCGGCGACGACATTGCCGACGACGAAGAACACCAGCGTCCACAGGATCACGCGGCGCCGGTCCCATTCGCCGGTCAGCGTCGCCAGGATCGGCGTGCCCACGGCATAGGCGAGCGCGAAAGCGGTGATCAGCGAGCCGGCGAGCGGCACCGAGATGTCGGCATCCCTGGCGATATCGGGCAGGAGGCTGGAGATGACGAAGCCTTCGGTCGAGATCGCAAACGATCCGAGCGCAAGCCAGAAAATTCTCTTGTCCATGGGAAAGCGTCCTTAGTTCAAAAGTTATTGAACAATTGGACATAAAAGAGCATCATGTCAATGAAGCCAGGCAAAAATAGCATAACCATGCTGACAGCCCTGTGTCAGGACGGCCATGAAGTGGAGAAACAGTGTGTATGGACCGGGCAGGATCGACGCGTTGAAATCGGCCCGAACTGTGCTTAGGTTCCAGCCATGACCTTGCCACACCCCAATACGGACCAGATCAGCCTGCCCATTGTGCTCGGCGTGCTCGGCGACCCGACGCGGCTTGCGATCGTGCGCTATCTCGCCAGCAAGGAAGGCGTGCCGCTGAACTGCAGCCGCTTCCTCGATCTCGGCTCCAAGACCAATCTGAGCTACCACCTCGCCAAGCTGCGTGAGGCCGGTGTCACCCGCGCCGAAGTGGTCGGCACCAACCGCATGATCACGCTGCGCCGCGCCGATCTCGACGCCCGCTTCCCCGGCCTGCTCGACAGCGTCATCGCCGCGGCCGCGGGCGACGCCGCCCTGCCGGCCGTCGGCGGCCACGACATCGAAGTGTCGGCCTGACGCATTTCCTTTCCCTCGCGAAGCGGGAGGAACTCATGTCCCTGTCAGGGTCGCCCTTTCGACCAGTCCTTCGCCAGCCTGTGGAGCCCCCTCGAAAATGCGCTTAGCCCGCGACGGCATCATCACCTTGGGCGGCGCCGGCCAGCCGGATCGCTTCGAGACGATCGCCGTCGAGTACACCACGAGGCGGCGGGCCGGTCCGCCGTCATGATTACCTCAATTTCCGGCTTACATGGCGGCGCGTCGTCCCTTATAAAACCGGCCGGACATGCGGCAAGATGGCCGCGGCATGGAATTTCGAGTATCGGCGCACGGCCAGATGATGAGGCGCACAGTTACGCTCCGAACAGGTTTGCATGCGCTGGTTGCGGTTCCGCTGCTGATGGTGGCGTGGCTGGCTGTTGTCCCGGCCCATGCGGAAGAAGGTCCCTTTATCTCCGTTGTCACCGGGCTCGCCCCCGACGACCTGCTCAATGTGCGCGCCAAGCCGTCGGCGATCGGCAAGACCGAGGCCCGCCTGGCGGCCGGTGCGAGCGTACGGAACCTCGGCTGCAACGACATTGACGGTCATCCCTGGTGCAAGATCGAGTCTGACAATCCCAAAGCCACCGGCTGGGCTCCCGCGCGCTACCTCATTCCCGTCAATCCGGCGACCGTGCCCGACGAGGCCGCGGATACGCCCGCCATGGCCACCGACGCCGCCGCGACGCCCGATGCACCCGACCTGACCGCTCGGCTGGGTGATGCGAACCAACCCGCCAGCCCCGAAGCCCCGCCGAAATCCGCGGCGGAGATCGCCATGCAGGATGCCTATGGCCTGGCGCTGGCTGCGGCTGAAAACGGACCCGCGGCCGAAGAGCCAACCGGGGCCACGGCGGCCGTCGATGGCGCCCTGCGAATTCCCTGCGCCCGCTACGTTGGACAGCCCATGGCGCCTTGCGCGGCGAGCGTGACGCACAAGGGCACGGACAAGGCCGACGTGACCGTGACCTGGCCCGATGGCGGCAGCCGCGTCATCTCCTTCACTGCCGGCCTGCCGGCAAGCTCGGACGCCGGCAGCGACTTCCGCTTCACCCGGGAAGGCAAACTCAACATGATCCGCATCGGCGTGTCGGAGCGGTTCGAGATCACGGACACGGTGGTGCTGGGGGATTAGGCACGCTCAAGGGGGTCGGCGCGAGGGAATGAGGCGCTTGTTTGCTTAGCACGCCTACCCGCATTTTCGGGGTTACATCGGGCAAAACTCTTCCCTATAAGGCCCTCCTAGCCTGATACCAGAATCGCGAGCACAACCGGCCGGGTCTTCCCGTCCCGGTTTTTTGTGCAAGCCCGCTGCCGAACGGAATTCATAGACATGCCCAGACGCACCGACATCAAGTCGATCCTGATCATCGGGGCCGGCCCCATCGTCATCGGCCAAGCCTGCGAATTCGACTATTCCGGCACCCAGGCCTGCAAGGCGCTGAAGGAAGAGGGCTTTCGCGTCATCCTGGTCAATTCCAACCCGGCCACCATCATGACCGACCCGGAACTGGCCGACGCCACCTATATCGAGCCGATCACCCCAGAAGTGGTCGCCAAGATCATCGCCAAGGAGCGGCCCGACGCGCTGCTGCCGACCATGGGCGGCCAGACCGCGCTCAACACCGCTTTGTCGCTGCGCCGCATGGGGGTGCTCGAGCGCTACAATGTCGAGATGATCGGCGCCGACGCGCATGCCATCGACAAGGCCGAGGACCGCGCGCTGTTTCGCGAGGCGATGAAGACGATCGGGTTGGAAACGCCGAAGTCGATGCTGGCCAACGCCACCGACGTCAAGAACGCCGACCGCAAGACGCATGAGGCCGAGCGCGCCGCGCTGAAGGCCGAGAAGCCGGACAATCTCGACGCCGAACTCGACGCGCTGGAAACCCGCTGGAACCTCGGCGAAGGCGACCGCAAGCAGCGCTATATCAGCCACGGCATGGCGATCGCCGCCCAGGCGCTCGACCATGTCGGTCTGCCGGCCATCATCCGCCCGTCCTTCACCATGGGCGGCACCGGCGGTGGCATCGCCTACAACAGGGCCGAATTCTACGACATCGTCCAGTCCGGCCTCGACGCCTCGCCGACCACCGAAGTGCTGATCGAGGAGAGCGTGCTCGGCTGGAAGGAGTATGAGATGGAGGTCGTCCGCGACAGAGCGGACAATTGCATCATCGTCTGCTCGATCGAGAACATCGACCCGATGGGCGTGCATACGGGCGACAGCATCACCGTCGCCCCGGCGCTGACCTTGACCGACAAGGAATACCAGATGATGCGCAACGCCTCGATCGCGGTGCTGCGCGAGATCGGCGTCGAGACCGGCGGCTCCAACGTGCAGTTCGCCGTCAACCCGGCCGATGGCCGTCTCGTCGTCATCGAGATGAACCCGCGCGTCTCGCGCTCGTCCGCGCTCGCCTCCAAGGCGACCGGCTTCCCGATCGCCAAGATCGCCGCCAAGCTTGCCGTCGGCTACACGCTGGACGAGCTGGAGAACGACATCACCGGCGGCGCCACGCCCGCCTCGTTCGAGCCGAGCATCGACTATGTCGTGACCAAGATCCCGCGCTTTGCGTTTGAAAAGTTCCCCGGCGCCGAGCCGGTGCTGACCACGGCCATGAAGTCGGTCGGCGAAGTCATGGCCATCGGCCGCACCTTCCAGGAGTCTTTGCAGAAGGCGCTGCGCGGTCTCGAGACCGGCCTCACCGGCCTCGACGAGATCGAGATCCCCGGCCTTGGCGCTACCAACAGCGCCGACGACCGCAACGCCATCCGCGCCGCCTTGGGCACGCCGACGCCCGACCGGCTGCGCATGGTGGCGCAGGCGATCCGCATGGGCACCTCTCTGGAAGACGTGCACGCCATGTGCAAGATCGACCCGTGGTTTCTCGAACAGATCGCCGGTATCGTCGCCATGGAAGCCCGCATCCGCGAGCACGGCATTCCAGGCGACGCCGTCAATCTGCGCATGCTGAAGGCGATGGGCTTCTCCGACGCCCGCCTCGCCTCGCTGACGAAGACCGACGCCGAAGTCGTTCAGAAGATTCGTGAAAAGCTCGACGTTCATCCGGTTTACAAGCGCATCGACACCTGCGCCGCCGAGTTCGCCTCGCCCACCGCCTACATGTACTCGACCTATGAAGTGCCCTTCGCCGGCGCGCTCGCCAATGAGGCGCAGGTCTCGGCGCGCAAGAAGGTCGTCATCCTTGGCGGCGGCCCGAACCGCATCGGCCAGGGCATCGAGTTCGACTATTGCTGCTGCCACGCCGCGTTCGCGCTGCGCGACGCCGGCTATGAAGCAATCATGATCAACTGCAACCCCGAAACCGTGTCGACCGACTACGACACCTCGGACCGGCTCTATTTCGAGCCGCTGACGGCGGAGGACGTGCTGGAGATCCTGCGCGCCGAGCAGGCGTCGGGCGAGCTGGTCGGCGTCATCGTCCAGTTCGGCGGCCAGACGCCGCTGAAGCTGGCCGACGCGCTGGAGAAGGCAGGCATTCCGATCCTCGGCACCTCGCCCGACATGATCGATCTGGCCGAGGACCGCGACCGCTTCCAGAAGCTGCTGCACAAGCTCAACCTCAGCCAGCCGAAGAACGGCATCGCCTATTCGGTCGAGCAGGCCCGCCTCGTCGCCGGCGAGCTCGGCTTCCCGCTGGTGGTGCGCCCCTCCTATGTGCTCGGCGGCCGCGCCATGCAGATCATCCATGACGAGGGCATGCTGCAGTCCTATTTGCTCGACACCGTGCCCGGCCTGGTGCCGGAGGACATCAAGCAGAAATACCCCAACGACAAGACCGGCCAGATCAACACGCTGCTGGGCAAGAACCCGCTGCTGTTCGACACCTACCTCTCCGGCGCCATTGAGGTCGATGTCGACTGCCTCTGCGACGGCAAGGCGACCTTCGTGTCGGGCATTCTCGAACACATCGAGGAAGCCGGCATCCATTCGGGCGACAGTGCCTGCTCGCTGCCGGTTCACTCGCTGCCCTCCGAATTGGTCGACGAGCTGGAACGCCAGACGGCGGCTCTTGCCCGCGCGCTCAATGTCGGCGGGCTGATGAACGTGCAATACGCGATCAAGGACGGCACGGTCTATGTGCTGGAGGTCAACCCGCGCGCGTCGCGCACCGTCCCCTTCGTCGCCAAGACCATCGGCCGTCCGATCGCCAAAATCGCCGCCCGCATCATGGCCGGCGAGACGCTGGAAGACGCCTTCGCCCATTACGGCGCCATGCCCGATCCCAGGAACCCCGGCCACATCGCGGTCAAGGAAGCCGTCTTCCCCTTCGCCCGCTTCCCCGGCGTCGACATCCTGCTTGGCCCGGAAATGCGCTCCACGGGCGAGGTCATGGGCCTCGACCGCGACTTCGCGCTGGCCTTCGCCAAGAGCCAGCTCGGCGCCGGCGTCGACCTGCCCCGCTCCGGCACGTTGTTCGTCTCGGTCCGCGACGAGGACAAGAAAGGCATCCTGCCGGCGGTCAAGCGCCTCGCCGGCCTCGGCTTCAAGGTGCTGGCGACCTCAGGCACGCAACGCTTCCTCGCCGAAAACGGGGTCGACGCCCAGAAGATCAACAAGGTCCTGGAGGGCCGCCCCCACATCGAGGACGCCATCCGCAACCGCCAGGTGCAGATCGTCTTCAACACGACCGACGGCCAGAAGGCGGTGTCGGACTCCAAATCGCTGCGCCGGGCAACGCTGATGCAGAAGGTGCCGTATTACACGACGCTGTCAGGGGCGGCTGCAGTGGCCGAGGCGATCGCGGCGCTGAAGGCGGGGAACCTGGAAGTCAGGCCGCTGCAGGAGTATTTTGCCTAGGGCACTTGTTGCTATTGATTCGACTAGGCTTGAATATCCCTGCATTTGATATCCGCTAGGGCAAAGGACCTTGAAGGGCAAACGCCAAAAGCGATTCTGACCCGTCTCGTAGGAGAACATCGTGCCCGTTTCTGTCGTAGTTGGTGGTCAATTTGGCTCCGAAGGCAAAGGCAAGGTCGCCTTGGAGTTTGCCCGCGCTACAGGTGCTTCGGCTGTTGTAAGAGTTGGCGGCACGAATTCCGGCCATACCGGCATCGCGGATAACGGTACAAAGTGGATACTTAGACAGATACCAGCGTCTGCATTGTGGTCGAATGCGCTCATCGTTCTCCCACCAGGGAGCTTGATTGACCCAGAAATACTCGAAAGAGAAGTAGGCGCACTGAGCATTTCTCCTGAGAGACTCGTTATTGACGCCCGCGCATCTGTCATAACAGCTGACCATAAGAGAGATGAGGAACAAGGGGGGCTAGTCGGCCAGATAGGATCAACCGCGTCAGGAACAGGCGCGGCCCTTCGCGACCGACTGGCAAGGCGGGCCGCCCATCAACTGGCAGGCGAACACCCCTACTTGAAACGTTTTTCCGTCGAATCAACAGCAAGCATTCTTAGGAGGATGCTGCAGGAGAGAAAAAGAGTTGTAGTGGAAGGCACCCAAGGGTTTGGGCTGTCCCTGTGGCATAGCTCCTATTTCCCTTACTCAACGAGTAGAGATACTACAGCATCTGCATTTTTATCTGAGAGTGGCCTGAGTCCAATTGATGTAGACCAGGTAATACTCGTTATTCGTACATTTCCCATTCGGGTGGGTGGAAACTCCGGGCCACTACGAGACGAAATTAACTGGCAAATAGTTGCCGATGAGGCCAAGCTTCCAAAAGGCTTCGAAGAGCGCACTTCCGCCACAAATCGTGTACGCAGAGTTGGACGATTTGACGCAACACTCGTGCGTAGCGCTATAGAGGTAAACAACCCGACACACATAGTTCTCAATCATTTAGACTACATTGAAAAAAACCCTGGCCATCTGGCTAAAGAATTTGTTGAGAGCGTCGAACTTAGCATTGGTCGCCGTGTAGACTACCTAGGTTTCGATGCGACGAAGATCATAAGAAACCCAAATGAAATTGACACTGTGAGGTTAGCTAGTGCGTGTTGACCTTGATATCTTTCAAAAGACCATAAGAGAATTTTCTTCGGGAATGCTCCCCTATCCGGCGGATCGATATGCCATCCTTGCGGATCGCGATCCTTATGAAGATATCCCGGCTGCACTGCTTCATTCGGGGCATATCGCCAGCTACGCAATTACAACTGGAATGATAGAACCCTTTGACATCGAAGACCTAAAAAAGCCAGCTTCGCTGCTCGTCGCACTTGAAGGACCTGTCCGATACCGTGACGACGACGGTAAGGTGAAAAGATTTTATCTCTCCAAGGATCCGAGTAAGTACAGCGACGGCCACGAGGTAAAAGATGAGGTAACAATAAAACCAAATTCTCTCTATTACTTAACCCTCAAACCAGAATTTCGTATGCCAAACTATATTGCTGGAAGATTTAACTTGATGATACGCGATGTTTATCGCGGATTCCTTGTAGGAACTGGCCCATTAGTTGACCCAGGATTTCAGGGGCGACTTTCTATACCTCTTCACAATCTTACAAATAGTGAATATACAATTAGGGCAGATGAAGGATTTGTCTATTTCGAATTCACCAAGCTAAGCTGGAAGAACCCGCCAAGCCAAGACCCTCTTCCCGCTTGGATTAAAAAACCCGTTCACGTTCAGCCGCCTTTCCCATCCTCGAAAAATAAACGGAAGACCCTCGACAATTATCTCGACGAAGCTACATCCAATGGACCAGCTCAAAGCTCTATAGGTCCGGTACTTAGCGATGCAAAAAAACATGTGGAACTTTCTAAGACGCTATTAGACATATACACTATTGGAGGGGCTATCGGCGTATTAGTGCTTTTATTGACGGCTTGGTCACTATACGCCGGAGTCCAGTCTTTCACACTTGCCGCGCAAACAAGCATTCAAAGTGATATCCGGCAGGCTCAAGACCGGATATTGGCGTTGGAGATCGAGTTACGAGAGGCAAAAGGGAAGATAGACCAGAGAGACGCGCCTACCGCCGAACCCATTCCTCCGACTAACTCAAAACAACCAACTAAGTAGATAAACAAATCTGTCAGGCGCGATAGAAAGTAGTATCTAACGGTTTTGCAGAATCTAAAATTTTAAAGAACAAATGGCATAATCGTGAGTGGGAGAAAACGCTCACGCCACCGCCACACACTCAATCTCGATATCAAACTCCATCGGCCACGAAGCCACCGGCACGAAACTCCGCGCCGGCGGGTTCACGCTGAAATACCGGGCATACACCCTGTTTATCGCGTTGTAGAAGCCGGAATTGACGGCGTAGATGCGCACCATCACGACGTTTTCCAGCGAGGTGCCGGCCGCTTCCAGGCAGTGTTTCAGCGCCTTCAGCGAGGCCTCGGTCTGGACCTCGATGTCGCCGCGCACCATCTCGCCGGATGTCCACCGGCGGCGTCGCCGAGATGAACACGAAGCCGTTGGCCCGCACCGCCGTCGAACAGGGCAGGCCGAGCGCCCGCACCTTGTCCGACATGACGGGCACTTCGATGACTTCTTTTTTCATGGTGTGCTCCCTGGGTGGCAGGGAGCTTAGCGGGCTGCCGGGCGAACGCCAGCGGCGGGATATGGTCCAGGCGTCACTCCTGCCCAAGCTAATCGCATAGGGCGCTCCCCTCTCCGTCCGCTACGCGGCCACCTCTCCCCCGCTTTGCGGGGGCGAGGAACCCAGGCTTTTCAAGGATCGCGACATCAGCGGCTGGCGCTCCTCGCCCCCATGAAATGGGGGAGAGGTGGCCGCGTAGCGGACGGAGAGGGGGCTAGCGCCGCCCTATGCGATTGCCCTCACCCCTGCCCCGCATAGGGCGTGCCGTCCTTGTGCAGGAAACGCCCGTCCGAACTCGGGCTCATCATGTCGATGTCGGAACAGGTGATGACATCGTCTGGATTGCGCGAGCCGACTTCCAGGTAGCGCGCCGTGACCGGCGAGCGATTGATCATGTGGTGGCCATTGCCGCTGTTCTTGGCGAAGGCAGCACTATCGCCGGCCTTGAGCAGCGTCTCGCCGCCATCCTCCACCAGCACCAGTTCGCCTTCCAAGACATAGACGAGTTCGTCCTCGTGGCTGTGCCAGTAGCGCTGGCTCGACCAGCCGCCGGGCGGCAGCGTCATCAGATTGACGCCGAAATCGGTAAGCCCGCCGGCATCGCCGAGGCGCCGGCGCGTACGGTCGGCGCAAGGGGCGTCGAAGGATGCGGGGTAGCCCGAGCCCTTGCGCACGGGCACGGATGCGAGGTCGATCTTGGGCATGGGGTGCTCCCGAGGTGAGGCGGCAGTGTAGCGCATGGCCGGTGAAGGCACAGGGCCAAGTTGCGCGTTTTGCCTGGGCGTACCGACGTAGCGCCCTACGGCGCCCCCCTCTGTCCTGCCGGACATCTCCCCCACG
>NZ_JAIUHW010000030.1:0-2911 GCF_020165315.1 Mesorhizobium sp. BR115XR7A
TCCCGCAAGGGGGAGGCTGAAGCGACAATCCTTCGGATTGCGCGATGGGTATTGGCAATGAGAACGATCAAGTGTCTTAAGGGCAATTGGTGGATGCCTTGGCATGCACAGGCGATGAAGGACGTGATACGCTGCGATAAGCTACGGGGAGGTGCGAATACCCTTTGATCCGTAGATTTCCGAATGGGGAAACCCACCTAAGGTGCTTGGAAAATCAGAGTAGCATGAGCGACAATCTCTTCGAGATTGCGCTGGTGCTGCTGTGGTTTCCAAGTATCAGATATAGGTAACTTATCCTGAATACATAGGGATAAAGTGGCGAACGCGGGGAACTGAAACATCTAAGTACCCGTAGGAAAGGACATCAACCGAGACTCCGGAAGTAGTGGCGAGCGAACCCGGACCAGGCCAGTGGCGATTGAGAGACAAGCGGAACCTTCTGGAAAGTAGGGCCATAGTGGGTGACAGCCCCGTACGCGTAATGCAATCAATCGTCCTCGAGTAAGGCGGGACACGTGAAATCCTGTCTGAAATTGGGGGGACCACCCTCCAAGCCTAAGTACTCGTGCATGACCGATAGCGAACTAGTACCGTGAGGGAAAGGTGAAAAGCACCCCGACAAGGGGAGTGAAAGAGTACCTGAAACCGGTTGCCTACAAACAGTGGAAGCCCAAGGTTCGTCCTGGGTGACCACGTACCTTTTGTATAATGGGTCAGCGACTTAGTGTGACGAGCAAGCTTAAACCGCTAGGTGTAGGCGCAGCGAAAGCGAGTCTGAACAGGGCGTTCAGTTCGTCGCATTAGACCCGAAACCGAGTGATCTAGCCATGAGCAGGTTGAAGGTAAGGTAACACTTACTGGAGGACCGAACCCATAACTGTTGCAATAGTTCGGGATGACTTGTGGCTAGGGGTGAAAGGCCAATCAAACTCGGAAATAGCTGGTTCTCCGCGAAATCTATTTAGGTAGAGCGTCGACCGAATACCCCAGGGGGTAGAGCACTGGATGGGCTAGGGGTCCTCACCGGATTACCAAACCTAACCAAACTCCGAATACCTGGGAGTACTAGTCGGCAGACACACGGCGGGTGCTAACGTCCGTCGTGAAAAGGGAAACAACCCTGACCTACAGCTAAGGTCCCCAAGTTATGGCTAAGTGGGAAAGGATGTGAGGATCCCAAAACAACCAGGATGTTGGCTTAGAAGCAGCCATCATTTAAAGAAAGCGTAACAGCTCACTGGTCTAAATAAGGGTCTTTGCGCCGAAAATGTAACGGGGCTAAAGCCATACACCGAAGCTTAGGGTTTGGTCCGCAAGGGCCAAGCGGTAGCGGAGCGTTCTGTAAGCTGACGAAGCCATACCCGTGAGGGGTGGTGGAGGTATCAGAAGTGCGAATGCTGACATGAGTAACGTAAGGGGAGTGAGAGACTCCCCCGCCGAAAGACCAAGGGTTCCTGCTTAAAGCTAATCTGAGCAGGGTTAGCCGGCCCCTAAGACGAGGCGGAAACGCGTAGTCGATGGGAACCACGTTAATATTCGTGGGCTTGGAGGTAGTGACGGATCATTGAGGTAGTCCAATCTTATCGGATTGAACGGGCTGCTGCGTGGTTCCAGGAAATAGCTCCTCCTTATAAACCGTACCCGAAACCGACACTGGTGGTCTGGTAGAGTATACCAAGGCGCTTGAGAGAACTATGCTGAAGGAACTCGGCAAATTGCACGCGTAACTTCGGAAGAAGCGTGACCCTTTTCCACGCAAGTGGAGGAGGGTGGCACAGACCAGGGGGTAGCGACTGTTTATCAAAAACACAGGGCTCTGCGAAGTCGCAAGACGACGTATAGGGTCTGACGCCTGCCCGGTGCTGGAAGGTTAAGAGGAGGGGTGCAAGCTCTGAATCGAAGCCCCAGTAAACGGCGGCCGTAACTATAACGGTCCTAAGGTAGCGAAATTCCTTGTCGGGTAAGTTCCGACCTGCACGAATGGCGTAACGACTTCCCCGCTGTCTCCAGCATAGACTCAGTGAAATTGAATTCCCCGTGAAGATGCGGGGTTCCTGCGGTTAGACGGAAAGACCCCGTGCACCTTTACTATAGCTTTACATTGGCATTCGTAGTGGCATGTGTAGGATAGGTGGTAGGCTTTGAAACCTGGGCGCCAGCTCAGGTGGAGCCACCCTTGAAATACCACCCTTATCACTATGGATGTCTAACCGCGGCCCGTTATCCGGGTCCGGGACAATGTATGGTGGGTAGTTTGACTGGGGCGGTCGCCTCCTAAAGAGTAACGGAGGCGCGCGATGGTGGGCTCAGAACGGTCGGAAATCGTTCGCTGAGTGCAATGGCATAAGCCTGCCTGACTGCGAGACTGACAAGTCGAGCAGAGACGAAAGTCGGTCATAGTGATCCGGTGGTCCCGCGTGGAAGGGCCATCGCTCAACGGATAAAAGGTACGCCGGGGATAACAGGCTGATGACCCCCAAGAGTCCATATCGACGGGGTTGTTTGGCACCTCGATGTCGACTCATCGCATCCTGGGGCTGGAGCAGGTCCCAAGGGTATGGCTGTTCGCCATTTAAAGCGGTACGTGAGTTGGGTTCAGAACGTCGTGAGACAGTTCGGTCCCTATCTGCCGTGGGTGTAGGAATATTGAAAGGATCTGTCCCTAGTACGAGAGGACCGGGATGGACGGATCTCTGGTGGACCTGTTGTGGCGCCAGCCGCATAGCAGGGTAGCTATATCCGGACGGGATAACCGCTGAAGGCATCTAAGCGGGAAACCCACCTTAAAACGAGTATTCCCTGAGAACCGTGGAAGACGACCACGTTGATAGGCCGGGTGTGGAAGAGCGGCAACGCTTGAAGCTTACCGGTACTAATAGTTCGATCGGCTTGATCGTTCTCATTCCTAATA
>NZ_JAIUHW010000031.1:0-2835 GCF_020165315.1 Mesorhizobium sp. BR115XR7A
CCGGCGTGCCGGGGGCACAAGGCCAGGTTGGTCCGCGCCTCGATTCCAGCCTTGCCGACCGGGTCTTTATCGCCGGCGTGCTGGCGAACAATCCGGAGAACCTGATCCGCTGGATACGAGCGGCCAGGGAGATCAATCCGCACACGGCCATGCCATCGACGGGGATCACAGAGCAGCAGGCGCGTGATATCGCTGCCTACCTCTACGCCCTGAAATGATCAGCCCTCGCCGCCGCGCCGGGACCACAGGCCGCGGCCGGGGTCGCAGCCGACCACTGCCGCCAGGAAAAGCACGACGAGGCAGGCGAGAACGACAAGGGCGGAAACGAGATCGAAGCGCAGATAGAGCGTGAAGCGTATCAGTTCGACCGCGGAACTGAACGGCCCTCGAGCGACAGCGCCTTCATGGACCGATCACCACTCCCCAGGGGCTGCGTCCCACCGGCACCGACTTCACCACCTCCTCATTCTCCAGATCGATGAACGAGATGTCGCGGGAATTGCCATTAGCGCTGACCAGGCGCTTCTGGTCATCGGACAGCGCCAAGTGCCACGGCCGCTGGCCGACGAGATAGAGGCGGCGCACCGCCAGCGTCTTGGCATCCACTTCGGCCACCCGGTTGGCCGAACCGAGCGCGACATAGGCAGTGGCGCCGTCGCGTGCCATTTCGATGTCGACCGCCTGGACGCCCTCGCTGCGGATGCCGGGGACCTCGAACTCGACCTTGCCGGTCTCTGCACGAGACGTGGTGTCGAGACGGTCACCGTCCCGCGACCAACAGAAGCAGCAGGATCGAGAGCGCCAGTTTCATTGATGGAGAGGTTGGGCGAGAATAGGAGTTCATTGACGACCTGAGGGTCGGCCACGTCGACTTCGCCTCTTCGCCCGAAGGCCGTCAACTGGCGACGGAAGAACCGGCAATACCGATCCGTCCAATCCATCATAGGTGCAGTTAGCGAATTTTGCTTCCAGCATGTTTGATTTTAGTTGCTCTCTGCCGAGGCTGGTCAGTGTTGATCACCGAACAGCGTGCAAAGCCTGTAATCTACTGCATTCTCTTTGCATTTCAAACACTTGGCAGGCGAGAATTGCCGCGATTCACGGCTGTTCGATGCTCGTTTGAATCGGTTTAGATTCATATTAATTTCAAAAATGCAATAGGCATATTGAATTGTCCACAAATTGGAGTAGCTTTTTAGCTATTGCTAATAAAAGGAGGACGGCATGCACATCCGTGCGTGCCAAGGGAGGGGGGTCATCATCATGGCCTATTTATTGCCTGATAGCATCCGCCGGCTGCGGATGATCCACGCGCGCAGGACACGTCCGCGCGGGAACGCCTGACCGGGGCATGAGCGAAGGGCTTGGAACGCCCTCGACGCCCTACCCCCGATCCATTCCACCACTCCACTTTCTTTAACGAGGACGCGTAGCGCCGGCCGTACCGGCGGATGCGCGCCCATGCGGCCGGTTGCCGGCGTTGGGGCCGATTTCCGCCTGCCGCAATAACCAGGGAGAATTCCGATGGCACTCGACATCCTCGCCCAAGACATCATCATCGACGAAACGACCGGCCTCCAAGACAATGATATCAACCCGGCCGTTGCGCCGTACAGCACCAACACGACGCTGCAATATCTCGAGACTCTCGGTTCTCCGCTCGAAACCGCATTCCAGGCTAACTTCGTGCGGGCCACGGCGAGCGCCGGAGAAACCATCAACTCGATCGTTCTTACGCAAAACGCTTCCGGCACGCCGTTCTCCACCACGGTTGGCGTGAACAGCAACCTTCAGACTGACGACGGAAAATATATATGGCTGTTCCAGGACGCAACGCATGCGAACGTCGTGATCGGTGTCATCGGCACCTCTGATCCGTCTGCCGCGCCCGTTGCGAATGGCCCCCTCGCCTTCTCGTTTGGTCTGGACTCCACGAGCGCCACAAACGCGGACCTTTACTTAGTCGAGTATGTGCCGTTGCACCATCCGGACGCGACCAACCCGGACGACCGCATCGATCTAACCGATAAGGTGTTCGCATCGGTCGCCGGAACCTCGGTGGTTAATTTCTCGGGCCAGAACGCGGCTCCCGGCAATCATGATTTCTATGTGATCGATTCGGGAAGCGACGCTACGAAGCAGATTTTGGTGACAGGTTTCCTCGGGGCGGCCAATGCCACCGCCAACGTCAGTACACAAGGCTTCGGCGTCAACAACCAGAGCATCAATCCGGCTGAGGCGTTGCAGGTCGATTTCGTGACTGGCGGCACCTTGGCCGCGGGTACCGCTTCGCAGATACAGTACGGCGGCCACCTCGAGAACATTACGCAGGCCGGGTTTACGATCAACCAGATCACGCCTTCCAATCCGAGTTTGCGGGTGGACATCAAAATCAGCACCGTCAATGTCACGGGCAACGAGCAAGGCTTGAACTTTTATGACGGCAGCCCCACCACCCCCGCGCCCATCGCCAGCCTTACGCTGACCGGCACATCCGGGTTTGCGTCGCCGATCACCGCTAATGGCACCTATGCCACGGGAAGCGGCAACGTCACCGTCAGCGGCATGGGCACAGGCACCGTAACCATCACCGGCCTCGACAACGTCACCACCGTCAACATCACCACGAGCAATCCCATGGATCGGCTGACGGTTACGGGGGTCGATGCAAACGAAGGCTGTGACATCACCGAGTTCCATTTCACGGCGCAAAACACCAATGGCCATACCGAGGAGGTCGGCTCTTTCATCAACTTTGACGATGACGGGCCGAGCATATCGACGACCGGCACCGAGCCGACGCTAACCGTCGACGAGACGGTTCTTGGGACCGAC
>NZ_JAIUHW010000032.1:0-2796 GCF_020165315.1 Mesorhizobium sp. BR115XR7A
AAGGTTGGGAAGCCCTGCAAAGTAAACTGGATGGCTTTCTTGCCGCCAAGGATCTGATGGCGCAGGGGATCAAGATCTGATCAAGAGACAGGATTCTAGAGGATCCGGCGCGCCGCGGCCCGCGTTAACGGCCGGCCGTTTAAACCTGCAGTGATTAACTTTATAAGGAGGAAAAACATATGTCGAAGGGCGAGGAGCTGTTCACCGGCGTCGTCCCGATCCTGGTCGAGCTGGACGGCGACGTCAACGGCCACAAGTTCTCGGTCCGCGGCGAGGGCGAGGGCGACGCCACCATCGGCAAGCTGACCCTGAAGTTCATCTGCACCACCGGCAAGCTGCCGGTCCCGTGGCCGACCCTGGTCACCACCCTGACCTACGGCGTCCAGTGCTTCTCGCGCTACCCGGACCACATGAAGCGCCACGACTTCTTCAAGTCGGCCATGCCGGAGGGCTACGTCCAGGAGCGCACCATCTCGTTCAAGGACGACGGCAAGTACAAGACCCGCGCCGTCGTCAAGTTCGAGGGCGACACCCTGGTCAACCGCATCGAGCTGAAGGGCACCGACTTCAAGGAGGACGGCAACATCCTGGGCCACAAGCTGGAGTACAACTTCAACTCGCACAACGTCTACATCACCGCCGACAAGCAGAAGAACGGCATCAAGGCCAACTTCACCGTCCGCCACAACGTCGAGGACGGCTCGGTCCAGCTGGCCGACCACTACCAGCAGAACACCCCGATCGGCGACGGCCCGGTCCTGCTGCCGGACAACCACTACCTGTCGACCCAGACCGTCCTGTCGAAGGACCCGAACGAGAAGCGCGACCACATGGTCCTGCACGAGTACGTCAACGCCGCCGGCATCACCCTGGGCATGGACGAGCTGTACAAGTAGGGGCCCTTAAGGTACCAACAAAAAAAAGCCCGCTCATTAGGCGGGCTTGATCCCCCGATGTGTAGCAGTGGCGGACCATATAGGCAGATCAGAAGGCGCGGTTCTCCTACATGTTCGCCGGTGAACGCGTTGAGGAAGCCGGGCAGTGCCTCGGCAAAATCCTTGCGTGTAGACAAGACATCTGCGTAGCAGTTGTCCTCAACAACGATGTCGAAATCCAAATCGGAGTGCTCATCGAGTCCTCCGTGAACGTAAGAGCCGCCGATCAGAAGAGCGCGGAAGCGAACATCGGAAGCGACCGCATCGCGGATGCGGTTCAAGAAAGTTGCATGAGCTTGTGGAAGTGTGCTGAGCATAAATGATTCTCCTAGCTGTTCTTTGGGTAAGTACGCCATCAGGACGTTGTGAGTGGCGCGATTTTTAGCGGCTGAAATCAGCCCTTGAGCCTGTCGGCAAGTCGCGTCATGAGGTCCATGCGCTCATGCAGGATCGCCACGACCAACGCGGGTTCGCCCGCACGCGGCAGGCAAAAAACGTAGTGGTGTTCGCAGCGGGCCATCCGCAGCGCGGGAAAGAGTTCGCTCATGTCCTTAAACGGGCCTTCGCCGGCGGCAAGCCTGGCTATGCCCTGTTCCAGCTTAGCGATATAGCGGCGCACCTGCGCCGCGCCCCACTCCCGGCGCGTGTAGCGGATGATGCCGCGTAGATCGGCTTCGGCCTCAGCCGTGAGGATGTAGGCCGTCAAGCGCGATCCCCGCTGAGTTCTTCATCAAGAATTTCGCCGACGCTCTTGGTGGACACCTTGCCGGCAAGCCCATCGTTGATGCGGTTCCCCAGCATGGTTTTCAGTTCCTGCCATGCCTGATCGGCATCAGCGTCACCGGGGAACAGACGTTCGAGGGCGTATTGCTTAATGGTCTTGCCCTGCAAGGCGGCCAGGGCTTTCAGGCTCTGGTGCTGCTGGTCCGTCATGTCGATTGTCAGGCGGCTCATTGGATAACCTCCATAAAATACACGTAACCACATTAGCACATATGTGGGCGTGAGGCTACAGCGCGAGGCGCATTAAGGTCGGGAAAATGCGCTAGGCGCATTTAAATTGCGTATTGCTGTAATGCGCCATGCCGGCTAGACTAGGCCCAAATGGGTATACCCAATTTGACCAAGGGGGACGCGATGAGGGCGGCCAAGCACTACCGACAACTTCTATCCATCGACTTCAACATCGAGGCGCTGGCCTTCGTGCCTGGACCCGACGGCACACGCGGCCGGCGCATCCACGTCCTGGGGCGCGAGGTCCGCGACCGGCCCGGCCTGGTCGAGTACCTTTCGCCGGCGTTCGGCTCGCGGGTGGCGCTGGACGGCTACTGCAAGGCCAATTTCGATGCAGTGCTGCACCTGGCGTACCCCGATCATCAGCAATGGGGCCACGCATGAAGCGCCGAAGCTACGCCATGCTGCGCGCCGCTGCCGCGCAGCTCGGCCCATGCCGGCGAGGTCGTGCGCATCATCGACGGCGACACCATCGACGTGCTGGTAGACAAGCAGCCGGTGCGCGTGCGCCTGGTGGACATTGACGCGCCGGAAAAGCGGCAAGCCTTCGGCGAACGTGCGCGCCAGGCGCTGGCCGGCATGGTGTTCCGCCGGCACGTCCTGGTCGACGAGAAGGACACCGACCGTTACGGCCGCACGCTGGGCACCGTGTGGGTCAACATGGAGCTGGCCAGCCGGCCGCCGCAGCCGCGCAACGTCAACGCCGCGATGGTTCACCAGGGCATGGCGTGGGCCTATCGCTTCCACGGCCGCGCGGCCGACCCTGAAATGCTGCGGCTCGAACAGGAGGCGCGAGGCAAGCGCGTCGGCCTCTGGTCCGATCCGCACGCCGTCGAGCCGTGGAAAT
>NZ_JAIUHW010000033.1:0-2714 GCF_020165315.1 Mesorhizobium sp. BR115XR7A
GCTGCGGCTCGAACAGGAGGCGCGAGGCAAGCGCGTCGGCCTCTGGTCCGATCCGCACGCCGTCGAGCCGTGGAAATGGCGACGCGAGAGCAACAACCGGAGGGACGAAGGTTGAAGGTCGCCCGCATCTACCTGCGCGCCAGTACGGACGAGCAGAATCTTGAACGCCAGGAGAGCCTTGTAGCGGCCACGCGGGCCGCCGGGTACTACGTCGCCGGCATCTACCGCGAGAAGGCGTCCGGCGCACGCGCCGACCGGCCCGAGCTGCTGCGCATGATCGCGGACCTGCAACCTGGTGAAGTCGTCGTTGCGGAGAAGATCGACCGCATCAGCCGCTTGCCGTTGGCCGAGGCCGAGCGCCTGGTTGCGTCGATCCGGGCCAAAGGGGCCAAGCTGGCCGTGCCTGGCGTGGTGGACCTGTCGGAGCTGGCCGCCGAGGCGAACGGAGTGGCGAAAATCGTTCTGGAATCCGTCCAGGACATGCTTTTGAAGCTCGCCTTGCAGATGGCCCGCGACGACTACGAGGATCGGCGCGAGCGTCAACGTCAGGGTGTCCAGTTGGCGAAGGCCGCCGGCCGCTACACCGGCCGCAAACGTGACGCCGGCATGCACGACCGCATCATCACGCTTCGCTCCGGCGGATCGAGCATTGCCAAGACGGCCAAGCTGGTCGGATGCAGCCCGAGCCAGGTCAAACGAGTGTGGGCGGCCTGGAACGCGCAGCAGCAAAAATAAAGCCGGGCAGTGCCCGGCTTTTCTCACCTTTTCGCGTCCCGCAGGGCCGCTGCGAGCGCCCTACCTAGATCCTCGCTTTCCCCCTCGGTGTAGTCCGGCCAGGGCACGAAGGGCGCGGATGCGAACCTGTTGAGCAGGTACGCCTTCGGGCAGCGGTAGACCACCGGCGAGTTCGCCTTTTCATCCCACCGGGCCAGGATCACGTCCGCATCGCAGTGCATGTCCTTCACCTGGTCGCGGAAGAAGCCGAAGGCCACCATGCCGCTATGTTCGCCGAGGAACGCCAGTTGCTTCGCGCTGGCGATCGCGCCGACGCCGCCGGCCAAAACCGACGCCATCACCCAGCCGACGAACCAGAAGCTGGCATGCTTGCGGTTGACCACCGCACGCGCAGCCGCGACCAGGACAACGGCCAAGCTGCCGACCAGGGCCATGACGACCGTGATCCGGCCGTTGTGGAAAGCGATGGGCTTGCCAGCGTCCGCTTGCACGGCGTCGTAAATGCTGGACCCGATGGGCGCGCACATCAGCACGACAGGCAGCAGCACCAGGAACATCGTCCGCGTCCATTGCGCGAGTGCCTTGCGGCGTTCGCCGGCGGCAAGCGCCTCCATCATCGGCGTGAAGCCCAACAGGGCCACCGCAGCCGCCAAGCCGGCAACGATGCCGCAGGCGATTACATACATACATCCTCCCTAATGCGCCTTGCGCACGGTTGTAGTCAGAGTCCGCGGTGGGGTGGCTGCTGAACCCCCAGCCGGAACTGACCCCACAAGGCCCTAGCGTTTGCAATGCACCAGGTCATCATTGACCCAGGCGTGTTCCACCAGGCCGCTGCCTCGCAACTCTTCGCAGGCTTCGCCGACCTGCTCGCGCCACTTCTTCACGCGGGTGGAATCCGATCCGCACATGAGGCGGAAGGTTTCCAGCTTGAGCGGGTACGGCTCCCGGTGCGAGCTGAAATAGTCGAACATCCGTCGGGCCGTCGGCGACAGCTTGCGGTACTTCTCCCATATGAATTTCGTGTAGTGGTCGCCAGCAAACAGCACGACGATTTCCTCGTCGATCAGGACCTGGCAACGGGACGTTTTCTTGCCACGGTCCAGGACGCGGAAGCGGTGCAGCAGCGACACCGATTCCAGGTGCCCAACGCGGTCGGACGTGAAGCCCATCGCCGTCGCCTGTAGGCGCGACAGGCATTCCTCGGCCTTCGTGTAATACCGGCCATTGATCGACCAGCCCAGGTCCTGGCAAAGCTCGTAGAACGTGAAGGTGATCGGCTCGCCGATAGGGGTGCGCTTCGCGTACTCCAACACCTGCTGCCACACCAGTTCGTCATCGTCGGCCCGCAGCTCGACGCCGGTGTAGGTGATCTTCACGTCCTTGTTGACGTGGAAAATGACCTTGTTTTGCAGCGCCTCGCGCGGGATTTTCTTGTTGCGCGTGGTGAACAGGGCAGAGCGGGCCGTGTCGTTTGGCATCGCTCGCATCGTGTCCGGCCACGGCGCAATATCGAACAAGGAAAGCTGCATTTCCTTGATCTGCTGCTTCGTGTGTTTCAGCAACGCGGCCTGCTTGGCCTCGCTGACCTGTTTTGCCAGGTCCTCGCCGGCGGTTTTTCGCTTCTTGGTCGTCATAGTTCCTCGCGTGTCGATGGTCATCGACTTCGCCAAACCTGCCGCCTCCTGTTCGAGACGACGCGAACGCTCCACGGCGGCCGATGGCGCGGGCAGGGCAGGGGGAGCCAGTTGCACGCTGTCGCGCTCGATCTTGGCCGTAGCTTGCTGGACCATCGAGCCGACGGACTGGAAGGTTTCGCGGGGCGCACGCATGACGGTGCGGCTTGCGATGGTTTCGGCATCCTCGGCGGAAAACCCCGCGTCGATCAGTTCTTGCCTGTATGCCTTCCGGTCAAACGTCCGATTCATTCACCCTCCTTGCGGGATTGCCCCGGAATTAATTCCCCGGATCGATCCGTC
>NZ_JAIUHW010000034.1:0-2450 GCF_020165315.1 Mesorhizobium sp. BR115XR7A
ACGGCCGCGCTCGGCCTCTCTGGCGGCCTTCTGGCGCTCCTGCTGCGGCGTCCGCTCGTGGGCCGTGGCGCGGGTCCGCGCGCCGGCCTCGTGCGCCTGGCGCTCGCGGGCGAGGTCCAGGGCGGCCGTCTTCACGTTCTGCCTTGCGCAGATGAGATAGATCCGTCAATTCCGGCCTATCGTTTCCACGATCAGCGATCGGCTCGTTGCCCTGCGCCGCTCCAAAGCCCGCGACGCAGCGCCGGCAGGCAGAGCAAGTAGAGGGCAGCGCCTGCAATCCATGCCCACCCGTTCCACGTTGTTATAGAAGCCGCATAGATCGCCGTGAAGAGGAGGGGTCCGACGATCGAGGTCAGGCTGGTGAGCGCCGCCAGTGAGCCTTGCAGCTGCCCCTGACGTTCCTCATCCACCTGCCTGGACAACATTGCTTGCAGCGCCGGCATTCCGATGCCACCCGAAGCAAGCAGGACCATGATCGGGAACGCCATCCATCCCCGTGTCGCGAAGGCAAGCAGGATGTAGCCTGTGCCGTCGGCAATCATTCCGAGCATGAGTGCCCGCCTTTCGCCGAGCCGGGCGGCTACAGGGCCGGTGATCATTGCCTGGGCGAGTGAATGCAGAATGCCAAATGCGGCAAGCGAAATGCCGATCGTGGTCGCGTCCCAGTGAAAGCGATCCTCGCCGAAAATGACCCAAAGCGCGGCCGGCACCTGTCCGACAAGTTGCATGATGAAGAAGACCGCCATCAGGGCGGCGACGACGGTCATGCCCCGGGCCCACCGGAACGAAGCGAGCGGGTTGAGAGCCTCCCGGCGTAACGGCCGGCGTTCGCCTTTGTGCGACTCCGGCAAAAGGAAACAGCCCGTCAGGAAATTGAGGCCGTTCAAGGCTGCCGCGGCGAAGAACGGAGCGTGGGGGGAGAAACCGCCCATCAGCCCACCGAGCACAGGTCCCGCGACCATCCCGAACCCGAAACAGGCGCTCATGAAGCCGAAGTGCCGCGCGCGCTCATCGCCATCAGTGATATCGGCAATATAAGCGCCGGCTACCGCCCCAGTCGCCCCGGTGATGCCGGCCACGATCCGCCCGATATAGAGAACCCAAAGGAAAGGCGCTGTCGCCATGATGGCGTAGTCGACAGTGGCGCCGGCCAGCGAGACGAGCAAGATTGGCCGCCGCCCGAAACGATCCGACAGCGCGCCCAGCACAGGTGCGCAGGCAAATTGCACCAACGCATACAGCGCCAGCAGAATGCCATAGTGGGCGGTGACGTCGTTCGAGTGAACCAGATCGCGCAGGAGGCCCGGCAGCACCGGCATAATCAGGCCGATGCCGACAGCGTCGAGCGCGACAGTGCTCAGAATTACGATCAGGGGTATGTTGGGTTTCACGTCTGGCCTCCGGACCAGCCTCCGCTGGTCCGATTGAACGCGCGGATTCTTTATCACTGATAAGTTGGTGGACATATTATGTTTATCAGTGATAAAGTGTCAAGCATGACAAAGTTGCAGCCGAATACAGTGATCCGTGCCGCCCTGGACCTGTTGAACGAGGTCGGCGTAGACGGTCTGACGACACGCAAACTGGCGGAACGGTTGGGGGTTCAGCAGCCGGCGCTTTACTGGCACTTCAGGAACAAGCGGGCGCTGCTCGACGCACTGGCCGAAGCCATGCTGGCGGAGAATCATACGCATTCGGTGCCGAGAGCCGACGACGACTGGCGCTCATTTCTGATCGGGAATGCCCGCAGCTTCAGGCAGGCGCTGCTCGCCTACCGCGATGGCGCGCGCATCCATGCCGGCACGCGACCGGGCGCACCGCAGATGGAAACGGCCGACGCGCAGCTTCGCTTCCTCTGCGAGGCGGGTTTTTCGGCCGGGGACGCCGTCAATGCGCTGATGACAATCAGCTACTTCACTGTTGGGGCCGTGCTTGAGGAGCAGGCCGGCGACAGCGATGCCGGCGAGCGCGGCGGCACCGTTGAACAGGCTCCGCTCTCGCCGCTGTTGCGGGCCGCGATAGACGCCTTCGACGAAGCCGGTCCGGACGCAGCGTTCGAGCAGGGACTCGCGGTGATTGTCGATGGATTGGCGAAAAGGAGGCTCGTTGTCAGGAACGTTGAAGGACCGAGAAAGGGTGACGATTGATCAGGACCGCTGCCGGAGCGCAACCCACTCACTACAGCAGAGCCATGTAGACAACATCCCCTCCCCCTTTCCACCGCGTCAGACGCCCGTAGCAGCCCGCTACGGGCTTTTTCATGCCCTGCCCTAGCGTCCAAGCCTCACGGCCGCGCTCGGCCTCTCTGGCGGCCTTCTGGCGCTCCTGCTGCGGCGTCCGCTCGTGGGCCGTGGCGCGGGTCCGCGCGCCGGCCTCGTGCGCCTGGCGCTCGCGGGCGAGGTCCAGGGCGGCCGTCTTCACGTTCTGCCTTGCGCAGATGAGATAGATCC
>NZ_JAIUHW010000035.1:0-2328 GCF_020165315.1 Mesorhizobium sp. BR115XR7A
GGGGGGTGGAGTGGACAAGTTGGCCACACCAGCACCGACCGGTCCCGGAGGTTTTTGCACACGTCTGCAATTCAAATGTTGAGGCCTCAGGGGGGGATCGGACCTTCAGAGCACGTCGCTTTCAAAGACCGCTCGCGGAGTTCCGTTGTCATATCCGCCCTGAAAAAAGTTTTGCGGGGTCGCTGCCATGAGCAACACCGCGCGCAAACTCGCTGCCATCCGTTCCAGGCTGGCGGAAGTCATGGAACTGATAGCTGCAATCGAGACAGAGGTAGAGGAGCCAGTCAGCCCGAGTGTCTGGGTGGAAACTGTAGTGGCGGCCGAGCGCTTCAGCATTCCGGTCGATAGCGTCAGGAGACTCTGCAGGAACGGCTTTGGCCGGAAGGTCGGGGGCCGCTGGCAGGCCAATCTGACATTGCTGCGCGGATATTTTGGCAAACGCGACAATCGCGACGCGCCCAATCGCGTTTCGCGCGTCAAAGTCGGGACATGAACCTGATGAGCAAAATACTTCCAACCGAAGCCGACCGTCATAGGGCTGCGCTGCAGTTGCCACGGGCGAGCGCTGAATATTTGGTCGCCGAGAAAACATCGCGCGATGCCTCTGCCAAGCTCCGCGCTCTCGTCGGTCGTCGTGAGGCCTTGACGATCGAATCTGGTATCGAAAATCCCGCAAAAACGAAAATTCCAACACATGCGCTCAATACCGCATTGGATGGCCTTACGGTCGAGATAGCCGACGCGCAGAACGCCGAGCGCACTGCAAGAGCCGAATTTGACCGATTGCGGGCAATCTATCGGCAGGAAGCTGCCGCCGCACTCCAGGCCGATATCGAGAGCTTCGGCTCCGCAATAACCCGGCGCCTCGATGAAATTCTCGAATTGTTGGATGTCGGTAGCGAGCTTGCCAGCCAGGCGCGTGAAGCTGGTGTGAATCTTCCAAGCTCAATCACCGATGCCCCGGTCGGCCGGCGGTTCGCCCAGACGATGACGGATACCCTCAACGAATGTTTTCAACGAGAGGAACTCGGCGATGAGCGCTGAATGGAACAAGCTGATCACCTACCGCGAAGGCGAGCGTTGCCGCTTCAAGGGCGTCGTGCTCCAGGCGAAATTTGACCTCGTAAGAGGCCTTCGCCCAGACGGCGACCATTGGAGAAAGTTTTGGCAAATCGTGCCGACCATCACGCCCATGAAAGCGACCGCTGCCAAGCCGTCATACGCGGGAAGAAAGGGACCGTCCCCTTACTTGACGCGCGCCTTGGGCCTTCGGTGAAGGGTCTCCAGCACGATGGAAGATAGCATCGAATACATGCCCGATGGCTCGAAGTTCGTGAGGCGCTTTGTCTCCGAGCGATCGGACCCGTATTTCTTGCAGCTTCAGCGCGGGTATGAGGAAATAGAGCGTTCAGCGGTAGCGAACCGAAGCCTTTGGCGCCTAATCGGCCCCGATACCTATGAGCAGTCCATTGAGCCGGAAGGTAACGGTCTTCAAATCCATGGCATAGCGTCGACCCCGATCATCGACAGTCATCGTCAGGCGATCGATAGCAAAGGCATCGAAGCCGAATTGCCAATTCCACTCATCTCTGAACACACGACAAGCGGATCGATCGGCTCCGTGTTTTATCTCAGGCGCTCCCCGACCAGCCTCTACATGCGCGCCTGTCTTCACGACCATTTCGCAGCAAAGCACGCTGAGAGCCTGATTAAGAACGGCTCGGTTTCCTGCCTATCAATTGCGCCCCAGCGGAACACTGGCAGGCCGCTCGCCACCGTTGATGGCGTCCGTTTCTTTTCCGGCATTGGTCTCGCCGAGATCTCGATCTGTCAATCAGGAGCGAACGCCGATGCTCGCTTCGAGATACTTCGAAAGGGCGATGATGGCCGCAAGTTCTGGGCATCGTCCTCAAGCCCAAAGGCAGAGCCACGCATCCCCTATCGCGGCCCATGGAAAGAAACCGAGCAATATCAGCCCGGAGACTTCGTGAGCCATCAAGGCGGACTCTGGCACGGCGAGATAGAGAGCAAGGGCGTGCGACCGAACGAGTCCCCGATGGTGTGGCGGTTGGCAGTCAAGCGCGGCGATGCAGAGAAGATGGAGCGGCGACATGAAGCCAACAACAGAGTTTGACCAGATCGATGTGACCCTTGCTGAGGACCGCAAGACGGTGATCCTGCATGCCTATGCCGGCGAAGCGCTCTACCTCCAGACAGTGCACCAAGCGACGGAAGAACTGGACACGCATTCCGTTGAGGTGAAGGACGCCGACCTATGGCGAGCCAGGGCAGTCCCCAGCGCGTGGTGGAAGCCATGACCGGGGGGGG
>NZ_JAIUHW010000036.1:0-2151 GCF_020165315.1 Mesorhizobium sp. BR115XR7A
AGCAGTGCGTCGAGCACGACGAGAAGGTTCAGATCAAGGCCTTTGAAACGCATGCCTCATCTGTCCGTAACGTGGTTGTTTGTCATCGTGACCATTATGGGCGCTCGTTTACGGTCCCACTCAGAGGTGTTGTGTCCCGACCTGCCGCCCGCGCGCGTGGAGGCGCGGCCGATGAGCGAATGGCCGACCGGTACAACAGTCGATCGGATAGGTCCGGAGCTATGAAACATGTCGATTACAGATGCGAATTTTTCACGTGGCTAATTGATTACAGATTGAGATTTGAGCAGACTTGGGCGTGGCGGCGCTCCGACAACGATCCGCGACACATATCCGAGGTTGCGCGCAATACTGCGAATTGCCATCGCTATGACGACAATCGCCACTCCAAGCACAGTTGCGAAGGCGATTCTGGTCGCGAGATTCCAGACTTCTCCAAACTGTATCAAATCCATGAGACGAAACACGGCACCCTGGACCAGGTAAAGCAGCAGCGTGCTCTGACCAAGCTGCACCGCGACAAAGCGAGCTACTCTAGTCGAATAGACAAGTCTCCAGCATTGGAACATAGACTGCATTGCTACCGCAGAAGCCGCCAAAGATCCAGAGAACATCAGAAAAACTTGTTTAGCTGACTGTTCATCATGAATTAAAACGAGATTGTTGTAGGCATAAGTCTCCTTGCCCCACCCGAGGAAGCATATGAAAGCCGCTATCGAAAATAAGACAACAAAAATCGATTTGTAACGCCAGATGACGCCATTCTGCCATCCGATCGGCTGGGCAAACAGGAACCCTAAACAATAAAATGGGTAAGTGTATTTTAACAACGGGGTTATTGATAACGTGATGGGTGCGAATGCGACCGCAATTGCAGATGCGCTTATGATCCACATCGATAGACGGTTGAACGTTGTAAGAACTCTAATCAGAACGAACGAAATAAATGCGGCCCATATGAACCAGTAAGTTCCAATAACTTCCGTCGACAAATCTAACAGAGTATCAGTCAAACTCTTCGTTGGAAAAATAACGGCGGACTTTAACGTCCAAATCAACGTACACCAAAATAGCATTGGCAGTAGTAGCTGCATTGCCCGCTCACCGACACCCTGGGTGAACGATTTTCGCAAAATTGCCCCAGAAGAAAGGTATCCGCTTATCGCCATAAATAGAGGCATATGAAACATGTAGATCGACTTGAAATACGGCGACAGCCAGAAAGCGTCGGTGCCCTGGTAGATTAAATACTGTAACAAGTGCCCAATTATCACCAAAGTAATGAGTATGCCTTTGGCGAAATCAAAGCTTAGGTCTCGGTTGTTTGTCCCTGCTGGGCACGAGCCGTGTCCCTTCGCTCCGGCTCTTATGTGATCAAGCATCAGACTCCAGCCTATCTGTTGCAGTTGCTACTTGCCGTTTCTGGGCACGGCGAGCGCGGTGCAAAGGATCGAAAATCACGCGGATCGCGGCGTGGTATGGAGGGCCGATTGGCTGCAACCGAGCGGACAAAATCCCAGTGCCTGATCGCAAACCTCGAGCGCATTGGCGGTCGCGATCATGTGTGGCGATGCGAACGCCCGGCACTATGGTCGTCTGGCCGTCTCTGCAGAACCTCTCAAGATGGTTTCGCAGCGGGTGCCGAACCATGCCAAAAGCGAATGGAATGCCACGCTGCTGCAGCACCGGACGCATGACGCGGATAGAATGGCTCATTCCGAGTCTCTCAAGATCGGGGTGCATCCTGTACGATCCGAGTTTGCCTACCAAGAAATCAACCTCGCCAACCGTGAAGAAATGGCGCAGCAGGTCCTAGTGAGCTGCTACGCCGTGCACATCAGAGCCGATTGCGCGAACCTTCGGCCCTGCACCGGCCCAGCTACTACCGCCTGAAAGCCCCTGTCGCCCATGGGCCTTTTGGAAGAAGGCGGAGAGTTCGACATGACCGGCTACTTGCAAGTCATTTCCCAGCACACGCTGCAGAAGCAGTGGCGTGGTCGGGCGCATGCCAAGTGCGGTCATCTATGCAGCGCCCTGGAAGTTTGGTAAAATCGATTGTTTAGATCGCGAGCATCCACGCTATGGATAAGTGAAAGCCATGCGCTTCAAAGGCCTTGATCTGAATCTTCTCGTCGTGCTCGACGCACTGCT
>NZ_JAIUHW010000038.1:0-1962 GCF_020165315.1 Mesorhizobium sp. BR115XR7A
TCTGCGGACTGGCTTTCTACGTGTTCCGCTTCCTTTAGCAGCCCTTGCGCCCTGAGTGCTTGCGGCAGCGTGAAGCTTCGCGCCAAAAAAAAGCCCGCTCATTAGGCGGGCTAACGCGCCCAGCTTGGCGTAATCATGGTCATAGCTGTTTCCTGTGTGAAATTGTTATCCGCTCACAATTCCACACAACATACGAGCCGGAAGCATAAAGTGTAAAGCCTGGGGTGCCTAATGAGTGAGCTAACTCACATTAATTGCGTTGCGCTCACTGCCCGCTTTCCAGTCGGGAAACCTGTCGTGCCAGCTGCATTAATGAATCGGCCAACGCGCGGGGAGAGGCGGTTTGCGTATTGGAATTAATTCTTGAAGACGAAAGGGCCTCGTGATACGCCTATTTTTATAGGTTAATGTCATGATAATAATGGTTTCTTAGAGCTTATCGGCCAGCCTCGCAGAGCAGGATTCCCGTTGAGCACCGCCAGGTGCGAATAAGGGACAGTGAAGAAGGAACACCCGCTCGCGGGTGGGCCTACTTCACCTATCCTGCCCGGCTGACGCCGTTGGATACACCAAGGAAAGTCTACACGAACCCTTTGGCAAAATCCTGTATATCGTGCGAAAAAGGATGGATATACCGAAAAAATCGCTATAATGACCCCGAAGCAGGGTTATGCAGCGGAAAAGATCCGTCGATCGACCCAGGTGGCACTTTTCGGGGAAATGTGCGCGGAACCCCTATTTGTTTATTTTTCTAAATACATTCAAATATGTATCCGCTCATGAGACAATAACCCTGATAAATGCTTCAATAATATTGAAAAAGGAAGAGTATGAGTATTCAACATTTCCGTGTCGCCCTTATTCCCTTTTTTGCGGCATTTTGCCTTCCTGTTTTTGCTCACCCAGAAACGCTGGTGAAAGTAAAAGATGCTGAAGATCAGTTGGGTGCACGAGTGGGTTACATCGAACTGGATCTCAACAGCGGTAAGATCCTTGAGAGTTTTCGCCCCGAAGAACGTTTTCCAATGATGAGCACTTTTAAAGTTCTGCTATGTGGCGCGGTATTATCCCGTGTTGACGCCGGGCAAGAGCAACTCGGTCGCCGCATACACTATTCTCAGAATGACTTGGTTGAGTACTCACCAGTCACAGAAAAGCATCTTACGGATGGCATGACAGTAAGAGAATTATGCAGTGCTGCCATAACCATGAGTGATAACACTGCGGCCAACTTACTTCTGACAACGATCGGAGGACCGAAGGAGCTAACCGCTTTTTTGCACAACATGGGGGATCATGTAACTCGCCTTGATCGTTGGGAACCGGAGCTGAATGAAGCCATACCAAACGACGAGCGTGACACCACGATGCCTGTAGCAATGGCAACAACGTTGCGCAAACTATTAACTGGCGAACTACTTACTCTAGCTTCCCGGCAACAATTAATAGACTGGATGGAGGCGGATAAAGTTGCAGGACCACTTCTGCGCTCGGCCCTTCCGGCTGGCTGGTTTATTGCTGATAAATCTGGAGCCGGTGAGCGTGGGTCTCGCGGTATCATTGCAGCACTGGGGCCAGATGGTAAGCCCTCCCGTATCGTAGTTATCTACACGACGGGGAGTCAGGCAACTATGGATGAACGAAATAGACAGATCGCTGAGATAGGTGCCTCACTGATTAAGCATTGGTAACTGTCAGACCAAGTTTACTCATATATACTTTAGATTGATTTAAAACTTCATTTTTAATTTAAAAGGATCTAGGTGAAGATCCTTTTTGATAATCTCATGACCAAAATCCCTTAACGTGAGTTTTCGTTCCACTGAGCGTCAGACCCCGTAGAAAAGATCAAAGGATCTTCTTGAGATCCTTTTTTTCTGCGGGGGATCAGGACCGCTGCCGGAGCGCAACCCACTCACTACAGCAGAGCCATGTAGACAACATCCCCTCCCCCTTTCCACC
>NZ_JAIUHW010000039.1:0-1867 GCF_020165315.1 Mesorhizobium sp. BR115XR7A
TGGTCAAGCGCATCCGGCGAGGGCCGGATCTGCTGTTGGCTGGCAGCCAAGACTGGCGGAGCGGGGGCCTGAACTCCGGCGTGCCCAGATGTTGCGAAAGCGTCCGACACGCTTCTATTGGGGTCCTCCGGTCCAGCACGCATCCCTGGGTTGTTGAGCGAAGGCGAGGTGGCTTGATCACCCTGCCGCTGCTCAAGCACTTCGCGGAGCCCCTGTTCCAGTCGCAGAAGCTCCTCTGCATTGGTTGGCGGCTGGTGAGCTCGATCATCGACCAGCGGCCGGAGCGCCTCGGGAACCTGCGCGCTGAAAGAAGACGAGGTGGCTTGATCATCCTGCCGCTGCTGAAGCACTTCGCGGAACTCTTGTTCCAGTCGCAGAAGCTCCTCTGGATTGGTTGGCGGCTTGTGAGCTCGATTATCGAACAGCGGCCGCAAGGCCTCGGGAACCTCCGCATTGTGAACCCGCTGCAGCGCCAAGCGGAGTTTCTTGTTGCCTGGAAACAACGCCTCGGCGAGTTCGGTCCGCGACTTGTGATCCAGCCCAGAGATCGTCTGGCCCCGACTCTCAAGCTCCTCAGAAAATCTGCGAAGAAGTCGACCATAGACGACACGGGTGCTTAAGGCCAACTCGCTGTCACTGCTTAATTTTTCCAAGATACGCGCATCTGGCTTTGAAGGCACCGCCGCTGGCCACCAGCCAGTCGCTGCGTAGCCCGGATCATGATACGCACGTAGGACGTTCAACGCCGTTTTAATGCTCTGGTCATTCGGAAAGAAAGTATCGAGGTGATCGACCAGGGATTGGTGATTTTTTAGATCAGTCGCTTGGCCACGAGCGCCGAGATCATTCGCCAATCGGCGAAGCGCATTCGAGTATATTCGCAGCGTGTCCGCGCTCTGGTTTTGCTGAGCCGCAGCGCGGTCAATCGCCTTATCAATAACATCCCGGTGTTCGGCGGACAGATGGGGATAGCTGGCAGCAGGGCCGCCAGCAGTCGCTGAATAGCCCGGCTCATGATAGGCACGCAGGGCCTTCAACGCGCTCTTCATATCAACGTCTTTCGGAAAGAAAGCACCGACGTGATCGACCAGGGATTTGTGATTTCTTAGATCGGTCGCTTGGCCACGAGCGCTGAGATCATTCGCCAACCGGCGAAGTGCAAACGTGTATTTTCGGGCCGTGGTCTCGTTATATTTTTCCTGGGAGTGGGCGATCGCTCTATCAATAAGGTCCCGGTGTTCGCCGGACAGATGGTGATAGCGGGAAGCACGGGCGCCACTCGCAACGGGGTCGGCTCGGCGCGGCTCGGCCACGTGCTGCTCAAAGACCGCTTGCCGCGCTTGGCCAGCATCCGGCAAGGGGCCAGGGCGGTCCAAGGAAGAGAGCATCGCGTCTGGGACGCGTTGAGTCCCATGGGAGAAGCCTTGGGGGACGGCGATAGAAACGTTTATGAAGTCCTCGATCGCAGCCGGGGGCGCCTCGGACCTTGCTGAGGGCGCGGCTCCCGCATGCAGCCTTCCGATGTGTTCGGACCCTGTCCCTTGAACCGGTACCCCTTGCAATGGCAATTCACCCAATTGCCGCATGGGGGGCTGCATCGGCATGCGGCCGCCTGAATTGCCGATTTCGCTCGGCTGCTGCTGAATGGCGACGGCTTGCGGCCTATCCACGGCCCTCTGCCTCTTCGCCGGCGGGAACAGCGCTGTGGAATGTTCGTTGTTGATGATGCCCCCCTGGGGTGGCAGGTGGTTGCCTTGGTCAAGCGCATCCGGCGAGGGCCGGATCTGCTGTTGGCTGGCAGCCAAGACTGGCGGAGCGGGGGCCTGAACTCCGGCGTGCCCAGATGTTGCGAAAGCGTCCGACACGC